>JACNJW010000064.1 GCA_014382365.1 SAR324 cluster bacterium
ACCTGTTTATTTTGTGTTTCAATCCAGCTGAAATTCTCATCACCCTTGAGATGGGCGAGAAAAGTGGAACCATCCGGTTGCGCGAAGGTGATTAAATATGGTGCAGCCGGGACCGCCATTAAATTCAGGGCAAAACCGCAGAGTAGAACTATTATTAGGCTAATGCGTTTCATATTTCTCTTATTTACTGATGGTTAATGTCATATTATCACCGGCAGCACTGATACTGGTGACACTGATTCCGGATGAAGAATTGTCATAAAGTTTGCTGTCTGGAGTACTGCTGTTATCGAAAGTAGCATTGTTTCCACTGTAAAACAAATGGGTGGTTCTGCCGTACGATCCTGCGCTGTCCAGATCTCCATTGTTGGCCTCCTCAAGGTCAACCAATTTAGGAGAAAGCGCTTCACAATTGTTACTTGTTGAACAGGAACTGAGAATATCCTTGACGTGCCAGATTGCCAGTCCACCTTTATAACTTGTACCCACAGTATAAATTGAGCTACCATCAAGAAGCAGGTAATTTAGACCCTGATCATAACCTCCTGTACTGCGGTTTTCCAAGAGGAAATATTCTCCGCTGGTGGAGGTTGAGGCTTTATAGATCCCACAGGAAGAGGCATGCGTGCTGCTTTGATAAGCTGCCGGCAGAGTGAGATTGTTTGTTCCTGAAGCAACAGTTTGAGGTGTACAGATACTAAGTTTTTCCTTAGACCATGCACTGAGATGTACAGGAGTATCACCACCTTTTTCAGTGCTTGCTTTGGTACCCCAGGCTCCACCTCCCATTAATCCGAAGTTACCAATTCCCGCACCTGTAGCACTTGTATCATACAAGTCCGGCAGAAGAAAATAAGCATGTCCGAGTTCGTGTGCCATTACGCCAATTGAAGCATCCCAGGTACTGCTGGAACTACTCCCCTGCAGTTCACCAAACTGAGAATAGCCGTTTTGCCCACTTGCTGAAGAATTAGAACCTAACAAATTAACATTGTCCAACGTCATGAAATATTCTCCAGATTCAGCCGTAATACTTCCGTCTCCATTTGCATCACACCAGATAGAACTGGCCTGACCCCAAACTCCTCCAGGAGAATTAATGCCTGATGCGCTTTCTCCTCCGGCAACCAGAAAGATCACCTGCAGTTCCGTGACGCTGAGTTTACCATTGCCGTCTGTGTCAAAGGCCGCAAAATTAATACTTGAATCAGCTTCAGTGATTGCTTTAGCAGCATAGCAGGCCCAGGAATTTTTCTGAGTGTTGGGATGATTTTCCGGCATATTAACCGTAATAATTCCATCATTGCTGCAGCCGGATGTTTCCGCAGCAGGTGTGAATTGATATTTATTATAAGTAGTTTCCGCCAGATAATGATTCATTTGCTTGTCACTCGTACCAAACATTTTACTTGCCCAAGTTGTTTCATCACTGTTAAAACAGGCATTATTGTACTGTACACGTACCATCAGGAGAGGAACCTTTGTCGAAGCTGTCAGTGTGCTGCTTACATCACACGAACCTTTTGAAGAAGGTGTCGTTACATAACAGGCAGCGGTAGAAGTACTGCTTGATTCTTCCTCTTTACTACTGCAGGAAAGCAGGAACAAAAGTAGAGATGCTATTAATATTTGGAAGAGACTGAATTGTATTCGAAAATGCTGCATATAGTAGTTATGATTGATGATTGACCTCTAATAAATTGCAGTAAGCAGGACGGGATGGCGGAGAGAGAGGGATTCGAACCCTCGGTACGGTTGCCCGCACACGTGATTTCCAATCACGCACCTTCGGCCACTCGGTCACCTCTCCGCAATAAATTCGCTTTGGAAAATCAAAGCTTTATTCAACCCATAATACTAACTTAGGTAACCGATCCATGCAAGCTTTTTGCCGAGCACTGCACACTTTCAAGCTTCTTAGCTGTACTTTCACTTGTCTTAGTTTGACAGTTTTTGTATGCTGGAGGTTAACTCTTCCTGCTAATATTTTCAACAGAAAAAATGAATCTACTTAATTTTAAACATAGTATTCCCTCATTGTTCATTCTGAGCCTGAGAATCTACCAGAAAAACATCCTTGCAATATTGTTTTTAACTGCTGCTCTGATTGCACCAGCTTTCGTGATGAGTATTGCAGGCTGGGGTGAAACTGAGAGTATCGTCTTTTTTCTTTCAGTCCACGTCCTGGAAGGCGCAATAACATTAGGTGTGATTGGAACAGCATTCGGAAGTTTTTTTCCGGCACTGGGTATTTTGCGTGCTTTGCGCTCTCCCTTGTTTTTGATGGCAGTTCATGTAGCCATTCTACAGTACCTGCTTTTTATCACAGGCGTTATGGGGCTTACGCTGCCTTTTCCCTTCAGTATTTTAGTAGTATCCCTGTGGCTTGGTGGATTATTATTGACTTCAATGGCACAGCCAATTTGCATAGTTGAAGGAGTCAGGGGAATGCGTGCCATGGCCAGGAGTATTCAGCTGGCAAGAGGAGATTTATCACGAGTATTCATAGTAGTTGTAATCAGCACCATTTTGCAGTTTATTGTTTTTGCCTTACTCTTCACCATTTTCATGCCGGAACTTAATTTAAACATTGAGCCGAACAGCAACGAAGAAATAACTTCTTATCTTGCTGAAATATTGAGTGACCCAGGAATTCATCAGGCAATCCGCTGGTCACAATATCTTGCTTCACTACTGTTTTATCCATTTGCTTCACTTTTGACAACACTCCTTTATTTTGATTTGGCAAACCGGCAGCAAGTACTAAACGTAGACAATTTAGCGCATTTTTCCAATCAACTGTTCGGAACTCCATTGGCAGAAAATGAAACTGACTCCAGCTCTGCAGCCGAAGATGTGGTTGAACCTAAGGATGTGGAAATTATTGAACCAGAGTCTTCAGATGAAGACAAAGCAAAATGAAAATTCATTCTGCAGAATTTATCCTCAGTGCATCTTCACCGTGGCAGTTTCCAGCACCAACACTTCCGGAAATTGCCTTTGCAGGCCGCTCAAACGTTGGTAAATCTACACTGATTAACTCCCTGCTCAACCGCAAAAAACTGGTTAAAACCAGTTCTACTCCCGGAAAAACACAGCTGATAAATTTTTTTAAGATTAATGACAAGTTTCATTTTGTTGACCTGCCGGGCTATGGTTTTGCCAAGGTACCCGGTAATGTCCGCAAGCAATGGCAGCGACTGATAGAGTCATATTTACAGGAGAGGGAAAGCCTCCAAAATGTTGTACTGATTGTTGACAGTAGACATGGACCAACTGCGCAGGACCGCCAACTCAAAGAATGGTTGGATTACTATCAGCGTCCAGTCTTAATTGTGGCCAGTAAAATTGACAAACTGAAGCGTAGTCAGATCCAAAAGCACTTGAAAATTATTCGCCAGGATTTAAAACTTGAGACTACGCCGCTAACACATTCGTCTTTAGAAAAGGGAAGGCGGGAAGAAATTTGGAATAATTTAATCCCGTATCTTGAAACGCAATTTTAAGTCAGGTTGCTGAGTTTACGCACTCAGTCTGCGAGAAGAAATAAGAGCTTTCAATCGCCGCATTTTCTAGACTGTCTGAACCATGGACAGTATTCTCACCAATGCTTTCAGCAAAATCACGACGAATAGTACCTTCCGCTGCTTCTGCCGGATTTGTTGCGCCCATGATTTCGCGGTGAAATGAAACTGCATTTTCACCTTCCAGGACTGAAACAACAACCGGTCCGGAACACATAAATTCTGTCAGTTCTGCAAAGAAAGGGCGTTCACTGTGAACTGCATAAAAGCCTTCTGCCTCACGTTTTGACATGTGAATCATTTTGGTGGCCACAATACGCAAGCCCTTTTCTTCAAAACGACTAAGTATTTTTCCAGCCAGATTTCTACGAACTCCATCAGGTTTTATGATTGAAAATGTTTGTTCTAAAGCCATTTTTTATTTTTTATTCAAGGTTTATAGTTGATCGTGAAATTTATGCAGAATGAATTCTACTCTTGATTAACACGGATAAAAGGTATGTCTGACATACCACTAAGTTAGGGTGCAGAAGTTTTTCAACAACTGCAAACCTGCATTTTGACTTTTTTCCGGATGAAACTGAACTCCCCACAAGTTGTCTTTAGAGACAACGGAGGCAAAATCATAACCGTAATTACTGAGTCCCAAAACGTCGGCGTTGTTTTCAGGAAGAAGGTGATATGAATGCACAAAATAAAAGTGTGCTTCATCAGCAACTGCTTGAAAAAGAGGACTGTCTTTCTGCTGAGAAACCTGATTCCAACCCATTTGCGGAATTTTAAGCTGGTGCTGAAAACGTTGCACCTTGCCCGGAATCCAGCCCAGACCGGCATGGGTTCCGTCTTCTTCGCTTTCATCCATCAGTAATTGCGCACCGACGCAAATTCCAAGCAAAGGAGTTCCTGCCTTCACTTTTTCCTGCAGTGCCTCAAGCATTCCCGACTTTCTCAACTGTTCCATTGCCGGTGCAAAAGCTCCAACACCGGGCAATAGAATTCTATCTGCATTCAAAACTTCTTCTGCCCGAGAAACGAGCTGAGTTTCTACTGCAGAAAAATCCAGAGCATTTTTCAGGTTATGCAGATTACCAACTTTGTAATCAATGATGACGTTCCGTACGCTCAGAGCAGCCCCTTTGTTGAAACAACTTCTGTACGCCGTGGATCTGACTCTACAGCTGCACACAATGCTCTTCCAAGTGCTTTGAACAGTCCTTCGCATTTGTGGTGATCGTTAATTCCATAGAGTATTGTCAGATGCAGAGTCATCTTGGCTGAGATTGCAAATGATTTAAAAAAATGGCTGATCATCTGTGTATCCAGCTGTCCTATTCTCGGCTGCGAAAATTCTCCTGAAAACACAAATTCAGGACGCCCGGATAAATCCAGGGCAACTCTAAGCAGAGCTTCGTCCATGGGTACATAGGAATGACCGTAGCGACAAATACCTTTCTTTTCACCAACTGCCTCTGCCAAGGCACTACCCAATGCAATTGCAATATCTTCAGTTGAGTGATGAGTATCAATTTCCAGATCACCGCTGCAAGATATTTTTAAATCAAACAAACCGTGAAAAGCCCACAAATTCAGCATATGATCCAGAAAACCAATTCCGGTGTTAATCTCAGTTTTTCCTGAACCGTCTAAATTCAATTCTAGTTTAATTTTTGTTTCTTTGGTTTTGCGCTCAACTTTTGCGACTCTTTTTTGTTTCATGGTTCACCTTTTTATATTAAAAAACAACTCAGAACGAATATATCAAACGTCCTGCAAAGTGAAAAATCATATCTGTTCTTGCAGTTGGTGCAGTGTGATCGTCGTAACTAAATGCACTACCGGGTTGAAAAGCATTGAAATCCAAGTCCAGTTTTGCATGACTTGCCATATCCAGGGAAAAAGTATTATCCCATTCAATGCCGATCATACTTGCTTTAGCACCATTCACATCCAGTACCGGTTTAATGCGCTTTAGTTCATAAAGACCAAAACGATAAACTGCAGTTGTTTCCGGAATCTCATAATAATAACGAATCCCACCCAATTGAGTATTATTGATTGAGTGTCCTAAACCGGTTCCACTGTTTAAATCAGGACTGCCACCGTTGAAATAAAATTGTGTTCCACGGTACGTTCCCGGAGATATTTCATAATATCCTTCCAATCCACGCAGATAATTTGCTCCATTTTTGCTGCTGTCATCCTGTTGTTCATCACCGCCTGCCAGCATGGCAACAAATTCGAATTTTCCTCCAGGTTTTTTCCAACTTAGTTCCAGTTCTGCTGCACCACCTGATATTTTTCTTTTATCCAGATTGTGCCGATCATCATATTGATAATAATCACGATTTCCCTGATTAGAAATAATGTCCGCATAAATAGACCAGACCGGAGTTTCCCAGGACAAGCGCAGACCAAAATATTCCTGTTCGTGTGCATTATAGTAGATCGGCTTACAACTTGAGTTCAGTGTGTAACCGGCAAGAAGAGTGTTACAGGCACTTCCCGAAGTAAACCCACTACTTTCAAGGCTGGAAAGTGTAGTCCCGGAAAGACGTTTTGCAGGTACATTATTCAGTCCCAACGGCACATCGTGTTCAGTGTATTTTATCCGGAACAATTCAATGTGCAACGAATCTATGATTTCTCCCTTAGTATCTACTTCATGCCAAAAGGGATAGTCCAATGAGAAAAAATAGAGCCAATCTGCATCTGCAGACGAAAGCTTCATTCCGCCAATTTCGTAACACCATGTTCCTGCCTTACAGCGTTGTGAATATCCACTCAGAATTCCGGCAAAGACTTTACCCTTACGGTCACCAATGTTAACAACGTGTTTGCCGATTTTTGCTACTTCATTCGGGTTTCTATTTAATTCAAGGTATGATTGCCTTGCCGTTATATTTGCTGCTTGTGATTCTGCACCAGAAGTTCGTGAGCTGCGTGATGCCCTGATATCTGACTGATAAATTGCTTCCTGATTTGTTGCAAGTTCCAGATTAAGTGAAATTATCCGATGTACAGTAGAACGCAGACGCAGACGTACATCCTGCTCAAAAGAAAACTCTTCCGGAGAATTGGTGGCAGTTCGTGACTGTGGAAGTGCCGTGGATTTTATCTTTGAAGTTCGAAACCTGAAATCACCTGAGAGTTCAACACCTGGTGCAAAGGTAAGGTGTTCTTCACGCTCTGAAACATCTCCTCTCTCCAGGGGCACAAAATTAGACTGAGCTGCAGCAGAACTGAAACTGAGCAGGAATATAAAGACAATTACAAATGGTGTAAATAAAAATATTCGGACTAAATTAATCCGTAAACCGGCAGGCATAAGTCTCTGAAAAAATAGAAGGATAATTAATATTACTCGATTAGAAAAAGAGGACTATCTGACAATAAATTTTAAGAGAAGAGCCACTGGAAAGCAAGTTTTTTTCAATTTGAAGCTCGTCTTAGTTGTGCGAATTAATTATTCTCAACGATACGATTGCGTTCCCGAAGGCTTTCCTCCAGTGCCTGATTCAAGTTGCTGTTGATTTCCATTTGCTTTACTGACCAATTAGTTACTGCACGAATCACTTTGTCAGCGAGTCCCAGACAGACCCCACATTTATTCAACAACTCTACTTCACTTTTTTTAAGATTACCGTCTATCACTGCAATTGCTGCCAGATAAAAGAACACTTTGACAGCAAGTTCGTGATCCATACTGATGTCCTCTATTTTGAATAATTTTCTATCTTTCAACTTTTGCATTAATATTTCAATTTCTTCACGGTTATCCAGCAACTCAATTGCTTCTCTGAGTGCCACAAACTCACTTTTTTCAATCACATCATCGACTATGACAATGTTTGCAATTGCATTCACTACCCAATCCCTGATCTCTTTTGATGTTCCATCAAAAAGATCTTTTGTTAATTCACGATCAAGATGTAATTTATACATATTTGATTCAGATTCTGCTTAGTAACATTTAATAATTCTACTGTTCTGCAAGTGGTATTTTTTCATGTAGAAAGTCTCGTTTTTCCTGAGCATAACGTCCAACTCCCTGTCCGTTACCGTACAATTTGTATTTGTAGATCACCAAACCTTCCAGACCAACCGGTCCCCGGGCATGTGTTTTTCCGGTACTAACTCCAACTTCTGCACCAAATCCATAGCGGAAACCATCTGCAAAACGCGTTGAGGCATTCCAAAACACTCCGGCAGCATCGACTGAGTTCATGAACCACTCTGCCAGCTCTGAATCTTCAGTGACAATTGTGTCGGTATGTTTTGAACCATAAAGATTGATGTGCTGTACTGCATCTTCTGCAGATTCGACAGATTTGACAGAAATAATCAAATCTGTGTATTCTGATTTCCAGTCATCTTCATCTGCAGTCATCAGTTTTAGTCCCTGATAGCTCCCAAGCCTTTTTCTTGTATCCAGACAAACTCTCAATTCAACTCCAGCATTCTGCATTTTTTGCAAAATTTCCGCAAGCCACTCATTAGGATAATTTTGATGTACAAGTAGCGTTTCGGCAGCATTGCAGACGGCAGGATAATCCAGTTTTGAATCAAGTGATACCTCAAGGCTTTTTATCTGATCTGCAGCCTGATCAAGATAGACATGACACAGTCCGTCAGCATGTCCCAATACAGGTACTTGAGCGTTTTTTTGTATATGCTGAACAAGTTCGTTGCTGCCACGTGGAATTATTAGATCCAGTTCAGAACTCATTTTTACCAGTTGCGCAACATCATCGCGGCTTTCGACAAGACTGACAGCATTTTCCGGAGCAGTTTTACATTTGAGTAAAGTTCTTCGGATCAGTTCTGCCAACACACGATTAGAATTATGGGCTTCTTTACCTCCTTTTAAAATTACTGCGTTTCCGGATTTAAGGGCCAAAGCAGAAATTTGAATAACCACATCTGGACGTGACTCAAAAATCACCAAAATAACACCAATTGGACATGAAACACGATAGAGATCCAAACCGAGATCAAGACGGGTTGCCTGGATGATTTCACCTGAGGGATCAGGCAGTGCCGCCACACTTTCACAGTTTTGTGCCATCATCTCAATCTTTTCCACATTGAGCGAGACTCGATTGCAGGCACTGGATGTCAACTCTCCGCATTCAAGCATTTTGTAGGCCTCTGTCATGTCTCTGGCATTTTCTGCCAGAATCAGAGCTGAGTTTTTACGCAGCATTTCTGCCAAAACTTGTAGAATTCTGTTTTTTTCAGAATTATCCAAATTTGCCAAAACGAGTGAGGCTTCACGTGCGAGCTTTAGTTGTTGACGTATGGAGTCAGAAACTTGAGGACTTTTCATTTTCAGCTAATTACAAACAGTTCCTGGTTATCAGAAAGAAGTTTAGTCTAAAACAACCCACTGACAGTAAATTCAAAACGGTCTGGAGTCTCATCTGGAAGCTTATCCAATTTAGATCCATACTCAAAACGCAAAACGCCCATCGGTGTTATCACACGAATACCAAAGCCTGCACTTTTACGTAGCTCTAAAAAGCCCGGTTCATTTTCTCCCAGCAGTTTATACTGACTTGATTCTGCATTCACGTTTCCTGCATCCAAAAAAATCACTCCACGGACAAAACTATTCTCATCTTGACTCAGTGGAAACAGTAACTCAAGGTTAAAGAGTCTCTCCGAAATACCACCGCTTTTCAACTCCTGCAACTCACTTGCGCTCAATCCAACAGTTCTGCTGTCATAGGTCTTTGTCTGCTGGTAACCAAGTTCATCTGTAATCACCCTGTACTCACGGTAACGACGTTGCTCACTGGCACCATAAGGTCCGGCAATGTTATAATAGAAGTGCCCCCGGACTGTGTCAATACCACCCAGACGATATCGGTCTTCTGATGGAATTGGAGAACCACCTTGTTCCTGCAACAATCCCAAACGAGCTTTTGCCATCAGAATAAAAGTATTCTCCTGGTTCATAGACCAAAACTGCTGATACTGAAGGCGATATTCACGCAATTGGATATTTCCGCCAAAAGGAGTTCCGGTCTGGATCAGGCGCAAAGAAGTTTTGATTCCTGCACTTGGAAAAACTGGATGGTTGACCGAGTTAAAGGTCAACGAAGGTGAGACTGAGTGTTTGTAAAGGTCATCTCCGGAATCAGAAAAAACACGGTCAAGAGAACTTATTTGCGTTCCAAAGCGTAAATCACGGAAATAAAGCGGCATCCCCAAACTGAAACCATAATTATTCTCCGTGATTACTCCACGCTCAAATTCTGTGGAATCCTGGACTTTACTTCTTGAAGCAAAAACAGATCCCGAAACCAATGAATCAAATAATCTTGGATCAATTAGAGTTACATCGAATTTTTGTTGAACACTTTGTTCCGCAAACTGTGCACTCAAACGTAGAGTACGTCCAGATCCAAGCAGGTTACCTTTTGAAAGGGTTACACCTCCACTAAATCCGGAAAAATCACTATAACCCACTTGTGCCTGAAAAGTCCCTGTCTGCGCTTCTTTTAAACGTGCAAGGATATCGAGCAGGTTGCTTTCCTGAGCACGTGCAGACCTTTCCAACACAACACCTGACTGGAAAAAACCCAATCGGTTAAGATTTTCCTGACTTAAGCGCAGTTTCTTTCCATTAAATAGCTCATTCTCCAGCAGTTCAAACTCACGCCTGATAACATGATCCCGTGTTTCTATGTTGCCCGCAATTTCCAGACGGCCAATATAGGCCTTTTCCCCCTTTTTAATCCGATAAGTAACATCGACTGTTTTGGCAACTTCATCAACCTTTGTTTCAGGAAATACTCTGACGAAGGCATAACCCTGCTCATGGTAGATTTCACTGATTCCGGAACGATCTCTGTTTTGCAAAAACGGATTATAAATTTCTCCTTCCAGCAGCAATAGATTCTTTATTAGATTTTCTTTATTACCAAGAATATCACCTGCAATTTCAATTTTTCCTGTAGTATATTGTGCTCCTTCAGATATTTTCAAACGAACATCGACTCTACTGTAATCCGGATTATGTATGAGCATCACATCCGGCTTTTCAATAAAAACTTTGATAAAGCCTTTTTTCAGATAGTGCTGTGTAATCAATGACAAATCTTGATTAATCATTTCCTCACGAAACAGCCCGGATTGATTTGCCCAGGCTACACAATCTATTTCTGAACTCAGAATAAAGCGTTTAATATCCAGTTCAGAATAATACTCAGTTCCGGAAATATTGATATCCGAGAGGTACACCCTTGGTTTTTCAGTGATATCAAAAACCACCCGAAACTTGTTTTCTACAGTTTCAAGATCTGTTTCGATAATTTCAATCCTGCTCTTAACCCGTACCCGTGGATAACCCTCACTTCGGTAATACTCCAAAATAATCTGCTCATTTACAGCTATTTTTTCTGGATCATGTGGATCATACTGCAGCAGAGTCATTTTTTCTTCAATTTCAGTACGTTCCAGCTGCATCACACCGACTAATTTCACTTCAGCCAGACGTGGACGTTCCTTTACTACAAAGCGCAGTAAATAAGCTTTTGCCGTAGAATCTGTTTCCTGCTGCAGTATTACTTCTGCCTGTACATCATCAAATAATTTCATTTGATATATGGAGTGAATGTCCCTGCTAATCGTTTTTCGATCCAGGGCTTCACCCGCCTGACTTTCTATCAAGAACATTATTTGAGAAGCTTCTAAATCGGAGGTACCTGTTATTTCAATTTCAGAAATGTTTACTGAAATAGCAGAACCTGTCACTGTCTGTGCCTTGAGTTCATTCTGGTAATTATTCACAGAAACACACCCCAGCAGCAAGAGTGTTACAAAAAAACGAAAAACAGTAGAGGGGAAATTCATCAGGTTTAAAAGGTGTGGAAATCAGGCTGAATAAAAATTCTGTAGCGGAAATTCTTAGTCATTCGTAAGCAAATGTAATTGTCCATTTTCCATACGATGCTGATACTGCATGGCAGAGGCGAGATCTGTATTGTGGGTAATCATAACTAGCGTGGTATCATTCTCTTGATTAAGGCGCAGTAAAATTTCCATTATCTGCTCTCCTGTTTCATTATCCAAGTTGCCTGTCGGTTCATCTGCCAGTATGATTCGTGGTTGATTGACTAATGCACGTGCAATCGCAACACGCTGCTGTTCGCCACCGGAAAGTTGAGTTGGTTTATGCCCTGAACGTTCTGCAAGACCAACCTTTTCCAGCAAATCCAAGGCATTTTTGCGTACAGTTTCTGTGTTCTGCCCTTGAATCAACTGTGGAATCATCACATTTTCCAAGGCAGTAAAATCCTGCAATAACTGGTGAAACTGAAAAATAAAACCAACTTCATCATTGCGGAACTTTGCAGCCTGATCCCTGGTAAAACTAGTCAGATCCCGATCATCAAGTCGCAACTGCCCTTCATCTATGGCTTCCAGTGTGCCAATTGCATGCAGCAAAGTACTCTTGCCGGTTCCCGAAGCGCCTACAATGGCTACCGTGGATCCGGACTTAGCCTCAAAATCAAGGCCCCGCAAAATGTGCAGTTTGCGGCCCTCTCCATCAATGTAGCTTTTATGCAGATTTGAGACTTGGATTTGCATGACGCGCAGGAAACTTCAAAATCACCAATTGTAGCAGAATACTGTTGTCAATCACAAGACCAAACAACTGCTTCTACTCAAGAATAAAGGCTCTCAATCTGCTTCATAAACTGCTTCTCCACTACTTCTCTTTTCAATTTGAGAGTCGGAGTTAACAGTCCATTGTCTATTCCCCACTCCTCAGCAAGCAAAGTGAAATTTTGAGGACGCTCAAAACTTTTAAAATCTTTACCATAACGATCCAATTGTTCCTGGAATAATTGTCTGATTTTAGGATCAGTCAGCAAACTTTCTCCACTTGCAGTGATCTCATTTTCCTCAGCATATTTTTCTACTGCAGGCATCGCTGCAACAATCACAGCCACATTATGAGCACGGTTAAAACCGTAAAGCATTATCTGGTCAATGTAAGCACTCAGTTTCAGTGTTTCTTCCAAAGGTGCCGGAGCCACATATTTACCATTTTCAAGTTTGTACTGTTCCTTGACTCGTCCAGTGATGTAAAGGTAACCGTCAGCATCCAAATGTCCCAAGTCACCTGTACGCAATCCTCCTTCTTTGGTGATACTCTCTTTTGTTATTTCCGGAAGATTATGATAACCAAGCATAATATTTTCACCATATGCTAGAACTTCACCGTCCTCTTCTTTGGATCCTTCTACAGATTTATCAATCTCGATCCGCACACCTGGCAGTGGTTTCCCTACAGAACCAAAACGCCTTGCTCCAGGATAATTTACCGAAAGTGCAGCCGTATTTTCACTGAGGCCGTAACCCTCAAAAACACTGATTCCAATATCATTGACAAATTCTGCTACAGCAGGACTCAAGGCGCTGGCACCACTTACTGCAATACGCAAATTTCCGCCAAAACGATTATAAACTTTTTTGAAAATAATCTTGCGGGCCAGTGTCAATGTCAGATTTTCAAGAAAACTAAGTGTTTCACCTTCTCTCTCACGCTTTGCCTGCTTGAGTCCACCATAAAAAAGAGAGCGGATAAAGCCCGGTTTTTCCTGCATTTGCCCTCTTAGACGCTCATAAATTCGATTATAAACGCGTGGTACCGCAAAAAACATACTAGGTTTGACAACACCCAATTCTTCAATCAGTGTGTTCACATCATCGACCAATCCCGCAGAACCGCCTGAATTGATTAATCCATGAACTTCTGCCACCTGACCAAAAACATGGGCCCACGGCAAAAATGCCAGGGTGCGGTCATCCTTTGTCATGCCAAACAACGGCAGAACAACCTCACATTCAAAAATCAGATTCCGATGACTCAATACCACGCCTTTTGGGTCTCCGGTTGTTCCAGAGGTATAAATCATTCCCATCGGCGACTGCGCCTCCGGCTGCTGTGCTTCTACCGGATTTTCACGACCACTTTTCAGTAAATCAGAATATGTTTTAACCGCACCAGTACTTGTTCCGGATAATAAAACAATGTGTTCCAATTCGTCAATGCGTTCAACGAAATCACTGGTTTGCTCTAGTACGGTTGTGTTTGCAGCCAACAACACTTTTGCTCCGCAATCCCGAATTATGAATTCCCATTCCTTTGGTAACTGTGTTTCATACATAGGAATGTGTTGTGCACACAAGCCATAAGTAGCATAAGCAGAAACAGCCCATTCTTCTGTGTTTTTACAGATAATGGCGACTTTGTCTCCTGCAGATACTCCCAGAGAAGCTAATCCTGCCCGGAAAGCATCTACTTTTTCTGCAAACTCCTCATAAGATGTCCATTCGTAATTCCCATCTCGCTTTGTACCGTACAAAGGACGATCAGCATAGAGCTTCCGAGAATTATCTAGCATTTCAACTAAGTTGTTTTTAGTGCTTTTAACTGTTGCTGTCGTCATTATTTTCTCCAAAGAAAATGTTTATTGATAAATTCTTAACAGTGTTTTTTCAGAACGAATCTTCAAAAATGACTTAAAAACAAAAATATTCCATCTATCCTAACTCTTATTTACTCATGATGCAAAACAGATCTCTCTGCCTCGCACACTTTTGTCAACTTCGCCATTCAAAAAAACTGTTTTACCGTTTACAATAGTACGAACCGGCCAGCCTTTTAATTCCATACCATGATAAGGAGACCAATTAACTTTGGTTTTCAAATCTCCATTCCTGACTGTTTTCTTGAGGTCCAAATCGACTAAAACCAGATCTGCATCATGACCTACTTCAATACGTCCTTTTCCCTGCATTGCATATAATTTTGCTGGTGCCTCTGACATCCAGTGGACAACCTGCTGCAGGCTGCAGTGATTTTGATTAACTCGGTCAAGCATCAAAGGCAGTGAAGTTTCAACTCCAGGCATCCCTGCTGGTGCCTTACCATATGACTGGTCTTTTTCAGCTAAAGTGTGAGGTGCATGGTCTGTGGCAATGCAGTCAATTATTCCGTCTTTTAGAGCCTGCCAAAGTGCATCTGCATGTCTCCTTGTCCGTATTGGTGGATTCATCTGGGCCAAAGTCCCAAGCTGCTCATAACATTCCGGAGCAGTCAAAGTAAAATGCTGGGGACAAACTTCTGTAGAAATCAAGTGTTCCCTCGGCAAAGTCCGTAAGAAATCACATTCATCTTCAGTAGTTAAATGTAATATATGTAAGCGCCTCCGGTACTTCAATGAAAGACGCACTGCTAATTTAGTAGCCCTGAGTGCGGCAGATTCATCCCTTACACGAGAATGAATACGCACATCGTGAATATCTTTAAGTAGCACCATATTGTCCCTCAGCACAGCTTCATCTTCTGCATGGACAGCAATCAGACGTGAACCTCCGGCAAATATTTTTTCTAAAACTAGTGGGTCATCGACCAGTAAATTCCCGGTAGAGGAACCCATGAATATTTTAATTCCACAAACATTTTCAACTGCATTCAACTCATCCAGGTTGTCCGGAGTTGCTCCCATAAAAAAACCATAATTGACAACTGATTTTTCTGCCGCCAGCTGTTTTTTTTCTTTCATCCGCTGGACTGTAATTACTGGAGGATTATTGTTCGGCATATCCAGAAAACTGGTAACTCCACCGGCAGCAGCAGCACATGAACCACTATGCAAATCTTCCTTATCAGTCGAACCCGGCTCACGAAAATGAACCTGTGGATCGATTATTCCAGGAAGTAAAAACAAACCTTCTGCATTAATAACTTCACCACAATCCGCAAGGCCTTTGCCAATAGCAGAAATTTTTCCCTGACTGACAGCAACATCCGTTTTTTGAATATTTCCCGGAAGAATTACTTCTGCATTACGGATAGTGAGTGAGTCCATCATTTAAAACTTCCATAATCTGCACGTAGATAAGCAGCCGCATCTTTAGCAAAATACGTCAATATCATATCTGCACCTGCACGTCGGATTGAGAGGAGCATTTCCATCATTGCAAGATCACGATCAATCCAGCCTTTTTCTGCTGCGGCCACAAGCATTGCATACTCACCGGAAACATTATAGGCTGCAACCGGTGCATCAAAAGCTTCGCGGACACGTGTAATCACATCCAGATAGCATAATGCGGGTTTAATCATCACTACATCTGCACCTTCCTCAAGATCTAAAGCAATCTCTCGCAGTGCCTCTCTGGTGTTGGCAGGATCCATCTGGTAGGTTTTTTTGTTTCCATTTTTTGGTGCAGACTGCAGTGCACCTCTAAAAGGTCCGTAAAAGCAGGAAGCATACTTTGCGGAATAAGCTAGAATGCCAACTTGTGAAAAACCCTGTACATCCAGTGCATTTCGGATTGCAGAAACCCGTCCATCCATCATATCTGAAGGCGCAATCCAGTCGGCACCTGCTTCTGCATGAGAAAGCGCCATTTTACAAAGCACCTCCACGGATTCATCATTCACAATTTCACCGTCAATGACTAGTCCATCATGACCGTGTGTAGTATAGGGATCAAGAGCAACATCTGTTTGCACACACAATTCCGGAACGGCAGATTTTATGGCTCGAATTGCCTGCTGAACTAAACCATCTGCAGCATAAGACTTGGTTGCTAATTCATCTTTTTCTACAGCATAACCAAATAAGTTAACTGCACCAACTCCAAGTGCATAAAGTTCTTCACACTCACGAACCAGTTCATCTACCGACAGACGGAATTGTCCTGGCATACTCTCAATCTGCTCCCTGACTGCCTTACCTTCTGTAACAAACATCGGATAAATCAATTGTTGAGGTGAGAGTTCAGTTTCACGCACCAATCCACGAATGGGTGCGGAGCGTCTTAAGCGTCTTGGGCGATACACCAAATCCATGCAATACCTGTTTTATATTTTGTGATAAAAACGGTTGAAATCACGATTATGAAATCAACCGCCGTTTGAATTAAAAGGGAGGAAACACTCTTTTAAATAATTATTCAACGAGTGTCTTAAAGAAGTTTATTTACTTGCCGACTTTTCAATAATAATCTTATTTTTTCCAGAACGGCGAATAACAATCTCATCACCTTTATTCCAGTCCAGATCCTGAAATATTTGCTGTGGTATGATGACCCTTCTTGAATTACCTGCTTTCCCTGCTGCACGAACAAGATCTATAAACTTGCTTTTTTTAACTTTTGCAACTTTTTTTACAACTCTATTTTTTGCAAATTGAGGTGGAATTTCACCTAGATTAATGGCAGCACTTAACAAGCGGGCTCTTAAAGTATATACCGGAATTTTTAATGCTTTTGCGGTTGCAGACATATTCTTCTCTGCAGCAAGTTCTCTGACTTTTTGTAAAAACTCTGCTTCTCTTTTCATGGCTCAACCTTTTTTCTTAATAACAATATTTTAATTTAACTGAAGTTGTTTGCTTATACTAAACAAACTTAATAGATAACAATCGCAGTATAAACCAGATTATTTTATGATACAAGAAAATTTTTAATGCAATACTTTTTAATTAAACCTGCATTCAGTTATGCAGAAATTTTTGTTGGACTTTCAAGTATATATTTTTGTTGTAATTTCTTGAAAGTTTCAATTTCGTTTTGATATGGTGTGTAATAAATGTTTATATTACCACGGTCAGTGTCTTCCCAAAATTTGGGACCTGAAAACTGCAGTCTGGCATAAATAGTTGTCATTGTTTTTTTAAACAAGGGCTCTCCCATTAGAATAAGATCCTGCACAGTATCTTTTGCAATTGCCTCTGCAAATTCATCTTCATGTTGATGCAGATAGAACAAGGCCAGTCCTATGTGTAAAAGTCTGATACCATGGTTTTGACTAAAGAATTGTACTGCAAAGTTTTTATCCATATCCTGAAAATTATCAAAGATAAGAAACTTTTGTAGTAATTCTCCTTGAAGCTCTCTATCCCAGTTGTTTTGATATATATTTAGCATTAACTTCTGCATTTCAAAAGCCAAAACATCTAAAATAAAAGCCAGCGACCTTGCACGTGGAATTGCATTAAAACACTGTTGTCCATAAAACACGAAATAGCCTATACAGGTCTTTATTTTTTCAATTTGCTGATATTCTGCTAAATCCTCCAGAAACCTTCCGTAATGAAAAACAAGATTATATAAATTGCGTGGTTCATTGTGATGCTGTCCATGTTTAAGTGCAAATCTGAAGTAGGTATTCATCCGAACAGTAACTTCCTCAACCACTGCCTGATCATCACAAGCAATTGCAGTTTTTCCAATTTGGCTCAATTGTTCCACGCACAAAGTAGAAAGATCAAACTCTCCTGTATCAAGAAAAACATTGTAAACATTTCCTATCAACCGAAAACTCTTTTGTTCATAGAATGTATGTTTTTTCTCCACATCATGTAATAAATTTTTCATGGTACGAAATGATATGTCCTCGTGAATACACTCGTTTACTTTAAAAAACAGCTCAGGAAAGTTTGGTTTTAAGATTACATATTTCTGCAGTAAAGCCCCAATTCCTTCAATAATGTGTGCTTTTGGTTCTTTATAAGGTACATAGACCAGCAGGTCCATCAATTGATTTAATTCTTCAAATAACTGGTATTGAATGTTTGCATGAGCTTTTTCTGAAAGTTTAACCTTAGGTCCTTTCTTTGCCAAATTCTCTAACAATCTATAACTACCCTGCAATAAATTTTCTATCACATTGCTGGTTTTAGTTGATCTGAGAATGGTAAAAATAAAAGGGAAACCTATTACCAGCGAAACTGCAAGAAGGATGTGGTAATTAAAAACAAGACTGGCAACTATATCTACTCCGGTTTCTGCAAGTATTTTGATTGTAAAAGCATGAATCAGGCATGCTACGGCCCACCAGACGAAAAAAAGACTGGCCCAGTGATCCATATATAAATCAATCAGCTTGGGGACGTTTTGAGAAGCAAACGTGATGACGATTGTCAGGCTGCCTAAGATGATGGCAAAGAAAGAGAGCCAGACGATTGGAGCAAAACCGACATCCAGTTCTGTCCATGCCGGACTTGCGCCATTATTAATTAAAAATTTTGAGTAGAGAGGAAATATGTAGACACGAAAAAGAGTGTCAGCCAGCAGCATTCCGCTAAAAACTAACAGTGCAGCATATTGGGAGCGGGAACGTGTCAACAACGCACGTAAAACACGTGTGAAACCCTGAATCAAATTAACTGATTCCCGCATATCAATTGTTATTATTCAGGTTTCAGGAGACAAGACACCAATTGTTTCAGTGTCTTGTTTTTTTATTCTAGCTCAGTTTCTTCTTCAGAAATATCTGTCAGGGTACTCTTAATTATCAGACGGCCATCATTGTTTTCCATAATCGCCTGAAAAGCCGGTTTGTACTTCAGTGAAGATCTCGCTGATTCTTCTAGACTGTAGAGTGATTTTGCCCGCTTGGAAGTGGTCAAAACTTTTTCAAACAAGTTTACTTTTTGGATGGTACTGTGCTCTTCAACAAGAGTCTGATTAGCTTCTTTCATTTTTTGTTTTTATAATGGTTGATAGTTAAAGTTCTGCAGCACTATAGAGTCAATAGTAATGTTTCTGCTTCTTGTCTAAAAACTGATTCAGGTACAGTTTCAAGTAATTTTTCCAGTAATTTTTTTGCCTGCTCACTTTCACCTTTTAAAATAGCAATTCTGGCCAAAGCACGCCACCGCACATCATCCCAGGATGAAATATCAATTCCTTCAATCATCATTTCTGCTTCATCCCACCTCTGCAGTTCCTCAAACAAAGCAGACAAACTGAGACGTGCTGCATTTCTGAGAAATATGGTTGCCTCAGGATGTTTTATCACATCCTCAAAAACAGGTATTGCTTCTTCATTTTTCGACTGACGGGCATAAGCCTCTCCAGATTCCATCAAGGCCAGCACGCTCAATACACTGGATGATTCAGACTTGGCAAATTCCTGTAAAGCAGCAATTCCCTGTGAGAATCTTTCTTGTTCAGATAGTGCCGGATTGCTAAGTTTTGCTCTGGCAATATGGAATAAATTTGCCTGATTTACACGCTGACTCTGCACAAATTGCCAGCCACCCCAGATTCCAATTATCAGTGTTATAACCGCAACCCCTGCGCCTATATATAAACGTTTTTTGCGGTATGCATGATCGACAAATGCATACAACTTTTTTTCCATCCGGTTTGGCTGCAAAAGTTCCTTGCGGCTCATATGTTCTGCATCACTCATTAATATTCCGTCAATAACTATTTTTCTGAGAAATCAAATAATTTATTTCATTAAAAAAGAGAAAAATTAAAACACCTTTCTCCATTGTTTTGAAATTTTTAACGAACAGAGTTTCTAACTCAAAAAATATTTCGATAAAATTCATAACAGTTAAGTTTATGCTATCTGGAGCTGCCATTCAAGTGTAATTCTGACAAATCACTAAGAAGCTGTCATTTTACTCTGCCTCCCAAAGTAATTTATATGCTTCAATGTTGATCTTTTCAGGAACATCTCCGGCAGTTGCCAACTGTTCTTCAACAGTACGGAAGCGGTTTACAAATTTCGTATTTGCTCTACGCAAAGCTAATTCCGGATCAACTTTAAGGTGACGGGCAAGACTGACCACATTCAACAAAATCTCACCAAGCTCATTTTCCGCCGACTCCTGAAAGTTATCTTTTTGCTTTATTTTAGCCTTTAAATCAGCAATATCTTCATTTATTTTATTAATAATATTTTCTTTTTCCGGCCAGTCAAACCCCGCTTTTGCAACCCTTTTTCCCAGTTTTTCTGCACGCATGAGAGCCGGAAGGGCTAGCGCCACATCATTGAGAACACCAGGTGTGTCTCCACGGGCACTGGCTTTCTCAGCACGTTCACGTCTTTTCTGTGCTTCCCATTCTTCACTGTGAAACTCTTTTGAACGCTCTGAATCCTCTCCAAAGACATGTGGATGTCTGCGCACCATTTTGTCAGTAATGCTTTGAGCAACTTCGTCAAAATTAAAATAACCTGCTTCTTCTGCAATGCGGGAATGAAATATTATTTGCAAAAGCAGGTCTCCTAACTCTTCCTTGAGGGCTGGCATATCATTGCAGTCAACTGCATCAGAAACTTCGTAAGCTTCTTCAATCGTGTAAGGTGCTACACTGGCAAAAGTTTGTTCCCTGTCCCACGGACAACCCTCATCCGGATGCCTCAAACGGGTCATTACTTTCTTCAGCTTTTCAATTGGAGTTAATGATGATGTTTTTGTTTCAGCCATTTTATGTGTCCCAGGACCAGGGCAAAAGCTTTTCCGGACAAAATTCCCGAATCAATGCACGTGCCAAAATCAATCCAGGATCAATTAAATATGTTGCTCCTAATTTAGCTTCGGGAAGTCCAAGCGGAATTTCAGTACAGCCCAAAACAATGGCTTGAACGCCTTGTCTTTGCAATTGACGAACACCATTCAGCAAAACATTTCGAGCTTCACTGCTAACCGGATTTGCCTGTACTTTGATACCAAATTCAGGATGAAATAGTGCCATATCGTGCAAATGCTGCTGCTCTGACTCTTCAAGTAATTTGATATCATAACCTGCTGCACTGAGTAATTTGGGATAGAACCCGGCTTTCCAGGTTCCAATTGTGGAAAGTACCCCGACTGTCTTAACATCAGGACAGACTTCTTTCAAGAAGTTAATAGTTTCAGAGATCATGTCCAGCAGCTTGAGTTGCATTCCAGATTCTTTGAGCTTTTCCAGAAACACATCCCTGATTGCAGGTGCATGTGCGGTGTTGCAGGGTATTCCAGCAACAGTTGCACCAAGTTCTGCTAAATCTGTTAAATTTTGGAAAATGGCGTGAGCCGGATTATTTGTGGTTTGACCCAAAAGAAAATGGGTGCGGTCTGCAATTTGGCTAGGTGTTGAAATTGAGATGGTTGGCAGGTAATCCTGATCTTTTCTGGCCTCGGTTTGCTGCAGTATTTTCTGTGTTAAATCCAGTCCAGCGTACGGTCCGGCACCGGCTACGATACCTATTTTTGCATCATTACTGCTCATGCTATGGCGTTTGCAGAGAAATGGAAGGATGAAAAAACAAGCGAAGCCGACTAGAGCCAGCGTTTACGACGACGGTAGTTTTTTCCGTCTCGGAAACTCTTACGACCCTCACCTCCCATGCCTAAATAGAATTCCTTGACATCTTCATTTTCGCGTAGTTCTGCTCCTTCACCGTCCATCACTACACGTCCATTTTCCAAGACGTAGCCGTAATCGGCATAGCGTAGAGCAATATTCGTATTCTGTTCAGCCAGTAAAAAACTAACGCCCTCTCGTTGGTTGAGGTCTTTTACTATTTCAAAAATTTCTTCAACGAGCTGCGGTGCCAGCCCCATCGAAGGTTCATCCAATAAAATCATTTTTGGTTTGGACATCAGTGCCCGTCCGAGCGCCAGCATTTGTTGTTCGCCACCGGAAGTGTAGCCTGCCTGACTTGTTCTGCGTTCTTTCAATCGTGGAAAGTAGTTATATGTTTTTTCCAGATCTGCTGCAATTTCAGTACGTCCATCCTTTCGTGTGTAAGCACCTGTGAGCAAATTTTCTTCAACTGTCAGGTGTTCAAAGACATGCCTGCCTTCCATTACCTGTATGCAGCCACGTGTCACTAAATCATTTGGAGAAAGATCATGAACCTCAAAATCATCAAACTGAATGCTCCCTTTAGTTACTTCACCACGTTCTGCCTGAAGTAAATTAGAAACTGCTTTTAGAGTCGTTGATTTACCAGCCCCGTTTGCACCGAGAATGGCTACTATTTTGCCTTCCGGAACTTCAAGTGAAACACCTTTGAGCACAAGTATTACGTGATCGTAGATCACTTCGATGTTGTTGACCTGCAGCATTTTAAAAATATAGCTTATGAATAGCAGGTTGGGTGAACAAAGTCACCCAACCTGCTGTAAGTGTAAGGCAAAAATAGTCGGGTCAAATTTTGCAGACCCAACTAAAATTTAGCTTAATTACAATTGGAACGAGGAGTAATCCCCTTTTCCTTAGCGTATGCCGCTGCTGATGCTTCAATCATCGGACGCGTTACGTCATACATTGGTGAATACCACTTGGATGGATTGACCCAATTTTTACCGTCCCATTCGTGAATGAGCAGACTGTTTGCTCCTTCGTGGTTGGCACAAGTGATTTTTAGCGGTTTCATGAATCCGCCTAAGCCTAACTCATTCAAGCGGGCTTCGGTCAAATTAACATGTTCATAACCCCAGGCCAATTGCTTGCCGTTGATTGCAATATTACCGTACTTCTTTTGTGCGGCACGAATAGCCTCAGTAAAGATCAGGCCGTTGACCAGTGCTCGGTTATAAAGGACTTCTCCAACAACACTCTTCTCACCAGAACCATTTCCTGCTCCGTAGACTTTGTCCACAATTCCTGCATGCAGAGGATACTGTTTTCCTATCGTGTGAAAGCCAGCTGCTTTGTAGCCAACAGACGCAGAACCTGCAGGTCGTGTATCGTTTTCAGAGGCAGACCACCAGTTGCCGATAATTTTGGAAACAGGATAGCCGATTGCTTTTGCTTCCTTAATGGAAGTTTGAGTCATCACGCCCCAACCAAAAATGATAGTGAAGTCAGGCTTAGTCTGACGTCCAATTTTAAGCCATGTTGATTTCTGCTCCAGTCCCGGATGGTTGACCGGATACTTGAGGAACTTGAATCCATATTTTTCAGCAAGAACTTCAAGAGTTTTAATTGGCTCCTTACCATAGGCACTGTTGTGATAAACGAGAGCAATCTTCTTGCCCTTCAAATTATTCATCCCGCCCATTTGCTCGCCAATGTATTTGGTGATGGCAGTCACCTGACTCCAGTAAGTCATAGGTGCAGTAAAGACATGACTGAAAACACGTCCATCAGAGGCATCAGTTCTTCCATAACCCATTGAGTGCAGAACCATTCCATCTGCCTGAGTTCGTGGAAGCAGTGCATAGGTTACACCGGTTGAAAGCGGGAATACGGCTACACCCATGTTACCGCTTTTGCTCTTTTTGATTCGTTCATAACACTCAACACCACGGTCGGTATTATAACCATACTCGCAGGTCTCCCATTCCAGTTCTACACCGTTAACCCCACCTGTGGCATTAACATACTTGAAGTAATCCCGGAATGCCTGATCTAAAGGTATCCCGCCGGGTGCATAAGGACCGGTTGTATAAGTCAGCAGCGGAATATAAATCTTTTCCGCAGCCTGAGCCAGTCCTGTCAGACTGAACACGACGCCAATTAGCATGACAATCGTGATTTTTTTCATTATATTCTTCATATTCTCTCCTTTATCATTAATTGAGAAATGAGCTGAATTTTACAGTAAATCCAGCGTGAAATGTCCACCGATTCATTAATCATCAAATTGATTAGTCCTGAAACTGCGGACGTGATTAACCACATAGAGACTAGTCCACCTGGTCAACACGGTCAATGCGGAAAAGGCCAAAGCCGTAATTTTTCTTTAGCAATCCCCCATAAACGTGCCAAACCGTGTGGTTCTACAATCAGAAAAAACACGATCAGCACGCCAAAAACCATAAATTCAATATGTGTCACCAATGCACCCGAAATCTCTAATCCTAGTAAAGCTGGAGCTGAATTGAGAAAAATAGGCAAAACAACAATAAATGCGGCTCCCAGGAAAGAACCTAGAATAGAACCCAAACCACCTATGATGATCATGAATAGAATTTTAAAAGACTGATTAATTTCAAAAGCCAGCGGTTCCACGGTTCCGGTATATAAAAAGGCCCACAATGCTCCGGCAATACCACAATAAAAAGAGCTGACTGCAAAAGCGGAGAGTTTTGCTTTCAACGGTGAAATTCCAATAATTTCTGCAGCAATATCCATATCCCGCATTGCCATCCAGGACCGACCTGTGTGTCCCCGGATGATATTTCTAGCTCCTAAAGCCATCACAACCACAAGAGTCAGTGTAAAAAAATACTGTGTAAGATTAGTAGCCTGTGTACCGGTAATATAATAATCTCCAATCAATTTTATCGGTGGCGGTGATATCACACCTGAACTGGAATAGTTGGTGAACCATGGAACCCGATTAAAAAGCCAGAGTAGAAAAAATTGTGCTGCCAGTGTAGAAACTGCTAGATAAAAACCTTTGATTCGCAAACTTGGAATACCAAAAAGCATCCCAACAAGGGCTGTAATCAGACCTGCAAGAAACAGCACGACAATAATGTGCATGTCCGGAAAAGAAGTGGCCAACTTGTAGGCGGAGAATGCTCCACAGGCCATGAACCCTCCAGTACCTAAACTGAGTTGACCTGCATAACCGGTTAGTATATTAAGTCCTATGGCAGCCAGAGAAAAAATAAAGAATTGTAAAAAGATGGAGTTGAGCCAATAATCGTTTGCTACCATTGGTACCAAAATGTAGGCTGCTGCCAACAAACTTATTATGAAAAATCGATCCTGAGCAATAGGCAACAGAGCTTGGTCCGATTTGTAAGAAGTTTTAAATTGTCCGGCTTCACGATAGATCATAAGAAAAATTTATGCTGTTTTTTGTAATTAGACGCGTTCAATTATTTTTTCACCAAACAAACCCTGTGGTCGGAACAAGAGAAAAATCAAGGCCACTACATAGGCAAACCAGTCTTCGATTGCACCACCCATCACTTCGCCCCAGTAAACTTCAGCTATTTTTTCGCCTGCACCAATTATTAATCCACCAATAATTGCACCAGGAATAGAAGTAAATCCGCCAAGAATCAAGACGGGCAGAGCTTTAAAAGCAATCAGGGACAAAGTAAACTGAACACCAAGTTTTGAACCCCAGAGTATTCCTGCTGCTAAACCTGCTATCCCGGCCACAGACCAGACTATTGTCCAAATAGTTTTTAATGGAATACCAACTGAAAGAGCTGCCTGGTGATCATCTGCAACTGCACGCAGTGCACGGCCAATTTTTGTTTTTGTAAAAAAACCTGCTAATAATGCCACCAGTATGCTACAGACAACTGCAGCAAAGACATCAAATTTATTGATATACAATCCGGACCAGTCTGCAAAATCCATAAAAGGTTCGTTGGGAATACCGATGTCCAAAGGTCTAACTTCACTACCCCAAATGGTTTGCCCAAAACCATCTAAAAAATAAGTGATGCCGATCGTCGCCATGAAAAATATTATAGGATCCTGATTGACCAGAGGACGCAGTACAACGCGTTCTACAGAGAACGCAACCCCTATCATCACCAGTGCAGATAAAATCAAAGACAGCCAGGGGTTAACCCCAAGCTCCCACAAACCTACAAATGTCAGTGCTGCAAATAGAACCATTGCACCCTGGGCAAAATTAAAGACTCCAGAGGCTTTATAAATCAAAACAAAACCCAGTGCAACGAGTGCGTACATCACACCTGACATTAAACCACTCACGAGCACTTCCACAAAAAATAGAGGTGCATCATACATCATCACAAAGGGGTCAATCAAAAATGCCTGCATTATCAATTTAATATAATTAATTGTTCAATCAATGTGCTACGCCCAAATAGGCGTCTATCACTGCCTGATTGCCACGGACTTCATCCGGAGTTCCTTCTGCTAATTTTTTTCCATAATCCAGTACAACAACCTTATCAGAAATATCCATTACCACACCCATGTCATGTTCTATCAGGGCGATGGTAGTTCCATATTGATCATTGACATCAAGAACAAAACGACACATGTCTTGTTTTTCTTCAATATTCATCCCTGCCATTGGCTCATCCAGCAGCAACAAATCCGGCTCCATTGCCAGTGCTCTTCCCAACTCAACTCTCTTCTGCAAACCATAAGGCAGGCGTCCAACAGGAGTACGGCGAATAGCTTGTATTTCGAGAAAATCAATAATATCCTCAACAACTTCACGATTTTCGAGTTCTTCTTTTCTGGCAGGACCGAGATATACAGCTTGCCATAACAGGTTTCGTTTCATGCGTATGTTTCTGCCTGTCATGATATTATCCAGAGTGGACATTCCCTTGAAAAGAGCAACATTCTGGAAAGTACGTGCGATACCCTGGACGGCGGCATCATGTGATTTCATCTGTTTACGATGAACCCCTTTGTAGGTTATTTCACCTTCCTGAGGATGATAGAAGCCGTTAATCACATTCAGCATGGATGTCTTACCCGCACCGTTTGGTCCAATGATGGCAAACACTTCTTTTTCCCGGATGTTAAAACATATATCAGTAAGTGCTTTCACTCCTCCAAAGGCCAAACTGATATGGTCTACGCTCAAAATGCAGTCATCAGTATTTGTTTCCATGGACAATTATTTTGTATTAGCTTTTGTGTGATTAGGCTGCAAGAGAGTGAACATGTGCTTTAATTCGTTTAGAATCCCGTATTTGCAGATCTGCATGCACAGTTCCTGTACGACCGTCTTCAAATGTCATTTCTGCTTCAATTTCACAGTGTGTCTGTGCAGGATCATTCAGTGCCCGGATTAAGATATCATATTTTTCTGCAACAATAATCCGACGAACTTTTCGGGTACGCGTGAGTTCACCATCATCTGCATCCAGCTCTTTGTGTAGTAACAAATATCTTTTGATCTGTGATCCACTTAGTTTTTCGTCACGAGCCAAATCTGCATTTACAGATTCCACACATTCCTGCAGCAAATCATAAACTTCTGTTCTTGCAGATAGATCCGTATAACCGGAATAAGCTAAATTTTGTCGCTCTGCCCAGTTGCCGACGGCTTCTATATCGATACAGATAAAAGCAGAAACATAATCTTTTTCATGACCAAAGGCCACTGCCTCTTTAATAAACGGGTAAAATTTAAGTTTATTTTCAATATATTTTGGCGCGAACATTGTGCCATCGTTCATGCGTCCAACGTCTTTGGCCCTGTCAATAATTTTCAAGTGACCATCGTCATCAAAAAAACCTGCATCACCTGTGGCTACCCAGCCTTCAGCATCTTTAGTTTCTGCAGTTGATTCCGGATTTTTATAATAAGAGTGAAAGACTCCCGGACTGCGGTAAAAGACTTCGTTGTTATCTGCCAGACGCAACTCCACTCCTGGATATGCTGTCCCGACTGTGTCTGCTTTTACTTCACCGTCCGGTTGTGCACAGATAAAAACGGACGCTTCTGTTTGTCCATAAAGCTGCTTGATATTAATTCCAAGCGAGCGAAAAAACTCAAAGATTTCCGGCCCAATTGCTTCACCTGCAGTATATGCCAGACGGGTACGGGTCAAACCCAGGTTGTTTTTCAAAGGACCGAAAACCAATAACTCTCCCAGAGAATAAAGCAATCTTTCTGTCAATGAAACTGACTTTCCATCCAAAATGCGGATACCAACAGATTTTGCCAGTTCCATGAAATAATTAAACATTGAGCGTTTAATTTTTCCTGCGTCCTCCATGCGGATCATAACCTTTGTTAAAACTGCTTCATAAACTGCTGGTGGAGCAAAATAGTAGGTAGGTCCTATTTCCTTCAAGTCAGTCATCACCGTTTCCGGACTTTCAGGACAATTAACGCAAAAACCGGTAACATATGCCTGAGCTAAAGAAAATATATTGTCGCCAACCCAAGCCATCGGCAAGTAAGCCAACACATCTTCCTCGCCACTGAGGTTATCAAATTCAATGCTGTTGCGGGCAGTAACGATTAGATTATCTGAAGTAAGAACGACACCCTTAGGCTTGCCTGTGGTACCTGAAGTATAAAGAAATATTGCAATATCACTTCCCTGACCCTGCTCCAATTCCTGTAGAAAGTAATTAGGATTTTCCTTATGAAAAGTTCGCCCGTTTTCCTGAACATCTTTGTAGAAGTGAATAAAGTCCTGAGTATAGTCCCGCATTCCACGGGGTTCCTCATAGCAGATATGCTCAAGGTGTGGAAGACGGTCTTTTATCTCAAGTAGCTTATCAGTCTGTTCCTGGTTCTGTACGAGAGCAAATTTGACATCTGCGTTTTCAAGTACATACACCATTTCTTCGGCAACAGAGTCCTGATAAAGTGGAACAGGGATTCCACCCAGGGCTTGTGCAGCAACCATTGACCAATAAAGATGGGGACGGTTATTACCGATTATTGCCAGTTTGTCGCCTCTTTTAAAACCAATTTTTGCCAATCCGCAAGCCAGGTTTTTGACTTCATCTGCTACCTCAGACCATGTCCATGACTGCCAGATTCCCAAATCCTTCTGGCGGTTTGCAGGTCTGTCTGCTCTATGCTTTGCATGATTCAACAACAACTTAGGAATCGTATCGAGCTTCTTATCAGTATTTTTGCTTGCTGTTGATTCAGGCATTAAATTTTTGATGTTGCATGTAATTTTGAAAATTAATACAAAGATGATGTTACCTACTAGTGAAAATGTCAAGTAATTATATTTTGTTATTATAAT
>JACNJW010000005.1 GCA_014382365.1 SAR324 cluster bacterium
ACTTTAGTCTCAATTATTTTTTCAACTTCCTGCCAAACTGCATCAACGCTGATATTTGAAACACAAGGCGCAGGTTCGTCTTCTTTCAGAGGATATATACATTCCCAGTTACAGCCATAGCAAGGCATTTTGTGAAACACAGGACGGAGATAATTAATCTGTCCAGGTAAATCCGGATAAGGTACGAATCGACCGAAATGCCCTCCGCCTAAAATGCAAATGGTCGGTGTGCAGACTGCTGAAGCGATATGTGCTGAACTTGTTTCTACACTTATCAAAAACCTCGCATTTTTCAATAATTCCGGAAACTCATCCAAACTTGTTCCCTCCCACTCTAAAGAGGCTCGTGATAAGTTTTGAACTGAGACTGCCAACGGTTTTTCATTTGGTGCGCCATCTAATATACCTTTTAAACCAGTTCTATCAAAAATACGATTGGCGATTTCAGCAAAGTTTTCAGCAGGCCATTTGCGTAATGCTGTACTTACGCCTGGAAACAAGACATAGTAATCTTTTGTTTTCAAATTGGTTGATGCTGCCGTGCAAGAAAGTTTAAGTTTGGGATAATTAGCTTGGTATAGTTTCCGAGAAAGTCCCTGAAAAAACTCTGCGTTGCGCTCCAGTTCCGTCATTATTTGAGTAGAGGCAGGTATCAATTCGGTATGCCAACCGTCTGCTAATGTTTTTTTAAGCCAGTTTCGGTTACTCATATCTCCAACAGAACTCACTTTATGAAAAGCATTACTGGCTCTAACCAGTGAATCTCCGTGATAAAATTCGCGTGAAAAAGTAGGCTGTACAGCAATTTGAGCACCCAAATTTCTAACTTGCCTGAGAATATCACGGCGGTAAGTGGAAAACGTTTTGAAGTTTTTGACGTTGATTGGAAGCACCTCATCCCAATACGGTAATCCCTTAGCCAAATCAAACCATACAGCATTGCCTGCCAGTACAATTCTATAATTTTCGGATGGATATAATTTTCGGTACTCCTTGGCTGTATCTAGCCACATCACAAAATCACCAATTGCATCTTGACGTATCAAGAGTACAAGCTCCAACTGGTTTTTTTGCGGAGCAGGCGTTTTCCACAGAGCCAGACTGTCAAACAAATAAAACAGCAGAGATTTGATTATGATGAAGTAGGGCTTGAGGGGATTCATGAAACAGGAACCTTTAATTTTTCATTGTCTATCCAAGTTAACGATTCTATTCGTTTTTGAATAAATGGAGTTATGAATTTGGAAACTTTCGTCATCAATTTAAAGGAGGAAGGCAGGAGTTTCTTTTCGGTCAGTAAATGAATATTTTGTCCATTTGTGTAAAAGTTTAATTTGTATTTACTTGCAAGAAACTCAAATGTCTTTTGCTGAAAAAAACCGATGTGCTGACCATGTTCCTTTCCATAGTACCACCAATCGTCCGGGGACGGTGTGGGATCCGGAATAATTTCTGTAGACAGTAAGATGTTACGTGAAATGCTCAGTAATTTTTCCAATTCCGCAAGCGGATCAACAAAATGCTCGAAAGCCTCAAAACATGTCAGTAGCTCAACGTTAGTATTTTCTGATTCTGAAAACTCAAATCCTCTTGCAAATAAGTTCTCTGTGTGTTTGTCCTGCCAATAAAAGTCAAATCCTACATCTCGCATCAAACGTACAAATATTCCGTAACCGCCACCATAATCCAAAAATTTTCCATGGCTATCAAAAACTAAATAAATCAATGTAGATGTTATATTTTTTAACCATAAATTACGCATGATCATGCCGGTGTCTGAATCATTGATCGATGTGTTATAAGCTTCCTCCAGCCAATACGGCGCTTCCGTCTGGACATATCCGCACTGCGGGCATTTGAAGTATTTAATGGGGTATTTGTTTAACAGAACTGTGGTAAAGAGCACTTCAACTTGCATTTTACAAACACGGCAGTCAGTGGAAGGCGTCGCTTTATTTGTATGAGACAATAAGTTTTTCATCCTTGGTTTTGCAAAACATACTTCAAATTGGTCTTTAGAAAACGGTAAAGATTATTTGGCTTAGCCCAAAAATTGGGAGATTTCCATTCAGCAAACAATAAAAACAAACGGGTTTTCAAACTCGGTATAGCTAAACCCGGGCTATCCTTGCTTTCTATTTCAGCTGAAACTTGCTTACAAAAACGGTCCCAATTGAAATGATTCTCCAGTTCTGCCAAATTAACTTGTTGCCATTTTCTCAACTTTTCTTCAGAAATAGACTGAAGGTTATTTATGGTTTCAACAGCTACCTCCACGTTGTCAATTGAAATGTTGCGGATTCCAGAGAATCCTTCATATCCACTTTGTATGGAGCATACAGGAATCAAGCCCCATGCCATAGCCTCAAGAATGGTAGTTGGATTTGCATCCGAAGTACCAACCGTAATTAAAAAATCGAATTCCTTGATGAGATCATGAGCATCCACCTTCGAAAAATCTAATTTTCCAAATCCCTTAATATTTTTTAGGCGCTGAGCACCTCCCATCCAGGCAAAATCTATCTCAGGAAGTTTTTCTGCTAGGTTTTCTAAAAATGAAGTGTTTTTACACCAAGCAGTATGTCCAATGTAAAGAAAGCTACGCTTTCCTGCCGGTTTGAAATTATTCTTAATAAAAGGGAAATCCACTCTATCTACAGCTAGGTCTAAATGAACAATTGTTGGCTCCCAATGCTGAAATGGTGAATCTTTCAAGCGTTTCATCCAGGCATTACCAGTAATTGCCAAATAACGATCACATTTATCAATAACCTTGTTCCCAAATGCATTGTGCCAGCCAGTGGGATCAGGGCAAAATGGGGCAATTACTATAACACGCTTCCATCCTTTTATCTTGGCGCTCATCCTAAAAACGGTGAATGGATTTGGATGCCAATGTCCAATTAAAACATCTGCTTCTCCAGGATGTATAGTACGATATTCATCGTAATTGTAAGTTATAACTTCATAGAATTTTTCTAAATATTGTTTTATATTCCGGCCTATCGCATCAGGTGTACTTATTTTATTTCCAACGGGATATATTAAGTGTACCCGTTTTATTCTGCTCATCTAATCATCTTTCTCAAAAGTGTTTTTAGATACGAGAATATTGTAATTCGATAGCTTATCTTCTCTATTACTTGGTCTGCTCTTGTATCTCTCTCTGTCGTTTCCGGACCTGTTAGAGGAAAGTTAATGTCACTGGTTGCTAATTCGTGATTGTGGTCTTTTGTCAGCACATGAGCCCCCTGAACCCATCCGATATTTTGTATTAGATTATTTGATGAAACTACAACCATTTGTTTTTTTTGCCAAAGTAAATATTGTAATTGAACGTCCCATGTATCAATTTTCCCACTTCCTACTTCCTCAAACATATCCTGCCAATAACTTTTCAAAATTATATCAGTACTTGAATACATGTCCTTTTTCCAAGTATTTTGTTTTTCTATTAACAAATTTATATTTGAGTCATATCCTTCAAAAGAGCGTCTCCAACCAGCCCAACCCCAAACTCGTAAGTATCTTGAATAAAAGAATGAAGCACTTGGTTTGTATTCTAATTCGTTTGAGTAAAATCCACAAATTGCTCCTACTTCTTTATCATTTCGAAAATAGTCTAGCATATCTTGGCAAAACCAAAAAAAACTTTGACTGGGCAGGCAATCATCTTCGAGAATAATCCCTTCAGGCTCATTCTCAAAAAACCAGCTAATTGCTTGACTAACAGCCAGTCGGCAGCCTAGATTCTGATCTCGAAAAAGAGTTTTGACTTCACAGTCCCAGTCCACATTGCTTGCAATGGAACGCACCATATCGCAACACTCAGCTTCATTTGGATTTTCAGAACGAGGACCGTCAGCCGCAACATATAAGCGAGGAGGTTTTGCGTCTCTGATTGCTGAAAAGACTTGTTCTGTTGTCTCAGGTCGATTGAAAATTAGAAAAAGTATCGGAGTTGTAAGAGGGCCTCCTGGGAGTAAATTGTATTGTTGAGGAGCCAACGTTACTCCTTTAACTTAAAAATGCAGGTATAAATTAATTTTGCAAACAAGCTATATCCTTGATTAACCAAAAAATTATAAACAGGGTCACTCTCAATGGTAGATATACTGTTACCAAGTATTTCAACTAGAATAATTTTCGGAGAGTATTTATCCCAATCATTGGATTCAAGTACTTTTAAATCCAAACCTTCCACATCCACAGATAAAAAGTCTATACTTTGACCCATGGGCAAATGTTTATCTAAAATTGTGTAAAGTGGAAACGCTATAACATCTTTAGTATTTGTGATTTTGTATACATCAGTTTGTCGTTTTTCTGAAATATTTTTTGAAAAACCGTTCAATGCAGGCTCATTGAACATGTAATAAGTCAAAACTTGTTCCCTGTCAGATACCGCCAATTCCAAATTTTTATCGCATGGTCTGAGCTTTTGAAAAACTTTCATACTACCTGGAAGTGCATCTATGTTTATGCCTCGCCAGCCACGTTTGTAGAAAAGATATGTATTAGAAAATCTTCGCGGATGATGAGCACCCACATCCACATAAAATCCCTTTGATTGCCCTCCAAAAATTCTACTTAACAAAATGTCTTCACCTTCTTGTGAATAATATGTTCCAGCATGGCTATTTAAATACAGGTGATAAAAACTGTCAGGAGTTTCCCAATATTTTGTCGGGATGAGTTTTTTTAGTAGATATTTTATCATTCTTTTGCTCTTTCATAGACTCCATAAGGATTTAAGGCGCTTGTAGCAATCCAAAAATTGTTACGAGTTTTATCAAATAGGGCCAAGCTCAGGTATGCTGCAGTACCATATGAGATCAAAGTGGCAATTGCCGCTCCTCTAATTCCGTAAATTGGGATCAAAAAATAATTACACACAATATTTAGGATTGCCCCCAAAGCCGTCATGTAAAAAGAATAACGGGCTAAATTTTCTGCAATCAACCACTTTGAGCTTGCTCCACCTAGGGAAACAAATACTCCAGCCCAAATATACAATTTCAGGACATCTGCTGCTTCCTGATAATCCACTCCATAAAAAATATAGATCACCCAATCTGCTAGCAAAGTTGTTGGTAATGCAACCAACAAAGCGCCCCATACCATTAAATCATAAAGTTTTTGAACTCTCTTTTCGTAAAGTGGTTCACTTTTTTTTCTTGCCTCAATAACTGCAGGAAAGAGAGAAGCGATCACTGCAGTAGGAACAAAATACCATGCCTCACACAATTTCACTGCCGCAGCATAAATTCCAACAGCTTTGGCATCAAGCATTTCCTTAAGCATGACTTGGTCGATCTTCATGTACACAGAAACAACCATACCGGCAAAAATCAACGGCCATGCGTCTTTCATTAATTTCTTTGCCTGTATCCAACGAAAGGAAAACAATGGAAACAACTCGATTTGCCAGCGATATACCAGCAAAAACAATACTGCAACTACAGCTTGATCCAGCATCAAAGCGAAGGCAAACCAAATGAGTTCAGCTTGGCTCCAAACCAGATATATTTTGAAAATGGATGTGATGAGCAACTGTAAAGCCTGCGCTCGTACCGCAAATTTTGACTGGACCTGGGACTGAAAATAAAAGTCAA
>JACNJW010000066.1 GCA_014382365.1 SAR324 cluster bacterium
GGACTTGGTTTTGTCGCTCCAAGACAATAATCGGAAAAGGCCAATTGTCCTCCGGCAACTAAAATCCTTCTGATCACTTCGAATAAACGATCCTTATCACTGATGTGTAAAAATACGTCACGGCTGTGAATTACATCATACTTTTCAAATGCTTGTAACTCCAAACAGTTAGCTTGTGAAAAAGTTACTAAATTATTCAATTCTTTTTCCTTCAAACGTGTTTTGGCGATCCGAATCATATTTGCCGAAAGATCGATACCGTGAACATGAACTCCGTGTTTTCCTGCCATTCTGAAGGCTGGACCTCCTAAACCGCAGCCAATGTCCAGAACCCGCATCTGTGGACGAAGATTAAGTGTGTTAATGAATTGATCAGTGACTTCCTCACCTCCGGGACTGATGTAATTATATCCGTAAATTTGCTCATAACGCAGAATGGAAAGTTCTGTGTATTGCTTACTATCGAGAAATTCTTGTGTCATCTCAACTTATTTTCTGTTTTATCAAAACATCGTTCTTAGCAATTTTAACAATCTTAGAAAAAAGTTTGTGAAAAGGGATTTAGAACCTAAGTTAACTTAGAAGAGGAAGAATACATTAGCTGTTTTATATTTCCAATCCTGTGCGTCGTCCTTCGTAGATGACGAAGGGTGCCTGACGCGGTCCCGCACTGTCACCGATATTGATTACGTCCAGTCCGGAATCCTGAAGTTCAAGTGAGAGAGAATCTTCTGCAACGTTTGGTGTAGCAAACACCAAGGAATCGGCTTCAACGAACTGCGTGTTTCCGTCGAGAAAACAAAGTATTTCCGCACCTTCCCTGCTCCAACTTGTAATTGCGGATTCCAAAATAAAACGCACACCGAGTTTTGACAGACGTTGCCGCAGTGGATAATCCGCGGCGGTACGCTGCAGTTCCTTGCCGACTAGTGGATCCGGTGTCACCAGAGTGACTTCGTGACCGTCTTCAGCAAGTTTCCAGGCGGTTCCGCATCCTTTCCAGTTTCCACCCTCGTCGAGGACTAAGACACGCTTACCGGGTCGAGCCCTACGGGCCATCACATCTTCTGCAGAAAAGACACCTCCAAGTTCAATTCCGGGCAGTTTTTCGACATGTGGAATTGCCTTCTGAAAACCGGTATTTGGTGGATAAGAGCCTGTAGCCAGAACAGTAACGTCTGCCGAAAATTCATTGATTTCGTCTCCATCCAGATAAGAGTTAAGTCGTACCTCGACACCAAGTTGTGACAACTGTCGGGCGTACCAATCGAGCAAATCGATAATTTGTCCACGTCTGGGCTGCATTCCGGCAAGCCTGAATTGACCCCCAAGTCGGTCACCGGCTTCTGCGAGAGTGACTTTGTGACCTCTTTCCGCCGATACCCTTGCGGCTTCCAGTCCGGCAGGACCGCCTCCAACTACCATGACCCGTTTCGGTGTTTTCGTTTTTTGAAAGCGATCTCCACCCCATTCTAATTCACGGCCCGCAGATGGATTGACGAGACATGAAATCCAGTAGTCGCGGCCACGTCTGCCCCAGCACATTTGATTACAGGAGAGGCAGGTACGAATGTCTTCTGCCCGACCATCCCGCGCTTTGTTCGCCAAATGCGGATCCGCGATTTGTCCTCGGACGATGGAAACCAGATCAGCTTGTTTAGCAGACAAAACGGCCTCAGCATTTTCCGGTGTGCGGATATGGCTTTCCGCAATCACCAAAGCATTAGAGACAGCACCTTTGAGAACTTCAGCAAGATCAGCTCCCAATCTTTCCGGATAGATAAACGTAGGCATCAGTTTGTAGAAATCAAAGTAACTTCCAGTACCGCAGGTGACGTAATCTAGCAGGTGATCTTTGTCATGTTCTGCAATAATTTCTGCAATTGATTCACGCTGGAGAGCGACTTCAAAATCAGGTTCGTCGTTGACGGCAATACCGACAATAAAATCCTCGCCGCATATTTTACGGATTCTGGTGATGATTTCCCGTGAAAAGCGTGTACGATTTTCCAGCGAACCTCCCCAGCGGTCTGTACGCTGGTTTGACCATGGTGTCCAAAATTGATCAACTAAGCCGTGATAAGCCGCCCAGACTTCTACTCCGTCAAAACCAGCCTCATGGCAGCGCCTTGCGGCCTGCACAAAGCCCTCGATGGTTTCTTCAATTTCCGTTTCGAGCATTGTATGACTGCCGTCCGAATCGTGGTAACTCGGTAGTCCAGAAGGAGACCAGTTGGCATGAAATGAATTGTCGGAATCACCATGTTGGCCGACGTGATAAAGCTGCTGTAGAATCAAGGATCCTTCTTCATGAACTGCATCCGTTATTTTCCGGAAATGTGGAGTGACTTCATCAGTACTGTTTCGGAAGTTTCCCCGTGTCAAAACCGCAGCAGGATGCACCGGCATCGGTTCAATGACGAGCATCCCTGCTCCACCCAGTGCACGTTCGCGGTAATAGGCGAGATGCCTTTTTCCCGGAAGTCCCTGCTCCGACATATTAGCGGTGTGTGCGCCGAAAACGATACGGTTGCGCAGGGAATGTCCACGCAGATCGACTGGAGAAAAAAGTTTGGGATAGTGTTCGTTTTTGACCATCCTAAAAAAACTAAAGATGTTTAAGTATTAAGTGGAATATCGTAATTCACCGGACTTAGATTCTAAGATGATATCAGGGCGGATACTATTGTGAATAATTAAATAAAAAACAAAACTATTAGCTTGTTTCTAGTTTATTAACTGTTCAAGACTTTGCGCTCTTATTATTAGCAGAATTCTGGAATTGCCCCGAACATATTCTTTGAAAGAGGTCTTGCAGAATAAGTGGAGCAATTGAACTTTGAAACTTGACCCGCAAATCCAGCATTGCCAACTCTGTATAAATATTTTGAAGTTCCTGACAGGTGAAATTACGGGCCTGAGCCATAACTTGTTTGCTGAGAAATGGTGGCAGAGAAATTTTTCCAATAATTTCAGCTTCTTTATAAAACTGTTCAAACATGGAGTGAATAAGTAAGAGACGGCGGAACTGTAAAACAATCAAAGAAAAAAGTCGTACATGCTCTCGTGGAGCAGCTTGAAGCTGTTGATCGAGAATTTCCAGGGCCGGCAATAAATCCTTCCGGGATAAAGCCTCAGTCATCCGGAAAACAGAAAAATGTTTGTGACCGCGAATGTGTTCCTTAATAGTGTTTTCAGAAATCATCGTTCCAGACAAATAAAGACTCAGTTTTTCAAGTTCGTGATCGAGATCAGTGAGATCGTTGCCGACTATGTCTATCAGCAAGCGTGCGCTATCAGATGAAACAGGCAGTCCTTTTTGCTGACCGCGCTGCATAACCCAATTTAAAGGTGAGTTATTATCGTAGGCCACAAATTTTTGTATTCGGCCGCCATTTTTAATATTACGATAAAGTGGTTTACTGAAATCCAGTTCCCGCATGGCCGGGCTGGTAAAAATGAACCACAAATGTTCGGGAGGATTTTTAAGAGTTTTTTCCAGCGAATTATAAAGTTTGGCCGCAGTTGTATTAGAACTTTTGCTGGTTGGTTTCTTGATAAGTTCAATATTATCGAGCTGTATTACTTTACGGTCTGAAAGCATAGGCAGCGTTTCACAACTTATTAAAAAGTCATCCAAGCTGTTTTTACCGGATTCACCAGTAATTTTCAGCATTTCCAGTGCATTAAAACGTTCTAAACTCCATTCCTTTTCTCTGCCGTCCAACCTTTGTTCGATCAAAGTTTTAACAGTTTCTTCAACCAGCAATTGTTGATTCCCATGAATCAGGCAAAATTTGTGGGGTTCACTCTGAAAGGTCATTAATATTGATTTGTTAAGAATGAGAATCTGGAAAATTCACTCGAATCATCTCCCGGACTTCCTCCGGAGATGTTGCATTCAAGGCCTTTTGTGCCAGAGATTTTGCTGCTGGAAGTGCTATTTCTGAGAGGCGTTTTTTAACCACAGGAATTAATGGTGCATTCATGCTGAGTGACTTTATGCCAAGGCCAACTAAAATCACACAACCGTCAGGGTCTGAAGCCATCTCTCCGCACAATTCAACAGATTTATGATGTCGTTCTGCAGTATCTGCAAGTTTTTGTATCAACTGCAGAACTGCTGGGTGTAATGGGTCGTAAAGATCTGAAATTTGAGGATTATTACGGTCAACAGCCAGTACATACTGAGTAAGATCATTGCTGCCAATCGAACAAAAATCAATTTCCGGCATAAACTTTTCACAAATTAAAAATGCACTTGGCACCTCAAACATCATTCCGACTTCAATTTTTGCTACCTTAGCTCCGGTAGCCTCGACTTCTTTCCTGCACTCTTCAAAGAGAAGCTTGGCTTGTATGATTTCTGTGACATTTGTTATCATTGGAAAGAGCAAACGAACATTAGGCCTCTGTCCTGTTGCCAGCAGTAATGCACGTAATTGTTCCTTGAGTACTGTTTTTTGTTTCAGTTGTCTCCGCACGGCACGGTAGCCAAGAAACGGATTTTCCTCATCTTGAAAGCCCATGTAGGGGGCCGCTTTATCGGCACCAACGTCCAGTGTTCTAAAAATGACAGGTTTATCCTCAGCAATGTTTTCCAGTAAATTGCGATAGAACAGTGTTTGTTCAGAGAGATCCGGGTAGCGGTCAAGGGAGAGATAAAATATTTCTGAACGGAATAGCCCCACTCCTTCTGCACCATAACGCGGTAACTGAATTTGGTCACTTTCCAGAGCAACGTTGGCCATTAAACTGATTCTAACTCCATCACTGGTTTTGCATGGTAGATCTCGAAATTCTTCAAGATGCTCATAATAATCTTGTTGTTCAACCAACAGTTGCTTAAATTCTTTCAGGACAGTCTTATTCGGAAAAGCTACCGCAGTTCCAGTGTCGCCGTTAATTGCTAAAGGAATACCGTCTTTGATTTTGTCTAATTCATGATCTTCGAGACAAACTGCAGGAATCCTCAAAGAACGTGCTAGAATAGCTGCATGAGAAACGACTCCTCCACTGGATAAGATAATTCCTTTTATACGTGTTGTGTCCATTCTTGCGATATCTCCCGGAAGGAGTTGACGCACTACGAGAATTCCGGTCTTTTTGGTGATTGATAGAACTTCATGCCCGAGATAATGTAATAATCTGTAACCAACATCTTTTAAGTCGGAGCCTTTTTCACTGAGATAAGGGTCTTTGATTTCAGCAAATGCAAGTAAATATTCATGAACCGCTTGATAAATTGACCAGGCAGCAGTATTTCCGGATTGAATTTTAGATTTAATTTTTTCCTGAAAATGTTGATCCTCCAAAAACATCAGGTGTGCATGAAAAATAGAAGCTTCCTCTGTACCTACAAGGTCTGTGACTTTGTCAATCAACTCCAAAGTGTCAGAAATAGTATGATCCATTGCTGCTTGAAAATCAGACATCTCTTCTTGAAATGTCATGCTGCTACTCTTCAGCGGCTCATCAATTTCAGATTGTTTTAGCACAATTGCCTTTCCAACAGCAACTCCATAGGCAACAGGCTGCCCTGACATTTGGAGTGTTTTTCCTTCTTTATTTTTTGAAGTAGTTGGTTCTTGTGTTGCAATATCCAGCTGCTTAAGTAGAAGTGCTTTTGATACAAGGCTGGAAATTTGAGTTGCAATTGAACTCAGGATTTGTATTTCCTCAGGTGGAAAAGTACGCGGTTCAACTGTGTGAACTACAAGTACACCAAAAGATTTTCGATGTTCAATTAATGGAACTCCGAGAAAAGATGAAAATGAATCTTCATTGGTTTGAGGAAAAGCTTTAAAACGCGGGTGCTCCTGCATCTGAAACTCCTGAACTGGCTCAGAGCGCTCAAGTACAAGCCCGACCAGTCCTTCTGATGGAAGCATCTGAACGGTTTCTATTGTAGAGGGGTCAAGTCCGTGAGTAGCTTTTAAGATTAGAATTCCGCGATCTGCATCATAAATATAGATCGAACATGCATCAACGTGTATCCGCTGAGCAATCATTTTTACTGTTCTCGATAAAGTTTCATCCGAATTATGTGATGAGGTGATAATTCGGTTGACTTCAGTAAAAGTCTGAAGAGCAAAATAGAGCTGGTCTTGTGATTCTGGAGTGGTCATTTTTGTTTAATTCACAAAGTATTTCTTGAGAACCGGCTATTTGTGTCTGAAAAAATAATATTTTCAGTACAATTTTGCTTGGTAATTGGTTTGGAGGTCATCAAATCATGTCCAATAAATATTTTAACTGAAATATGTCAAAAATAGACCTGATTTGAATCCCCACAGTCTGCAAGAATTTTAACTTAAACTCAAGTTGATTGTTTCATCAATTTCACGGCATTAGTTTTTGAAAAAACTAAACTATTCCCGAAACTGTGTAATCGAGGCTCTGAGAGTGATAATTGAGAGAGAGAGTAAATGCAGAACTCAGACAATCAAAAACGCCTGGACCAGGCTACTTGTATGCCTGTTGGAACTGGAATAAAATTCCAGCCTTCAGATCTTGGAAGAAGTGAGTTTGAATAAAAACCATTGGTACGTCCTTCAGTGGATAGTTCATTCAGTAAATCACGATAATGGAAATAACGGATTCCGCTATAGACAGTACCTGCACCAGCAATCCAGGGTAAAACACTTAAGAAACCGCTAAGCTTTATACTTCCGCTGATAAAAAACAATGTTGCTGCCCCAACTCCGGCTGAAGTGTACATCCAGCGGTCATGTTGGGCTTTTGTTGTCTTATAACGTACAGACCAGTTCGAATAACCAGAATTGTCCTTTGCTGCAGGTGGTCCTAAACGAAGGATACGTTTTTTAGGTCTTAATCTTTTTTGAGTGTCGAGTTCCTTACGAGCTTGTGTCATCAAGCTGATTAGCTTTTCTATATTTATATATGTCTGAACCTGATCTCCTTTTGAGACAGTAGAAATCCTTTGAATAATGACTGCCTTTGAAGAAAAGTCGTTGACTTGAAAAACTTCAGCTAATGCTGTTTTTTGGTAAGTTTTGTTAGGAAAATTATTATTTAAAGTGGACTTATTTGTTGTTTTACGCAAAATAACAAACTGTTGTCCAGTTTTGATTCCTTGAGCCCGACCTAAATTCAAAGTAATGCCGGTAGGCTCGACCTCGTCAATATTTCCGAGCAGCAATGTGTTGTCAGAAGTTCTTGCTGCAAGACGAAAGAGTTCGTCATGCATTTGCAAATCGGTAAATTGTACTTCATCACTGAAAGTTGTGTTGTTTGTGCGAACATCGACCATTTTAACAGATAATATGAAACTTGGCTGCTCTTCACCGTTTTCATTCAGCATTGTTTCTGAGTAAATGGTACCAACTAATATTTTGTCTGCATCGAATAATTTCCCAATCATTACTCCACAAGCAACATCATGACAATCTGCGAGTGTTGGATCTCTGTCTTTGATTTGAGAGTTCCATTCTGCTGGTCCGACTACAGAAAAATGATTAGTGTTGAAGATGTTTTGCTGCAGAACTCTTGCAATTTCAACTGCAGCAGTTTCAGTCATACCTGATGGAAGGAGGTTTAATAATAAGACTTTAATTCGATCATCATCAATAAATCCACTAAGTTTAGTCAACTCTAAATTGCTGGGATCTTCCTGATAATTCTTGGATTGAGACCAGACTGTGGTAGAAATGAACAAGGTAATGAAGGAGATCAGAAGTGTTATTTTTAATAATCCTGACAAATTCATACTGTGGAAAATTACTGTATTATGGTTGTTTGCTGGCACTGTACAATTCTTGTTTTTATTATAATGAAGCTTATTCTGCTCAATTTAACAAGCAAGAAAAAGACCTTTTAGAAGTTTGAAATGGAAGTGGAATTTCAGTCTCTAATTATAGCTTGATTTAAATGCTGCAGTTCTAAGAAAGGGAAAGGATCAAGCTGAGGTAAGTCTGGATATAACTGAAAGGAGTTCTTCGGTGTCTTGGGGTAGAATTGTACGGAAATCAATCCACAGTAGTTCATCATGAACACGGACAATGATTGGAACAGGTTGTGAGCGAAACCATTCCTGTAACTCGTGTGCTTTCTTTGTTGTGTGAGATATTACAAGTGCAGCAGAGGCTAAAGGCAACTCCGGTAAGGCGCCACCTCCTGTTCTAGATTCAGTTTCACGAAGTTCACAGTTCCAGGCTGTATGGTTGGGAAGTTTAATTTGCTGAATAAAATTTATAACTCTATTTTTTATTTCTTCTTGAGTTAATTCTAGCAGTCCAACTGTTGGAACAACTGCTGGCAGTGTTTTTAGATCAAGATAAGCATTCAATGTAAGCTCCAACATACCAAGTGTTATCTTGTCTAAACGAAGTGCACGATAAAGAGCATGATTATGCAGTTGACGGATATATTTTGATTTTCCAAGTATGATCCCAGCCTGAACTCCACCAAGCAGCTTGTCACCGCTGAATGACAGCAAATCAGGGCCGGCAGAAACTTCCTGCTCAGCAGTTTTATATTCACTCAAACCATGCTGCTGAAACTTGTAAAAACTTCCACTGCCCCAATCGTGAAAACAAAGTAGTCCCTTGGAATGTGCAAGCTCTGATATGTTATGCACAGAAACTGACTCAGTAAATCCTTGTATTTCATAATTTGAAGGATGCACTTTTAAAAGAGCTGCAGTATTTTCAGAAATAGCATGTTCATAATCAGCAAGTCTGCAGCGATTAGTTGTTCCGACTTCAACCAATTTAACTCCAGCCTCACGCATGATGTCTGGGATACGGAAAGAGCCTCCAATTTCAACCAACTCACCTCGTGAAACAATCACTTCAGGAATTTTTCCGTCTGCCAGACCTTTAGACAAAGACTTGAGCATCAAAAAAACTGCTGCGGCATTGTTGTTGACCACCAGAGCATCTTCCGCACCAGAAAGAGTTCGTAATAAATTTAGGATATTTGAGTCGCGGGATCCCCGTTTTCCTGTACTAAGCTCAAATTCCAGGTTGGAATATGAGCTCATTTTGGGCAAGACTTTTGTGAGCAGGTCTGCTGATAAAGGAGCACGACCTAAATTAGTATGAACGACTACCCCAGTTGCATTGATCACCCGCTGTGTCCCTGTTGATTGTAAACGAATCTGTTTTGCGATCAACTCCAAGATACCGTTTTTATCAGCAGCCAAAATTTCCGGTTTTGCTGCCGAAATATCTGCTCTTATTTGAGTAAGACTATTGTTAACCAGTTCCCTGACAACTTTCCCATGAATCAGATCTTGGTTCTTGAGATAGGTGTCACATTCTGTAATTGACGGCAGATTGCCGTAAGATATTTCTTTGCCCATGATTCACATTAGCCAACATTATTTTGAGTCGGAACTTTTTGCTTTGGGTTTTTTCACGGAAGCTGGAGCGGTTTTAGGTTTCTTAACAGTTGGTTTAGTTTGCTTTCGTGCTACCTTAGAATCTTGTTTTGCTTTAGTTCCAGAGACTTTCTTTTTCTCAATTGAGCCGGAAGTATTAGTTTTAACACTTGTTTTTTTAGACTGAGGTCGTTTTTTCGCTGAAACAGTTGATTTTGCTTTAGGTTTATCCTCAGATTTATTACTTTTTGCTTTGGTCCTATTTTTCGTGACAGCTTTTGTGGATGCGGGTGTTTTTGCTGAAGAATTTAGAGCATTAGAATCTTTTGGATCAGTTGACTCAACAAGTATTTTCGGTTCAGTTTTAGAGGATTTTAATGCTTGCGGCGACTTCTCTTTTTTTGAAGTTGCAGCTTTTGACTTTGTCTGATCCTTGTCGCCAAGATGGACACTGTTGAACATAGGTGTTTTATCAGCGACTTCTTTTGTGTCGTTTTCAGTAGCTGTTCCGGTGATTTTATTTGTAGAATCTTTCTTTTCTACCTTACCAGCTTCGAGGTGTACACTTTGATATGTTGACGTTTGTGTCTCAGCCTCTTTTTCAATATCTTGTTTTGGAGATTGAGATTCATTTTTTGGAGGATCTTGTTTTTTGGCAGCTTGATGTTTACTTTGAAAAAGCACTATCTCCACATTAGTATCTGATTGCAGCTTTGTGTCAGACAGTAGCTTTTGGACTGCTGCAGTCTCTGTTTGTGTTTCTGCAACAGGTGACTCTTGAAGAGTTTTTTTATCTGTTGAAACTGAAACGGGTTGTTCCTGTTTCCTTTCAGTCTCCTTTTTTGTTTCTGAATTTTGAACAATAGTTTCTGATTTAGCAGTACCGGACTTTTTATCTTCAGTGTTTTGCTCTTCTTTGTCCTTTTCGGATTTTTGTAGATCTGTAGTGGGAAGTTCTTTTTTGACAGCAGGCTTTTTTCGTCCACCTTTTTTCCTGCCGGGTTTTTCATCACGCATGTCTGAAGCAGATATTGGCACAGAAGTTCTTGTTTCTCCGCCTCCGTGTTCCTTCAAAGTCACTTCCATTTCCGGAATTTCTTCCGGTCCCAGCAGGGTATCTGGAGTGATCGAAATGCGAATTGCATAATCTGTTTCTATTTGTGTCAACCGCTGACGCTTTACATTGAGTAGATGAGTTGCTAATTCCAACGGAAGTCGGAGATGAACCTGCAGTACTTTTTGTTCAATTGCAGAGTCATGAATTTTACGTAGAATTCGATTTGCCAAAGTCAGTGTAATTGAATTACGTGATAAACTACTGGAAATTCTCTGGCGGCTCAATTCAAGCAAACCAAATTTCGAAATAACACCAAATGAAATCTTTGCCTTGTCTGCAGCCATTGCTTCTTCAATCTTATTCTCTACTGCAAGACGATTTTTTGAATTATCCATGTCAATAAAATCAACGACAATCAAACCTCCTAAATTTCTTAAGCGCAATTGGCGTGACACTTCTTCTGCTGCCTCCATATTTGTCCTGAAAGCAGTTGCTTCAATATTTCTTTCTTGTGTTGATCTGCCGGAATTTACATCAATTGCCACAAGTGCTTCAGTTGGCATAATGACCAATGAACCTCCGGAAGGCAGTGGTACCTGATGATGGTGTAAAACCTCAATCTGGCCTTCAATATCATAAGAAGAAAAAAGAGACTTCTCACCAAGATAAAGTTGCAGTTTTTTTTGCTCAGACGGCATGTGTGCCTGAAAAAATTCTAATGCATGCTGAAATGCAACAGGTTCATCAATAACTACTTGGGCAACACTTTCATGAAAGTAGTCACGAATCATACGTATCATTGCATCTTCTTCCTGATAGAGTAATCCTGGTGCAGACTGTTCTTCATGTTTATCTTTGATTTCATTCCAGGTCCGCCGCAAAATCATAAAATCACGTTTCAATTCAGTAAGTGAACGATCAACTCCTGCTGTACGTATTATTGCAGAAGCATCTTCTCCCCCCAGACCTTTCAGCAGGTGACGCAAGCGCATGCGCTGCTCTTCATTTTCAATTTTGCGTGATACTCCTCCTTTGTCGCTATCCGGCATGAAAACCAGGAAGCGTCCGGCTAATGAAATATTTGTGGTTAGTGAGGCACCTTTATGGGCTATTTCATCTTTGATGACCTGGACAAGAATTTTCTGTCCTGGTTTTAGTACTTGTGTGATGGAAGGTCGTCCGCGTCCTTCGCGGTTTGGTTTATAGACTTGGTAGTTAACGTCGGATAGCGAAAGGAATCCATGCCGCTCTTCACCGTAATCAATAAAGGCTGCTTGAAAAGAGGGCTGTACTTTTACTACTTTACCGCAATAAATATTCCCAACTTTTTGTGCGCGGTGGGTTTGCTCAATGTAGAGATTGTCAAGAGTTGAACCGTGTGTTAGTGCAATTCGTGTTTCATCATCTTCTACATTGATGAGGATTTTATGATCTGTTTCTGTCATTTTTTCCTGATATATTTGAGTTTTAAATCAGGATGTTCTGTCTGGAATCTATTTGATTTGTTAAGGGCGGAAACCTAAAGATTAGCAGAAGTGAAGTCACAAAACTTATGCTGACAGATACAGTCCAGCATTCGTTTTGAAGCAGTTACACAGTAATTTTAGCAGTCTACCATCAGAAATCAATACCCCCGTTCATTCATTACATCGGGGCAACAGAACATCTCTGAAATATTAGTTTAGACACACAAACAATAGTTTGCAGTCATTTTCATTTGTCGAGTACAAACTCTTTTTGTTCATACTCACCATTTCCATTCTTTAAGATAGTCTTTATGCGTTGTTCTGCATTTTCCAGATACTTGTTGCATTCTCGGCTCCAACTTACACCGGATTCAAAAGTACTTAAAGCTTCATCGAGAGGAATCGAACCCTCTTCCAGTTTTTCAACAGTATCTTCAAGTTTTTTTAAAGCAGATTCAAAGGTTGTGGTCATACTCTTTATCGTAAAGTTCTTGAATTATTTCTGTAGCAATTTGATGTGGAGATCGTTGACCTGTATCTATGATACACTCTGCATCCTCATAGAGCAAGTTACGTTCTTTCTGCATTTTTTGAAAAACAAGTTCCGGCTTTTGCTGTTTTAACAGTGGTCGGTTTTGAACATTTTTTAATCGTTGCAACAGCTCTTCCACAGGGACTCTCAAATAGACACGTTTCCCTATTTTCTGCAGCAGTTTTCGATTTTCTTTCCGTAATACAATTCCACCTCCGGTAGCAATGATTGAATTTTGCGTATTTGATATTTTTTTTAACAAGCGGGTTTCCATTTCCCGAAAACACTCTTCTCCACCATATTTGAAAATTTCTGTAACACTACAAGACTGATCATCCTCGATTTCAGAGTCAGTATCTATAAAAGTGTATTCCAATAAATGCGCCAATTTGCGGCCTATTGTTGTTTTACCTGACCCCATAAAACCAATCAAAATTATATTCATTTTCCAATGTCCATCGTAATATTCAAGGTGAATCTTTAATCCAACCGCCACCCAAAAGGATTTTATCCTGATAAAATACTGCTGCCTGTCCAGGTGTGATGGCACGTTCAGGTTTCTCAAATTCAACTCGAACCTGATTTTTCATTTCCGGATAAACAGTTGCAGTTGCACCACGGTGTGAGTAACGAGGTTTTACTGAAACACATATGGGTTCTTCTGGAGGCGAAATTGAAACCCAGTTTACATCTGACACCCAAATTGTTTGAGAAAACAGATCATCTTCTTTGCCAAGTACAACTGTGTTGCTCTTGAAGTCAATTTTTACAACATAATACGGTGTTGAATCACTTATTCCAAGTCCACGACGTTGTCCAATAGTATAAAATGCTAAACCAAGGTGTTCTCCCAAAACATCACCGGAAAGACTAATGAAGTCACCTGGTTCAGGAGACAATGATAATTCTTGTTTTAAAAAGCTCCGGTAATCCTTGGGAACAAAACATATTTCTTGACTGTCAGGTTTTTTTGCTGCAGACAGCTTGAGTCTCTCAGCAATTTTCCTAACCTCGGGTTTGATAATATCTGAGAGTGGAAACATTAAACGTGAAAGTTCTTCAGACTTGATACCATGGAGAAAATAAGTTTGGTCTTTCTTTAAGTCCTGCGGACGTGATAATTGAGAACGACCAGAATCCGAACTATAAATTATTTTAGCATAATGTCCTGTGGCAAGAAAATCACAACCGAGTTCCTCAGTCTTTTTTAAGAGCAGATCATTTTTTATTATTTTGTTGCACATTACGCACGGATTTGGAGTTTTACCTCCGGAATATTCTTCGACAAAGTAATCAATTACTGATTCGCGAAATTCATCTTGATAATCAAGTACATAGAAAGGAATATCAAGTCTGTGACAGGCAATTCGCGCCTCAATTGCTTCGTCAAGAGAGCAGCAACTTTTTTGACGGTTATTATTCTCAGGACCATGGTATAGTTTCATGTGCAAACCAATAACATCATGTCCCTGTTCTTTCAATAGAACTGCTGCAACAGAGGAGTCAACACCGCCACTTATTGCCATTGCTACACGTGCCATAAAATTTGCATTGAATACTATGTGGATATTGTTTTCTTAGATATATTAAGACTGGGGTATTTACCTGTTTGCACGAGATTGAAAGTTCTGGTTATAAGCAGTGAAGTCATAATGCCTGCCACTAGAGTTTGCAGACTGCTGTCTTAACTTTTGAAATCGATTAAAATTTGCCAGAATTAATTTTTTATTTCTAGCATTAAATATTTTCATTTCCTGTTCATGTTTTTTTCGGGCTTTCTTCTTTTGCTCATGAAAGTATAATTCAGATGCAGACTGTTGCTTTGTTGCAGGATTACTATTCTGGGAAATTTGTGTTATGAGCGTCATGGCTTTTCTCATGCTCTTGGCTTCTTCAGGGCTGACATTACCGGGAAAAGCTAAATTTGAGGCAAAAGTATCATTAGGTAGAGATACCCGAGTACCAGTAGCGGGAGTTGGCTTGTTGTCTGCTTCTGAGCCAGTTTTAATACCTTCTAGTTCTGGGGCCGGATTATTTAAAGCTGCATCTTCAGAACTAGAAATTTCTTGAGCAAAGACAATCTCAAAAGAACCCGTGATGACACAGAAAAACAGAGCTAATGTGAAAGAGAATCTGCAAAGATCAGCCGGCTTGAAATTGATCTTAACAACATTGATTTTTTGCGGAATTCTTATGTTGGGATACATTTCTGTCTCTGCTCAATATTTATCACCAGAAATAATTGCATGTTATAAATCTGTACAAGCACGATACGCTTGTTTCAACAAACGGCGGGAAGGTGAATTCGAGAAGGCAAAAGAGCGTGAAGCCAATCGCCGTTCTATTCTTGAAGCAAAAATGAAACTGCGTTTAGAGTTATTGCCGCAGCCAAAACAACAGCGCGAAAATAAACGTCAGGAAATAACAAAAATAATTGAAGCCTCCCGTTCCCGTAATATATCTCACAAAGGCGAAAGGTATTCTCTTACCTACGGCCATGTACTTGAAATACATCCATAATCAGTACAAATTATCAGGCTAAAATAATTTTACTGATTATAATTTTTAATAAACACTACTGATTCTAGCCTGATTGTTCTTTATTATCAATCAATTTTGCTGGTAAACTATGCGTTGAAAAGTCAGTTTAGACTTATTCTGTTTTTTGTATTTGGATGATTTAGTTTAATCTCTATCAACACATGTTGAAAAACAAAGTGGAAACCGATGTTTTCCGACTACAATTTGAGCTCCTGTTTCATCCAAGTTATTCAACAACCAGAATCTTGGAGAGTCTGCAAGCAGTATTTCTCCAAAATTCAGTGAACAGACAAAGCACCTTTCCCTGCTATCAATGCGAAAACTCTGAGGGTCAATAGAATCAGAGTTATTGTTATTGAGTTGCACTTGAAACCCGTCAGAAGTGTAGCTAAGAGACAATGCCTGAAGAGGTGTGATTGCACATTCAAGATAAGTCTTATCCCAACGCTGATCACTCCAGTATTCCACAAAATAACGCGCTGTCTCCTTTTCATAAAACAGGTTTGACAAAAAAAGTTTTAAGACTTTTCCACTGATGCTCTTCCTGCGTAAACTCCAATTTTGATCATCATCAACTTTGATGAAATCATAGTGAAATTGCATTGCAAGTTCAGCAGAAAAGGTCTTTTTCTCCTTTAATGTCCTTGATATTGGCACAGGGAAATACATACCTGCAGGGAGCCTGTTCTCAAACTGAGCTAAGTGTTCATGCAGCACAAACAATATGTCTTTGTCATTCAGGAGTCCAGAAGATCTTAGCTTCAGCATTTCTGCTGGTACAAGAGGATTTAAAAAACGGTCTTTTATGAGAAACAACATTATTTTATTTCTTGCTGAAAACCATTTAATACGTTGTTCTAAAGTCATATTTTCTAATAATTTATTGAGAACAAAAATTGTCAATCAGGTTCATTTGGCTCTTAGACTAAGTACAGATTAAAAGGGAGCAGATACAGTACTTGAGGCTAAAGCACGTCTTGCATATTGACTAAGTAAAGAGCGTCCGCAGAGATTGTAGCTGTTATAATGTAAAGAAAAATATGCATACGTCATTTCAGATATTTTACGCATATGCACGCTCATACGTTCGAACCATTTAGAAGCATCTCCGGAAATGGAGTCATGATCATCACGTTCCATGAACATTACTATAGTGTAAGCTTTTTTACCATGCGGAGTGTCTATTTCCACTATTCCGGCATTACCATTTACGCCTTTAACAAAACCAGTCTTGTCCCAAATGTTAACCACTTGATTATCCGCAAAGCATGTTCCAGCTTTTATTCTGTCTTTTAGCCAGGCATGACCCGGTAGACTGAGTAAATCAAGTATTTCCTCTGAAGCAATTTGGTTATTTAACAAACTGAATTCAGGACCAATTGCGCGTTGCCACCAGATATTAGCAAAAATGTGGTTTAAATCAGCCGCGGATATCTTGTTTCGATAAGTACGTCCATCCTCAGGAATAAGTTCAAATAGTTTTAATTCATTGTAAATATTAGTCTTGTTCAACAATTGTTGAACTTTTTCAGTACCGCCTAATACTTGAATAATCGTATTTGTACTGCTATTACTGCTAAAACGAATCATTTCTTCTATTTGAGTTTTGAACTTAAGCGGATCTTCAATATTGCCACTAAAACGCTGAATCATGAAGGCCTGGAGAATAGGTACTTTGATAGTACTTGCCGATTTGACAGTCCGTCTGGGGCGAATAGAAGTAATTAGAGCACTGGTAGTCAAGTCCTGCACAACAATTGAAAGTTTATCTACTCTTTTCAATTGTTTCTGAAGATATAACTCTTTCATGTAATGTAGAATGCTTGCTTCCAGCGAGGATTTAAATGCTGTGGAATACAAATTATTAGTGAATTCAGTTATTATTGCCGGTTGATAAAATTTTACATATTTTTGTGCAACCCAGCCTTTTATTCCTTTGGGAATTCTGACATTCAACCAGCCGTCATTTGTAGTGTTCAAGTTTGTGAGGTGAGTGTTTTTTAAGAGAATTTTTAGTATCTCATGTTTCGTACCTGGACCGGAACGCACGTTTAAAGCAGAAGCGGTAACTACAGCGTAGTTATTTGCTTCGACTGCAAGTGGAGATAGCTTTGTTGCTTGTTGTGCTGTGGATTGATTTTGTGTTAGCTGCTGTGGTAATGCTTCTGAAAGGAGGTGAACTTCTGTTGCGTAAAGTGATTTTACAGCAAGAACGAATAACAGAATAAATGTAAAATATCTGTTTAAAATGTAAAAATTCAGCAGTTTTGTTTTAGTTTGCGGTAAACGCGAAATATTTTTCAAGTTGTCACTCAAAATAAATTGGTTGACAGTTATTAAACTCTAACGATGCGGAATGCAGTGAGGAGGTGAAGTGGGGTGACGGACTTCAAAACAACAAGCTGGAAGGTGCAGTTTATCAGTGCTCTTGTAAAATAAACGGAAAACATGAATCAACATAGACACAGTGATTCATGACTATTACTGGCTCTTCTCTTTACGGATTCGGCTCATATTTGACAGGAAAACAATTCCTGGAAAAACGATGAATCCTATCAATAAAATGCTAAAAACAATAGACCAACTCAGTCCCATGAAACTCCAATAATTTTGGTTTATACTTTTGAATAACTATGTTAACTCTATTTGAAATAACAATAAATGTAAACAAAAATTGAAAATTAATCAAAAAGTGCAGCAAGCAGCCAGTCTAACCATTGAGCTAAATTGTATTGAACTCAAATAAAATTTTACTTAAAGTTAAGGTTTTAAAATGGATTTGACAAAAGCACCTTTAAAATCAGGATTGTTCTGTATTAATCTTCTGCGTATATTTTCTGCACTTTTCTTTGATTTAAAGTTGCCAATTTGTACAATCTGATAGCGAATATTTTGAGTGCTGAGCTGTATTTTCAAAAAGATTTGTTCCTTAAAAGCCTGATTTAGAAAAGTTCTCACCCTGTTAGCAGTTTCTAGATCTGGAAACAAACCCAACGAAATTCTGAAACCATCTTGTACTGTTTTGCGAAAAGCGTGTCCTGCCAGAGGATTATTATTGTTTATTCTTTTTACGAGCTTAGCAGAAATTTCTTCTCCCATGATATTGGTAGAAAGAACCTCTGCAATCGCGGAGCTTTCACTGGAAGTTCTGACACGAAATTTATATCCCAAACTTTTTAACTGCAGACGGCTTTCATCCACACATTCTTGAGAAATACAAGAAATAACCTGCACGTAATATCTGTACACTTTGGGTTTAGGTTTAGGCTTAGCTGCTTTGGGTTTAGGTTTACTTATTTTAGCAACAGGAGCCGGTTCCGGAGGAAGTTCTACTACAATTTCAGGCTCTGCTGCTTCTTCAACTGGACTTGCCATGAAATACAGTACAACAACAGTTATGATACCCAAAATCAACCCTGTCAATGCAGATATTATTGCTGCCTTCACCGGAAATGATTTAGCAGATTTTGTTTTTTTTGTTTTTGGTTTCTTAGTATTATCTGTTTGTTTTTCTTCAGCCTTTACATCTACGTCACTGCTGGCTTCTTTTTCGAGGACATCACCGTCACCGTCATCGTCATCGTCATCGTCATCATCATCATCATCTGAATCAGGTTCAAGCTCTTTCTCAGCCAATTCATCAGCACCATTATTCTCTTCTCCACCTTCACTATCATCATCACCTTCAAGGTCATCAATAGTAGAAAGATCTTCAAAAAATGAATCTAATTCACTGTCTCCCTCATCATCTCCATCACTCTCCATGAAGGAATCAAGTTGTTCACCAAAATCGTCACCAAAATCATCCAAACCTTCTAGACCGTCAATATTTTCTTCAGCCATGTTTATTTTGCAGTTGTAGAGTTATTGGAGATTTGATTATTAATAAATGAATAACTTTATTATTTATACTTTGTTCATTGCATGAAACAGGTATAAACCCCGCAACGTCAAATCTGCATGAAAATTTGTATCAGGGAGTAAGTGCGATATTTTTAAGGCCAAGCCACCTGTGATAACTACAGTCGGATGTGGTTGACCTTGTTCTTCTAATTCCTGCGATATTTTATTTATTAAAGATTCTATCATGCCAGCATATCCATATATGAGACCGGATTTAACACTGTCAGTTGTGTTTTTGCCGATTACTTTTTCGGGCATTTCAAGGTTCACCTGAAACAACTGAGCTGCTTTGGCAAATAATACTTCCGCAGAAATTAATAATCCAGGACAGATCACTCCACCTTCAAAAACACCTTCAGCAGTTACTACATCAAGAGTTGTAGCAGTTCCACAATCAATGATGATTAGTGAAGTTTTATATTGCTGGTATGCAGCTGTGGCATTGATCAGCCTGTCTTGACCTACTCTGGAAGGAATCTCAGTATTTATTTTTATACCAAATTCCAGTTCATGACTGACCTTGATTGGAGCTTTTCCGATCAAATTTTCTATTAATTTGAAAAAAACATCTGTTAGTTCAGGCACAACAGAACTCAGTACTGCACCTTTTACATCTTCCAAGCTGAAATCGCATGCGAAAAGCATACCCCTTACGAGCATTTCATATTCATCCACACTTTGGTGAAGACCAGTGTGTAAACGCCAGCTTTGGAGTATTTCAGAGTCTTTAAAGATTCCTAGTACTACGTCACTATTACCAATATCTACAGTTAAAATCATTATTTGTCACCTTTTATTTCAAGAATATCTCCAGTAACATGCGTTATGAGATGTCCATTAGCTGTTCGTATCAGCAGGAAACCTTCCCGTGACATACCTTCAATTATCCCTACAGTACCGGGATGTTTTTTCTGTTCCTCTTTTTTATTCAAACTGCGTACCTTCCTGCCAATTGCATCTGCTCTTTGCAGCCATTCTTTTAAAAGAGCTGCGCGGCCGTCATTTATAACTTCATTATTATGTGTTACAGAAGGACAAAAACTGAAGTCTTCCAAACTTTGTTCAAGTTCAGTTAAGAGTTGCTGTAAAACAGTTTCATTATCAATCAAAGGAAGGTTGCCTGGTGTATTTGTTAATTTTGAAGAGCTTGCTGATTCAAGTTCCATTGTAGTAATAATTGACTGTAATTCATCAGGGTAATCTATCAGACCTCCTTTGGTGTTTAAGCCTATCCCCAGTATCAGTACCGGAAAATTATGTTCAGGAATAACGTCCGTTTCGAGCAATATTCCACAGATTTTTCTCTCTCTTACTAAAACATCATTTGGCCATTTGAGTCTTATGTTACTAAAATAGTTATCTAAAACTCTGGCTACAACTATACCAGCCAATAATGCAAATATCTGAACCTCAGCAAGTGGCAGGTTGGGATGTAAGACAATAGAAAATGTCAGGTTTTTCTCTGGTAGAGATAAAAATTTTCTACCGGCTCGTCCTCGACCGGCAGTTTGTTTTTTTGTAATTACTACTAAACCATGCTGCTGTAGTAACTGCTTACGGTTTTTTAGGTATGAATTTGTTGAATCAACTTGCTCTAGTCGAATAATCTTTTTTCCAATTATTTTAGCCACTAAACATTACCTCAACCAAAAACTGTGAATACTCAATTTTGTAACTTTGCCAGTTTCTTCTTTTCTTTCTACTGAGACAACTGCTTTCACTTCAGCAATTACATTGTCAATTTCTGTTTTCAGGTGAATTTTATACCAGAAACTGTTTGCAGTGAAAAAGTCATTAGTTTTACTGTAGTACTGTGTAATATTTTTTAATTTGTTTTTTATATCTTTGTTATTCAATTTTGATCGCGGCAATTTTGTCAGCTCTTCTGCAATTTCATTCCTTTTTTGAAATAAATCCTGTTCGTATATATTTTCGTAATCTTTGGAAGAATAGCTGGCAAAATAAACAGTATTTTGATCAAATTGTTCTAAAAATTCAATAATTTCTGCAGAGGTTGCCAGATTAATATTTATACGAGGATTAATCAAAGAGAAGTTGCTTGAGCGATTATATTTCCTTCCTACAGGATATGTTGTAAACTTAATTTCCCAGAATGCCAAAGGTATTTGTTCCTGTGAAATTAGCGGAATCAGTTGGACTTCACTCAAAATATCTAAATATCCGTTTTTTATTGAAACTGCCGGTTTTGTTCCTGCGTAATATTCTCTTTCCGCTCCAATTGTTCCATAAACATCTGAATCATATATTTCATTGTTTTTATCCAACCAATCAAAAATTGCTGCGTAAATTGGCAGAATTTGGTTAATACCCAGTTGAGGATTTTGAATGAAGACGGTTGCGTCAGATTTTTGAGTTGTATTATAATTTCCGGCATTAAAAATATTTATGAATTGATTGGCCAAACGAACATCAGATTTTGCTTCTGGATTAACTGTTCTAAAAGGTGGTGTTTGAATCCGGTTCAAATTGTAGAGATGATCAATTGGACGGATGAAGGGAGTATAAAAAATAACATCAGGAAAATCTGCAATAACTCCTGCAATCAATCTTTCAGGTTTGCAGGGATTTAAAAGCGTACAGTCTTTACCAGAAAACTCACTAAAATTTTTCTGCAAATTTTCCAGATAAACCCTGAAAAATTTAAATTCATCTTGCTTTTCGAGTCCTTCCAGAACTGCCTTAAACATCGACTTGACAGCATTTTTTGCTTTGAATGATGCCTGATAATTTTGGATACCCCGTGTTTCAAGTTTAGTCTCAAAAGCAAACTCAGTCATGAAGATTGCCAGCAGGGCCAAAATAACCAGTGTAACCAACAAAGCTATCCCACGTTTTGATATCGTCTGGATGTCTGCAGGTGGGGGCACAGGTAGGTGAGATGCTAATTATGATCTCTGTGGGCAGGCTGCTAAAGTGCCTGCCGTCCAAAGTTAATAATGTACTTCCTATGAGCGTTGCTCATTAGAAAAATAAAAAGCTGGACAAAATTTAAACAATCACTACTGTCAGCAGTCTAAGAACAACCGCTGGTAGCTCCACAGGATGCACATTTGAGGCAAGAGCCGTTGCGTACCATGGTGAATTGCTGACAGGTATGGCAGGCTTCTCCTTCATAACCTTTCATACGCGCTTCCTGAACAAGGTTTGAGGTAGAGCGCTCCTGTGCTTTCCAACTATCGTTGTTATTATTTGTGTCAAAATCTGAACTGCCTGAAAAATCTGTATGCATCTGTTCCTGCTCTGAATCAGTTTGTTTGAGGAGAGCAAAATCTACACCTTCAAATTCGGTTTGTTCCTCTTTGTCCAGAAATTTCTGACTCTCTTCAGTACTGAGGGTCCTCTCTGAGATAACCTGCTCGTTTTCAAACTCCGGTTCGCTTTCATCCTGAGAATGAACGGCACTGGCCTGAAGTTCATCAGCGTTGACATGTGCCAACTCGTTACGTCCGAGGTAAGTAATTGCAAGTTCACGAAAAATATAATCAATGATAGATGTACTCATTTTGATGGAGTCATTGCCGGAAACCATTCCGTTTGGTTCAAAGCGTGTAAAAATGAAGGCTTCAACAAACTCTTCAAGAGGTACACCATGCTGCAGACCAAGTGAAATGGCAATTGCAAAACTATTCATCAAGCTTCTAAATGCAGCACCTTCTTTATGCATGTCAACAAATATTTCACCGATACTACCATCTACATACTCACCTGTACGCAGGTATAGTTTGTGCCCACCGATAACAGCTTTTTGTGTGTAGCCTTTTCGACGTTGTGGTAATTTCCTGCGTTTGGCAATGTAGCGGTGGATAATTTTTTCTGCAATCCGAACCTGTGCCGGTAGTGCAGCTGTTCCCTCCTCAAGTTCGTCTTCTACCCACAAATCATCTTCTGTACTAACGTTAAGCGGTTGGCTGAGTTTGGAACCATCGCGATAAAGTGCATTACACTTTAAACCACTATGCCATGAAGTGGTAAAGGCCTCTTTCATATCCGCAACATTTGCATCGTTTGGCATATTGATAGTTTTGGAAATTGAGCCGGAAATAAAAGGCTGAGCAACTGCCATCATCCTGATGTGTGCCTGTGGTGCAATAAATCGCTGACCTTTGCGTCCACATTTATTTGCACAGTCAAACACATTATAATGTTCCGTTTTTAGGTGTGGAGCACCTTCAATGGTCATTGTTCCGCAAATATAGTCATTTGCAGCCTCAATCTCTTTACTGGTAAATCCAAGATGCTTTAAAATACTAAATTCAAAGTTGCCAAGCTGCTCATCACTCAAACCCAGTGTTTGCTTGCAAAATGACTCTCCAAGAGTAAACATGTTGAAAACAAAGCTGATATCAAATGCTGTTGGTAACTGTTCTTCAATACGTTTAAGTACATCTTCAGTAAAACCTTTGGCACGCAAGACATTAGCATTGATACAGGGACTGCCGTCAAGTCTGGCATGTCCTTTTACGTAATTCACAATATCAGCAATCTCAGCATCTTTGTAAGCAAGTTTTGAGAGAGCTGGAGTTATAGAGTTATTAATGATTTTAAAATAACCGCCGCCTGCGAGCTTCTTAAATTTAACCAGAGCAAAATCAGGTTCTATACCTGTAGTGTCACAATCCATCAGTAAACCAATGGTGCCAGTGGGAGCAATCACAGTGACTTGTGCATTGCGGAAACCGTATTTTTCCCCCAGTTTGAGAGCCTGGTTCGCATCTTGTTGTGCTGCTTTGAGAAGTTCAGGAGGGCAATGCTGGCTGTCTATTCCTACAGGTTTGATGGATAAACCTTCATACTCACTATCAGGTGCACGAAATGCCGCTCGTCTATGATTACGGACCACTCTCAGCATATTATCCTTGTTCCGTTCATATCCTCTGAATGTACCAAGTTCCTTTGCTAATTCAGCAGAAGTTGCATAAGAGGTCATGTGCATGATCGAAGTAACAGCACCACACACTGCAAGAGCCTTCGGGGAATCATAAGGAATCCCGTTTACCATTAAGTATGTTCCCATATTGGCGTAACCAAGGCCAAGTGTCCGGAACTGATAAGAAAGCTCTGCAATGTTTTTACTTGGAAATTGAGCCATCAAAACACTTATTTCTAAAACAATTGTCCATATTCTGGATCCATGTCTTAGTTTTGCAATATCAAGCTCTCCTGTTTTTGAATCACGAAACTGCAACAAATTCAATGAAGCCAGGTTGCAGGCTGTGTCATCCAAAAACATGTACTCGCTACAGGGATTTGAAGCTCGAATAGGTCCATCTGCAGGACAGGTATGCCATTCATTGATTGTTGTGTCAAACTGAATTCCAGGATCAGCCGATGCCCAGGCTGCATAGGCAATTTCTTCCCAGAGTTCAGTAGCCTTGAGTGTCTTGCACGGTACAGGTTCTCTAGCTTTCTTTTTGGCTTTTACTTTTTCAACACGCCAGTAAAGATCCCAGTCTTTGTCCTGCTCTACGGCCTGCATGAATTTATTGTTTAGACGTACTGAATTATTTGCATTTTGCCCTGCAACAGTTTGATATGCTTCAGAATTCCAGTCTGTATCATACTCTTCAAAGAAAACATCAGTGTAACCCTGTTGTGCCAAATGGATGATACGGTGCACATAGCTGAAAGGCATTTGTGCCAGTCGGGCTTTTTTGGCGACTTTACGCAGGTCTTTATTCAACTTGAGGTCAAACTTTTCAGTCTCATCTCCCCAGCCGTGAATCGCTCTGAATAGTTCGTTGATCAGTCCTTTAATCGTTTTAGAACCTGCCACCAGGGCGGCAACTTTTTGCTCTTCATGAACTTTCCAGTTAACAAATTTTTCAATATCAGGATGATCGGCATCAATACAGATCATCTTTGCCGCACGGCGGGTAGTTCCGCCAGACTTGATCGCGCCGGCTGCAGAATCACCAATTTTGAGAAATGACATCAGTCCTGAAGATACACCCCCTCCGGACAGTGGTTCCATCTCTCCGCGAAGGTCCGAGAAGTTTGAACCGGTACCGGAACCATATTTAAATAGACGTGCTTCACGGGTCCATAAATCCATAATACCTCCTTCACGGACCAAATCGTCTTTGACAGCCTGTATGAAACATGCATGAGGCTGCGGCCGAGTATAGGCATCGCTTGAAGGAGTTACTTCTTCTGTTTTTGGATCTACATAGTAATGTCCCTGTGCAGGACCATCCAGTCCATAAGCCCAGTTGAGGCCGGTGTTGAACCATTGAGGGGAGTTTGGTGCTGCCATTTGGTTGGCCAGCATGTGGCACAATTCATCATAAAAAGCCTGTGCGTCTTCTTCAGTATCGAAATAGTTGTGCTTGAAACCCCAATAGGTCCAGCAACCAGCAAGACGATGAAAAACTTCTCGCGCATCTATTTCAGATTTGGTTGAATTTTTCGTGGAAGACTCAGAATTTTCAGCACTCTGAGTTTCATCTAGCGGGTCACGTATTGAAGCTTGTAACCATGCAGGAACATCTTTTTCTTTGGCTGGCTTAAGATGATTAGGAATGCCTGCCTTGCGAAAATATTTCTGTGCCATGATGTCTGTGGCAACTTGTGACCAGTGTTTTGGCACAGTCACATTGTCCCACTCAGAGACCACAGAACCATCAGGATTTCGGATTATAGAAGTCCGTTTTTCAAACTCGATTGACCGGTACGGTCCCTCACCTTCCATGGTGAACAGGCGCTTAATTTTCATGAATGCCTTTAATTGCTATGTAATTTAAGATATATTTGAAGTTTATCCAATCCATGGTGTGCTTCACTTTCATTTTAGTTTACTCAAACGAGTAAAACTTGCAGACCCTAATTGCGCTTATTGATCTGCTCCTGCTATGCAAAAATCATGTAAACAACCCATTGCTTAGCAAACCCGAAAAACACCTCGCTATTTGTAGAGCAATGAATTGTTATCAACTATAAAATCTCAGTTGTATAAATTCAACTAAAATTTAAATATCAGAATTGATAGTGTTGGAATTTACTATAATATCAAGATGTTATAATTGTAAAATTTTTTCCTGACCTATAAGGTTTGATTCTTAAAAAAAGATAGAGAAAGGAAGAATACACTTCCAATAAATAATAAATATCCGGGATTGATAATGTAGTTTATCTGTCTCAGGAAATCAACAAAAAAGATCTTCTGTTAAATCAAACATCAACAAATAGTTAACTGATATATTTGGTGAAAAAAAGTGAATATAAGTAATAATATCTTAAAAAAAGTTGGTCTTATACCGGCAGTCTATCTTCATATCCCATTTTGCAAAAAAATATGCCCTTTTTGTTCCTTCGCTGTAAGGCGTGATCGTGCAAATTTACATGGAAAATATCTTCAGGCTGTAATTGATGAAATTAGCAGACGTGCGGAAATGCTGAAAGAAAATGAAGCTAATGAAAATGGAAAAATAATTTCTGAGAGCACTCCGTTAAAATCTATTTATTTTGGAGGTGGGACTCCTTCACGCCTGACACTAAAAGAGGTTTCAGCATTACTGGATCAGTTGCAGGAGTATTTTCCATGGACAGCTCAAACTGAAATATCATTTGAAATGAATCCTGAAGATGTTAATTCAGACTATCTAAGCGGACTGTTTGAATTAGGTGTCAACCGGCTTAGCATAGGAGGGCAGAGTTTCCAATCTTCAATCCTGCAACAGTTGGATCGTTGTCACAATTCAGCAGACTTGCGGCAAGCAGTGAAAACGGTTAATAATTCACCGTTCAGTAATTGGAACTTGGATTTAATGTTTGGTGTTCCAGAACAAAGTGTGGCAAGCTTCAAAAATGATGTTGAGGAAGCTCTTGCCGGCGATCCTTCTCATTTATCTTTATATGGGCTTGAAATACACGAACAAACATCTTTTGGAAAAAATAAACTAATTCGAAAATGGGAAACAGAACATCAGGAACAATTTGAGAGAATGTATTTGTGGGCAGTAGAACGTCTCGAAAAAGCCGGATTATTTCAGTATGAAGTTTCAAATTTTTCAAAAAACACAAAAGAGGGCCGTAATAACTTATTGGTTTGGTCCGGCCAAAACTATTTTGGCTTTGGAGTTGGAGCACATTCCTATTTTCAGCAAACTCGTTGGGGCAATGTTCGTTCGCTCAGAAAATACCACCAGTTGCTTGGGGACAAGAACTGGCCCATTGAATTTGAAGAAAAACTCACAAAAAAAGAGCTGGCTTCAGAATCTTTAATGCTGGGTTTACGAAGTTCTGAAGGAATAAATATTGAGCATTGGCTGGACAGCTATGAACTATGCTGGAGTAAAGAACAGGTTGCTTTTGTTCAAGGATTATGTGATGAAGCACGTGCATTTTGGAAAGCTGATTATTTGTGTTTAACTCCAAAAGGGCTGCTACTGGCAGACAGAATCACAGTACAATTGATGCCAGGTAATTAGTTGATGCTTAAAAACTGTTTATGTTAAAAAAGAAACTTGATAATAGTTTAA
>JACNJW010000051.1 GCA_014382365.1 SAR324 cluster bacterium
TTATTGGTGGGCCAGGCTGGACTTGAACCAGCGACCGGACGATTATGAGTCGTCAGCTCTAACCAACTGAGCTACTGGCCCCAACCAATCATATTATGCTAGCGGTTTAGCAGTTCGAAAACAAGACTTTTTCAGATGTTCTTAAATCCAGATTTATTTATCTAGACAGAAATTACGGCTTCAATTCGGCAAAAGTGAGAAACGCATCATTGGCGGATGACGTGCAAAAAAACGTTCTGAAGTGTTGGCCAGACGCAGCAACAGAGATTCTTCCCAGGGTCTTCCCATCAACTGCATTCCTACCGGTAAGCCCTGTGCGTCATAACCAACTGGAAATGAAATTGCCGGAAAACCTCCCAGATTTGCACCCGGAGCATAGCGCATTAACTCTGTCAATGTACCAAGGTCTGACTCACCATTCTTCAATGCATCCGGTAGAATCGGAGGTGCTGTCCGGGCAGTAGTCGGTGTAACAACAGCATCCACCTGCTGATAGATTTTTTGAAAATTTTTCATCAGTCTGGCACGTACCCGCTGTGCTTTAACATAATCCGTGGCTTTAAACTGCTTTGCCAGTGTGAGATTTAAGATAGTATCCAGTCCCAAAGGTTTACGGAAAGGATTAAATTGAGTTTGTAAAGAAGTCAGCATTTCAGTCACAATTGTAACAATCTGCGCCATGCGGATTTCATCTAAATCCGGAACTTCAATTTCTTCAACAGTTGCCCCTTGAGATTTGAAAGCTTCCAGCATTTGCTGGCAACTTTGGACAATATCAGCGGAAGCATGCTCAAACCATGGTGAAAATACACCAAGTTTAACTCCGCTTAAATTACTATCCTCAAAATCCTGCAAATCAACCGAGGGCTGATTTTGTGAATTTATTTGTCTGGGATCCGGTCCTGCAAGAAAAGAATAGGCTAGAGCTGCATCACGTACGGTAGAGGTAATCGGTCCGACTGTGCCAAGGCTCCAGGAAAGTGGAGCGCTTCCTGCGGTACTGATCCTGCCCCATGTTGTTTTAAGACCAACAACTCCGCACAAACTAGCTGGTATACGGATTGAACCACCACCGTCAACTCCAAGAGAAATTGGACACACTCCTGCAGCAACTGCAGCGGCTGAGCCGCTTGATGACCCACCTGGAAAGTGATCCAGGTGGTGTGGATTTCTGGTTGTCCCATAGCTCTTATTTAGTCCAGTAACACCCAATCCAATTTCATGCATATTTGTTTTACCAACCATCAGAGCGCCGGCTGAACGCAAGCGTTCAACGCTGGTCGCATCTTGCGCCGGTGATTTGGTGTTGTAAAACTTTGTGCCAACCATAGTTGGAAATGGAAGCATATCCAGCTCGTCTTTTACGGCTACCGGAACTCCGTCCAATATTCCCAGAGATTCACCCCGTTCAAAACGCTCAGCTGATGCTTTTGCCTGCTGCATTAGATCACGCTCGTCCCAGGCCATAAATGGACGCAAAGGTACTGCACTTTCTTCAATACTGCGGATTATATCCAAAAGGCGCATGGCCACATCAACAGGTGTAGTTTTACCCTCCAGATATGCACGATGAAAATCTGCTGCAGTTTCAGGTTGAAAAAGACTTTGTTTTTCAGCTGCAGATTTTTTTCCCACCAGTCCGGATTCCTGCTTTGTTTCATATGAATCTCTAAACTGCTGAATAGTTTTTTTTGCAGCTGCTGCTGTAATTTGACTGTCTGCAGGATGGACTGGATGCATTACAGGAGCATCATCTACACCGCATTTTCTTAAAACAGGAAGTCCGGCTTGACGAAGAAGTAGCGGCAGTAGAAAAAAACGAATTCCAGGTGTGCGCAGAAGAAAATTGAGGAATTTCAACAGGCGTCCGGATGTCCTGGGAATGCGGATAGTTTTAAGATTATAGACAGGTTTTGCTCTTTTTTTGAACGGCCACATACTTGCGAAAAACCGTTTTATCCGGACAGTTGATTCTCTGGTTTTACTTTTCTTAATTTCCATTTCAAACTTTTTTTGGTTGAAGAAATAGTTTTTAAGCTGTTTTCCGGACTAGGCCCATATTTCAAAACTACAATCGGGTAAAGGATAATATTATTTTAGCTTCCCTGATTTCCGGATCTACACTGTGTTGAAAATGACAAAGCTAAGTTATCGAAAGCTGCACCTAATAATTTTTATATTTTCCACTTTGCTCAAATCTAAACGGTATGCGGACTAATTGCAAATGCATGTTTGAATATTTTTATTTTTTAGCAAATTCAGTTAACTATTTATTCTTGCGGCAGTTCAAAAATAAAACTCACACCGTTAGTGACTACCGGATCAATCCAAATTTTTCCGCCATGTGCAGCAATTATTTTTTTTACGGTTGCCAGACCAAAACCATATCCTTCTACATCGTAATTCAAGCGGGCATTTGTTTCAAATACTTTTTCCCGGTGTTCCGGAATTATTCCCGGGCCATCATCACTTATCCAAAATGTGACATTGTCCTTTTTTTTATTTCCGCCAAATTCAATCTTCACCGGATTTTTGGTACCACGGTATTTGATCGAATTAGCAATCAGGTTCTGCCAGACTTTCAACATCCTGATTGGATCGCAAAGCACTTCCGGAATTTCCGGCAGGATTTTGAAACTGACCATTCCTTCACGTTCTGCATACTCGAAGTTGTCAATTACAGTCCTGATAATGCTTGCCATTGGTTTTGATTCCAACTCTCCTATTACCAGCCCTGCTTCCGCATAATCTAACTGTGTGTTGATAAATTCCAGCATCTTACGGAAAGTCCGTGGTATGCGTTCCAGTAGCTCTTTTAAACTCTCATCTTCTATTAGTTGCGGAAACTCACTGTTTATCCGGTGCAAAAACAAGTCATAGAGGCTGGCTGCACTAACAATCGGCGACTTGAGGTCATGACTGACTGTTTGTGAAAAACTGCTCAGTTCCTGCTTTTTTTGAAACAATTCCTGATTCAGTTCTTTAATCCGTTCAAGATCATCTTTGCTGCGTAATGCAGATTTCACACGTGCCACTAAAGTAGTACGGTCAAGCGGTTTATAAATATAATCAACCGCGCCTGCATCAAAAGCATCTTCGAAGGAACCCATTTCCTGCTTGGCAGTTACCATTAGCACAGGGACATCGTGACATGCAGGAATGAGTTTGATGCGTTTGGTGGCTTCAATACCATCCATTTCCGGCATCATAATATCCATCAAAATACAATCCGGAAGCCAATTTTGCAGTACGTTCAAAGCTTCTTTTCCAGAGGCAGCTACACGAAATTCACATCTCAACTGCTGCCGCAGATGATCCTCAATCAACAGGCAGTTATCTTCAATATCATCAACTATCAATATTCGCCTGCTTGCCCTGTGTTGATTGGCTGGCATCGACTTTTTTTAATTACATGTGAATAGAACGTTTTTCGGTGGCATCCAACATTGCCTCTTTGATTGCTTCCGCATAAGTAGGATGTGCATGCGACATACGGGCAATGTCTTCTGCACTGGCCCGATATTCCAATGCCACTACTGCTTCTGCAATTAAATCCGCAGCGCGTGCTCCAACCAGATGGATCCCCAATATTTCATCGCTATCTTTGTCAGCCAGTACTTTAACAAAACCATCAGTGTCCATTGAGGCCCGTGCCCGTCCCAGTGCCTTGAAAGGAAAACTTCCGACTTTGTAATTATAATTTTCAGATTTTAATTCATCCTCTGTAAATCCCACTCCTGCAGCTTCCGGCCAGGTGTATAGTACTCCCGGAATTGCTTTATAGTTGAGATGCGGCTTTTGTCCCATCATTGTTTCAGCTACAAAAACGCCTTCTTCCTCTGCCTTATGTGCCAGCATTGCACCGGCAACCACATCTCCAATTGCATATATCCCCGGAACTTCAGTTTCCAAATTATCATTGACAGGTATTCTTCCCTGTTTATCCAGAGTAAGCTTAATCTTTTCCAGACCAAGGTTCTCAGTATACGCCCTGCGTCCTACAGCAACCAGACAGTAATCTCCGCTGAATTCTACTTCTTTATCCTTCTTGTTTTTTGCAATAACCTTAACACTTTTTCCTTTCACAACAGCACTTTGTACTGCATGACTGAGAAAAAACTCCAGACCCTGTTTTTTCAAAAACCTTTGAACTTCCTTTGCAAGTGCGAAATCCATTCCGGGAATCAGGCGGTCAAGATATTCCACTACCTGCACCTTTGAACCAAGTCTGGCATAAACCGACCCCAGTTCCAATCCAATCACACCGCCTCCAATAACGATAAGTTTCTTCGGCACCTTAGCAAGACTCAGTGCTTCTGTAGAAGTTATGATTCTTTTTTTATCAATTTTCACACCGGGAATGCTGGCTGGTTTGGAACCGGTTGCAATTATAACTCGCTCCGTCTTTACTGTTTCTTGAAAACCGTCATTTCCAATGACCTTTATTGTTTTTGGATCTTCAAAAGATGCATGTCCACTGATAACTGAGATCTTATTTTTCTTCATCAAATACTGGATTCCGGCACAGGTCTGCTCGACCACATCATCTTTACGCTGACGCATTCTTGGCCAGTCCAGTTCAATTTTTAAAGTCTTGATCCCATGTGTTTCAAAATGCCGCTGGGCATGATCATAATGTTCACTTGAATCCAGCAGTGCTTTTGAGGGAATGCAACCTACATTCAAGCAGGTTCCACCCAAAGTTGGATAACGTTCAATGATGGCTGTTTTCATTCCCAGTTGCGCACAGCGTATTGCTGCCACATATCCTCCTGGACCTGAACCGATGATAGTTGTGTCGAATTTTGTCATTTATTTTTTAACGCTGCAGAGTTTTTCAAACAAACATCCTCGTTGGATTTTCGAGATTTTCTTTTACTCGTACAAGAAAACTAACCGATTGCTGACCATCGATAATCCGGTGGTCATAAGAGAGTGCCAGATACATAACCGGACGAATCTCAACTTTTCCATTAATTGCCAGAGGACGTTCCACAATATTGTGCATTCCAAGGATTGCACTTTGCGGTGGATTTATGATTGGAGTAGAGAGCATTGAACCAAAAACACCACCGTTTGTGATGGAAAAAGTACCGCCTTCCATTTCATCAATGCTGAGTTTATTATTCCTGGCCCGTTTAGCAAGTCGGCCGATTTCCATTTCAATTTGGGCGACTGTAAGTGATTCTGCATTTCGAATTACCGGAACCATCAAACCTTTTGGTGCACTGACCGCAATTCCCATGTCAACATAATCATGAAAAACTATCTGGTCGCTGTCCAACCGGGCATTAACTGCAGGAAAGTTCTGTAATGCTTCTGTGCAGGCTTTGGTAAACAGCCCCATATATCCAAGTTTAACATTGTACTTTTCCAAAAATATCTCTTTGCTCTGGGACCGGAGTTCATAAATAGCATGCATATCAACTTCATTAAAAGTTGTCAGCATTGCAGTTTCGTTCTTTACTGCAACAAGTCGTTCTGCAAGTTTGCGGCGCAAACGGGATATCCGTTCTTTTTTGATGTCACGCGAAGCTGAGGCCGGCGGTATTTTGGAGTCCATAGTTGTTTCCCTTTCGTTGACAACAGTTTCCGTAACTTGCTGCAGGTGTTGCTGAACGTCCTGTTTCGTGATACGTCCTGCAGGTCCACTTCCGGATACACCTGTTACTCCCTGCTCAGCAATCATTTTCCGTGCTGCAGGTGAAGGATTGCCGGCAGCATAAGATGTAGCAACAGTTTCAGTCTGGGTTTCAACTTCAGCAGGTTCCAGCTTTGTTTCTGCTGTACCGGTGGAAGTTTCGGAAATTATCTCAGACGGCATTACATCCGGTTTTACAGCAGCAGTATCAATCGAGCAAGCCACATCACCAACACCTGCTGTTTCACCTTCCTGCAATACGATCTTCAAGGTTCCAGCACTTTCGGCAATCAGTGGCAGTGTGGCTTTATCAGTTTCAATTTCACAGAGTGTTTCATCAAGCATTACATAGTCACCATCTGCTTTCAGCCAACTACCAATTTCAACTTCTGTGATCGATTCGCCTGGACTTGGAATTTTAATCTCCACAATAGACATACATAAAACCTTTGAATGTGTTTGTAATTTAATTCTAAATCAGAAAAGTAAAACAGATATTCTTGATTCTTATTCTTCAAATGCCCTGTGTACCAGGTTTTCCTGCTGCACTGCATGTACCTGAGGAAAACCAACTGCAGGTGAACTGTCGGCGTCACGTGCCACAATCTCCAGAGCGATTTTCACTTTTGGGAAGGTACGCAGCATAAAAGACCAGGCACCCATATTTTCCGGTTCTTCCTGCACCCAACACCACTGAGACGCCTTTGAGTAGCGTTTGATAACAGAGAGTAGCTGCTTTTCAGGAAATGGATACAGCTGTTCAATTCTAATAATCGCAATGTCACGATTTTCATTCGTTTGCTGACGTTCCAGCAGATCATAGTATATTTTTCCACTGCAAAACAAGACCTTCCGTACATTCGGCAAATCCACATAATCATCGTCAATTACTTCCGTAAAACAAGAACCTGCTAAAAAGTCTGACAGCGGACTCACGCAGAGAGGGTGGCGCAGCAAGCTTTTAGGTGTAAAAATGACCAGTGGTTTACGGAAAGGATATGCCATTTGCCGCCGCAGAATGTGGAAAATATTTGCAGGTGTAGTACAGTTGACAAGCTGCATATTGTTTCCTGCACAAAGAGTCAGAAAACGTTCGATACGAGCAGAAGAATGTTCCGGCCCCTGACCTTCATGTCCATGCGGCAGCATCAAAACCACACCGTTCATGCGGTGCCATTTTGTCTCAGAAGAAGCAATAAACTGATCAATAATTATTTGTGCACCATTTGAAAAATCTCCAAATTGCGCCTCCCAGATTGTTAATGAAGTCGGTGCAGAATAGGCGTATCCGTATTCAAAACCAAGCACACCATATTCTGAGAGAAAGGAATTGTAAACTTCAAAGCGGGCCTGTTTTTTGGACAGATGATTCAGCGGTATGTGTTTGGTATTGTCCTCTGCCGTAATAACAGCATGACGGTGCGCAAATGTCCCCCTCCCACTGTCCTGACCACTTAAACGGATTGATGTACCTTCGCTGACCATAGTCGCAAAAGCCATGGTTTCAGCCATTCCCCAATCGAGCAGTTTTTTCTCACTGACCATTTTTCTGCGGTTTGCATACAGTTTTTGTATTTTTGCAAAGAATTTTAATTTTTCTGCAGGACTTTCCGATCTGGAAAGATCTGTGACTAATTCACTGATCTGCAAAAATTTTTCTTCAGCAACTCCAGTTTCTGGTGATTTTTCAAAATCCTTTTTGTCTGCTCTCCTGACACAGGTCCAGACACCTTCGAGGAATGAAGTGACGGAAGCAGTTTCCTGCTGCTTCGACTCCTCCAGACGGTCAACAAGATACTGTTTAAATTCTGCCTCCATTTCTTTTGTTTCGACAGCAGAAAAACTACCGGACTGTACCAGCTTTTTACTGTAGACTTCTCTTACAGTGGGATGCCTGGCAATTCGCCGATACAAATCAGGCTGTGTATATCTTGGCTCATCGGCTTCATTATGACCGTGTCGTCTGTAACCAAGTATATCTACAAAGACATCCCGATGAAATTCCTGTCTAAACTCCAGTGCCAGCTTAGTCACATAAGCCACTGCTTCCACATCATCTGCATTGACGTGAAATACCGGAGAAAGTGTGGTCTTTGCCACATCGGTACAATAAGTACTGGAACGCCCTTCAGTATAATCTGCAGTAAAACCTACCTGGTTATTAATCACCAGATGAACTGTACCACCGGTTCCATAACCCGGTAGTTTCGACATCTGCAGAACTTCATAGACAATACCCTGCCCCGCCATGGAATGATCACCGTGAATAAGGATGGGTACCAGTTTTTTTACATTTCCCTGATGATAATGGTCTATTTTGGCCCTTGAAATACCTTCCACAACAGGGTTAACTGCCTCCAAATGTGAGGGATTTGGAGTTAGACTCAAATGTACTTTTTTACCACTCCTCACCTTTTTGTCACTGGAGTAGCCCATGTGATATTTAACATCACCTGCAAATCCATCTGTACCAAATGCTTTACCCTCAAATTCTGCAAAAATATCGTTATAGGTTTTTCCCAGTATATTTGCCAGCACATTCAGCCTGCCGCGATGGGCCATTCCAATCACAAACTCTTCTACTCCAAGCTCAGCGCCACTCTCAAGAATAGTATCAAGTGCAGGAATAATTGACTCACCCCCTTCCAGAGAAAATCTTTTTTGACCCACAAATTTAGTATGCAGAAAACTTTCAAAGGCCACCGCTTCATTGGTTTTACGTAACAGCTCAATTTTTTCCTCACGCGAAAAATTTGGTGTGTTACGACAGGATTCCATTTTGTGCTCAAGCCACTGAATTATCTCCAGGGTACGTACAAATTTATATTCAACTCCAATTGAGCCACAATAAGTTTGTTCCAAAAAATCGCGTATTTCACGTAAAGTTGCAGTACCGATTCCAATCCTGCTACCTGCATGAAATTTTTTATCATAATCTGCTTCACTCAAACCAAAATTTACTAGTTCAATCGGCCCCTCATGTTTTCTGCGTGGACGTACAGGATTAGTGTTGGCGAACATATGTCCACGCTGTCTGTATGCACCAATTAAGTTACTGACCGCAAGTTCCTTTTGAAATTGTTCCGGAGCAGCTACAGCATCTATTGTTTGCTCCCCAACAGGCTTTGTTTCTGCTTGAGTATAATCAGCCTTTGAGAACTCAAATCCATCAAAAAAATTTCTCCACTCCGGATCAACAGATTCAGGATCCTGCTGATATTGATGATACAGTCCTTCAAATGCTCCAATATCAGAGTTGTTTAAATAAGACAGTGGGTTCATGGGAGATGTTTTTCAGTATACAATAATTTATTGTTAAGTCTGATTTTGCACAATTGCAGCTTTATTTTCTCCGCACAGGCTTGCGGCTGCTTCTTTTAGCAGGTGCAGTGCCTCTGTTTGCAGGTTTGCCCTTGTGTCCTGATTTTGAATGCCGGGATGATTTTCCGGTTTTATGACCTTTTGACATACTGGAAATTTTTAACTGCTGTCCTGAAACCCAGACTTTTTTCAAATCATTAAAAACATCTTTTGGCATTCCGTCCGGCAGGTCAATTACGCTGTAATCATCATAAATATTGATTCGGCCTATGTACTGACTGTCAAGTCCTGCCTCATTTGCAATTGCACCAACAATATTACTTGGTTGAACACCATGAGTGTGTCCAACTTCAAGACGGTAGCGTTCCATCCCCTCCTCCAGCGGCAGTTCCTTTCTAGGTACACGCTCGCGTTCATTTTTATGACCTTTTGAAGTTTCTCTTGAGCGCTCTTTTCGATCTTTTGTTTCGCTCTCTTTCCAGTTGGGATCTGCTTTCCTTTTTGGCTGTTTCTGCAGCAGAAAAGGAGAGTCCCCCTGTAAAAGCTTTGCCAGTGCAGCAGCAATTTCCAGTGCCGGTACGTTGTGCTCCAGTTGATATTGTTCAATCATCTGGTATAACATTCCCAGTTCTTCTGTTGCCAGTGTGTCAGTAATACTCTGTTTGAATTTGGCAATTCGTTTATCATTGATCATTTCTGTAGAAGGCAGCTCCATCATTTCAATCTTTTGTTTGGTTGCTCTTTCGATGGCATTCAACATCCTCTTTTCACGTGGTGCAACAAATAAAATTGCATCACCTTCTCTGCCGGCACGTCCTGTTCGGCCAATTCGGTGTACATAGGCTTCTGTATCATGAGGTATGTCGTAATTAACCACATGGCTGATACGCTCCACATCTAACCCGCGTGCAGCAACATCTGTTGCCACCAAAATATCCAGTTTACCATTCTTCAAATGCTCAATGGTACGTTCACGCTGGTTTTGTTTGATGTCACCATTAAGTGCAGTTGAGGCATAACCGCGGGCTTCAAGTTTAGCAGCCAATTCTACAGTAGCAGTTTTTGTTCGTACAAAAATAAGCATCGCCTCAAATGGTTCTGCTTCAAGAATCCGAGTCAGAGCATCAAGTTTATGCATCCCGCTAACCGGCCAGAAACGCTGACGAATTGTTTCTGCAGTGGAGGTTTTTACCTTGATCGTAATTTGCTCAGGCTCGTTTAAATATTGAGTGGCAATCCGACGTACCTGCTGCGGCATTGTCGCAGAAAAAAGAGCAATTTGCCTGTCACGCGGTGTTTGTTCAAGAATCCATTCCACATCCTGAATAAAACCCATCCTCAACATCTCATCAGCTTCATCCAGTACCAATGCACTTAAATTACCCAGTTTTAATGTACCTCGGCGCATGTGATCCATCACACGACCAGGAGTACCAACGACCACATGTACACCACGCTGCAGTCCCCGTATTTGACCCCTGTATTCCTGTCCTCCATAAATCGGCAACACATGGAAGCTGCTCATTTGCGAAGCATAAATCTTAAAAGCTTCTGCGACCTGAATTGCTAATTCCCGCGTTGGTGTCAGTACAAGAACCTGTGGATCTTTTTGTCTTAAATTAAGATTTGATAACAAAGGCAGTGCAAAAGCAGCGGTTTTTCCAGTACCGGTTTGTGCTTGTCCCAGCACATCTTTTCGCTGGAGTAATAAAGGTATGGTCTGAGCCTGAATTGGGGTGGGAGTTTCATAACCTACTCCGTCTAATGCTTTGAGAAGAGCTGGTTTGAGTTCAAACTCACTAAACTTACTGATCATCTTAAATGCCTGATAAAATTTTAACTAATTGATTTTAAAAGTTTTTTAACAATAAAAAAACCTTTTATCTCATATTGAGATTTAACATTTAATTATCTCATGTTTGCACAGCACTTTAAAGATAGAAAAAATGTTTTATTATTATTCAGACTTTCTCGGGAATGCCTTAAAACCAGCCAGTTGTCAAAGCAGGTTCCGGATTATATTTAAGTTAATTTCCGAATAGTTGTTTTAAGAATGGGGGGTAGATTTTATCGAAGGAGTTATGCTTTAAAAAACGAAAATTTACGTAGACGCAGTGCATTAGTCACCACAGATACAGAACTGAGTGCCATCGCTGCTGCAGCCAGCATCGGATGCAAAGCCGGTCCACCAAAAGGAACCAGCAGACCCGCAGCAATTGGAATACCAATTACGTTATAGCCAAAAGCCCAGAAGAGATTCTGACGAATATTTCTCAGGGTCGACCGACTGAGGCGCAATGCATCGGCAACGTGCCGCAAATCATTTTTCATCAGTACCATATCAGCAGTTTCCATTGCCACATCTGTTCCGGAACCCATTGCAATTCCCACATCTGCCTGTGCCAAAGCCGGTGCATCATTGATACCGTCTCCGATCATACCAACTCGTCGGCCTTGCTCCTGATATTGTTTGATAATTTTTGATTTAACTTCCGGAAGAACTCCGGCATGAATACTGGTTATTCCCGTTTTTGCAGCGACTGCTTCCGCAGAACTTTGCTGATCACCTGTCAACATCACAACTTGCAGGCCTAGTTGTTGAAATTTTCGGACCGCTTCAGCACTTTCAGGTCTCGCTTCATCTGCCAGACAAATCGCACCAGCCAATTTGCCGTCAACAGCAACAAAAACAGCAGTGCTTCCGGCTGTAATTTGTTTTTCCAACTTTTGATGATTCTCAGAAAAGATATTTTCTGCCTGCATCAAAGCAGAATTTCCAATCAAGACTGTCTGTCCGTCACATAACGCTTTTACACCAAATCCTGTTTGTGCTTCAAACTCTGTAATTTGTGGTAATTCCAGCCTTTGTTTTTCTGCCTCAGCTACTATTGCACGACCCAGTGGATGTTCAGAGCCCTGCTCAACTGCTGCCGCTAATTTTAATAATTCACTCTGCTCCTGTTGCTGTTTGTTTGAGTCGACAGCTAAAATTTGTGTGACTTGCGGCCTGCCTGCAGTCAGAGTTCCGGTTTTGTCCATTATAAGAGTGTCCAGCCTGTGTGCTGCTTCAAGTGCAGGAGCATTCCTAAATAGAATTCCATGTTGAGCACCGGTTCCGGTTCCAACCATGATTGCAATTGGTGTGGCCAGTCCAAGTGCACAGGGACAGGCAATCACTAAAACTGCAACAGTGTAGCCCAGAATTTCATTGGCCGAGGCACCTGAAAGCCACCACCCCACTCCGGTCAAAGCTGCAATCACTAAAACTACAGGAACAAATATTCCAGCCACTTGGTCTGCCAAGCGTGCAACCGGTGCTTTAGCAAGTTGTGCATTTTCAACCAGCCTAATGATGCGGGCCAGTGTGCTCTCACCTCCCACACGCTGAACTCTAATCGTAAGTACCCCATTGGTATTGAGCGTACCACCTGTAACTTCCGCAAAATTCGTTCCGGACTTTCCAGGTTTTTTTTCAACGGGCAGCGGTTCGCCTGTCAGCATTGATTCATCGACAAAACTTGAGCCTTCAACCACAATTCCATCTGCCGGAACTATACTTCCCGGACGTACCCGCAGGACATCGCCTGGATGAACCAGGTCAATCAAAATGCTGGATTCCTTGCCCTCATGTACAAGCACAGCTTCTTTAGGACGCAGTTTCAATAAGGAACTGATGGCTTCAGAAGCACGGCTACGACTTTTTGCTTCCAATGACTTACCCAGCAAAATGAGTGCGATGATCACACCTGCAGTTTCAAAATAAAAACCTTCCGCATTCAATTGCGTTCCAAACATATTCCACATACTGAAACCAACGGCCGCCGCTGTGCCCATGGCCACCAGAGTGTCCATGTTGGGATTGCGGTGCAATAATGTGGTGAGTCCCTTGCTGTAAAAATCACGACCGGCCCAAAGCACAGGTAATGTCAACAGCAATTGAATAATTCCATAACGCAGTGGTTCCGTTTCAGGAGCAAACCATCCCGGTAGAGGAATTCCCAACATCGGCCCCATAGCCAGTAAAACCAGCGGCACAGAAAAGATAACAGCCAGCCGCATTTTGCTGCTGAATTTCAAATATTCCTGTTCCGACTGTACTGAGGGTTCTACTGCATCCTCAGTATCTTTCAGGCGTTGAGCCTCAAATCCTGCAGCAGCAACAGCAGTTTCCAATACTGCAGGGTTTGCTATTTCCGGATTATAACGAACAGAGGCACGATTCAAAGCAAAATTAACTTCCGCCAAATCTACACCATTCACACTCCCCAGGGCTTTTTCCACAGAACTAACACAACCTGCGCAAGTCATACCCTGAATGTCCAAATTTACAATCTGAATTGCTTGTTCCATCTTTCCTTCTAAGTGATAATTTTATATTTAATTATACCTTATAGGGGTACTAAGTAAATGTCAACCATTTGATTGTTTTTTTCATATTTTGTAGCATTGATGCCCCATCTAGGTAAATTTACTAATTAAATTGTTATAAAACTATGTACAATGGTTGGAATTTGTTTTTATTAACGATTATTAGTGCTTGAAATTTGTAAGTGAGTTCGCTAAGCTCTGGAAACTTCACAACAGCAGGCAACAGCAAATTATATTTTGCATTCAAAAGGATTTATTCATGTCACAAACAGATTCGATCACAGATTATGATTATTCTGTAGCAAAAGGTTTCGCAATTTCAACACTCATCTGGGGGGCAGTTGGAATGAGTGTAGGACTGATAATTGCCCTTGAGCTTGTTTTTCCGCAGTTAAATGCAGACCTGCCCTGGCTTAGTTTTAACAGATTACGCCCCCTGCATACTAACGCAGTGATATTTGGTTTCACTCTGGCCGGTGTTTTTGCTTCCTGGTATTACGTTTCACAACGGGTACTCAAGGTGCGAATGGTCCTGCCTGGAGTTGGGATGTTTCATTTAATCCTTTTTAACCTGATCATTGTACTTGCCGCAGTTACCCTGCTGATGGGACACACACAATCAAAGGAATATCATGAGCTTTCCTGGTGGGTTGATATTTTAGTGGTCGTAATGTGGCTCAGCTGGGGTGTACACATCTTCGCGATGCTTGGAGCCCGCAAAGAAAAAACACTTTACGTTTCAATCTGGTATTATGTAGCCTGTTTTATTGCAGTCAGCATGCTCTTCCTGATAAACGGACTGGCTATTCCTACCTGGTTTGTGACACAAACCGGAAACTGGTGGCACTCGGTTTCCATGTTTGCAGGGACAAACGACGCTCAGGTACAGTGGTGGTTTGGGCATAATGCTGTAGCTTTTGTGCTTACAGTTCCCATCATTGCCATGTCCTATTATTTCATTCCAAAACAAGCCAATCAACCGGTTTATTCGTATCGTCTTTCGCTTTGGTCTTTTTGGGGACTGATGTTCGTTTATCTCTGGGCAGGTCCGCACCATATGATGTATTCGACAATTCCGGATTGGGTACAAACTCTGGGGATGGTATTTTCGCTGGTGCTGATCATACCGTCATGGGGTTCAATGGTAAATTTATTGTTGACCATGTCCGGAAAATGGGAACAGTTAAAAACAGATCCCATTGCAAAATTTCTGGTAATCGGCAGTACATTTTATGGATTTGCAACCCTTGAAGGACCAATTCAGGCCATCAAATCTGTCAATGCAATTGCACATTTTACTGACTGGATTATCGGTCATGTTCATAATGGAACCTTAGGCTGGGTGGCCTTTACCATCATTGGTGCACTGTACCATATGGTTCCAAGAATGTGGAACACCAAACTGTACTCTGAACGTCTGGCAGAAAATCAGTTCTGGATTCAGACTCTCGGTATAGTGTTTTACTTTTCCAGCATGTGGATTGCCGGAATTACTCAAGGCGCAATGTGGAGAACAACCGATCAGTTTGGTTCACTGGCCTATTCTTTCCTCGACACTGTCAACGCAATGGCACCCTACTGGGCACTCAGGGCTGTGGGAGGAACACTCTTTCTGGCTGGTTTTTTCATGTTCTTTTATAATATTATCCGTACTATCAAAGGTGCAGAGGCGTTTCAGTTGCAAACTGGAAGCCGGCCTGCAGCAGATAGCGGATCTCTAAATTAATTAAAGGAGTTTTGCATGTTTGAGTTCATCGAACGTCATTCGCTCTTGTTAGGGCTTTGTATCTTTATCACAATTACCATTGGCGGAGTGGTGGAGGTCATTCCTTCTTTCACTGAAAATTCACGTCCCATCGAAGGACTGAGACCCTATTCTGCATTGGAGATGGCTGGAAGGCAAATTTACATCCGGGAAAGTTGTAATGCCTGTCATTCACAACTCATTAGACCGTTTAAGTCTGAAACTGACCGCTACGGCAGTTATTCGCTCTCAGGAGAGTATGCTTATGACCGGCCTTTTTTGTGGGGTTCCAGACGAACAGGTCCGGATTTGCACCGTATTGGAAATTACCGTACAACTGACTGGCACGAAGCTCATTTTGTAAATGCACGGAACGTGAGTCCTGGTTCTGTTATGCCCAATTTCCCCTGGTTCTTTGAAGACAATGTCGATTTTGGTACAGTACACGCTGAAATAATAACTGTGAAGAAGTTATTCGGAGTTCCCTACGATCAGGGAGATAATCCGAAATCAGGCAGTCTGGAGGAGATTAAAGAGATGGCTTTTATAGAAGCAGAAGCAATTGTCAAAGACATGAAAACTAAAGCAATCAAAGAAGCTTATGACAGGGGTGAGGTACGTGACATCGTGGCCATGATTGCTTACCTGAACCGGATGAAATAACTGGTATTAAATTTTCTGCAATAAAATAAGATGAACTGGCAGCAATGGCTTTTTGTAGTAATGACAGTATTTATGGGGATCTCTCTCTATGGATTTCTCTGGTATATGTACAGTTCAAAAGACCGTGGAGAGAGAATCGAAAAAAGAGGAAAAATAATTTTTTCAGATACTCCGCTCGAACCTCGGGATTCGTTGTTATAAACTTGAGACTGCCTTTAAGGCAAAAACTTATATAAATCTAAATCATCAAATTTCTGGAGATATTATGTGGGCCATAATTAACGATCCTGCAACACAGATTACACTGGTAGTTTCAGTAATCATGATTGCAGTTATGGTGTATGTGATCAAATATGTGGCAGGGCATATGCAGAAGAGTTCCGCCTCTGTACCTGCAGGAGAACAAACCTTTGATGGAATTGCAGAAGGAATCAGTCCAACTCCAGTAGGACTGCATTTCATCATGGGAGGATTAATAATTTTTTTCTTCTGGTATATCTTTGCCGGCTATCCTATTTGGACCTGGACACAGGAAGGACAGTATGATGATGAAGTTGCTGCCTACAAACAAACTTTTGACGAAACCTGGAAAAATGCAGACGAAAACACATTGATTGCCATGGGCGAATCAATTTTCAATGCAAAATGTGTTGCCTGCCATGGATATACGGGTGAGGGACAAAACGGTATGGCGGCAAACCTGGTTGAATATGGTACAGAAAAACATATCTCCAAAGTTATCCGCAATGGTTCAAAAGGACTGGGCTATCTCACACCGATTATGCCACCGCAGGCCCCTGTGCTTGAAGTGCTCTTTGGTAAGGAAAACTTAGAAAAAAATATCTCGGATGCTGCAGCCTACGTCATGCAGTTATCCGGACGAACTCCTGCACACGGAAACCCTGCAGAGGGATTAATTGTTTTCAAGGCAGTTTGTCAAACCTGTCATGGTCCTGAAGGAAAAGGACGCGGTCCTGGCGGTAATATTCCAAATTTTTCCAAAGATCTGACTACCTATGCAACCGATGTGGATGTGATTCGCACACTCCAACTTGGTAAAAAAGGTGACATAGGAATAATGCCGAATTTTGCTGCAGAGGGAACTCTCAGTGAAATACAGTATCGGGCTGTTGCGGCCTTTGTCAGTACAGAACTACACAATTAAACCTAAAACTTTCGGAGCTTTTCATGTACGGTTTACAAGGATTACTTGCTTTTTTAATACTCGTTGTGACTTTAGTTAGCATTGTTGCTGGACTGGGGTACAAGGCTCTTGTTGTACAACAGGAAAATGCCACTAATTATTATCAAGCCGAGCGCTGATTTAATCTTTCAGACTTAAGACTTGACACAGATCACAGAATTCATTCCCACCTTTTTTTGCAAATTATGTCGCAGACTGGAGAGTTTTCATGGAACTTTCAGCTTGTTTCATGCAGCTATTTTATCGATAATTAAAGCTGTAATTTAACTCAGATAAACCATGATTATTCCAGAATCCTCCCAAGCTGAATCCAACAAATCCGGTCTGTTGTCCTGGATCTCCAAGACTCCATATTACAAGCTGCGGCATCGGGGATTTTTGTTGTTTACCATCTTTGCACTTGTGTTACCGTTTATTAAAATCAACGGCAATCAGGTCATCATGCTTTCCTTTCTGCACTTGGAATTTCATCTCTTTGGAATTTCCTATGATATGCAGGAACTCTATCTGATTCCACTGATTTTGATTCTGGTTTTTGTTTTTATCTTTTTGGCCACATCACTGGGTGGTCGAATGTGGTGCGGTTGGGGTTGTCCTCAAACGATGTTCCGGACACTTTATCGTGATTTTATTCAGGACAAATTACTTGGTCTTCGCAAACTGCATCTCAAAACACGTCCTCTCAAATTAAAAAAGTGGTCAGAGCGTTTAAAATATCTGCTGGGATTGTTAATTTTTGCACCACTGATGTTTGCTGCTTCTGCCAACATTCTCTGGTTTTTTGTGGCACCGCACGAATTTTTTGAGCTTTTGATAAATCATCCTCAGGAGCACCAGTTCCTTTTTGGTTTCTGGATAGCACTGGCAGTTTTTCTTATTCTTGACATCACCTGGTTTGCTGAGCGCTTTTGTCATTATGTCTGCCCCTATGCACGTATTCAAACTGTACTCTTTGATGAAGACACACCCGTTGCCATCTATGACCGTGTCAGAGGAGACAATTCAGATGGCAGCAGAAGCAACAAAAACCATGAAGGGAAAAGTGATGAGAGCGGAGACTGTACCGGCTGTCTGGCTTGTGTTCGGATCTGTCCTGCTGAGATTGATATTCGTAATGGACTGCAGCTGGCCTGTATTGCCTGCCTGGAATGCGTCGATGCCTGTGAACCTGTTATGAGTCGTTTGGGCAAAAAGAATTTAGTTAGCTGGACCAGCGAAAAAGTTCTAGTCGGTTTCAAACTGAATTTATTACGCCCCAGGGTCTGGTACTATACTGCAATTATTATTATTATTTCTGCCATTCTAGCCTACCGCGGAGGTAATAGAGAAACCTTGCTGCTTAATATTAACCGCACTACCCAACTATACGAAGTCAAAGCTGAGGGCCAACGCGTTGAAAATCATTATGTTGTTTTGCTGACTAATATTGATACAGAGGCTCATACCTTCAGCCTAACAACTGAAATGCTGCCTGGTTTGGAAATTAAGCGTCCGCGCAGACCTTTTCTGATCAAAGCCGGAGGTCGTGTACGTAAAGTTCTGATTATCAGTACTTCAAAAATGCTGGTCCGCAACCCCGGTAAAAGTACTTCGCTTGACTTTAAAATCAGAGCTTTTGCCACAGATCTTCCGGAAACAATCTTTTCGGAACGTCCGGCAATTTTTATCTTTCCTGCAGAAAACGAAGTCCAAATGACTCCCTGAGAGCTTGAACAAAATGAATGCAACAGAAAATAAAGATCTGCAGACTAAGTCAGATAACAGCTGGGCCTGGGGTATTGTAATAGTCTTTCTGCTGTTTTCAGCCTTGATAGTTTTAACCTTGAAAATTGCAATGCTGGATTACCCTGTCGAAATGGACAATCACTTCCGGAAAGATTATCATTTTGTTGATGCCAACATCAACGACCTCCTGCGCATGTCGGCACAATTTGATGAGCGGGGTTTCAAACTGCAGTTGCCCAAACAGCTTAAACTTGGAACGAACAGCCTGAGTTTTGTACTTCAGGACTCAAATGCTGAAGCAGTTTCCGGAGCCTCATTAAATTTACTAATCACACGCGAGGCAACTACCAAAGATGATATTGTGGCAGGAAAACTCGTTTTTCATGACGGCAAATACCACTCAGAGGCAATTGAGATTTTAAGTCCAGGAATTTGGATTTTGAATGTTGAAATAACAATTGCCGATTTGCGTCTGATCCGCAAAGCGTACCTCGCAATTCCTCTTCCTGAAAACCTACGCCACAAAGATGCTAAGAGTGTCAATGCCCATACCAGAAAGGCGGAGACAAAAAACAAAAATGCTCTTCAAGACAGAAATAACTGACAATGAAAACTGATCAACCGCAAACTGCAATAAACCAAGCTCCACTGCCGGACTTCGAATCAACTGCTTTCCGTGAACGTTATGTAACAGAAAGAGCAGACGGTTTATTTGAAACGCGGTTGCTGATCAAGGGACTACGCTGTGCGGGTTGTGTCCATACCAGCGAATCTTTACTGCGAAAAATCCCGGGAGTACATGAGGCGGAAGTCAATTACAGCAACCACCGCGCACGATTTGTCTGGGATCCCAAAGAGAGTTCTCTCAGTCCGGCACTTGAATCGCTGCGGGACGCAGGTTATGAAGCACTGCCTCAAGTCATAATTGATCTCAACCAGACACATCAAAAGGATGAAGAGGAAAGTTATACCCGTCTGGTTGTCGCCATTTTTTGTTCAATGAACATCATGTGGATTGCAATTGCACAGTATGCCGGATATTTTTCCGGTATGGAACAGCGCTACCGTGATCTGTTCAATTTGGCAGGATTTGTTTTGTCAACTCCGGTTTTGTTTTTTTCCAGTACTCCTTTTCTTCATGGTGCCTGGAACGCACTCCGGCAGTCTTCATTGAACATGGATTTTCAGGTTGCACTCAGCAGTCTACTGATTTATGCCTATAGTATTTATGCAGCAGTCAGTAGAACCGGTGAGACCTATTTTGAAGCAGTTGCCATGTTTATCACTTTTCTCTCAGTGGGTAAATATCTGGAAAAACTGGCCACCAGGCGAATTGCGGAAAACAGTAGTTTTTTCCAGAATCTGATTCCTTTTTCTGCAACCAGAATTATTAAGAAAGATACTGAACAGGAAATAAAAGAAACGGTCAGCCTGGAAGATGTCCAGCCCGGTTGGATTTTGGAAGCCCTGCCGGGTGAACGGATTGCGACTGACGGTACAGTTCAGCAGGGCACCTCAATGGTTGATGAATCACACTTGACTGGAGAAGCAATGCCGCTGCTCAAAGTAACCGGTTCTGCACTGACAAGCGGCAGTATCAATCAGGATGGAGTGCTGCGTTACCAGGTGACAAAAAGAGTAACTGAATCTACTATTTCCAGAATTATCCAGCTGATCGATGAGGCACTTAGTAGAAAACCAAGTACCAGAATGTTAGCTGATTTGCTGGCAAAATATTTTGTTTCTGCAGTCACCCTGACTGCACTCTTTACCTTCTTGTGGGATTTGCTTCCAGAGGGATCTTTTGAATCAGCCCTGATACATGGAGTTGCAGTCCTGATAATTGCCTGTCCCTGTGCACTTTCTCTGGCAACACCAATTGCCGTCTTGACCGGACTTTCTGCTGCAACCGAACGTAAGATTCTTTTTAGAAGCGGAGTCCAATTTGAAACATTGCGCAGTATTACAGATGTTGTCTTTGACAAAACAGGGACACTGACCGAGGGTCGACCGGAAGTCAAGAACTGCAGCTGGTTTGAGGGCGAATATGAAGCTGAAGCCTTAACTTTAGTGAGAAATTCAAATCATCCAATCTCCGGAGCAGTACAGCGTTATTTAATAAAAACAACTGCTGCTGTTGAAACTACAGATCAGGAACTGGACAGTTTTCAGGAAGTAGCAGGAAAAGGTCTCTGTATGAAAATAGCAGATCAAAAAACATTCGGAGGCAGTCTTGCTTTCATGGAGGAATCCGGAGTTGTCATTTCTGCAGAACAGAAAAAACAAATTCAGCTTCTGCGTCAGCAACGACCTGCCTTATTTTTCTTTGCTGTTTGTAAAGCTGAAAATACTGTTCCGGAATTGTCTGCTGTATTTTCAATTCACGATCCTTTACGCAGTGAAAGTCCGGAAACAATTCAACATTTAAAAGCAATGGGACTTGAGATCCATTTACTGACAGGAGACCATGCTGCAGTCGCAAACTCTGTTGCAGCAGAATGTGGAATTGTAAGAAACAATGTCTGCTCGTCTGTTGATCCACAGGGAAAAGCCGACTTTATTGAGTCTCTGCATAAACAGCAGCGTGCTGTGATCATGGTTGGTGACGGAATCAATGATGCCCCGGCACTGGCACTGGCTGATGTAGGAATTGCCATGGGTTCATCTGCAGACAAGGCTCTTGAAATTTCTGATATAGTTTTGCTGAATAACAATCCTCAGGCAATTGTAGAAGCACTGCGAATTTCCAGAAAAACATATCGTTTGATCCTGCAGAACTTAGCGCTTTCTGTAATTTATAATGTAATCGCCATTCCGGTTGCCATTGCCGGTTGGGTCATTCCTCTGGTTGCTGCCTTGTCAATGTCTTTATCTTCATTGCTGGTTGTTTTAAATTCACTGCGGGTACGATTCAAATAAAGTACACACTGCATGATTATAATTCATGAGTCTCAAAAATATAATAATTTTCCCGCATTTTATTTATGTTTAAAAATTCTACAGTAAAAAAACAGTCGCAGATTCAATGCGGACAAAGCGGTAAATCTCCAATAAGATTGAGTGCTTCAGCAATGAGACCTCTCTCTGCGTTCGGAATGACAAACAAGACGTTGAGATGACAAACTATAAACCGAATAATATTTCTCTGCGTTCGGAATGACAAACAAGACGTTGAGATGACAAACGTAACCTAAAGATAGATTTACTTTCATTCAAGATGACAAGACAGACTGTCATTATGACTGGAGGAATTTCATAAATTTTTCTAAAAACTCAAGCCTGATAAATTATGGACATCCTGCCCTTACTAATCGGAATTTCATTATTTCTCGGCCTGATTGGTTTACTGGGTTTTTTATGGGGTGTTCGTCACGGAATGTTTGATGATCCCGAAGGTACCAGATACCGCATTTTGCTGGATGATCAGGAAGAAGAAAACTACCAGGAAATGCTGGAAGATAGAGAAAGCAAGTCTATCTGATACGTATTGAAGGTATGAAGTGTCTTGTGGCAACTGTTTGGTATATTATTACTCCAAATAGGTTCCGTGACTGTCAGGAAAGCTCTCAATATTTACTATAATGTAAGACTCTCAAATGTCTTAGTCGACATCCTTGTTATTGCCTGTTTTGTGGGGTTCCTTGACGGAAATAATGGGCATTGCAGATGATGTTACCGGCCTTAACAAATTCCCTGTAATCATACCTTTTGTGGTACCAAAAGCAGCCACTGCCCAGGCACTTAGCAAGCCGGCATAGTAGATAATACTGACCCATTTAAATATCGGAAGTCCGGTATGATGTGCCAATTGTGCAATTCCAGTTACACATGTTCCAACAGGAAAGGTAAAGGCCCAATAGGTCAGGGCAAAACTCATTTGTCTGTTTCTGGCACGGAGAGTTAAAAGAGTAGCAATGCAGGTCCAGAGCAGTACGAATCCGAAGATAGGGACACTGTACAATACTGCAAACAATTCAAATCCATCTGCAATTTTTACAGGAACTGCAACCTTGGCCGCACTTCCCAGTATTCCTGCAGCAGTCATCGATTGACCTAAGGGACCTAATACAATCCAAAGTGTAGGCACCCGCGAAGTTCCGGATGTACCATGATGTGCTAAGCGGCTCCAAATCATGGAGATAATTATTATTGAAGCCACAAGACTTAAACCAAACATCGAAAAACAAAGGAAAAACATCGTTTCTCTCAGAACACCTGCGGGAGTGTAAGGCACCAGCATGGCACCGATTGTTGCGGAAACCATCGGAGGAACTACCGGCATCAACCAGCCACCAAAGGCAGAGTCAGGCCGCACCTCAAATTTGGTAAACAAGCGGTAGGGAATTACAATAGCAGTGCCGAGGCCGGTTGCAGTTCCGGCGAACCAGAGAATCCAGGCAATAGTTTGAGCCGATTCCTGACCAATTACCTGACCACCCAGCAAAAGCGTTCCACCGGCAACCGTGAGCATAGCCATTGGAGGGGCACCATAAAATTGTGCCATCATGGGATCCCTGAAATGTTTTTTCCAGACATTTCCCTGCTGAAGCAGGAGAACGCATGTGGCAATAACAAGACCGACCAGCATCAAAGATGCGAGTCCCCAGACAGTGAGTGCAAAACCGTGAAGGTTGTCTGCAAATAAAGGTAAAGAGGCAGCTGCATTTGCAATAATACCAGTTCCCATCACAGAGGCAAACCAGTTGGGTCCTAGCTCATAGTCATTACTTGCTCCTGTGACCGAGTAAAAAAATCGTTTCCACCAAAACCCTTTGATATTCGTGTTTTTAAGATCTTTGTCCATCTCTGTTTTTGAATGTGATAATTCTGTTTGCAGACTGGTACGCTAGCCTTTTGTTTTAATTTATAATATGCTATCACATTGTTTGTTACTAGCTTATTGCGTGTTTCCTGCTTTTGTATTAAAACTTATGAATTATAACTGAACCAAAAAATCATTTTTTAAACAAGGCAGATCTTTGCTGCAGGATCCGAAATATAATTTCAAGAAAGACTGCTTAATTCAATCTCTCCTAATAAAATATCAATGATTCGCTACGATTTCCAGGAATACACTATCGAAGAAGTACAACGTAGAGCTTTGGATTATTACGAAATTATGAAAAGGCGCAGATCAATTAGAGATTTTTCGGAGCGTCAAGTTCCGCTTGAGATTATTGAAAATTGTATTCGCACTGCAGACACAGCACCAAACGGGGCAAATCAGCATCCATGGCATTTTGTCATAATTTCAGATCCGCAAAAGAAGCAACAAATCCGGATTGCTGCGGAAAAAGAGGAGCAGGACTTTTATGCCAGCCGTGCAAGTAAAGAATGGCTTGAAGTACTTGCACCGCTGGGGACTGATGAACATAAACCGTTTTTAGAAACCGCTCCCTACTTAATTGCTGTTTTTGCCAAAGTACATGGAATTGGTGAGGATGGGAAACGAGTCAAACACTACTATGTCAACGAATCCGTGGGCATTGCCACCGGATTACTGATCAGTGCTCTACACTATTCCGGATTGGCTTCACTGACCCATACTCCAAGTCCAATGCGCTTTCTCAATAAAATTCTGCAACGTCCGGAACAGGAGCGTCCTTTCTTGTTACTGGTTGTCGGTTATCCAGAAAAGGATGCTAAAGTTCCGGATATTCAGCGAAAATCCCTGCACGAAATATCTACATACTTTTGAAAGCTAACGTTTTCTCAAAAAGCCTTAAATGCATTTTTTGATGAACTAGAAATCCAACTTCGCCACTGCTGAAAAATAAGTTGTGTAACGTTTGTGAAGCGTCTTTATCTTTCCGTGTTTAAGAACTTGTTATGTTTTAATTGTGCTAATTCAGACTATACCTCTGTAGAAAAATGTAATAAACTGTCTCCTTTAATCAACTTCAATCGTTATTAAGTTAAGACCTTTGTCCTAAAGTATGATCTGAGTCTTGATTTAATCTTTAATCTTAATTAATCAACCATGGAGAACACTATGAAAGAGTTTATGTTAATTTATCAAGGCGGAGATCCTGAATGGATGGAGAATGCTTCTCCGGAAGAGATGGCTGCTTCTATGGAAAGCTGGCGCCAGTGGATGGGTGGATTACAAGCAAAGGAACAATTAGCTTCTGGAGGTGCCGCACTTCAATATCCGGGGAAGCGTTTGAATAAAGATGGCGTTGTTACTGATATATCTGCAGCGGAGTTTAAGGAACTGGTAACTGGGTTTTCTATTGTCAAAGCAAATGACATAGATGCAGCCATTTTAATTGCAAAAGAATGTCCCATTTTCTCTTATCCAGATATTACAGTTGAAGTGAGAGAATTGATGGTCATAGACTTGTCATGACGCTTGTTTTGTCTTCTTGAGAAGGCGCTCTATTTGATTCATCATTAAACGGTGTTCATGTAGAGTTCCTCCTTTTTGTTTAGATTCAGCAGCAAATTGATAAGCTTGCTGTTCATTGCCAATTTTGGCATTTAAGTGAGCTAGTATGGCAGAAGGCATATGTGAATGTTTTAGTGACTTATGACCTTCTACAGACTCAATCTGTTTAATTGCAGTGCTTGTATCTCCAGTATATCCAATTGCAATTGCCTGGTTTAAACGTGCAATTGGGGAATCAGTAATTTCAATCAATTTTTCGTAGTGCTCAACTATCAAGCTCCAGTCAGTTTGCTCAAAATCAATAGCACGACAGTGTTCTCTGGCAATGAGTGCTTCAAAGAAAAATCGATTTGAAACTTCATGAGATGCAGGCTGGGCTATATTAAGAAACTGATTGGCCGTTATAAAATATTCTGTTTTCCAAAGTTTTCGATCTTGTTGATCGATTGGAATATTAAAGCCGTCTTTATCAACTTTTGAGTCAAACCTGGCGATATGGAAGTGCATTAAGGCGAACAAGGCCAAAGTATCGCGGTTCACGATTTTTGGTTCGTCAATTAACAGCTTAACCAGCCCAATTGCTTCCTCACAAAATAGTTTGTTAGTTGCTCGCCTCTCATCAGAGCTGTGAAATCCTTCATTGAACAATAGATATAGTACGGTATGAACAGTATCCATAGCCATAACCAACTTTTCAGGAACGGGTAATTCAAATTTGTGGCTCTTTAGTTTCTCTTTTGTTCTCAACAATCTTTTCTTAACTGTTACTTCAGGCAACAAAAGTGCTCTCGCAATGGCTTTAATACTGAAACCGCAAAGAGTTTTTAAAATGAAGGGAATTCTATTTTCAGGCTTAATATCTTCATGACAACACATGAAGATCATTCGTAGTTCGTCGTCTTTAATATTAGATGCTGTAAATTCTTGTTCAACAGTACTACCAAGAGACCACTCACTTTCTAACAATTGAGTTAAATCATCGGCAAATTTAGTTTTAGTTTTGTTTGCTCTAATAGTATCAATTGTCTGGTTCTTGGCAGTTCGAATAATCCAACCGAGCGGATTTTCCGGAACACCATTTTGTTGCCAAAAGACAAGTGCTTTACTGAAGGCTTCCTGGAGGGTATCTTCAGCTAATTCAAAATTATGAGAACCAAAGATTCGAGTCAACACCGCCAGTAATCGCGCTGAGTCTGATTTATAAATTTGGCCTATAAGTGAATTTATATCATTCATAATGATAGCTTGAAAATCATAGTTCCATTCAGGGCTGACGTACACGCTCACCGACATTAAAGGTCCATAGAGAAGCGGTGAAGCTTTATTTTGTGCAAATGCCTGTGGCTGTTAATCTATGACATTGTACCCATAAGCTAATTGAATCTCTATTTCGCTGATGCTCTAATTTGGAGAGCTATTTTATTTTGTTTTTTTGCGTGATACCGAAGCGCATGCCGGATTAACCACTTTACTTCCTTAGTGGCGTCGACAAGCCATTTTTCACAAAGACTAAAAACAATTTCCGGATGATCTTTTGCTATATCCCCAAGATGATTAGCAACACTTCTACGCACATAAAGTACCTGGTCATTTTTTAACGTTTCTAAGATTGGAAATACTGGAGTTGGATCTGCAACAAGTGCCGGAATTCTAGGCGCCCACGGCAGCCTGGGGCGAGTACCCTCAGAGCATAGTCTCCTTACATGAGGGTCTGGATCGGATAACCACTCTTTTAATCTTGCTAGAGTACGCTCTTGCTTTTGAATCAGAAAAGGACGAATGGAAAACTCAGCAGTAGATCGTTTTGTAAGCTCATATTGAGCTTTCATTGATACTTCGAACGGATCTTCACCTTCATTAAATTGCTCATCCAATCCATATTCTGCAACGAAAAAGCTGTGAGGATGATAAAATAAAACTGCCAACCCAAGTCCTTCAGTTTCTGTATTTGCTGGAGTCAGTGATGCCAAAATTACATTAATAGCCTTTTCATATTTTTGCGGTAAATATTCCCTCAGTACCTTAGCAATATGTAATCCCCTTTCATTAAATTCTAAATGCTCCAGCTTATCCATTGCAGCTGTTATAAATTCCTCAGCACTAAAGTCTGGATGGACATGTGAAATATTTTGTGCCAGGCAATCAACTGCCTCTTTACCAAGCACATTTTTGAGTGGCACTCCTTTTTGTATTGATTTTGGGGCGTCAGGAATACGTATCATTTTAATATGTTTCCTACCTTGCCAAGATGGATATAAGTTGTGAGTATTTTA
>JACNJW010000003.1 GCA_014382365.1 SAR324 cluster bacterium
ATTTTTATCCACATGCCAGCCGGTTTAACATTTCCAATCGGTAACAAATACTATGACTGGTGTTATGAATCTGAACCGGAACCTTTCATGAACAACCGCCGTGTTTTTCATGGACGTGGTAAAGTTCTTGGAGGATCGAGCAGTATCAACGGCATGATTTTTCAGCGCGGAAATCCAATGGACTATGAACGCTGGGCCGCAGATTCCGGCATGGAAAACTGGGATTACGCACACTGTCTGCCATATTTCAAACGTATGGAAAACTGTTTAGCAGCCGGAACGTCCGGTGCGAGCGGAAACGATTTCCGTGGTGCTGAAGGTCCCTTGATCATGGAAAGAGGTCCCTGCGAAAATCCGTTATTCAGCGCTTTTTTTGAAGCCGTGCAGGAAGCAGGTTATCCAATGACTGACGATGTAAACGGTTACAAACAGGAAGGTTTCGCACGTTTTGACCGCAATCTCCATCGAGGCCGGAGAATGAGTGCAGCAAGAGCATATCTGCATCCGGTCATGATTCGGAATAATCTGACAGTGCAGTGCCGGGCACTAACCACTAAAATTTTATTTGACAGCAAAACATCCGGATCTCAAACACGAGCTGTTGGAGTTGAGTTTTCCAAAAATAAGGGAGGTTCCGAAAAAGTGTATGCCGGTGAAATCATTTGCTGTGGTGGCGCAATCAACTCTCCGCAGCTTTTACAGCTTTCCGGAATCGGAAATGCTGATGAATTGGAAAAACTCGGAATTGAAGTTATGCAGGATTTGCCGGGCGTCGGTGAAAACATGCAGGATCATTTGGAAGTATATATTCAATATGCCTGCAAAAAACCGGTTTCGATGGCTCCCGCCTTGAAATGGTACAACAAACCCTGGATCGGTTATCAGTGGCTTTTTCACCGCAAAGGACCGGCGGCGACCAATCATTTTGAAGCAGGAGGTTTCATCCGCAGTAATGAGCAGGAGAAATATCCCAATATCATGTTTCATTTCCTGCCGCTTGCAGTCCGGTATGACGGATCGGTTCCTGCTGCCGGACATGGGTATCAGGTTCATGTGGGACCGATGTATTCCGATGCACAGGGCTCCGTCAAAATCCAGTCCACTGATCCGAGAGTTTATCCCAAACTGCGTTTTAATTATTTGTCCACCGAGCAGGACCGTCGTGAATGGGGCGAAGCGGTACGTTGCGCCCGTAAAATTTTGAATCAACCGGCCTTTGATCAATACAATGCAGGAGAATTGTCACCCGGTCCGCAAGTTGAGAGTGACGAAGAAGTATTGGAATGGGTGGCCAAAGATGGAGAAACCGCACTGCATCCTTCCTGTACCTGTAAAATGGGGACGGACAGCATGTCCGTGGTTGAACCGGAAAGCATGAAGGTTCATGGAGTTGAAAACCTGCGCGTGGTTGATGCTTCCGTAATGCCTTACATCACCAACGGAAATATCTACGCACCGGTGATGATGCTGGCCGAAAAGGCAGCAGACTTGATTTTGGGGAATACCCCGCTTGCACCTGAAGATACTGAGTTTTATCGTTCAGCACGGGAATGACAACTTTTTATGGAACCATCATTTTATAATTGCCAAAATAATATTGAAACCAAAGCTAAATATGTGCAGTTAGTTGAGATTCAAATTGTAAAATTATAGATTATGATTTTATGAAATTACTTTGCAGTGGTCTCGCTTATACGGCTATTATCAACTTATCAGGTCATTGCTGATCATTTCGGCATTAGCCATACAAAAGACTTGTCACATGAAATTGGTATTGAAAAACAAGTGGAATGAATTTGTAGAAAAATACAGCAGTAATAGTGAACCTGTTTCTGATGTCAACTGGTTTACAAAAGCTGCTGTTGCTTGTGAGGATGTATCTGATGCTGTATTGAGGGAAGAAAGAGGTGCGTCATCAAAAATTGCAAAGGGGGTAGCAGGAAAACTGGGAGCAGCAGGGACATCGGTTGGTATATTTTCCATCGCATCATTGCTTGGTACTGCATCTACGGGTACAGCTATTGGGTCGTTGTCTGGTGCCGCATTTACTAGCGCTGCTCTCGCTTGGGTGGGTGGCAGCGTATTTATGGGCTCCATAATATTGGGTGTAGCAACAATTGCAGGGGGCATAGGTGCTGTTATGGGTGCCGGATGGGTCTATAAAAACTATTTATATGGGAAAAAACGTGAAACGTCCGAGTTAGAGCAAAAAGAGCAAAACATTATTGATGCGTGCCTTTCATTAGCCATGGCATTTCACCAGCAGGAAAAATCTGGGCAGCCAATGGATCCCAATGTCGCAAAGGCTATTTATGGAGATGCACTAAAACCACTTTGCGATGACTTGCTAGATATTCAGTTAAAAACCAATAATTGGTCTTACCTGGCTAAGCAACGCTTAGGGTCTGCAATAGCTCAACTCAAAACCATTACAAACTGGCTAAGGAACTGGTCAGAAAAAAATTCTAATATATCTATTGGGATTGTTTCATCCGTCTTTCTTCAACTGTTATCTGATGATCTTCCGTCTTTTGATGGCAATGAAGAATTGGTAATGGATGCGTTAAGACGCTCCAGTCTTAGATTGAGAGAAGCAACAAACGAAGACATTGCCAGTTATATACAGTCACAAGCCCCAGCCCAGATTGCTGGTTTGCAGAACAATGTTAAAGGCATCTATCATGAACTTCGATTCGCAAAAGAGGAGAATGCTGATAATGATGAGTATCTAGTAGAACTATTTGAAGCAACAAATCACCCGCGTGCAGATGTACTAATAACCAACACACTCACGGGAGGAATAAAAGAGGTTCAGTTGAAGGCGACTGATTATCTATCATACATCAAACAACACAACCAGAAATATGAAGATATAGGTGTGTTCGCTACTGATGAGGTTGCATTGGAGGACGCAAGTATCACATCAACAGGAATTAGAAACAAGGAACTAAATGAAGACGTAGCAGCGGTAATTGAAGAATTAGATGATTATGGTGAATTCGGTGTGGCATCAAGCATGACAGTTGCCGCAATGATTTCTTTGGCAATAAACGTGAATGTTTTGTTACGTGGAAACAAGATGACATCAAACGAAAAAGCTAAGCTTGTTGAGGGTGGCATGGTTGCTGCGGGTGTTGCGGGATTAGTCTCGTTACTTATTGGCTAACAAGGCAAATGCAGACTGATCAAAATTTTCGCTACGCTTTCATTTTGACCGATGCTAAGCGTTATTTTTACTTAAGAATCCAACTGGTAACAAATTGTCACCAGTTGAAGATAATATAAGGAAATGAATAAATGTCAGAAATAGAAAAAACTATTGCCATATTTGAAGGCTATAAAATCCGCAGACAGTTTGACGAAGAAAAAGAAGTCTGGTATTTCTCGGTAATTGATATAATTGCGGCATTAACCGAACAAAAAGATTATAAACGGGCCAAAACATACTGGACTACACTTAAAAACAGATTGAAAAAAGAAGAAAGTCAAGTGGTCACAAATTGTGACCGGTTGAAAATGACGGCACAAGACGGTAAAATGCGCTTTACCGATGTTGCCAAATCCGAAACCTTACTTCGTTTAATTCAATCCGTACACAGCCCAAAAGCAGAACCCATCAAACTATGGCTTGCAAAAGTCGGCTATGAACGCATGCAGGAGATGGCAGATCCGGCAAGGTCTCTTGACAGAGCAAGGGAAAACTGGCAGCAGCACGGCAGAAGTGAAAAGTGGATTCAGCAACGAATGACAGGGCAGGAAACCCGTAATAAATTGACGGATTATTGGAAAGAACATGATATAAAAGACAAACAAGAATATGCGATTCTCACTAATATTATCCATAAAGAATGGACTGACCTTTCAGTTAAACAGCATAAAGCAGCAAAATCATTATAATCACAAAATTTGCGTGACTATATGAGTGAGGCTGAACCCATTTTCACAGCCTTAGCAGAACTTTCTACGAGACAAATTGCAAAAACAGATCAAGCAACAGGTCTTACTGAAAATAAATCAGCAGGGAAAAAAGGTGGAAAAATAGCAAAAAAGTCAAGATTGGATTTAGAAAGTAAAACAGGAAAGAGTGTTATCAGCGATGAAAATTATCTTCCGCCTAAAAAACAAAACAAGCAGATAAAGAATAGTAAAAAGGTTGATAAATAATGGCAAAGAATAGAGTTAAGCTGATTATAACTCTATAGCAAAAGGGCCATTGAATATGCGGATAACCTCAATGGGAGTACAACTTTAGTGCTTATTGATGGATTTCAATTAGCGAGATACAGCTAAGATTACAACTTAGGAATGCAGACTGAACAAACTATCGAAATTAAAAAAATGGATAGTGATTTTTGGGATGCAATGCAAGATTCTTGAGTATTAAACGTATCAAAAAATGGATAACAAGGCATTACAGGTCTATTTGTGGGGTGCCGTTTTTGCCAAGTTTTGTTACAAGGTTTTAACATCTCAAATTTTTCAAAGTTCAGCGTTCCCCACAAAAGACTGAACTCGGCGTTAGCATAATTGCAAGCACCTCGTTAAATTCTAAGAAAATTAAAAAATATATTTTGTATATGGTGTCAATAATGCCACTATAGATGCAATGAGTAAGCTGGCAATAAAATTTAAAGCAATGGAAGCAAATCTTAAGTGAATTAGCTTTTCCGAACTTCAACAAGTTTGCGAGCATTATTTTGGAAAACAAGACAAAGTGGAAGTAGCCATTGTATCTACAACAAAACTCCATGGTTTGGAGAACCTTGTATAAAAATACTAAATAACAAAGGCAAAGCTAAATCTTATCATTTAAACAAGTACTAATTGCGATTAGCAAACTAGAGATAAATGATGGACAGACAGATAAGTAAATATACATACAGAGTAACATGGTCTGAAGAAGATCAAGAATTTGTAGGTCTATGTACAGAATTTCCCAGTCTTAGCTGGTTGTCATCCTCACCTGAAGAGGCACTAAAAGGTATAGGAAACATAGTCAAAGAATGTATAACAGAAATGCAACAAGAAGAAGAAAAAATACCATCACCAATATCTTCAAGAAAATATAGTGGTAAATTTATGGTGCGAGTGCCACCGGAAGTACATCGGCATTTGGTAATTGAAGCAGCCGAGTCTGGAGTTAGTTTAAACAGAATAGCTAGCGCTAAATTATCTTATTAGTACCATATTGTGTTAACAATAAGCTGCACTGGAAAAATCTATGCTTCGCTTACCAGGAACCAGTGCTTTCAAGCGTTAGGCGACTAATCAATAATAATTACAAGTAGAAAAATTGGAATATGTCAGTACTTAGTGT
>JACNJW010000022.1 GCA_014382365.1 SAR324 cluster bacterium
GTGGTGGCCAGAGGTGGAATTGAACCACCGACACACGGATTTTCAGTCCGTTGCTCTACCAACTGAGCTATCTGGCCTTTTTGCAGGAAAGTCTGCGGGGATATTCTGAAGTGTTTTTTGCGCGTTTTTCAAAGAGAACTGGTGCCGTTGGGGAGACTCGAACTCCCACGTCCAATGGACACTAGACCCTGAACCTAGCGCGTCTACCAATTCCGCCACAACGGCCTCACTTCTGAATCGTCCATGTTAACTTAATAGGAAATAATTAGCAACTATTTTATGCATTCATTTAAACTTGAATCTGCCTCCAGCAAAATAGAAACTTTGATTAGTAAATCAAATTTTTTTTTGATAAAATTAATAGAATAACTATTTTTTCAAGTTTAAAATCCGGACAAAATTATTTTTTCAGGAATTTATAATGGATAATTTCTTACAGGAAACCAATACAAAATTAAAAGAATGGCTCAAACTTTTTCAAAGCCAACGGCAGGTACAGTATGCAGCACTGGTAGTTTACCTGTTGCTTTGGCTCTTTGCTTCCGGAAGCCTGACTACAACAATCTGGGTTGGAATTGGAGTTGGTCTTGGCTGGATGCTTGGTAGAGACAGCGGTCAGGAATTATAAATGAGCAAAGCAGTTATTATTACCGGAGCCAGTACCGGAATTGGTCGGGCGCTTGCGGTTGAATATTCCCGGCGCGGTTATGCCCTCGGTCTTTGTGCCAGACGTCTGGAATTGCTGGAAGAACTCAAACAGGAACTATCCGGCGGGGAAGCAGTTGCAATTGCCAAGCTTGATGTAGCAGAACTGGAGAGTGTTCCGGAGGTTTTGCAGAAACTTAAAGAAGAACTTGGCGGAGTAAATATTGTAATCGCTAATGCCGGTATCGGCGAAAGAAGTTTTCCCGGCGAAGGCAGTTTTGAGGTGGACCGCAGAATCATCGGAATCAACGTACTTGGCGCAATGGCCACTATTGATGCCGCCGCAGAATTGTTGAAAAAAGAGGGCGGTGGACAAATTGTAGGAATATCTTCAGTTGCAGGTTTCAGAGGACTCTCTGCAACTCCGGCTTATTCTGCTTCCAAAGCAGCACTATCGACTTATATGGAAGCAATCCGCAATCATCTCATGCAGCACAAGATTGCTGTTACAGTCATCAACCCGGGATTCATCGACACTCCAATCAACACCCATCGTCAAATTCGTCCTTTCCTGATTTCTGCAGAAAAAGGGGCGCGTTTAATGGCAGACATGATCGAAAAACAAGTTTTCTCTTCCACTGTTCCAGTTTGGCCCTGGGCCGTTATTACTACAATAATGCGCCTGATTCCGGAACGTTTCTGGTATAAAATTAACGTCTGACTTTTTTAGAGTTGCCTTAAATAAGTAATTATTTGCCAGCGCTCATTTTCATTTAGTACACTTTCAAATGCAGGCATTGCACTGTTAAAAGCCGAACCTCCTGCAGAAATACTCCAATACAAAAATGAGTCACTTGACATCGGCATGCTCAGTGAAGAAATAAGATCAGCAGGCGCTGGATCCAGTGATTTTCCTGCTACGCCGTCACCCAAACCGGTTTCTCCATGACATGACATACAGTTGATGTTGTAAAGCTCTTTGCCTGCGGAAATGTTTTCCGGAGATGACGGCAAAGGATTTGAAAGTTCTGCATATTTTTGCGGAACTCCGTTACTCATCAAAAAAGAATGGCGTCCTGTTTCATTCATCATCATGCCCATCATCTTACCCATCATACCGCCGCCGCGCTGATGACCATCATAAATAAAATAGCCCAAAGCCATGAGCATCATTCCGGCCATCACAGCAGCACTTACAAATCCTCTCGTTTTCATATTTCCTTTAAGCGGCAATAATTTCAAAACCAGCCTTTTCAACTGCATCCTGTAATTGTTCAGAAGTGATGGCTGAGGAATCATATTCAAACGAGGCTTGTTTTTCTGTAAAAGAAACTGCTGCCGTCTCTACGCCGTCTTTGCCGCTAAGAACTTTTTGCAGACGGGCAGCACAGCCGTCACAATGCATTCCTGAAATATTCCAATTTACTGTTTCCATTTTTTCCCTTATTCAAAAAGTGAGCTGAAAATGTTGAATTATTGATATTTATAATACCATAGGGGGGTATATAGTAAAGCAAATAATGGAATCAGTTTTGCAGTCTTACTCCGATCACCCTTTATAGACAGGCTTGCAAATAATTTTACATCCCACTAGCGAACTAAATACTGGAGAACTAAATGACTGCAGAATTCATCAGCAAATTACCCAAAGCAGAACTGCACTTACACATTGAAGGTTCACTGGAACCGGAACTGATGTTTGAACTGGCGGAGCGCAACAAAATTAAACTGCCTTATGCCTCTATTGAAGAAGTACGGGCGGCTTATGAATTTGATGATTTGCAGTCATTTCTCGACATCTATTATGCCGGTGCCGGAGTTCTTTTACAGATGCAGGATTTTTTTGATTTGACCTGGGCTTATATTACACGGGTTCAAAAACAAAATGTGCAGCACGTTGAAATATTTTTTGACCCACAAACTCATACTGATCGAGGTGTTCCATTCAGAACTGTTATCACCGGAATCCACAAAGCACTGCTTGAGGCAGAGGAAAAATACGGAATGACTTCGCGCTTGATTCTTTGTTTTTTGAGACATTTGAGTGAAGACGCTGCTTTGAAGACCTTGGAAGATGCACTGCCCTTTCGTGGTTGGATTACAGGTGTTGGACTGGATTCATCTGAAGTCGGTTTCCCGCCGGAAAATTTTGAGCGGGTTTTTGCCAGGGCCAGCGCAGAGGGTTTCCGTAAAGTAGCCCATGCCGGAGAAGAAGGCCCTCCGGAATATATTTGGCAGGCTTTGGATTTACTGGGTGTTTCCAGAATCGATCACGGCGTACGCTGTCTCGAAGATCAAAAACTGGTGGAACGTCTCGTTCAAGAAAATATGCCGTTGACCGTCTGTCCGCTTTCGAATACCAAGTTACGCGTCTTTGAGAAAATGGAGGATCATAATCTTAAGCAAATGCTGGATGCCGGACTTTGCGTCACCATCAATTCAGATGATCCTGCCTATTTTGGCGGCTACATGAACGAGAATTTTCTGGCCGTTCAAAAAGGCTTGCAGCTAAGTCAGCAGGAAATTGTTGAAATTGCCAAAAATGGTTTCCGGGCCAGTTATTTGCCGCAGGAAGAAATTGAGTCCCATCTGCAGAGTATTGATGACTTTGTTGCCGGAGAAATTACTTCAAGCTGAACGTTTGAGAATCAGCAGGTTTCCGGCCAAAATCAGCAGAATACCGATTACTGCAAAAGCACTCCATTGGTAGTCTTCTGCAAGTGTTGAAATTCCGAGTGCAACTAATGGAAAGAGCAGTGTGGCATAAGCCGCACGCTCCACTCCGACCCGTCCCAGTAAAGTCAGGTAAGTCCAAAAAGCAATGATTGAGGCAAAAACGGAAAGAAAAACCAATGAACTGAGGTACGGCAATGTGAACTCAAAAGTGAATTCACGTCCGCTTAACCAGGAGATGACCAGCATCAGCAAAGCACCGTAAGTCATGCCGAATGTATTGGCCTGCACCACCGGAATTCCCTGGCGCTGATTTCTGGCCGAAGCAATATTTCCGAGCGACGCTAAAAAAGTCGCCAGTACAGCCAGAGCTGCTGCTGCCAAATTCTCACTGCCGGTTTCAAAATCGGCCACTTCCGGCCAAAAGACGAACATGATCCCCAGCAACCCCAACCCGGCGCCTGCACCCATGCGCAGTTCCAGGCGGTTGCCCAGAAAAATGGCGCCGTTCAGCATGTTCATCACCACAATGGTGGAGAATATTACTGCAGCCAGACCACTGGTCAGGGTCAGTTCTGAAAGATAAAAAAGCCAGTAATTGAAGGCAAAAAGACTTGCGCCCTGCAAAAACATGAAAATGTGATCCTGGAAACCGAAACGCATTTGAAGACCGGCAACCCTGCAATAAAACCAGGATATTCCGGAAGCCAGCAGGAAGCGGTAGGCAACCGAAACCATTGGATCAACTGAACCCAGCTGGAATTTGATGGCCAACCAGCTTGAACCCCAAATCAGTATGGTTGCACAATAAAGTAGAATATTCTGTGCAGGACTAGACAGATTTATCAAATTCTGACTCCTCCGTCAATTTCCAAAACACGTCCGGTATAATAGTCATTTCTGAGGATGAACAATGCTCCGTCAGACATTTCGCTTGGTTCTGCAAAGCGTCTTAGAGGAATACTGTTAGTGAATTTCTCCTTGATATCATCACGTAAAGTAACCACCATTTCAGTTGCCGTAAAACCCGGTGCAATACCGGCAACACGGATTCCGTGCTGTGCCAGTTCCTGTGCCCAGAGCACAGTCATAGCAGAAACTCCGGCTTTTGCTGCCGAATAATTACTTTGTCCAAAATTTCCGGAACGTGCAACACTGGCAATATTAATGATTACTCCGGGTTTCTTCAATTCCAGAAACTGTGCTGCCGCTTCACGTGCACAAAGAAAAACACCAGTCAGGTTAGTATCAATCACAGCCTGCCACTTGGACATCGAAAATTTCTGAACTTTGCCGTCTTTGACTTTTACCAGCAGTCCGTCCCGCAATATTCCTGCATTATTGATGGTGGCATCGAGCGTTCCAAAATCACTGACTACCTGTGCATAAACTGATTCAACTGCAGATTCTTCTGTCACATTTAATTCGTAGCCCCTTGCTTCAATTCCATGGGCTTCACAATCCTGACGGGTTTTCTCGAGTGCTTCCGGATTCATATCCGCCAGTGCTACTTTCATCCCGTTTGCTGCACAATCCAGTGCAAATTGACGCCCCAGACCCTGTGCCGCACCAGTAACAACTACTACTTTATCCTTAAGTTCCATTTTATTTTTTTAATTAGATTGTTGACATATCCTGCCGTTCCTGAGATGCAAACTTGCAGATTTTTTGAGGATTATATTGGCAGGCATTGTGTGAATGCTGGCGGAGGGAGAGGGATTCGAACCCCCGAAGACCTTGCAGCCTTAACGGATTTCAAGTC
>JACNJW010000056.1 GCA_014382365.1 SAR324 cluster bacterium
CAGCGACCGCACGCCCCCCAGGCGTGTGCGCTACCAGGCTGCGCTACGCTCCGATGTCATCTATGATTGTGAGTTTATTGGCTAAGTGTCAAGTCCTTTCAGCATCATCCAAAGTCTGCTGTTTTGCTTTTTGTGGAATCAGCTCAGCCAACTACATAGGTACCTGTTCCAACCGCAATCAGTGTTCCCTGATCGTTATGCAGTTCCATCCTGGTTACTGAGACTTTGTTTCCTGCACGCAGCGGACTTCCGGTTGCAATAAAATACTCACCAAGTCCGGGCCGCAGGTAATCGACTCGCAGATCAATAGTTCCTATTTTAGTAAAACGTTCGGAAATTTCTTCATATGACTGTCCTTCCATTTTTTTCATCATTCCAGTCCAGGCAATCATACCTCCTGTAACATCCAAGACAGATGAAATTACGCCACCGTGCAGGTTGCCACGAGTAAAATTTCCGACTAATTCCGGACGCATCTCAAAGCGGATTCCAATTTTGTCCAGATCCAGGGTTTCTATTTTCATTCCTATTAACTTGTTAAAAGGAATTTTGTCTTCAGTAATTTCCTGCAGCAGCTGCAGAAGTCTTGCTGTGGGCATGATAGAGTTCAGAAGTTAAGAATTAAGTTTCTAGTTTCTCTCTATTCCTCTTCGGGTAAAGTTGGCCGAGCATGAAACTGAGAGTCGAAAGGGGTTGTGTTTTGAGCAATGAAGATAGACGACACTGTCTGGGATCTCTTTAAATTGTTTACAGATTTAAAAAATAAAGGTTGAGATGAGACCAATTAAACCACCAAAAACTCCTCCCCAGACAACCAGCCAGCCGAGGTGTTCCTGAATCATCAGTTCGACAATATCCTTGACCATATTTGGTGTGAGTTCGTTCAGACGTTTAGTAACAATACCTTCGACTTTTTGCAGAATATCTTCACTTACAGAAAGATCTGCCAGTTGTTCCTGCATTGCCTCCTGAAAGGCCTCAGTTTTAGAAATTTTCTGGACAGCACCCTGAAGTTTCTCCTTGAATGGTTCTCTTAGTGGTTCCAGTGCTTGTACTCCACCAACCATGGATAACATTGGTCCAAAACTGGAGTTTTCTATTACTTCCAGGAGTGAGTCAAATGCTGGATTTAAATTTACTTTTTTAAAGACTGCTTCAAAATCCGGCAGGATTTGAGCATTTGCTGAATTTGCAAAAAACTGTTCTACATTTTCACGGTTAAAAAACTGGTGCATGATTAGTTCATTTATTCCGGTTTTGAAGTCTTCAAAATGCAGGGGAATGACACCGGATCCGTACAGGCCAGGCACACGTTCGAAGAGCATGTATATAGCCAGCCAATTAGTAATGGCTCCGGATAGAGCAAAAAGACCAGTGTTAAGTAGAGTTTCACTCCAGGCTGTGTTAAACCAAAAACCACTACCAATTAATGCTGCAGCAACCAGGTTTGTTCCTAAGCGTTTGTCAAAAAAAGTTCCGGATCTACCGGAATCAGTAAGTGTAAGTACCTGGTTCATAGAAAATTAAATTATTAACATTGAAATGGATAGGCAGATTTTTTAAAAAAGAAACAAGCCTGAGGAGTTCAACCGGATCCACAACTGGCAGCAAGTGGACCCGAGTCAGAAAGTAAATTTAAAAGACGTTCGCTGGTTTGAGAGGCGGTTGTTGGAATTTCATCCTCATTTTTGCTGAATTTGTTTAAACTGAAAATTTCGGTATAATTTTTCTGGAGTAGCACTCCAAAATCTGGAAACCTTTTATGGCAGCCTGCCAGCAGCGTAAGCGCCTCCAAATGAGGTCCCTGACCTTGAGCGCTTTCTTCACTAACCTGCAACAAATTATCTTCGAGAAACAAAGTAATACGTTTTTTCTTGGGTGTGTAAAAATCTGTTGATGGATGTCCACGTTCGCATCCGGATGTTGCTGATGAGCGAGCTGCGGCCATTGTGCTGCCTGAAGGAATCAGAGTAATGCTGCTGAAAACACCAAGAATTCCAGGAGGGGCGGGTACTTTCGGACATTTATGACGTGCTTCTGCGAACTGCTCACTGGTTGCTAAAAACAAGAACGCAAATACCAGCCGGAAGATGGTTCCCTTTTTCAACTAAAATCTCCTGAAAGTGTTGGAAGCGGGATTCCCTGCAAATTGAGTGTCGAGAACTTGTTAAAGAATCTGACTCAAAAAGAGCTTAGTTCGGTCATGTTGTGGATTATTAAAGAAATCCTTGGGATTGTTTTTCTCAATGATTTCTCCTTCATCCATGAAAATCACACAATCACCAACTGCAGTGGCAAAACCCATTTCATGAGTCACCACCAGCATCGTCATACCGCTTTCGGCAAGTTCAATCATGACATCCAGAACTTCCTTGATCATTTCAGGATCAAGTGCGGAGGTTGGTTCGTCGAAGAGCATTATTCTTGGGTTCATGCAGAGTGACCTGGCAATCGCCACACGCTGCTGCTGACCGCCAGAAAGCTGGCCCGGAAATTTGTGTGCTTGTTCCGGGATTTTTACCCTTTCGAGATACTCCATGGCAATCTTTTCGGCCTCAGCCTTTGGAGTTTTTCTGACCCAAATTGGTGCCAAAGAACAATTTTCCAAAGCAGTCAGATGTGGAAACAAGTTAAAATGCTGAAATACCATGCCGACTTCTGAACGTACAATTTCAATATTTTTAAGATCATTTGTCAGTTCGGTGCCGTCCACAATGATACTGCCCTGTTGATGTACTTCAAGCCTGTTAATGCAGCGAATCAGCGTTGACTTTCCGGAACCTGAAGGACCACAGATGACAACCTTTTCACCTTTTTTTACTTCCAGGTTTATGTTTTTGAGGACATGAAAATCATCAAACCACTTGTGCATAGATTCAATGGTTATCATTGTCTCTTCTTGAGATGTTTTAGTATTGTCTGTTATTGGCATGAGATATTTTTTATATTTTAGTTATAATTCTTTAATGACCTGTGTGCAGTTTCTTTTCCAGATAAAGCGAGTAACGGGACATGCTAAAACAACAGGTGAAGAAAAATAAGGCCACAAATAAATAAAGTTCGTTTGCTAAACCGGCCCAGTCAAGATCAGCCAGAGACGAATCGCCGAGTCCCAGTATATCCAACAGTCCGATAATCAATACCAGCGTGGTGTCTTTGTAAAGACCAATGAAGGCATTCACTATATTGGGGATCGCAATTTTCAATGCTTGCGGCAGTACAATGAGTCTTTGTGCCTGCCAATAAGAAAGACCTAAAGAATCTCCTGCTTCATGCTGCCCTTTTTCTATAGCTTGAAGTCCGCCCCTTACTATTTCGGCCATGTAAGCGGAGGCAAAGAGGGTTACCATGATCAAAACTCGCAGCAATAAATCAAAAACCGTTCCGGGCGGCAGGAAATAATTGAGCATCGTTGAGGCCACGAAAAGCAGTGTAATCAAGGGGACACCGCGAATGAACTCAATGAACAATACACATAACATTCTCAGCACCGGCATTTTAGATTGGCGACCCAGGGCGAGAGCAATGCCGATTGGTAGAGAAAATGTGATTCCGGTTACACCTATCACAAGCGTCAGCATGATGCCGCCGAACTGATCAGTGTCTACTGGTTCCAAGCCCCAGCCGCCTACCAGCAACCAACCGACCAGAAATGGAAATGCTGCTGAATACATCAATCCATATTTTCTGAAAGGCAGTTTGTCAGTGAGTACTGGAATTGCAGCAAGAACGAAAAGTACAAAAGAGAGGTTTACACGCCAACGCAGTGGTTCAGGATAAAAACCATAGGTGAAAAGACCGATACGGTTTTCAATGAAGGCCCAACAGGCTCCGGCACCAGGGGTAGGCATTTGATCCCAGCACTCTTTGCGGCTGCCAGCAGTCCAGACTGAATTAATTATTGCCCAATCAATAATAGGTGGAATTATTGTATATAACAACCAGAATGAAAGCAGTGTCATCACCGTGTTGAGTGGAGATGAAAATAAATTTTTCCTGACCCAGACTATAGGACCCGTCGTATCTGGCGGCGGTGGCCAATCCGGGTGCGTTCCCGGAGTAAATGTTTTTGAAGAATCGTGATCCACAAATTTCTCTCTTTTATCGTTCTACTAAGGCCGCTTTGCGGTTGAACCAGTTCATGAATGCTGAGATTAGCAGTGAAAAAAATAAATATAAAAGCAGCACAATCATCATAGTTTCCATCTCCTTGCCAGTTTGCATCAGTGTTATTCCACCAATGGTGGCCACTATGTCCATATAGCCGATAGCAATAGCCAGCGAAGAGTTTTTTGTGATGTTGAGGTACTGACTGGCCAGTGGGGGAATGATAACACGAAAAGCTTGTGGAATAATAATCAACTGCAAAGTCCGGTTTGAATTCAAACCAAGTGCATGAGCGGCTTCTGTCTGACCATGACTAACTGCCAGGATTCCGCTACGGACGATTTCGGCAATAAAACAGGAAGTGTAATATGATAAGGCAAAAGTCAGTGCTATATATTCCGGTCGAATTGCTGCACCACCCTTAAAGTTGAAACCTTTCATGATCGGAATATCCCATGATAAAGGAGTTCCGGACAAGAAAAAAATTGTCAGTGGTAAACCAAGTAAAACAGCAGTTGAAATCCAAAAGACAGGATATGTTTTACCTGTCTCATCTTGAACCTTGTGTGCCCAGCGAACAAAGAAAAATACAAATGCAACTGCAATTAAAATGGCAATCCAAACAAAACCAAAACCATCTTCGAAAACAGGCGCTGGAATGAAAAATCCACGGTTGGTTAAGTAAAAAATTTCTGAAATTGGCTCTGCTCTTTTTGGAACAGGTAAAACGTAGAGGAAAATGCTGTATATGAATAGGATGTGCAAAAGTACAGGGACATTGCGGGTAAACTCCAGAAAGACATAAACTATACGGCTGATGAGCCAATTGTTTGAAAGCCTCAAAATACCCATGGTGAAACCCATAACAGTTGCCAGAATGATGCCTGAAACGGCCACCAGCAAAGTGTTGAGGATGCCGATTATGGCAGCGTCAAAATGGGTGTCAGTTGGTGCGAATGGAATAAAAGGCTGAAAAGTGATGTCGTAACCGGCGGGATAATTTAAAAAACCAAAACTGAAGTCTTTGCCGGCGATTTCCAGATTGGTGACTACATTGTTGCCGATCATGCCCAGAAATACGAACACAACCACCATCGTGAGGATTTGAAAAAAAACTGAACGATATTCCTCATTACGCCATAGACGAAGCAGTATATAAGGATTTTTTTCAGCAGAGGAAGATGAACTCATGGTATGCAAATTCCAATGGTTCTAGAAAGTTAGTTGGTAGAATGAAATGGTAAGCGCACATACTTTTTGGGAGTATGCGCGCTAATAAAAAAACCAGCGTTTAAATAACGTTGATTAACGGAATGGTGGGGAATACTGGAGACCACCACGAGTCCAGAGGTCGTTCAAACCACGCTCCAAGCCAATCGCTGTATTAGGACCGATGTTGCGCTCAAAGATTTCTCCGTAGTTTCCAATCTGCTTGATCACCTGGTATGCCCAGTCTTTGCTCAAGCCCAGCTCTTCGCCCTGACTTCCTTCAACACCCAACATGCGCAGGATTTCAGGATTATTTGCAGATTTCATGCTGTCTACGTTTGCTGAAGTTACACCGAGCTCTTCTGCAGTCACAGTAGCATTATAGATCCAGCGAACTATGTCAGCCCACTGATCGTCACCTTGACGTGTAGCAGGTCCCAGTGGCTCCTTGGAAACAATCTCAGGAAGAATCATGTGTCCACTTGGATCAGGGAAAGTTGAACGTGTTGCAGCCAATCCTGAAGCATCTGTGGTGTAAACATCACAGCGTCCAGACAAATATGCTGCACGAGCTTCAGAATTCTTTTCGATGACAACCGCTTCATAGTTCATGTTGTTTGTGCGGAAATAATCAGCCAAGTTCAACTCTGTGGTTGTTCCGGTTTGAATACAAACAGAAGCACCATCCAGCTCTTTTGCACTTTTTACGCCCAGACTCTTTTTAACCATGAAGCCCTGTCCGTCATAATAGTTGACACCAACAAATGTCAACTTAACACCAACGTCACGGGAAAATGTGATGGTAGTGTTACGCCAGAGGACATCACCTTCGCCGGAATTCAGCTTGGTGAAGCGTGTCTTACCTGTTGAGGAAACGGTTTTGATTTTGGAGGCATCCCCCAAAACTGCAGCAGCGGTTGCCCGACAGAAATCAATGTCGAAACCTTTCCATGTTCCGCTATCATCCGGATAAGCAAATCCGGCAATACCTGTACTTACCACGCAGCGAAGCTCACCGCGAGCTTGTACATCTTCGAGGGTTCCGGCAGTTGCCGTGAACGCCATAGCACCAACAGCAATAGCCGTAAGTGCAATTTTTGCAAGTGTTCTCATATCAACTCTCCTTATGAACACGTTTTAGAGAATTCCACCCCATTCATTTGAGACAGACCTTATCAACGGCACTAATTCTTAATGATTATGCTCAAGCTGTCAAGTCAAAAAAAGAAGTGTCTGGTGGTTTCCAAATAAAGTTATTATTCAGACTCTTAGATACAATATGCAGATTCTCACAAACGAAGCAGATTGATAGCAAAATTTCTGATTGGAGGCTGAGTGATATGTTCTGCAAGTCAACTTCACAGCAATGTGTTGTAGTCTCTCGTTATCTCCAGGTAGACTTGCCGAATCAAGTCCTAACTCGCGAGTTTTGAGTTCTCAATAAGACACAGATATTATTGACTACAGTTTGTCATCTAACCGCAGAGAGAGAGCAGATATGGTATTGAAGTTGTTAAGACCCATTACATCCGTTTGGGATGACAGCACAAAACCAGGGACAATTGAGTTCCTAAGTGACAAGAGAAATACTGTTTTTAGAAATCTAAAGAACTCATTCGTCAATTAATTGTTGAAACTAATTGTTGAAACTCAGTCCGGCGTTTACGTTCCTTCTCCGGTGTATTGGAATATTCGAACTCAGAATCAGAGAACAAACCACAACTACGCATGTTAATTTCCAGTGATTTTTCTTCTTCCAGACTTAGTTCCCAAAAAGGCGCTTCTATTTGCTCTCCGCTTTTAAGATCATGCAGTAGTTGTACTTTCCAGCCAAGAAACTTCTTTGTTGTAGAAATGCGCCTGTAAAGGCAGCGCAACAGATACATCCTTTCAAAATCCGGCAGCCAGACTGCCGACTGGAAAACTGCCTCCGGAAAATTCCATGACCAACCACTTTTAAACAGAGGCGACAAGTCAATTAAACTCCAAGGTGTGAGGTTTGAAAAATCAGGCTTGTTTGAGGATCTTCTGCTTTGAGTTCTTGGAGAGGAGAAAGTTGTTTTTGAACTCTCCTGGGAAGAGCTGTGGTTATTTGACTCATATAGAGATATTTCAAGATCAGATTCACTTTCTGGAAGATCATTTTCCAAAATCCTGACTATTTCAAAACTTTCCCGAATCTGTCCTCGCCTAACACTCGGCATTGTAATCCAAGATAAATTTTTTGAATTTCCACTTTCAATCTCAAACAAGCTCCGATTTTCCGGAGTCGTAAGCCAGTCCATAACTTCTTTTCTGGAATCTGCTCTGACATAGAGATATTTGATGGCAGCGATCCTTCTCATGTCAAGTACCATAAAAATCTGCCGTCCTTCACTCAAGGCAACCTTCAGCCAGCCCAGTTCAAACTTTGCTTGCCACTGCCCGAACTCCTGAACTAAGTTCGTTTTGTTTGACTGTTTTAACTTGCGCCAGCTTTCAAATTTTATTTGAGCAAGTTTTGAAAGTTCATTTCGGCGTGGCTTTAAGCCCCTTTCAGCTGATTCCGGCCATGCCAAAAATAAATCCGGAATTTTAAAACGCGGCAATTGTTTTTCCAAAACTAAACGCAACTCGGATTCTGTCAGGCTTTGTTTAGTTTTTAAAAATGCAACCGGTCTTGCACCGAATTCAAGGTCCTGTACTGCCACCACAACTACCTGTTCAATATGTTCGAACTGGAGTAAAATACGTTCGATTTCTTCGGGATGGATATTTTCACCACCGGAAATGAACATGCTGTCACTTCGTCCAATTACAGTGAGATATTTTTGCTGATCCAAACTGTACTTCCAGCATCCAAGATCTCCGGTTTTAAACCAGCCCTGTTTGTCAAAGGGTTTTTGCAAACCACCCTGTTTAAGATAACCCAGGAAAAGGGTTTTGCCACGCACCTCGATTTCTCCGGCTACATCGTCAGTTGTGGAAATCCGAACTTCCCGAAATGGTAAAACTTGTTTTGCGGTGTAAATTTGTGAAGCCATTTCGGTGGAACCGTAAGTTGTTTTGAGCTTCAAACCGAGTTGTTCAGACTGTTCGATCAAATTTTTTGGAATCGAAGCTCCACCGAGCAGGATTAATTTTAGTCGGCCTGCTGCCTCAATGCCCTGTTGAGTCTGCAGCAGGCGCTGAAGTTGAGTTGGGACGAGAGACAGATGGGTGATTTTTTGCTTCAATATTGTTTGTAGCAGCTTTTCCTTTTTTTCAGGAATCACCATTGCTGCACCTGAAAGCAGAGTTCGGAAAAAAATAGCCAGTCCGCCAACATGATATAAGGGCAGGGACAACAACCAGCGGTCACCTGTTTTCAGTGGCATTAACTGATTTGCACCAAGTGCATTGAAAAAATGATTGGCTAGTGAATGCACAACTGCTTTGGGTGAACCGCTGCTTCCGGAAGTAAGAATAACTGTGGCCCAGGCTTCCGGATTGATTAAGTTTTTAGTTTCAGGTTTTGAGTTGTTAGTATTTGATTTTGAATTACTATTTCCTAACTGATCTCTCTTATAAACTGATTCGAAATTCCTGAATCTAAATTTAAAATTAAGATCTTCTCTTTGTTTTTCCGGAAATTCAGGATTGAGGGGAACTGCTACTGCTTCACGCAGCCACAAAGCCAGCATAGCTTTTAACAAATATTCCGGATTTTCTGAAGTTAAGGCAATACGCTCCTGCGCTTCGATCTTAAATGAGTCACTCATGACTTTTGCGTCCTTAAAAAAGTCTGCAAAACTCAAAGAGTGCTTCCCGGAAATTAAAAACTGTAGATCTGCAAATTGTGCCAGGACTTTATTCAGTATATTGGGATTGACATCAAGCATAATCTAAGTCCCGTAGTCCCAAGTACTTTGAGCAGTCAAGGTCAGCAAATCAGTATTTGCTGCCGGCCAGTGCTTTGGAAATAAATAACTTCCCTGCTTTATGCAAAAGGGAGGATCTATCAAATCCTGTAAAAACCATTTTGAAGTATCCAATCCGCAGGCAGCAGGTGCAGAGAATAATTCTCCGGTCATCAAAGCAATCCAGTTTAAAGCCAGGCCGCTTTCAAAACAACTGCTCAGCACGCAGTCAACTGCATTTATTTTTGCATATTCAACCCAGCTTTTAGTTTTCTCCATGCCGCCTAAAATACCTGGTTTAAGAATTAAGGTCTTGATGCCCGATAAGGATATTCTTGCAGCCGAAAATTCTGTTTCAGGTGCTGGAACATTCCAGAGAGTTTCATCAAGTGCCAGCGGCATTCCGGTTTGCTCGTGTAGCTCTTTCAGTCTGTGAAAGTCTCGTAATGGTTCTTCACAATATTCGATTTTGCACTCACGTACTGCATTTGCAAACTGCAGCGCCTCCTTCCATTCCCAGGCTCGGTTTGCATCCAGACGCAGCTCAAACTCATCTCCTAATATTTGACGTACAAGTTTGACTCGCTCAACTTCTTCCGGAACAGTTAAACGTCCGACTTTTAATTTTACTGCTTCAAAACCATTTTTCTTCAGTTCTTGACATTCCTGTTTAAGTTCATTTCCGGAACCTGTTGTGAGTCCGTTGATCGGAATTTTCAGGCTGGTATTGCCACTTTTGGAAGACAGGTAATTTCTCTCTGCTGTTTTTGTATCCCTTCTTGTCGTGTCTTTGCTGTTGTTAAATCGTTTAGTTCTTGAACTTTGTTTCAAAGTCAGTTGTGCCATCTCCAAACCAAAACAAACAGAGGCAGACAAATTTTGAAATGAAGCTATCACATCAGGTGAATTTCCGGGATTTGATTTTTTGGAATAAAGATAATTGCAGATTTGTTTTTCAGCCAGTTGCAGTGTTTCCGGATGCATCCCTGGAAGAGGAGCAATTTCTCCTTCTCCCACATTTCCAGATTCATCCTGCAGACGCAAAATCAGACCACTACGTTCCTGTAACTCATGTCCCAGCATTCGTAGAGTTTGTTTCAAAGGAAGAGAATAGCGGAAAAGCTGCCAGCTGCAAGAGTTCATTGTTATCCTAACGACCAACCCAGAGAAAAAAGGATTCCATAGATGATAATTAGTTTTCCGGTGGTAGCCAATGTTTTATTTAATTCGCTGCCGGTAGTGCCGGAACAAATTTGCCGAATTGCAGAAAAACCTGGAAGAACGATCAGAGCTGAAACTACTACCAGCCAATGCGAGTTTGTCGCATAGGCTAAAAAGAAAGGCAGCAAGACTGCAACCGCAAAAGCGAAGAGATACTCTATCCGTGCGAAACGGGTGCCGAAACGTACTGCTAAAGTTAGTTTGCCGACATTTTTGTCCGTTGGTTCATCTCTTAAATTATTAACTGCCAGCAGGGCTGCTGCTAAAAATCCAGGTCCCAGACCTGCAAGCATGACAATTGCCGGAAGCTCAAGTGCCTGTACATAATAGGTTCCCCCTACAGCTACCGGACCAAAAAAAATCAGTACAAATATATCTCCGAGCCCTAAATATCCAAGTGGCCTGGGACCACCGGTATAAAGGATGCCAGAAGCAATTGAAAGTACTCCAATGATGACAATCGGCCATCCGCCACGATAAACCAAATATATTCCTGCCAGTGTTGCAAGTCCGAAGACCAGTACAAAATTTCTGAACATAGTTTTTGGAGTAACTAAACCGGCCTGAGTTGCCCTGGTTGGGCCGAGACGTTCCCCGGTATCTGCACCTTTAATAAAATCGAAATAATCGTTGGAAAAATTTGTGCCTATCTGAATCAATAGTGCCCCCAAAAGTGCTGTCAGTGCAGCTCCGGAATGTGCCTTGCCGTCTGCAAAAGCCATGGCAGTACCAATCATAATCGGAGCCACTGCTGCACCCAAAGTTTTTGGCCTGATTGCCAGCATCCAGATATTGACGTGTTCTTTGAACTTCATGGACGCCGGGTAAATTTGCCGAAATCAGGTTTACGCTTTTCAAGATAAGCATTGCGTCCTTCCTGACCTTCTTCTGACATATAATACAGCATTGTTGCGTTGCCGGCCATTTCCTGTAAACCGGCCTGTCCGTCACAATCCGCATTGAGGGCAGATTTTAAACAGCGCAGGGCCATTGGCGAGTGCTGCAGCATTTCCCTCGACCAGTTTAAGGTTTCTTCTTCCAGCCTTTCCAGTGGAACAACGGTGTTGACCATTCCCATTTCCAAAGCTTGTTCTGCAGAATATTGCCTGCAGAGAAACCAGATTTCACGCGCTTTTTTTTGTCCAACCATTCTTGCCAGATAACTGGAACCATAACCACCATCGAAGGAACCAACTTTAGGTCCGGTTTGTCCAAAAATAGCGTTGTCTGCAGCAATTGTCAGGTCACACATGACGTGTAAAACGTGTCCACCGCCAATTGCATAACCGGCAACCATCGCCACAACTGGTTTGGGGCAGGTCCTGATTTCCCGCTGAAAATCTAAAACATTAAGTCGCAGATGTCCAGTTTCATGGTCTTCGTAGCCTGCATTCCCACGCACACGTTGATCACCGCCGGAGCAAAATGCCTGCTCTCCTGCACCGGTTAAAATAATAACTCCGGTCTGAGTATCTTCACGTGCGTCTTCCAGAGCATTGCGCATTTCCCGTACAGTCAGTGGACGGAATGCGTTACGCACCTCAGGACGGTTAATGGTTATTTTAGCAATCCCTTCTTTTGACTTCTCATAGATGATATCAGTGTAATTTCCAGATATTTTCCAATATTTGCTACTCATTCTACTCCATTTCTGTTATATTTTTGTTTAACAACATGAATGCACATCTTAGCATAGGTCTCAGGTCAAGACGATAAAAAACCCTGAGGTAGATAATTTGCAAGAAAAATTTTGAAAAAGCTTGATTTCAAGCTCACACTAGTGCGAAAATACTAAGTTAGTTAAATAATCATAATAAATATTGAGAACTAGAAAATGTTTGCAATTATTCGCACAAATGGAAAACAGTACCGTGTGGCACAAGGTGATACCGTTCGTTTAGCACGAATCAGTGCAGAGCCGGGAGATGCCTTTGAAACAGATCAGGTCCTGGCCATAGGTGGAGAAGAGAGTGAACTGAAGTTTGGCAGTCCAGTAATAGCTGGTGCAAAAGTTCAGGGTACTGTTCTAGAGCATGGTAAAGACAAAAAGGTGATTGTTTTCAAGCGAAAACGTCGAAAAACTTATCGCCGAAAATACGGTCACCGTCAAGCTCACACTATGGTGAAAATAGAAAAAATCAGCGCTAAGGCACCAGCAGCTAAAAAAACTGTCAGTGAAAAAGCAGCAGCTCCAAAAACTGCAGTCAAAAAAGCAGCTCCCAAAAAAGAAAGTGCTCCAAAAACTACAGTCAAAAAAGCTGCAGTTAAGAAAGCTTAAGACGAATAACCTTTAGACTAATTATCTACAATGGCACATAAAAAAGCAGGCGGCAGCAGTCGCAACGGACGCGACTCTCAAGGTCAAAGACGCGGAGTCAAGAAGTTTGGCGGTGAACTTGTTAAAGCCGGCAACATTTTAGTACGCCAAGTTGGCTCTACCTTTCATGCAGGAAACAATGTTGGTACTGGAAAGGACTACACTTTGTTTTCCAAAACAGCAGGACATGTAAAGTTCATTCAAAAGGGCAGCGGAAAACACAAGCGCAAGTACATCAGTATCATACCAATCGAAGCAGCAGCCTCTGCTACTGTTTAAATTATGGGCGCTAAACCCCGCTCGCTTTCGGGCATAAAGCCTACCGGAATCCCCCATTTAGGTAACTATTTGGGAATGATAAAACCGGCGATTCAGTTACAGGAAACGCATGAGACGTTTTACTTTATCGCCGATTATCATGCTCTTACCTCCATGCGTGACCCTGAGCAGCTCAGGGAACACACCTACGACCTCACAGCCATTTTTGCCGCACTTGGAATGGACTTTGAGAACAATGCTTTTTTTCGACAATCAGACATTCCTGAAGTAACTGAACTGACCTGGATTTTATCCTGTATTACAGCAAAGGGTCTGATGGAAAGGGCACATGCCTACAAAGATGCAGTTGCAAAAAATCAGGAGGTTAGTATGGGCTTATTTTGTTATCCTGTTTTGATGGCCTGTGATATTTTGATTTACGACTCCAATTTTGTCCCAGTTGGTCAGGATCAGCGTCAACATCTCGAAATAACACGTGACCTTGCAATTCGCTTTAATCATCTTTACGGTGAGGCTTTTGTCATTCCTGAGGCTATAATAGAGAAAGAAGTAGCCTTGATACCGGGACTTGACGGTAGGAAAATGAGCAAGTCCTATGGCAACGTGATCCCACTGCTGGCCCCGGAAAAGCAATTCCGTAAAGCTATTATGAAAATTACTACAGACTCTAAAGCGGTTGATGAAGCCAAAGATCCGGATAGCTGCAGTGTATTTGCTTTATATAAATGTTTTGCGAATGCTACGGAACAGGAGGCCCTTGCTGAACGGTATCGTTCAGGTGGAATGGGTTACGGTGAGGCAAAGCAAATCTGCTTTGAAGCTTTAAATGCAGAACTGAAGGAACCCCGGAAAATTTATCAGCAAATACGTACTGATCAAAACAAACTAGACGGAATTCTTGAATCCGGACGTGACAAGGCACGTGCAGTTGCACGCCAGGTTACAGATCGAGTACGTAACAAAGTGGGGCTTTGAGAATCAGGAATTAAGAATTTAGAATAGAATTAACAACTTGTTCTCAAGACAGCATCCAACTCGACAAACTCAAAATTCAAAAATTTTCAAAACGGCAGTCAAAAAATGATTCCAGATATTCTTGCCTCACGTTATGCCAGCAAAGAGATCTCTGAAATCTGGTCTCCAGCAGGTAAAGTAAGACTGGAACGGGAATTTTGGATTGCAGTCATGAAGTCTCAACGGCAGTTGGGAGTAGATATTTCTCAAACTGCGATTGCAGACTATGAGAGTGTCCGTGATCAAATTGATCTGGAAAGTATTTCAGCCCGAGAAAAAAAACTACGGCATGATGTAAAATCGAGGATTGAAGAATTTTGTGAACTGGCCGGACATGAGCAGATTCATAAAGGTCTGACCAGCCGTGATTTGACGGATAACGTGGAACAACTGCAGATTCTGCGCTCACTAAGAATTGTACGTATCAAAGCAGTTGCAGTTTTGTTTCAACTTGCCAAATGGAGCACATCAACCAAAGATATTCTGCTCGTCGGACGTACCCACAATGTTCCGGCACAACCAACGACTTTAGGCAAACGCCTGGCTATGTTCGGCGAAGAAATCATGTTCGCACTGGGTCGCCTGGATCATTTGATAGAGAATTATCCGCTGCGTGGTTTACAAGGTGCAGTTGGAACCAGGCTTGATCAACTGGTTTTGCTTAACGGTGACAAAGAGAAGGTTCGGCAGTTGAGTGAACAAGTAATGCAACATTTGGATTGTCCGGCATCTTTCAATGCAGTAGGTCAGGTTTATCCGCGGAGTTTAGATGCAGAAACTGTACGGACACTGATTGGACTCAGTTCCGGAATCTCAAGTTTTTGCCGAACACTGCGTTTGATGGCAGGACAGGGTTTGGCGAGCGAAGGTTTCCAAAAAGGACAAGTCGGTTCTTCTGCTATGCCCCACAAAATGAATGCACGCACCTCAGAGAGAATCAACGGCTTCCATCAAATCCTGAACGGTTACGGCAGCATGCTTTCAGGTTTGAGTGGAGATCAATGGAATGAGGGAGATGTTTCCTGTTCAGTGGTTCGGCGTGTGGCCCTGCCGGGTGCTTTTTTTGCTGCAGACGGTCAACTTGAGGCCTTTCTGACAGTCTTGAACGAAATGGGGTTTTATGAAGCCATGATTGCAGCTGAACTTCAACAGTATCTGCCATTTTTGGCATCAACTGCTTTATTGATGGAAGCAGTACGCAAAGGCGGTGGCCGGGAAAGCGTACATGAGGCAATCAAAGAACATGCTGTTGCGGTTACAGAAAAACTTCAACAAGCAAAGCTTAGTCAGAATGATTTAGCACAACGACTTGCAGACGATCAGAGGATTCCTTTAGATTTGCAGGAAATAGAAGCAGTTCTTAATGATCCTGAACGTTTTGCGGCAGCAGCGCCGGAGCAGGTGGAAAAGTTTGCTGAGCAAGTTAATAAATTTCTGGAACGATTTCCGGAAGCTCAAAAGATTGTACCGGAAGAATTGCTTTAAGCAAACTAAGGAGCCGTTGAACTGGCTCCTTAGAAGAAAGTTGTTTTACTTAGCAGATTCGTATTTTTTCAATTCTGCAGACTTAAGTTTTGCTAAACTCAGGCGGGAATAGACCTCAATGATAAAAGGACGAAGCTCGTTAATATCCTCATCGTCTCCAAACTCAGCAAAAAACTTTTCATATTGATCTAAGGCTGGTACCAGTAAACCGTTATCCTTCAGCAAACCGGCATAAAGGAATCCACTCTGATCCAGACTTTGAAACTCTTCTTTTTGCTGTTCAAATTTGGCCAAATTCTTGCCGGAAAGGACTTTCAGATTTGATGCTTTGGTGGTGAAAACTACTGTTCCGCTACCATCCAGCACCTCAACAAAATATTTTAGTTTTTTGCTGACAGGATTTATTTTTGTACGAACAATTGCTTCACTGGTTGATGCTACCTCATAAACAGCAGAGTCAGTCCAGGTTTTTGTTTTGCGGTTCTTGGTTCCTAAGTGCAAACGGTACGCATAATCTGCACCGGCAGTTTCCCAGGCCAGTTCAGAAAAATCTGCTGAGATGGTATTTGTTGCCAATTTGAGATTGATGCCCTCTTTGGTCGCTGCACGTCGAACAGTTGTATATTTTTGTGTCTTTTTAAACTGCTTTGACAAACCTGCTAATAAACCACCTCCAGCATCAGTTCCACCAAGACTGCCCTCGAGTGCCTCTAATCCACTTTTAGTGAATTTTACTTTTGAGTTTGCTGTCAGTAGAGTCGTTTCGTTCGTATCCTGATTCAGGAACTTGATCGAACTGTTTGCGCCGACCCGGACTAAATAGTTGGCATAGACGAACTTGTTGCGTCGTACTTTTTTCCAGCGCTTCCCTTTTTTGCTGTATTCGATTTTGCCTTTAATTTCAACCAGCATGCCCAAAGGTATTTTCTTGGCCAATGCAGGCTGCAACCCAAAGAAGGAGAGAAAAAGGACAACCGTAATTAGTTTTAATAAACGCATAATACCTCCACAGTAGAGAGATTGATAAAATATTTAATGAAATTTGCAGTTAGTATTAACTGAGATTAACGCATAATTGTTAAATAGGCAACCCCAATTTACTTGAATCAATCAGCTTGCTTCAGGCAATCAGGTGGGCTATTATTCACACTCAGGATATTCAAGAGTCAGTTCAAGTGGCTTGATATGTTTTTTACAGCAACGAAATAAAAAAATGAACAAAACATTGAAATTGTTTTTGCTGTTGTTCCTGTTAGTTCCCGTTTGCCTTGCAGCAAAACCACTTGATTCCAAAATAGCACAGTCGATTCAAATCACAGACTTGATTATCAGGGCCGAGATATATGATTACAGTAAATGTGGGCCACATGTTTGTGAAGTGCTTTCTACAGATGGTATAACCAGCTTGAAGTTGGTTAGAAAACCACTTTTAGAGAGTTTGGAAGAGAAACCAGGTTATTATTTGAAAATTATAATTGAAGGTTCTGTCTTGAGTGTTAATTCTTATCTGGAATTTCCACGTGATAAAAAGACTATCATCTATGATAATAATATTGATGGTCGGCAGATTGTCAGACCAGAAGTTGATCCTGTAATATTTAAAATTCTTGCTGGTTGGCTAAACTGGTTGCTGGATAAACCCCTGGCTGAAGCAAGTTCTAATAACTACAGACTGCTTTTATATTGAATCCATTTTTTACCAGAGTCTATTAACAAAAGACATGAACAATCGAAAGAACCAGATGAAATTGTGAACTTATTGGTTATTCACTGTTTTTCTACTCTCTGTCTGACTGAATGCCGTTATTTCTACAGGCATGCCTACTTCCAACAGTCCTAATTTAAGTGCAATCAAATTCTGACCAAACAGTACTTTGCCGTTTAGTTTGCGATAAGCTGCCAGAGTTTTTAAAGGTTCTTTTCCGGAAAATTCTCCTGTCGTTGGATCAACAGTAGTTAGAATACAACGTGAACATGGTTTCACGATTTGAAAAATACAATTGCCGATTTTGATCATTTTCCAATTATCTTCTGCATATGGTTCAGCATTTTTCAGCACAAGATTCGGACGAAAACGGTTCATAGTTATAGCTTCCGGAAGCCTTAGATTAAGGTCAGCCAGTGATGATTCAGAAATCAGCAGTAAAGGGAATCCATCTGAAAATGCTGTCTGATATTGTCCTGGTGCATAGTTCGGATCAACAGGTCGATTACTATGATCCGGCATAAAAACAATTTCACTATTTTCTGCCAGGTACTCTGAGATCCATTGTGCAGCCTGTTGTCCTGCCGACCAAGCCGCACATCGGTCACCCCATATTTCTACTTTATGCTCCACTCCGTTTTGTGGAAATAAAGGCAAAGATAGTTCAGGCATTATTGGTGCATTCAGGAGCATTTTATGGTTTTCCAACCGGATCTGTAGCAAAGCTAAACTTGGATGAGTGCGTTGAGAGATAAATTTGCCTGAGTCATCAACAATCATCCAGCGCCGGTCAAAAGCCAAACCTCTCTGCACCATCTCAGTTTTTTGCAGAGAAATTCCGCCTGCAGATTTCAAGGGATAGATGTTGATACTATTTAAAATTGGCTGTAGCATTTTTAAATGTTTTTGATGAAAATATTATTAAGAAATATTTATTACTGTAGTGATTCACAGAGAACTCTATCTGCAGGCAGCAGCGGATCAGTAATCTGTCGATTCTAAAAGAAAACGTTGTGGAATAATCAGGTGGAAATCTCCGGAACACACCCTGTTATCAAGATAAAATGGCAGGATCAGATAGTCCTCGTTTTGGTTACTACTTGGCAGGAATCCCAATTGTAAGATATGTCGACAGCGTGTGACTTTTAGATTGTCACTTTTTGGCCAGAGGGCTAAAATACTGTCAAATAGCTTCCGCAGAAGCCCACCAATTTCCAGATAAACCATAGAATCTGTTTCTGCTAAATTCATAAAAATACTGGTGTTTTTATTAGTACTTTCTGTGTGAAGCAATGAGGCAAGTCCTTCGCCAACGGAGCGACTGAGATGAAGAATCCAGACAGAACTGGACCCTGTAAGTTCAAATAGGGAAAAATAAGAACGTCCGGGAGACCAACTGTGCAGGTTGGCATAAGAAAGGCATTGTATAGGTTTAGCAATGATGCGGAATGCACCGGGAATGATAGCTTGTAGTTGGGCAGTAAGAGAGTTAATCAGTTTCTGTACCAAAAAGTTGTCTGCAACCTCAGAATCAATACGGGTATTTTTGAAAGAGACAGTGTCGGCAAATTCATCAGTTTGGTCTGCATCGTTGTTTTCCGGAATACCAAATGTTTCCCGAAGCATATCCTGATAAATTTCTTCTGCATAATTTTCTGAAAGTGAAGAGTGATTTTGCATATTATTTTGAGCTATACTCAACTTTGTATTGTGCAGGGTTTATTGTTTTCTGGCCAGTCCGGTTAGCAGTTAGCTTAACTTAGAGGATAACACAAAATATCTGTAATGGGAATTTTCCAATTATAAGATTGCATCTACAGCAAATGTTTGCGAGGATTTAAACAAAATGTGGAGTAAGAAATTTCACATCAAATTAAGTTTTAAACAACAGAAATATTGTACCTGCAGGACAGAGGTAGTTTTGTTGAGCAAGACAGCTATATTTTTGATTCTGCAGTATTTTTTGTTTGCAGGAGTGATGTTTACCGGTCAGGCAGTTGCTGCAGAAAATTTAGGACGGAAAATTCAAAAATATGTAAAAGAGAGTACGGAACTGCAGGCAAGAAAGAGACAGGAAAATGTCACAGTACAAAATGTCAAAGGTCGAAAAATAAATTATTATCTTATCAAAAAATCTGCTTTGGAAAGTAAGCGCGGGAAGGCAGATACTGCAGCACAAAAAATGCAGGAAACAGGTCTTGTTACAGCCAATATGGTAAAAAATAACCGCTGGTTTGTAAAACAACCTTTTCAGAGATCATTTACGAAAATTGAAGATATTAAACCTTATTCTCCTCCAAGGCCAAATCCTGAAAAAACAGAAGAAACCAGCCGTGATGCCTTGAAAATGACCAAACAAAGAGCCTACGCAACAGGTCCTGTTAAGCCGGAAACTCTTTATTCTTCTAGTTCCAGCCGTGATGTCTTGAAAATGAGTAGAACCAGAGCACTTGAAACAGGTGCAGTTAAGCCGGAAATTCTCTATTCCAGTGAAACCAGCCGCGGCGTACAAGGATTAGCAGTTAAGATTTCAAGAAAAAATGTTTATGCAGGACAAAATATTGTCTATACTGCAGATAAGCTGATTAGCTTAAGTAAAAGGCCTCCAGTGGACTACACTCCATTCAACAATAAAATTAAAGCTGAGAACAAAAAATCTGCCGGCGACAACACTTCCGAAAAAGATGATACTGCAAAGCAGTCTTCACCATAAAATTTTATATTATTTTTTAGTTTAGAATTACAGTAAAAGTTAAAACTCAAATGCTTGAGGTACAACAATGTCTTCAAAAAAAGTAAATGATTTAGATCCGCAGGAAACCATGGAATGGATTGAGGCCATGGAAGCAGTTGTTGAAAGGGATGGACTTGAAAGAGCTCAGTTCCTTTTGCGTCAATTGGCAGATCAGGCAGTTTTGTCAGGTGCAGGCAGTCCGTATTCTGCCAATACACCATATCTGAATACGATACCTCCGGAACTTGAAGAACGTTCAGGTGGCGTGCAGGAATTAGAATCTAAGCTTCGTTCAATCATCCGCTGGAATGCAGCAGTGATGGTAATGCGTGCCAACAGGGATTCAGCAGAGCTTGGTGGACATATTGCCAGTTTTGCCTCTTCGGCCACGCTTTACGATATTGGTTTTAATCATTTTTGGCATGCACCAAACAAAGATCATGGTGGTGATTTGGTTTTTTTTCAGGGACATTCTGCACCAGGAATTTACGCCCGGGCATTTTTGGAGGGTCGGTTGACGGAAGAGCAAATGGACAACTTCCGCCGTGAATCTGATGGTAAAGGAGTACCATCTTATCCTCATCCCTGGTTGATGAAGGACTTTTGGCAGTTTCCAACTGTTTCAATGGGACTGGGACCCATCATGGCAATTTATCAGGCGCGTTTCCTGAAATACCTGCATAACCGCGGTTTAGCAGACACCTCCGGACGAAAGGTCTGGGCCTTCCTTGGAGACGGTGAAACGGATGAGCCACAATCTCTTGGAGCAATCGGGTTGGCTGCAAGAGAAAAATTAGATAATTTAATCTTTGTCATCAATTGTAATTTGCAGCGTCTTGACGGTCCGGTACGTGGAAATGGGAAAATTATTCAGGAACTTGAAGGAGGTTTCAGGGGAGCCGGATGGAATGTGATTAAAGTGATCTGGGGTTCATACTGGGACCCATTACTGGCAAGAGATACTGAAGGTTTTTTGCGTAAACGAATGGACGAAGCAATTGACGGAGAATATCAGGCTTTCAAAGCAAAAGGCGGGGCCTACACAAGAGCACATTTTTTTGGTAAATATCCAGAACTGCTGGAGATGGTTTCCAACATGTCAGATGAAGACATCTGGAGACTTAACCGAGGCGGGCATGATCCTCATAAAATTTATGCAGCCTATCATTCTGCGGTTAATCATTCGGGTCAACCGACAGTGATACTTGCTAAAACGGTCAAAGGTTATGGTATGGGAGGATCAGGTGAGGCGATTAACATTACTCATTCACAGAAGAAAATGAAAATGGACGACCTGAAAAGTTTTCGGGATCGCTTCCGCGTGCCTATTTCTGATGATGAAGTTGAAAAGATGTCGTTTTATAAACCTGCTGATGATGCCCCTGAACTGGAGTATCTAAAACAGTGCCGTACTGCACTTGGAGGCCATTTGCCGGCACGGAGAACAAAGGGGGATTCTCTGGAGATTCCTGATTTAACAATTTTTGAGCGTTTGTTACAGGAAACTGGTGAGCGTGAAATTTCTACAACTCAGGCACTTGTACAGGCAATGACACTCTTGTGCAAAGATAAAAATATTGGCCAAAGGGTGGTTCCAATTGTTCCAGATGAAGCAAGAACATTTGGGATGGAAGGTATGTTTCGCCAGATTGGCATCTATGCACATGAAGGACAAAAATATGAACCAGTTGATCGTGATCAACTGATGTACTACAAGGAGAATCAGAGTGGTCAGCTGCTGGAAGAGGGCATAACCGAAGACGGTGCCATGTCTTCCTGGATTGCAGCCTCAACCTCTTATACAAACTCCGGAATGCAGATGATTCCGTTCTACATATTTTATTCGATGTTCGGTTTTCAGCGGATTGGAGATCTAGTCTGGGCTGCAGGTGATATGCAGGCACGTGGATTTTTAATTGGCGCAACTGCAGGAAGAACCACTCTCAACGGTGAAGGTCTGCAGCATGAAGATGGACACAGCCAAATCATGGCTGGTAATGTACCAAACTGTGTTTCCTACGATCCAACTTTTTCTTATGAATTGATTGTTATTATACAGAATGGAATGGAACGGATGTTCAAAAAACAGGAGAATGTTTTTTATTACATTACCACAATGAATGAAAATTATTCCCATCCCGGACTCACTAAAGGTCAGGAAAAAGATATTGTGAAAGGTATGTATTTGCTGCAAAAAGCCAAGAAAGGCAAAAAGAGAGTCCAGCTTTTAGGTTCCGGATCAATTTTACGAGAGGTCATTGCAGCAGCTGATTTGCTGTCTGCAGATTTTAAGGTAGAAGCAGACATCTGGAGTTGTCCCAGTTTCAATGAATTAAAACGTGATGGTGATGACGTTCTGCGTTGGAATTTGCTGCATCCTGATAAAAAACCTCGAATGTGTCATGTTGAAAAATCTCTCGAAAAAACTGAGGGTCCTGTCGTGGCCGCAACTGATTATGTTAAACTTTTTGCGGACCAAATTCGTGCATACGTACCTCGCTCATACTCTGTACTGGGAACCGATGGTTACGGACGGAGCGATTCTCGCGAAGCTTTGCGCAGTCATTTTGAAGTAGACCGCTACTACATTGCAGTTGCAGCTTTGAATGCTTTGATGAAGGAAGGCGCTATTTCCAGTAAAATTGTGAAGTCTGCCATTAAAAAATACGGAATTGACTCCGAAAAAAATAATCCATTGATGTCCTGAGGAGAACCGCAATGAGTAAAATCAAAGACGTACTTGTTCCAGACATAGGAGAGTTTGATGCAGTCGAAGTTATTGATGTCCTCATAAAATCCGGGGATATTGTTGCTGCCGAAGATCCACTGCTTACCATGGAAAGTGATAAGGCTACGATGGACGTACCGGCACCGTTTGGAGGTACTATCAAGGACGTTAAAATAAAAGCTGGAGATAAAGTATCACAAAACGACCTGATTTTAACTTTGGCAGTAGAAGAAGAATCTGTTGATGCAACAGAAAAAATAAATCAGGAAAATACTGTTTCAGGTGTAGATACTGAAGTTAAAACCACAAATTCTGAAACCACAACAGCAGAAACGGTTGCTTCCACAGCAATAAGACGCCCACCACCTGCAGATATGCTTGTGAGACATAAGGAATTTTTACAGGCACATGCGAGTCCAGCTATCCGAAAATTTGCCCGGGAATTAGGTGTAGACCTGAGTAAGGTTTCTGGCTCCGGGCGTAAGGAACGAATCACAAAAGAAGATGTGCAGGAATTTGTTAAGCAGATCCTGAGTGGAGCAGCGTCCGGAAACACTGTTGCTGCAGGTTCCGGAATTCCTGACATGCCAGAAATCGATTTCAGCAAATTTGGCGAAGTTGAAATTAAACCGCTTTCACGGGTCCAGAAAAAAGCAGGTGTGCATTTACATCGGGGTTGGCTGAATGTCCCGATTGTAACGCATCATGATGAGGCTGATATCACAGATCTGGAATATTTCCGGAAGTCACTTAAAGATGAAGCAGCAAAGCAGAAGGTCAAGGTAACACCTCTGGCATTTTTGCTAAAAGCCTGTGCAGTTGCAATCAGATTACATCCTAATTTTAACTCTTCACTGACTGCAGATAAGGAAAATTTAATTTTGAAGAAATATCTGCATATTGGAGTTGCTGTCGATACTCCGGAGGGTTTAATTGTTCCGGTGATCAGAGATGTGGAGCAGAAAGGACTGTTGGAACTGGCTAGAGAGTTGGGTGATGTCAGTGAACGTGCTAGAAACAGAAAACTAAAAACTGAGGACATTCAGGGTGGTTGCTTTAGTATTTCCAGTTTGGGAAGCATAGGTGGAACTTCATTTACGCCATTAGTAAATGCACCGGAGGTTGCAATTCTGGGTGTTACACGTTCCCGAATGACACCGGTCTGGAGCGGTAAAGAATTTTTACCGCGCTTAATGTTGCCTCTTGATTTGACTTATGATCACCGTGTGATTGACGGAGCACAGGCAGCACGTTTCATGGTGGATTTGTGTCAAATCCTGGGTGATATGCGGAGGATGTCATTATGAGTCTAGTTGAAGTTAAGGTACCGGATATTGGTGATTTTCAGGATGTTGAAATTATTGAAATCATCTGCAGTATAGGTGATCAGGTAGCTGCAGAAGATTCCTTGATTTCGGTGGAAAGCGACAAAGCAACCATGGATGTTCCTGCTCCGGTTGCTGGAATAATCCGGGAAATAAAAGTAAAGGCCGGCGATAAAGTGTCCGAAGGAAGCTTGATTTTGATGATGGAATTGGTTGAAGTCTCAAATTCAAAAACACAAGAAAAAAAGGACGAAGAAGCAACTGTTGTTGAAACAAAATTAGCTTCAAAATCTGAGACCGAAGTTACAGCTGTAAGCTACTCAGGAAAAGTAGATTTGAAATGTGATGTACTGGTGTTGGGTTCAGGTCCAGGTGGTTACACGGCCGCTTTCCGTGCCGCAGATTTGGGACTGAATGTAATCATGGTAGAACGTTACAAGCGTATTGGCGGTGTTTGTTTGAATGTTGGTTGTATACCTTCCAAGGCCCTGCTGCATGCAGCAAAAGTTATTACTGAATCTGAAGAAATGAGTGGTCACGGGGTGTCTTTCGGCAAGGCAAAAATTAATCTTGATCAACTGCGTGACTGGAAAGATGGTATTGTAAAACAGCTGACTACAGGTTTGAAAGGTCTGGCAAAACAGCGCAAAGTACAGATAGTTACCGGTACAGGCGAATTTTTAGATCAAAATCATCTTTCTGTAGTAGATACAGATGGTAAAAAAATCAGTATAAATTTTAAAAGTGCTATAATAGCAGCAGGTTCTCAACCAGTTAAACTCTCCTTTCTTCCTGAAGATCCACGAATAATTGATTCGACAGGTGCATTACTGCTTCAGGATATTCCGCAAAAAATGCTGGTGCTTGGTGGTGGAATTATTGGACTTGAAATGGCTACAGTATACCATGCACTGGGTTCAAAAATAACTGTAGTTGAAATGCTGGCTGGATTGATGACAGGTGCAGATCGGGATCTGGTTCGCCCTTTTCAGAAGAGAATTGGAAAACAGTATGAAAATATCTGGCTTGAAACACGGGTCACAAAAGTTGAAGCGCAGAAAAAAGGATTGAAAGTATATTTTGAAGGAAAAAATGCACCGGACAAACCACAGCTTTTTGACTGCATTCTCAGTTCTGTCGGACGTACACCAAATGGATTACGAATTGCTGCAGAAAAAGCCGGAATTACAGTAGATGAACATGGTTTTATTTCTACTGATTCTCAAATGCGCACCAATGTTCCACATATTTTTGCTATTGGGGATATTGTTGGCCAGCCCATGTTGGCTCACAAAGCTTCTCATGAGGCAAAAGTCGCTGCAGAAGTTATTGCAGGCATGAAAAGTCATTTTGATGTCCGGACCATACCGTCTGTGGCTTATACAGATCCTGAAGTAGCCTGGGCTGGAATAACAGAAGAGGAAGCCAAAAAAGAGAATATTCCTTTTGGCAAAGGTGTTTTTCCCTGGGCTGCTAGTGGACGCAGTTTATCATTGGGACGCAGTGAAGGCTTGACCAAAGTCCTTTTTGCAGAGGACACAAACAGAGTAATTGGAGTCGGAATTGTTGGTCCAAATGCTGGTGATTTGATTGCAGAAGGTGCGCTGGCAATAGAGATGGGTTGTGATGCGGAAGATCTCAGTTCAACCATTCATCCACACCCCACACTTTCTGAAACAGTAGCTTTTGCAGCAGAAGTTTTTGAAGGTAGCATCACGGATCTTTATCTTCCCAAAAAGAAAAAAGTTGTTAAAAATAATTAAACTCCAAGCTGTTTTTTAATGCTGCAAAAAATTAGCAGTTTTAATTAAATAATATTTTTCCATAAAAACACTTGACATTATTGTAAATATTGGCAAACT
>JACNJW010000069.1 GCA_014382365.1 SAR324 cluster bacterium
CTCATGATTGATGCTCTGGTTTTTGGAAACAACATCCTGAAAATAATTAATAAAGTCATTTTCCAGTTCTGTTTTCACCACTGCCACAGCACATCCTCCAAATCCTGCACCTGTCATTCTTGCTCCCAGACAACCTGGTGCTGAGAGAGCATGTTCAACCATCAAATCTAAAGCACTGCTAGAAACCTCAAAATTGTCACGCAAACTTAAATGTGATTCCTGCATCAACTGTCCGACAAGCTCTAGGTCATTGTTGTTCATTGCTTTTGCAGCATGTCGTACGCGTTTATTTTCACTAATAACATGTAACGCCCGCCGATAAAGTAAAGGACTTAACAGAGATGATTTAGCTTCTAGTTCTGTAAGAGACACCTCACGCAGCAAAGATTTCCCAAAAATTGCAGAGGCATCCAAACATTGACTAAAACGTTCGTTGTAGAGTGAATCAACCAAGCCCCGACGTGACTTGGTATCGAGGATAATTATTTTGAGCCCTGTCGGTAACTTAACCGGCTTGATATCCAGATTTTGACAATCAATTAAAAGTGCATGTCCGGCAATACCACATGCAGAAATAAGTTGATCCATAATTCCGCAACTAACTCCAACCCATTCAGTTTCTGCACGTTGGGCCAGTTTTGCTGCAGTTTGAGGATTCCAGTAAATTACACTAACTTCTGCAAATGCACGAAGACAGGCCATCTCCAGAGCTGCAGAAGAGGATAGACCTGCTCCCTGAGGTATATCACCTGTAACAACACCCTCCCAACCAGAAAGTTGCCAACCCGTTTCCTGCAAAACCCAACTTATCCCCTTAAGATATTCCTGCCAGCCTTTTCCTTTTTCCAAAGATTTCGACAGGTTCAACTCCGTGGTTTCTACATAATCTAATGAATGCAGAACTACCCGTTGGTCTTCACGCGGTCTCAGTGCAAGCCAAACAGCTTGTTCAAGTGCAACAGGCATGACAAATCCTCCACTGTAATCAGTATGATCTCCAATCAGATTGACTCTTCCCGGTGCCCGAATCAAATGCTCAGGTACAGCACCAAATTGTTTTTCAAAGCCTTGTTGAGCTTTAAGTGCTGTTTTATTCATACAGCTTTTTTGTTGTAATGCTGTCTAGAGCATTCACGGAGACGGCCTGCTGCCTCTTCAGGAGTCAAATCTCGTTGAGCTTCTGCCAACATTTCGTAGCCAACCATGAATTTCCGAACACTAGCTGAGCGCAGCAACGGCGGATAGATATGTGCATGAAGCCTCCAAGCCCCTTTATCATTGCTTAAAGATGGTGCAAAGTGCCAGCCCATTGAATATGGGAAACTGGTCTGAAACAGATTGTCGTAGCGTGTTAGTACAATCTTGAGTAAATCTGCCAGTGCAGCCTGTTCATCTGCGGAAAGCTCAGAAAAACAAGCCACGTGTCGTTTTGGCAGAATAAGAGTTTCAAATGGCCAGATTGCCCACCAGGGAACCACTACTAACCAGTATTCGTTAATTTCCACTATTCTATCATTATTACTTAATTCTGATTCAAGATAGTCACCTAAAAGATCGGAACTATGACTATGATAGTAATTACACAATTGTTCATTTTCTTTACGGACTTCATTGGGCAGGAAATTCCCGGCCCATATTTGACCGTGCGGATGGGGATTAGAACATCCCATCATTTCACCCTTATTTTCAAATATCTGGATCCAACAATATTGTTTGCCTAACTCTTTAACCTGTTCCACCCAAATCTGTACCACCCTTTCTACTGCATCCAACTCCAATTCCGGAAGAGTCAGGTCATGCCTTTCCGAAAAACAAAGCACTCGGCAAATGCCAGAAACTGATTGAACTTGAAAAAGTGGTGATGCGGATTCACTGAATTCTAAATCAGGCAGCAAAGCCGGAAAATCATTGGTGAAAACAAAAGCACCTTTGTAATCAGGATTGTTTTTACCATCAGCACGTGAGTTGCCTGGACAGAGGTAGCAATGAGGATCATAGCTAGTGAGTTGTTTAGCTTCCGGAGAATGTTGGCTGCCTTGCCAGGGTCTCTTTGTTCGTTGCGGAGAAACCAGTACCCATTCGCCGGTCAAGATGTTTTTCCGTCGATGTGGATGTTCATGCATAGTCATGCTCTAATCTACTTTAAATTCAGGAAATAATCACTGTCTCATGATATTTATTATTGAAGGGACAGCATATCAGCAAAACAGATATTAATCGGAACTGTCATTACAATCATATTAGTGACAAACACGTAAACAAAACTGAAAAGATGTTGTAAATCTACTTAATATCTTAATATAAAATCCGTATTAAATCTTTTACAGCAGTTGAACTCAAGAAGCAAATTCTTGCAGAATAATTAGCAAAAATACATCACTAACCAGTTGAGATATATTTCTTGACATTAATTTAGTAAATGCTAATAATAAACGTCCATTTGTTCGATTATTACTGCTAATAACTTCGGACATAATTCACGTAACAGTTTGTTTAAATCAAACCAAGTTACATCATCATCAACATCATCTGGAGAATAAATGTTAAAACAGTTATTGAAACTTGCTCTGGCAGGTACATTCGCAGTATCAGCAATGACTCTTCATGCAGAAACCATCCGTGTAACTCTACAGTTACCGGAATCACACTCCCTTGGCCAAAACTGGTTGGCTTTTAAAAATATTATCGAAAAAGAATCAGGCGGAGATTTACAACTTCAATTGTTTCCATCCGCACAACTATATAAGGACAAGCAGGTACCTCAGGCTGTTGGTTCAGGCGCAATCGAGGCCGGCTCTGCTTTTCTGGGTCGCTTTACAGGTGCAGTTCCAACAATAGAAGTTGTCAACATTCCTTTCCTTTTTAATGACGATGCGAGTTTACGTGCCGCAACTGCTGGAGGCTCAAACATGCGTTCACTGCTTGATGCAGCCGTGCTGAAAGAGACTGGTGCAAAAGTACTCTGGTGGCAGGCATACGGTAGAAACATATACTTAAACAACGGCAGTGCTATCCGTTTACCGGCAGACTTAAAAGGTAAAAAAGTCAGAGTCTACGGGAAAATGGGGGGCTGGACAGTTGAAGCAATGGGTGGAGCACCAACCATTATGTCCGGTTCAAAACAGTTTCTGGCATATCAGCAAAAAGCGGTTGATGTCGGTTTAACCGGAACTTCCGGAGTCAAAAGCCGAAAACTGTATGAAGTAATGGATCACATGACTTTGTCATATGACTTTGCCATTGAATTTGTGGCAATCATCAATAATGATTTTTTCAATGGATTATCCAAGAAGAATCAGGAAATTATCTTGCGTGCTGCTAAAAAAGTTGAAACAGATTTGCGTAATGAAGTTTATTCCGGAGAAGCAAAAATTGTTAATGAACTGCGTTCCAAAATGACTGTTGTTGAACTTAGCAGTGCAGAACGTGATGCCTGGAAAAAAGCAACAGCATCTGTTGTAGATCGTTTCATCAAAGAAAACGGTCCCGCTGGAGCAAAAGCAGTTAATGCTGCCCGTAATCCTTAATTCTTGAATCAACCGCATTTGGGGACCATGTCCCCATTGCAGTTGACATTTCTCTTTGAAGTTCTCCAATTCAATTCAATGATAAGACTAATTGACCAACTGTCTGAATGGACAGGTAAACTAGCTGCCTGGATGTTTTTTGCAGTTGGTTTTTTTGTGACTTATGAAGTTTTCATGAGACATTTTTTCACCATGCCAACCATCTGGGTGGATGAGGTTTCAAGAATATTTCAAATATGGGCCACTTTTCTGGCAGGAGGTTTTGCACTCAAACATCGGCAATTAATCGTGATTGATGTTGCATTCAGGGACAAAGACAGCCTTGCACGCAAGTGTACAGAAACCTTTGCTATTTTGGTAATTCTAATTTTCTCATTGGTTGTTGTCTGGTACGGTTTTGAATTATGGTATAAAGCACTAGTCAAAGGACATACCACAGACACTTTCCTTGCACCACCGAAATGGTTGACCCATGGTTCTGTCTGGTTTGGTTTTGCCTTGATTTCATTACAGACATTTGTCGAATTTATAAAAATTTGGCGTAAGAGTTCAACCAAAAACAATTTAAACAAAGGAAAGCTCTGAGATGGAAGCATTCTTAATTCTCGGTGGTCTGCTGGCCCTCTTTATTTTTCGAGTACCAGTAGCCTTTGCTCTTGGTGGTCTAGGCGTATTTTTGTTGTGGTGGATGGGTTTCAACCTCAATGGTGTGCCGCAAAGACTATACGGTACAATGGACTCTTTTGAATTATTAGCTGTCCCTCTGTTTTTATTAATGAGCAATGTTTTACTCAAAGGAGGTGTCGGCAAAGATTTATTTGCTGCAGTTCAATCCTGGGTTGGACATTTGCCGGGAGGACTTGGTATTGCGACAATCTTGTCCTGCGGAATTTTTTCTGCAATTTCAGGTTCATCTGTGGCCACTGCTGCAACAATCGGTACAGTAGCAATGCCAGAAATGGAAAGCCGTGGTTATGAACGATCGTTCATACTTGGTTTGCTGGCAGCCGGAGGTACATTGGGCATCATGATTCCACCTTCGATTCCACTGATCATATACGGAGTTGTCACAGAATCTTCGATTCCAACTCTCTTTCTGGCAGGTATAGGTCCGGGTTTGTCTTTGATTGCGGTTTTCATTGCATTTTCTATTTATTCTGCCAAAAAAAGTGACTTTCAACCTGCACCTAAAGCCACTCTACAGGAACGTGTTCAGGCTACGGTCATGGCCCTACCCACAATAGGTTTAGCTGTAGCAATCATTGGCTCGATCTACATGGGACTGGCCACTCCCTCTGAAAGTGCCGGAGTAGGATTTATCCTTTCTCTGTTGATAACCTTTGTAATGGGAAGAATGAATTGGCGGATAATGGTCGAGGCCGTAGAGGATTCGATGAAAACAACAATCATGGTGTTTTTAATTGTTGCCGGTGCAAAAGTTTTTTCCTATGCCATTACTCTGTACCGCATTCCACAGGACATTTCACAATTAATTACTGAAAACATCTCCAATCCATCAATATTTATTCTGGTAGTTGGTATAGTTTTATTATTTATGGGATTCTTCCTTGAATCTCTCTCCATGCTCTTGATTATGGTTCCAGTTTTATTTCCGTCACTCGAAGCAATGATGGTTGATCCAGTCTGGTTTGGTATTTTCTTCGTACTTTTGATAGAAACCGCACTGATTACACCACCGGTTGGAATGAATCTGTTCGTGATTCAAGCCGTTGGTAAAGCCAGCCTGCAGGAGGTAGTCAAAGGCGCCTGGCCTTTTTCGATCATCATGCTGAGTATGGCCGTCATTTTATGGTTCCTGCCTCAAATTGCGCTCTTTATTCCCTACAACTTTTAGTTGATGAAACAACGGACACAAACAAGCTGGACTGGAACTTTAAGCCTGGAAAAGCCGTTGCTGCTGCCGGCAGCCCATGATGCGCTTTCTGCAAGTCTGATTGAACAATCAGGATTTTCAGCATACGTTGTCGGAGGTTTTCCTCTACTTGCTGCCAGACATGCCCTTCCTGATTTGGGATTGGCGGCTTTTGGAGAAATGCAGGTAGGCATTAGAGACATCATGTCTGCCAGTTCTTTACCGTTGCTGGTAGATGCAGATGATGGCTACGGAGATGTTAAAAATGTAATCCGTACCATACAGACTTACGAAACCATGGGCGTTCAAGCGTTGTTTATAGAGGATCAGGTCAGTCCCAAACGCTGCGGTCATCTGGATGGTAAGGAGATCGTCTCACAAAAAGTTATGACAGACAAACTCAGAGCCGCTGCGGAATCGAAAATTAATCCGGAAACATTCTTGCTTGCCCGTACAGATGCAAGAGCTGTTTATGGACTGGATGAAGCATTACGCCGTGCTGAAGCGTACCTAAAGGCTGGTGCAGATGGAATATTCATAGAGGCACCACAATCAGTTGCTGAACTTGAACAAATCGGAACCGCATTTGATGTGCCGCAAATGGCCAATATGCTTGAAGGAGGCGGTCGCACTCCGATTTTATCACCTGCAGATTTGGGAGAACTTGGATTTGCAATGGTCGCTTATCCAGTTTCGTTGATTTTCAGGATCGTCAAAACCATGCAGCAAGCCTTACAAGATTTGAAAGCAGAAAAACTAAACCTGGATGGCGAGGGTGTTAATTTCGCTGACTTCAAAGAAATATTAGGTTTCAACGAATGGAGTCGTTTGGAGAAGATATATTCCAACAAATAATAGTTTTTTAATGAAATAAAACTGCACTCATTGCAGTTTAACTTCCATCACGTAGCACACGGCAATTGGCAATATCCATGGTCACTTTGCCAATATTGAGATTACTTTTATCTCTGAAAGTTGCTGCAAATGCTAAGAAACGGTAAACATCAGTGAAATTTGATGCCAGTCCCACTGAGATTCTAATTGCACCAGCATTTTGTTTCCACGGTGCTGAATCATCTTTACAAAGCGAGGAAGTGTAATATCCTCCCCCTCATTGAAAGCAGCCTGCATATCTTCTGCAGTAAGTTCTTCTGCAGTTTCTCCAGCCCCAGGATTACAAAAACAACCGGTCCGCAGCGAAATACCTTCTTCGTTTGCCAATTCCTCTATTCTTCGATAGTCCAACAAATGCTGATCCGGTGAGTAAAAGTTAAAAGTGAGCGTTCCTCCACGATCTTCCATATTTACCGGTCCGTAGATGCGCACCATCGGCTTACCGTTGCCGTGTCTCAGTGCATATAACTGATTTAGCAGCCAGTCTGTCAGCTCACGTACCCGAATACTGATATTTTCCATGCCGACTTTTTCCAGCTGCTGCAGTCCAATTTTAACTGCAGGAATGTTGAGATAATTGATAGTGCCGTCTTCAAATCCGGCTTCTTTTGGTGCCAGATAATGAGAGTTACCCTGTACACTGGCAAAATTAACAGTACCACCTGCAAACCAGGGTCGCTTCAATTTTTGGTAACTTGAGTTTCGAATCAGGAGCATTCCAATTCCGGTTGGATAACCAAACATTTTGTAAAATGAAATACAGACAAAATCAGGACTGAATGTATTGAGGTCCAGTTTGTTTGCAGGTACATACGCTGCTGCATCCAAGAGAACATCCCACCCCTTCTGCTGAGCATACTCAATCCAGTCCAGTGAGTGTTTAACTCCGGAAAAATTTGATTGGGCCGGAAAAGCAAAAAGATTATTTGCGGACATTTTTGTTGAATTGAGCACCTTGTTCAGAATTTGCTGTTCTAACCGCAAATCTGGAACACTGACAGGCACATATTGCACAGCGGCACCTTTGCTGCTTGCAAATTCTCGAATTCCGTTAACTGAATTATGATTATCAAAGGTCAACGCAAACGTACCGCCGGAAGCAAAGGGATAGGCTTCGCCCACTAGTTTCAAGGCACCACTCGCATTTGCAGAAAAGACTGCAGTATATTTTTCGGCATTTGTATTAAAATAGCTGAGAACATAGCTACGAGTTTCCTCCACCAAATCCGTCATTGCCAATGAAGTGGGATTTGCAGAGTGTGGATTTCCTAAAACGTTCTGGTCCAGAAGCCTGAATTGTTCCTGCAGTTGACTTGATGCATAGAGACCTCCACCTGTGTAATCAAGGTAGATCTGCCCGTTTTCATCGAGACGTGCATATTCGGTTTTACGCCACTCATCCAGCAATCCTGTTTCTGCATATTCCGGATGAGTCTCTAAAAACTCTGCGTATGCTGAATTCATTTTGGAAGCAATATATTGATTTTCAATTTGATTTTCAGTTTGCTCTAATGAATTCATTTTGAAACCAGGATAATTTGTGAGGTTCTAAAGGATAGTTTTCAGTATGCCCTTATTTTAAGTTTGTCTTAGAACAAAAGTCGATAATCCGTATAGCATCTAAATCAGTATTTTCCAGAAATCAAGACATTCAAAGCCGGAATCTATTTTGAGGCAGGATGACTAATGCTGAATACATCGTCTTTTGTGTTAATTACCAACAGCTTTCAAGTACTTCCAGGGTTTGGTCTATTTCCGCTATTGTATTATAATGCACCGGTCCTATACGCACTACACCTCCGGTGTTTTCAAGTCCCATATGACGATAAGCTTCAAGTGCATAGTTGTGACCATGCCAGACATAGATGTTTTCTGCAGCCAATTTCAGGGCAATCTCTTCCGGATTTTGATTACTGACTGTAAATGAAACAGTTGGAACACGGCGGGAATAATCATTTGGATTACTGATTCCTCTTATTTCGACACCGGATAAATTTTGCAGGCCTGAAATAAGCCTTTTGCTAAGACTTTGTTCATATTCCTGAATCGCCAGCATTGCAGTATGCAAATGTAGACGACGGCCTCTGAAATCAGGAAATTCACTCTCAAATTCAGTCCCCATTGTTTCACCAATCCATTCCAGGTATTCCAACACACCCAATGTACCGGCCTGCCCTTCATGAAGTTGGGTACCAGTCTCAAATTTTCCTGGTGCCATCTTGTCTGCCGGACGCACTTTATAAGCTTCAAGTTTTTCAAGTATTTCCGTGTCCCCCCACAAAACCCCCTGGTGCGGACCAAAAAACTTATAAGGTGAACAAACCAAAAAATCACAGCCAATCCGCTGAACATCAAGAGGTCCGTGCGGTACAAACTGCACTGCATCAACAAAAACAAGAGTGTCGGACTGGTGAGCCATCTCCGTGATTGCCTTCACATCATTAATTGTTCCGAGACAATTACTGGCATAATTAATTGCAGCCAGCTTAACTGCACCATCCTTGAGCAGGTCTGCAACTTCAGCAAAATCATATTCGTAAGTTTCTAAATCAAAATTCAGCCACCGAACTTTTAAACCTAAATCTTCTGCCAGATGCAGCCAGGGACCAACGTTTCCGTCATGATCCATCCGCGTCAGTAAAATTGTGTCGCCGCGGTTGAAAAGTCGACCGATTGAGCGTGAGAAAGCAAATGTCAAAGTAGTCATGTTTGCACCAAACACAATTTCATCCGCAGATCTTGCATTCAGTAAATCCGCCATTGCCTGATGTGCTTCAGCCAGTACCTTATCCGACTCAACCGAAGTTCGGAACTGTCCACCATGATTAGCATTATTATGGATTAGATAATGCTCCATACGCTCCAGCACCTGTCGTGGAACCTGTGTTCCACCTGGATTATCCAAATAAATCCTCGGTTTTCCTTCATCAGACAAAGCTAATGCAGGAAACTGTTTTCGAATTGCGTCAATGTTTAATGCCATTATTTTATACTTCAGTTACTTCTCTTTGATCTGAGTGGTGCAAATTTTCGTCCTCAAGACAGACTTGCTTGCTAAACAAAAAGGAATGTATCGTTTCTTGAATTAATAATGATCAGGAGCTTCTTCGGGTAAGATGCCTTTGGGTTTAAATCTCAGCACCAAAACTAAAATTAAACCCATCAACACCATTCTCATATGTGGAGCAACTTCCTGAAGATGCTGCCTTAAAGGGTTAGATTCTTCCAGAAATACATTGATTTGACTAACCAGCCAGAGTGCAGATGGTTCTGCTTCAATCCAGACAAACCAGGTGATGAAGGCCCCAATTATTGCACCTAAGTTGTTTCCACTGCCACCGATTATTACCATTACCCAAATCAAAAAGGTGAAACGCAGCGGAATATAACTTCCAGGAGTGAACTGTCCATCCAGTGTAGTCAGCATCGCACCTGAGATTCCAATCACTGCAGAGCCGATGATAAATACCTGCCGATGCCTGCTGGTCACATCTTTACCCATAGCAGCAGCGGCGGTTTCATTGTCACGAATAGCCCGCATCATGCGTCCCCATGGCGAATTAAGAGCACGAGTGGCAAATCCCAAAATGATCAGTACAACTGCAAGAAACAGAACTGTATAACAAAGTTTTACAAAGACCCCGGCACTTAACTGCATGGCCTCACGCATCATGTCTGCACTGAGTGCGCTGCCGTCTTCTGCAGAACCGTAAATCCACTGCACCAGTTTACTAAACCACTCTGACTGCTGCAGATCAACTTCATAGGGTACAGGTCGAGACAGACCTGTAACATTTTTAACTCCACGTGACAGCCAGTCCTCATTTTTAAGAATAGAGATCATGATTTCAGAGATGCCAAGTGTTGCAATTGCAAAATAATCGGAACGCAGTCCCAAAGCAATCCTGCCAATCAGCCAGGCTAGTGCAGCTGCAGCCAGACCGCCTGCAAGCCATGAAACTATTATCGGCAACCCCAAGCCACCCAAAAACCCGGTTTTTGCCGGATCAACTGCTTCAATTGCAGAAGTTGCCTGTTCATAAAAAAAGCGCATAAACAAGTAACCTGTCATTATAACTGCGCTCATGCTCCAGGATCTTTTTTTTCCTTTGGCCATTTTTTTCCATACCAACATTGCCGCAGCAACTGTCAGCAACAATGACAGCAGAGTTGCAAAAACGTTGGTGCCTCCAACAGACCAGGCTCTAGAAACCGGAGCATACGAAATCAACATTGCTGTCAGACCTCCGATTGCAGTTGAAGCCATAACTCCGGCATTAAACAAGCCTGCATAGCCCCACTGCATATTAAGTCCCATTGACATTACTGCTGAAATCAGGCAGAGATTTAAAATAGCCAGGGCAACATTCCATGATTGACCAAATCCCACAATAACAAGCATCAGGCCCATTACACTAAAACTTAGAACTGCCCGTCTGTTATTACTCACAACACCCTCCCACGTAAAATTCCGGTCGGTCGTATCAGCAGTACCAGTACCAGAATCAAAAATGACACTGCAAATTTATATTCAGCAGTTAAAAATTGTGTCAGACCTTCTGGTGCAAGATCAGCAGGAGCCAGATATTTTAAAAACTTTTTAAAAGCGTAAGTTGCTGTAATTTCAGAAAATGCCACAACATAACCTCCTATAATTGCACCCAGCGGCTGTCCGATTCCGCCAACGATGGCTGCGGCAAAGATTGGCAGCAGTAAGTGGAAGTAGACCATCGGTTTAAAACTTTTATCCAGTCCATAAAGAACACCGGCCAATGTTGCCAGACTGGCAGCAATAATCCAGGTCACCAGCACAACCCTTTCCGGATTAATTCCGGAAAGCAGGGCCAGATCTTCATTATCTGAAAAAGCGCGCATGGCTTTTCCGGTTCGAGTTCGCTGTAAAAACCAGAATAATGCCAGTACTGCAATGACAGCCAGCACAAAGGTCAGTACCTGTGTTTGCTTGAGAGCCAAACCTTCACTCAAACCTGTCATTTTTTTGAAGGCACCAGCTTTGATTAAAAATTTATGACCATCACGGAAGATAATTTCATCAGTACCAATCAGGATCCGGACCAGGCCGTTCAGCATAAACATCACACCGACTGAAGCCACCACAAATGTGACCGGACGGCTTTTATGAATACGGTAAAAACTAAAGATTGAACGGTCAATTGCGACTGCAAGCAGTGCAGTTACTAGAATGGCAAAAGGCAGGGCCAGCAGTGCGGTAGGGAAAACTCCGCCGGAAATCCCCAGAGATTGGAACCACCAGGTGATGAAAATGGTGGCCATGCAACCAAAGGCCATCATCTCACCATGTGCAAAATTCGCAAAACGTAAAATTCCAAAAACCAATGTAACTCCGACTGCACCGAGCGCCAGCTGAGAGCCATAGGAAATTGCCGGAATCAAAACATAATTTGTAATCAGTACAAGTGCGTTTAATAGTTCAGTAGAATATTCCAGCATTAACCTCCCAAAAATGATTTCCGGACTTCTTCATTGGCCAACAGAACTTCTCCGGTGTCGGTAAAACGATTCTCGCCTGTAACCAGCACAAATCCCTGATCTGCAATATTTAAGGCTTGACGTGCATTTTGCTCAACCATCAGTATTGCGATACCAGTCCGCTTGATTTCAATGATGCGGTCAAAGAGTTCATCCATCACAATTGGTGAAACTCCTGCAGTTGGTTCATCCAGCATCAAAACCGTAGGACTGGTCATTAAAGCCCGTCCAACAGCAACCTGCTGCCGTTGGCCTCCGGAAAGCTCTCCGGCAACCTGTCTGCGTTTAGTTTTCAGGATCGGAAAGAGTTCGTAAACCTGCTCCATCGTTTCCGTGATGTCGTCTCTTCGCAAAAATGCGCCCATTTCCAGGTTTTCCTCTACGGTCATTGTGACGAAGACATTGTTGTTTTGCGGAACGAAGGCCATGCCTTTAGCTACTCTTTGCTGGGGCGAAAGTTTAGAAATATCCTGTCCATCCAGCAAAACTCGTCCTTCACGCAGATTCAGCATTCCCAGCAGAGCTTTCATAGCAGTAGATTTCCCGGCTCCGTTTGGGCCGACTACTACAGCAATCTCACCTTGATTTACTGCAATTGTACAGTCTTTGATGATATCGGCACCACCATAACCTCCGGTTAATTTTTCGCCTGTCAAATAAGTCATCCAGTCAGTACCTCACCTTTGTTTTTCAATCCGGTTCCCAGATAAGCCTCTATGACGTCCTCATTGGACTTAATCTCATCCGCACTACCCTCAGCCAGTATTTTACCTTCCGCCATCACTACGACAGGATCACAGAGTCTACTGATGAAATCCATATCATGTTCTATCATACAAAAAGTATAACCACGATCTCTATTCATACTCAGAATTGCATCTCCAATTTCTCTCAGTAAAGTCCGGTTAACTCCAGCACCCACCTCATCCAGCACAACAACCTTGGGTTCAACCATCATCGTCCGGCCAAGTTCCAAAAGTTTTTTCTGGCCTCCTGACAGATTTCCTGCCAATTCATCTGCCATGTGACTCATGTTTAGAAATGAAATCACATCTTCAGCTTTTTTCCTGATTTCAGCTTCCTGTCGTACTACCTCTTTTCTACGAAACCAGGCTCCATACAGTGATTCACCAGCCTGCATTGGAGGAACCAGCATCAGATTATCGAGTACTGTGAGAGTGTGAAATTCGTGGGCAATCTGGAAGGTTCGCAACAGTCCTTTGGAAAACAGAACATGCGGCTTAAGACCGGTCACATCCTCACCATCCAAATATATACGGCCTCTACTGGGAGCAATATTTCCTGCAATCAAATTAAAGAGAGTAGTTTTTCCAGCTCCGTTTGGTCCAATCAGGCCGGTAATGGAGCCCCGTTCGATCTTCATGTCAACACCATCAACAGCTGTGACACCGCCAAAGTGTTTAACAACATTTTGTACTGAAATCATGAATTGCCTGGAAACTGAATTAAGCGATATGTGAACCCAGTTATTCTGCAGAAATAATTACACATTGTCAAATTGAATTAGCGCAAAATCGGGTTTAACGGCACATAACCCTGCAGACATGAATTAACGAAAAAACTTGAATTAATTTAGTAATACATGACATAATTTAGCATCACACGATGGCAGGGTAGCTCAGTTGGTGAGAGCGCGGGATTCATAACCCCGAGGTCGGCAGTTCAAATCTGCCTCCTGCTACCAGTGAATCAGATAGTTGATTGATAGAGAATTGGGGGAAATTAAAAGTACCCTGCTGAGAAGTATCTATAATCCGAATTCTCCTTTACTTCTTCATTTCATTAGCTCTCCTTTGCCGAAGCATAGATTCCCAGACCACTTACTGATTCCTCGAAAGTTAATTCATTTCTAGAGTGATAATTCTATCAGCGACTGATTTTGACGTCGTCGAAAGCAGTTCTAAATCAGTGCCGTTTTGTGCGTAGAGAGTAATCTTTCATTAGTTAAGCACTAATATCAGCAAGATTTCTTCCGACTGTCGTTATGATTTTGTTTATTCTATTATTTTCGAAACATTCTCTGATGCACTCGCAAATAGTTGTCAATCCCGCGAAAGCGGGAATCCAGAAACTTGTAAGTGTCTGAAATAATGGATTCCCGCTTTCGCGGGATTGACAAACAAATGAGTAATTATGACTTTTGACGTGACCATCATCTTTAATAGCAAATGAAAATTTCAACTGTCTTCAAGACAAACTTCCCTTTCGCACCTTCCCGTTTTCCTGTGTTTTATGGCTGGGTCATTGTAGTTGTCACAACTTTGGGCATCATGTCCAGCATACCCGGTCAGACGATGGGTGTTGGAGTTTACACCGATTTTCTGATTCAAAGCAGCCACCTCAGCCGTATGCAGATCAGTATGTCCTACATGACAGGAACAATCCTCAGCAGTCTGCTGCTTCCGCTTGCAGGACGCTATTATGATATTTTAGGCGCACGAATCATGATAGTTTTTGCGGGACTTGGACTAGGATTTTCATTGCTCCTTTTTTCTGAAGCATCAACGCTGATTCAACTTCTACAGTCAATCTTTCCGGGTCTTTCAAACTTAAGCAGCGAGCTTTTTGTAATGACGGTGATATTTCTACTGCTTAGACAATTTGGACAGGGAATCATGGCCATGGTGAGCCGTAATACCTTAGCAAAGTGGTTTGAGCGCAGAAGAGGGCTTGTCAGCGGTATCAGTGGGATTTTCGTTGCCTTCAGTTTTTCAGGCGCACCGCTGTTCATGAATATCTTCATCGAGGATTATGGGAATTCCGGGAGTATGGTGCTGATGGCCATTATTTTTGGTTTCGGAATGGCTTTTGTCGGCTGGTTGTTTTTTCGTGACAATCCGGAAGATTGCGGACTGCTCATGGATGGCAAACACATATCAACCGTGGAAACAGCAAACCAGCCGGTAGAGCCTGAAGTAACGCTCAAAGAAGCCTTGCGAACCTACAATTTCTGGGTGTTTTGTCTGGGCTTATGCTCAGCGGCTTTGATCGTAACCGGCTTCACCTTTCATATCAGTTCAATTGGAGCATTAGCCGGACTGTCAAGAATGGAAGCTTATGAATTATTTTTGCCTATCTCGGCAGTTAGCGTAATAAGTCACTTTGTTGCTGGCTGGGCCAGTGACAGAATGCCGCTGAAATTTCTTCTCATGATCCTGCTTACAGGTCTTGCTGTCGGTTGCATGGGCATTCTTAATTTAGAATCGTTCTGGTTCAGACTTATGTTAATAGTTGGTTTTGGAGTACAGGGCGGAATATGGGGATGTCTTACTGTAGTTGCCTGGCCGCGATTCTATGGACGCAAACATCTTGGCGCAATCAGCGGTGCGTTTATGGGAGCTCAGGTCTTTGCCAGTGCAATTGGACCACCTGTGTTTGGTTTGTCTGAGAGTTTAATTGGAAACTACTCTGCGGCAGCCTGGATTTCTGTGGTTTTGAATCTGCTCTTGCTGCTGGGGGCAACCCGTGCTGTCAGCTATTACCGTCCGTAATCGCCTGCAAATCAAGATATTGACTGCAACAACTTTAACTGCAACTAGCAGTAACTTATTCAAGACATCCAAGTCCTGATCTCTTCAAGTAAGCGGATGATTTAAAACATATAACCATGTGAACCGCCTACTGCACCGGCAACAGCCAGCAGACTCAATGTTAAGAGTATGATGTGAAACCTATGCAGCAAGGAAAACGCCTGATCACTGTCTTTGTTTGCCTGTTTTTTGAACCAACTGTGCAGGAACCAGGGTTCCAGAACAAACAGCACAAGCGTAAATATGACCCAAATGAAAGTCATCAAGTGTACCCACCAGTACTGCAGTTGAAGATATCGACCCCAGGCCCCCATCAAATCCAGCATGTAATAACCTGAAATGCCTGTCAACAAAGTTGCCAGCTTGGCCTGCTTCCCAAATCTTCCCTCCAACTGTTCAAACAATTCCCATCTATTGTTGTGGTCAGCATTATTTTTCAGTGAGGGAATCAGTACTGTTGTCACAAAAGCAACACCGCCAATCCAAAAGACCACGCCGATAACATGCAGTGCCCGGGTAATAACAAATATGTTGTAATCTTCCATCATTTATTTTGTCAGCTATTCAATGTTGCTCTTCTAAATCAAATTATTTTGCTTAAAAAACCCCGTTCAAAACTTTTACTTCCCTCTCTCAAAACCAGTGTCTATCATAAGGTCCAGTGTTATCTTACACAAGACAAGACTTGCCAGTAAATTCCCCCAGTCCAGTTATTTTTATAACTGGCTTTGTTTTTGTTCCAGACTTTTTCCCCTCCTTGGTGCAGACTGAATCATTTTAGACAGCAGCCTTAAATCGTTTTTCAGATCTTTGAGTGACGGACGGTCTTTCTGCAGATTTGCATTATTTTCCACTTTGAAATTAGTTTTAATAACTGTACTCTTCTCAATCAATCCTGTTACTGCTTTTGGATGAGTTTCTAAAATCCCCTGACTAAGCTGAACTTCTTTGCTTGAATGATGTTCCTCCTGTTGTGAAATTGGACTGAGCTGATGCTGCTGTCCTGAATCATCCACGATTGTTTCCGTTATTGTAGCTTCTGTTTCCGGTTGCTTACTTTCCTCCGTAAATACTTGCTGGACTGGTGTAACCACAGTTGTTTGCGGTTGCTTACTTTCCTCCGTAAATACTTTCTGGACTGGTGCAGCCACAGTTGTTTGCGGTTGCTTACTTTCCTCCGTAAATACTTCCTGGACTGGTGCAGCCACAACAGTTTCCTGCTGAAGTTCAACTGGTTGTGAGCCGGATGTTGTCACATTGTCCAGCTTGGAGTCTATAAGATCATGTCCCTTGAAAAAATCAGCAAATGCATTATCTGAATTGCAAACAGTTTTTTTGTTCTTTTTTGACGCTCTGTTGTCAGTCCGAGAAGTACTTTGCTGCTTTTCTGTTGCAACTGCTGTTTTAACTTCAATTTGTTCTCGTTCATCCTCTATTTCATCTGCATAATCTGCTTGTAACCCTTCAACTGCAGTTATTTCTAAATCTTCAGCAATTTCCTCGTTTACTATTTTTTCTTCTTCAGTTACAGCTTTTACTTCTTCGGATACTATTTTATCATCTTCAGTTACAGCTTTTACTTCTTCGGTTACCTCATTTATTGTTTCCGTATCTTTCTCAATGACTTCCGCTTCAAGGGACTGTTCATCCTTATCCAGTAAGTGTGCGTAACGTTGAGTCATTAAAGGTGATTTATGCAGCAGCAAAGTCTGCAATGTTTCAAGATCCACCTTTCCACTTCTAACCAGCATAGTCGCATATACGTGTCGCAATCCCTGCAAAATACGGAAATCATGCGGCAGTCCGGCTTTTTTCCTGATTCTGAGCAGTGGACGTTTACACTCAGTACGTTTTTTTCCACCACGTCCGGGGAAGACAAACTTGCTGGCGGTTTCTGTTTGAGCATGTGCTGCTAAAACTTTTTCAGCCATCTCATTCAGTGGTATTTTCGGATGTTCTCCTTTATTTCCGGACTTGACTGTGATTGTTTTATTATAAAAATCAATATCGTTCCAGTTGAGATTAAACAACTCCCCGCGCCTCATTCCGGTATAAAGCGCCAGGCGTACCAGGTTGCTGACCTGAATATCCGGTTCAAGATTCAGCACTTCCAGTAGTTTCTGCAGTTGTTCCTGTGTTAAATTTTCAGTTTTGCGGTTTTCAACTTTAGGCATTTGAATCCTAAAATTCAATCCGGAACACAATTTTTTCTTAACCGCAAAGTTTGAGAGCCGCCTCAGCAGTTCCAAAGCATGACCGATAGTTGCCGGTTTTAGTTCCTTATTTTGAAGATCATGCTTAAAACGCTCTATATCGTCCTGAGTAACATCTGCCGGTATAACCAAGCCAAATTGATTTTCAAGGTAGTTCTTGAAGCGGTAAACATCATTTGCACGGCCTTTCAGTTTGCTGTTGCGGCGCAAATACTCAGCAAATATTTCTAAAAACGTCCATTGCCGCAAACCCTGCACCTTCACATTAGACGACAGATCTACAGTTGAAGCTTTAGTTTCAGACATTTTCTCTTTTCTCAACTGCTCAGCTTTTTCCGCATTCCAGCCTTGATTGCTGCGTCCGGCCTTTTCTTCTATGCTTTTTCCATTCAGTTTGTAACGAATAAAGAATGATTGATCACGATTAGCAAGTTCCACATAATACACACCTTTGTATTCGGTACTGTGCCTGGTTTGTCTGGGCATTATAAAGTCTCCAAAATATTATAAATACAGTTTATTCAAAATTGTCACAGCTAAATTTTCCCCCATCAAAATTACTGCAATTGTATCTTCATGAAAAAAATTTATTATCAGCATAATACTGACAACACTCTAAAACAACAGGGGTTTTAATTTATTAATGCATTATCTGTGACAAACATCACCACTTCTTTACAACCCCGCAGTCTAGTGTGAATCATTATTGTTTATAACTTATATTATCAACTATTTAGCTGATAAATAGAAAAATAACAAATTAATCTCATTCATTATTGTTTTTAACTGATACAGATGCATTTGCATTTTCTGACTTTTCATTTACAGCACGACAGTTTATGATCTCAGGCTGACTTTAAAATTACTAAAAAATTATTTATTCAACACTTTTAAGTAGAGAGAAACAAATGAGTAAACCTATTTCAATTCTTGGAATTTTTGTTGCAGACCTGACTTTTCGCACAGATCGAATGCCTCTCAAAGGTGAAACATTCATCGGAAACTCATTCAAACTTGGTCCCGGTGGTAAAGGTTCAAACCAGGCAGTAGCAGCCCGTAGAGCAGGTGCAGATACAATTTTCATCACCAAGATCGGCAAAGACACTTTTGGCGAAATGGCTATGAAACTCTATGCAGATGAAGGCATCAATGCTGAATATGTCTGGGAACTCCCTGAAATGGCAACCGGTGCGGCTTCGATAGTGGTCAACGAAGAAAGCAGTGATAACGTGATCATAGTAGTACCTGGAGCCGCTGACGCCATGGTACCTGAGGATTTGAATGTCGCTGAAGCAGGTATTGCAAAGTGTGCCTACTTCATGGCCTCACTGGAAGTGCCGATACCAGTCATGCAGCGCGGACTGGAAGTAGCAAAAAGGAATGGAGTACCTACAATTCTCAATCCTGCACCTGCTGCAATTCTTCCGGATGAGGTTTATGGACTAACCGATTATTTTACACCTAACGAAACAGAAGCAGCCATGCTGGCCGGAATTCCGGTTGAAACTGTTGCTGATGCTCAAAAAGCAGCACAGATATTCTTGCAGCGAGGTGTAAAAACTGCGGTAATAACACTGGGTGAACTTGGTGTTTATGTCTGTAATTCTGAGATTGATCAGCACATCCCGGCTTTTGACATGGGTGACAAAGTCATTGAGACTACCGGTGCAGGTGACGCATTTAACGGAGGTTTTGCTCATGCTCTGGCAGAAGGGATGTCACTGCTTGAGGCTGTACGCTTCGGTTCCGCCACCGCTGCCATCTCAGTAACACGCCTTGGAACTGCTCCGTCAATGCCTTTTAATAATGAGATACTGGAGTTACTGCAAAAATAAAACTATAGCAGTTGAATCAATAAAGGATAGCAACTTAAGCATTTGAAGAATTTCTAAAACTAACATTAGTATTATTTTGACTAAATCAAGACACCCAAGAAATCCAGGTATAGAGTTCAATCCCGAGTGGTTGGACTCAGTACAAATGAACCGTAGCGCACTTGAAAGACGTTGTGCAACACTGACTAAACGCCGCAGTATCAAAAAAGACTGGCAGGCTGCGTGGTTGTTGAAAAGTTTACGCTGTATGGACCTCACTACTCTTTCCAGCGATGATACTGCAGACCGGGTACGCCGGTTATGCGCTAAAGCACGTCAGCCGCTGCGTCCTGAACTTCTTAAGAGTTTAGCCATAAACGAGCTTGAACCTCGTGTCGGCGCAGTCTGTGTTTATCATGCATATGTAGAAACAGCAGTAAATGCACTTAAAAATTCCGGAATTCCTGTAGCAGCAGTTTCGACCGGGTTTCCACATGGACTCAGTGCCATGCCCCGACGTATTGAAGAAATCAAGGATTCCGTGGCTGCCGGTGCTGAGGAAATTGATATTGTAATTACCAGAGCACATGTGTTTGCAGGTGATTGGCGGGCTTTATATGACGAAATATCTGCTTTCCGTAAGGCTTGTGGAAAGGCTCATTTAAAAACTATTTTGGGAACAGGTGAACTCGGAACATTCCGTAATGTAGCTAAAGCAAGTTTAGTCTGCATGATGGCCGGTGCCGACTTCATCAAGACCTCCACTGGAAAGGAAAGCGTCAATGCTACTCTTCCGGTTAGTTTGGTAATGATCAGAATGATCCGAGAGTATTATGAGCAAACTGGTTTTTATGTAGGTTTCAAGCCTGCAGGCGGTATACGTACGGCCAAACAGTCACTGGAATGGCTGATTTTGATGAAGGAGGAACTGGGACGGGAGTGGCTTGAACCAGACTTATTCCGTTTTGGTGCCAGCGGTTTGCTGACTGATATTGAACGACAGCTTGAGCATTTCGTTACCGGACGTTATTCCGCTGCACATCGACAACCCACAGCATGAATTATGTTTACTTGTTACGAGCCTCTGCCTCTTGATCACGATTCACAAGAAAAAATTTAAACTAAAATTCCGAAAATTGAAATACTGAATGAACATCACAGACATTTACGAAACTATGGAATACAGTCCTGCACCGGAAAATCCAGAATTAGCACTTGAATGGCTCAATGAGCACAAAGCTAAATTTGGACTTTTCATCAATGGGAAATGGTGCAAAGCAAAATCCGGAAAAGTTTTTAAGACAGACAATCCCGCCAGTGGTGAAAAGCTGGCCTCGATTTCAGAGGCAGGACAAAGCGATGTGGATTCTGCAGTCAGTGCAGCCAAAAAGGCATTTCCCGGATGGCAGGCACTTTCCGGACATGAACGTGCACGCTATCTTTACGCACTTGCACGACAGCTGCAGAAACACGCACGACTCTTTGCGGTGCTGGAAACTCTGGATAACGGCAAAACGATTCGCGAAACACGCGACATAGACGTTCCGTTGGTAATTCGTCATTTTTATCATCATGCAGGCTGGGCACAGTTACTTGACAGTGAATATCCGCAGCACACTGCAATAGGACCGGTTGGTCAAATCATTCCCTGGAATTTCCCCTTGCTGATGCTTTCCTGGAAAGTTGCTCCTGCATTAGCAGCCGGAAACACGGTGGTTTTAAAGCCTGCAGAATTCACATCATTAACGGCACTGCTCTTTGCTGAAATCTGCGAACAAATTGGTTTGCCGCCAGGTGTTTTTAATTTAGTAACCGGTCCCGGACATACAGGTTCCATGCTGGTAAAACATCCGGATTTGAAAAAAATCGCCTTCACCGGCTCAACCGGAGTCGGACGTCTCATTCGCGAAGCAACTGCTGATACAGATAAAAAACTGACACTTGAACTTGGAGGAAAATCACCATTTATCATTTTTGAAGATGCTGACCTTGACAGTGCGGTTGAGGGCGTAGTGGATGCAATCTGGTTTAATCAGGGACAAGTCTGCTGTGCCGGTTCACGTTTGCTGGTGCAGGAAAATGTTGCTGATAAAGTAATTGCACGTTTGAAAAAGCGCATGGACAAATTAAGGATCGGTGATCCACTGGACAAAAGCATGGATATGGGGGCAATCATTGCTCCAATTCAAAAAGAGCGAATCCAAAACCTCGTTGATCAAGGTCGAAAAGACGGAGGTTTTGGTGGTAACGGTTCTGAGGTCTGGCAGTGGGAAGGGACATTACCAACAGCAGGGAGCTACTTTCCGCCCACTCTTTTTACGAATGTTCCTCCTGCTTCATTAATTGCACAAACTGAAATTTTTGGTCCGGTACTGGTATCCATGACTTTTCGTACTCCGGATGAAGCAGTGATGCTCGCCAACAACAGTGCCTACGGTCTGGCCGCCAGCATCTGGAGCGAAAACATCAATCAGGCTTTGCACGTTGCACCAAAACTGAAGGCCGGAGTGGTTTGGATTAACTGTACCAATCAATTTGACGCTGCAGTTGGCTTTGGCGGTTATCGGGAAAGCGGATTTGGTCGTGAAGGCGGACACGAGGGCATGTTTGAGTATCTCAAAGAAAAAGATACTGGAAATGCTAAAACTGAATTTCGTGTAGCTGTTCCGGAAAAAACTTCTACTGAAACTGGAACATTCACTCTGGACCGTACTGCTAAACTTTATATAGGCGGAAAACAGACACGTCCGGATTCGGGTTATTCTTTAAGTGTAGTTAATGCTGACGGTTCGCTGGCTGGAGAAATCGGAGACGGGAACCGTAAAGACATTCGAAATGCAGTTGAAGCCGCACACAAAGCCAGCGGATGGCATAACAGCACTCCACACCTGCGGGCTCAAATTTTATACTTTCTGGCAGAAAACCTGGAAATGCGCTCCAGTGAATTCCAAAATCGGATAATGAAGTTGACTGGAGTTTCCAAAAAACAGGCTGATCTTGAAGTAAAAACTGCAGTCAGCCGCATTTTCACTTATGCAGCACTGGCAGATAAACACGAAGGACTGATTCATCAACCACCAATGCGGGGACTTGCCTTAGCCTTGAATGAACCGATTGGGGTGCTGGGAATAGTCTGTCCGGATCAAGAACCTCTTTTGAGTCTGCTTTCTATGCTGCTTCCAGCTATTTCGATGGGTAATACCGTAGTTCTCGTACCATCACGTCCATTTGCTCTGCTGGCCACTGATTTTTATCAACTGCTGGAAACCTCAGATATACCTTCCGGCGTGCTCAATATCGTTACCGGAGATGCTTCTGAGTTGGGTTCAGTACTGGCAAAACATGATGATGTTGCAGGTTTGTGGGTTGCAGGAACTGCAGAAGAGTGCAGCAATGCAAAAAAATTCAGTTCCGGAAACATGAAAATTATCTGGACAACTAATGGTAAACAGCTTGACTGGTATAATAATCAACAGGCTGAAGGACGCGAGTGGATGCGCCGTGCTTCACAAGTGAAGAATGTCTGGATTCCATACGGAGAATAATCCGAAATCAGGAAGTACTTTTAATTCAGAAAACTAGCTCTGATGAATTCAGAAATAGTTGTCATTCCCGCAAAAGCGGGAATGACAAACAAGTACACATTGCAGATTTTTTACAGGTGCTTCAACTCTAATTTCAAAAATATAAGTAATGCGGGGATATTTTGGTGTCGGGCTCGAACAATCGAGCAAACCGATGAATGCAGGCAACTTGTTTCGGACGGCACATGCCTTTGGTGCAAGTTTTCTGTTTACCGTCAATGCTGATTATTCCGTAAATAACGCAAAATCGGATACGTCTCTAGCTCCAAGGAATGTACCGTGGTATGACTTCAGTTCTGCAAATGATTTAAAACTTCCCGGAGGTTGTGTTCTGGTTGGAGTTGAGTTCCTTGAAGATGCTGTAGAATTACCGGTATTCCGCCACCCCCCCAATGCGGCTTACATTCTTGGTCCAGAAATGGGAAATCTCAGCCCGGAAATTTTAGAGCTCTGTCAGCATGTAGTTAAAATTCCCACCAGCTTCTGCCTGAATGTAGCCACAACCGGTGCTATCATTCTCTATGACCGTTTCCGCACTCTAGGTAATTTCGGAGAACGTCCTGTAAGCACTACCGGAAAGCCACTTCCTCCGCTGAAACATGTCCAGGGAAGCCCAATTCAACGTAAAGCTAAATAATAAGACTGAAGGACGTTTTAAGCATTAAACCGTTCTAAGCCAGTTTTGCCTGTAGCTGTTTCTCATAATCAGTGAAATCACAAAAAGAAATATTTTCACCCTCTAATGTCATTCCCGCGAAAGTGGGAATCCATTATTTCAGATACTTAGGAGTTCCTGGATTCCCGCTTTTGCGGGAATGACAACTAGTTACGGAGCCATCAGAGATAACTATTCCGTTCTAAGCCAGTTTTGCCTGTAGCTGTTTCTCATAATCAGTGAAATCACAAAAAGAAATATTTTCACCCTCTAATGTCATTCCCGCGAAAGTGGGAATCCATTATTTCAGATACTTAGGAGTTCCTGGATTCCCGCTTTTGCGGGAATGACAACCAGTTACGGAGCCATCAGAGATAACTATTCCGTTCTAAGCCAGATTTGTCTGTAGCTGTTTACTCATGATACGTGAAATCCCAAAAAGAAAAACACGCACTCGGTTGTCATTTCGACCGCAGGTAGAAATCTATTTCAGTTTCAGCACTAATATCATTAAGATTTCTCCCTGCGGTCGAAATGACAAGCTATAGGTTTCAGAGTTTCTAAAAAGACATCAATAATGAAAACTGATTTGCAGTTAACTCATGTGATAGAAACTTGTTCTGTGTGGGAATGTCCAGTGTCCATTTTGTCACAATAAAATAATCATACTCATTAAAGAATTGTATTGACAGAATAATGTCTTAACGTCTAAAATACAGAGATTGATGAGGCGAGAGTAGCTCAGTTGGTAGAGCATCAGCCTTCCAAGCTGAGGGTCGCCGGTTCGAACCCGGTCTCTCGCTCCAGAAATCAATATCCTTCATTTTTTCTTCTAGTAGCGGGGTGGAGCAGTCAGGTAGCTCGTCGGGCTCATAACCCGAAGGTCGAAGGTTCAAATCCTTCCCCCGCCACCATATTTATGCTGTAATATCAGTATTAAAGCGGTGATACTACAATCCGTTACAATTAAAACAAATTACGTACCCCACACTATACCCCACACGCAAAGCACTTTTTTATCATCATATTCCTTCATTTAAGATATTACTAATAAATCACTTATTTAATTTATTAGTGTTTACTGATCGTTAATTATTAATTCCAAAGTTCTTTGCTCCTTTCGTCCAAATAAATATTCCTTCGTCTATTAACATCTCGGAATGTGCAGGCGAAACATAAGATACATCCTATTCTCTTTAGTCAGTCTAATCATACAAATCACAGTTGATTGAAGACTATTCACCAATTGTTTTGCCGAATCTTCCGTGATACGTAGCGTAAG
>JACNJW010000002.1 GCA_014382365.1 SAR324 cluster bacterium
TGCCGGAAAGGCAGCAGTAGTTGCAGCATCACATAGAGGCCTAAAATGAACAACAGAGGACGGAAAACATGGCTGCCGGAAGCTCTTGTTGATTTAGAAGAAGCAGACTTTTTCTGTACAGGAATCCTCTTTCTGTATTGTCGACTAAACCAGTTTTTAAATTTTTGCGGAAAGACTTTTCGCGGAAATTCTGCCTCAAAATAAATCAGGGTCAGCACCAGTGCCAGCACAGGAAAAATACCAATTGGAAAAACAAAATAATTATTGGTATGAAAAAGAATTGCTGAGAGAAAAGCCCATTTACGGATTGGTTTGTAGAGCATCAGGAAGGGAATCAACAAATCGAAAAGCATTCCGGACCAGGCATAAAAATGCGGAACCCAGTGGTAATCCATCAGCGGCTGAAATATCGTACCGCGGTTTGCTGCTCCCAGTAATTCTCTGGTAGCCAGCCCTGCTATCCAATCCGGATCGAACTTGGCAATTCCGCCGTAAAAATAAACTACGCCCATGTGAAACCTGATCAGCCAGAGCCATAATGCAGGTAAACGATCGGTATGACTGACTGCGCCGCGTAAAACATCCAGTGACCAGGACTTATGAAGTGGAGCCAGAACCAGCATAAAACTCAGCAGGCAAATCAGATAAAAATGATTGTTGTATGTAGCCTGATCCAACAAAAAGACATAGGTGTAACCCAGGAAAAAAAGACCTGCTGCTAAGCGATAAAACAAGCCGCAGGCAATCATTAAGGCCAGCACACCCAGAGCAGCAAAGAGCAGATACATACCATCTCCCGGAAAAGGGCTGACCCACCTGAACCACTCATACTGAAAATGAAACTGCGGTTTTACAAACAGTTCTTTGACCCAGCCAAAATAAAAATAGCGTGTAACTTCCCAAAACATTAACAGTCCAAAACCAACTCTAAAAACAACTAAACTGGCGACATCCAGTGGCTCCAGAACTCGTTTTGATATTTGTGCCATCCATTTTTTCATGTTGAAACCATATTCCATTCCTGCTTATTTTGAAGTATACTTAGAGCTTATTTAAATAGTGCTTCTCTTGCCATCCGGAACCTGATCCGTGATCCAGCAAGCAAATCAGTGCCACTCTCTACTCGATCAGTGCTTGAAGATAAGATTTAAAAAAACACCCCTGGACTCCGGATCTCCAAGGTGCTTTGCTTGGCATGACAATTTTTCATGCGAACATAAATTATTAATCAAATCACACAATGCCGATTTTGTTATTTGATGGACACTGCAACCTCTGCAATGCCTGGGTTCAGTTTGTTGTAAAAAGAGATCCTAGCGGAACAGTTCATTTTTCTGCCCTCCAGAGCAAAGCCGGAAAACGTCTGCTGGAAATTCACAATATTAATGAAAACTATACGGACAGTCTAGTTCTTTTCGAGGAAGAAAGATACTCTGTGAGTAGTACGGCTGCACTAAGAACATTATCTTTTTTGGCAGGTTGGGAACGACACCTGAAGTTTTTGAGCATCGTGCCACGTCCATTTCGTGATCTGATCTACCGTTTCATTGCCAGGAACCGCTACAAATGGTTTGGCAGGAGAGAGGAATGTATGATTCCGACTGCAGAACTCAGTCAGAGGTTCTTAGAGGACTGAACTTTAATAAAAGATTCTCTTTGCTGCTACTCTCGCTCAAGCTGCTTGAGTTTTAATTTTGCCGGAACTGCATAAGGACTGTCCGGAAACTGTTCCAGAAAATAGCGCAGGTCTTCCGGATTGTTTGAATCCTGCACCAACTTCCAGGTCGACTCCTCTGCCTCTGAGACCATCCTTTTTTTACGTACATCCTCTGATTTTTTCTCTTTATTTTCATGTTGATACTGACCATATTCACGTCTCTGTTCCTCCTCCATAACTTCCAAAATACGCTCTCTATCCAACAGTACCTGCCAAGGAACACGCCCCTCACTCGAAAGTTCAAATGAGTAATCACCGATAAATAAGGTTGTCTCCTGAGCATGTGCCGCCTTGCGAAAATCAGCTTCTGAAACCCAGATTAAAAACTTTTCTGTTAAGACTCCGCTGGTCCCGTCTTTAGCAACTGACTTCAGGTCGAATGTACTTTTGTAATCGCGCTCATTTAAATTTATTTTGCCATCTGTAGTCTTCATGCCAAGATCCTTACCCTTGAAAAATGAAAAACGGTCTGCATGAGTGATCGTCAGTTTTATATCCTGATCACTGCAGATCACTTTTCCAGGACATTGCTTGACGCCAACCAACACAATTTCCTTGTTCTGTTTTTCTGCTTTAAACGGCTGAGTAGTGAAACTGGTTCTGTCTTTTTCCTGATCATATGTTGTCTCAACCGGTTTAAGGCTGCAGGCTCCCAAAGCAAACACGGTTAAAATTAGAATTGGAATGCGCATAATAGTTTTATTTGATTATTTAAAAATGTTGAAAAAGTACAAAGTCAAACGGCACCCTTGTTTGTCATTCCCCGATCAGCTCGAGGACAAGCATTTCAGATACTTACAAGTTCCTGGATTTCCGCTTTCGCGGGAATGACAACTAATTAAGAGTGTCTAATAAAATGATTTTGATGATAAAATCATTCAAGAATCTTTACTCTTCTGATAAGCACGCAGTGTTGTTTCCAGCAGAGTTTTGGCATCACTGTGTTTTGGTTTCCAACCGAGCAATTCTGTGGCCAGACCCGCTTTAGCCAAGACCACCGCTGGATCCCCTACACGGCGTGGACCAAGAGTATAATCAAAATCTACACCGCAAACTTCACGGGCAATCTGCAAAATTTCCAGCACGCTCAGTCCCTTCGATGTGCCCAGATTTACCACCAGATCCTGATTCTCACGCTGCAAATAATCCAGTGCACGTAAATGTGCCTCCGCCAGATCACTGACGTGGATATAATCACGTATGCAACTGCCGTCCCTTGTCTCATAATCTGTACCGAAAACTTCTACTTTTTTTCGTCGCCCAACTATTGTTTCCATTACAATCGGCAACAAATTATTAGGTTCCTGTTCCAGACCGTTCAGTTCGCCCTCCACATCATAGCCTGCAGCATTGAAGTAGCGCAGACTGGAGAAGCGCAAATCTTTGAGTTGACTGTACCAGTACAGTAAATTTTCAACTGCCAGTTTCGTATAACCGTAAAAGTTGAGAGGCTTGGTTGGATGTGCCTCATCCAGCGGAAGGTACTGTGGTTCTCCGTAGACAGCTGCACTTGAGGAAAAGACAAAGTATTTTACATTAGCTGCTGCTGCAGCATTGAGCAGGTTGATGGTGCCGGAAATGTTATTTTCTGCATATTTTTCGGGCGCCGTCATCGACTCTCCGGCTGCTTTTAAAGCGGCCAGATGGATGATTGAATCCACTCCTTCCATGGCAGTTGCTAATTGTTCCGGAAACTGTGTGTCACCTTTGATAAATGGAATTCCCGCTAAGAGATTTTCCTGCAGTCCACTGCTCATGTTATCAAAAACAACTGGTGATTTTCCTGCATCACGAAGTGCTTTTACTACATGAGAACCGATATAACCGGCACCACCGACAACTAAAATTTTTTGAGCATCTGTATTCATTTGTGGTTAATACTTTTGAACTTTTAATAAATATGGCTTTGTAACAGTTCCCCTCCTTTTTATCTCTTCGGACAAAACAGCGGTAAAAATCGACGGCTCTTCGGAATTTACAAAGACAGCAGACAGGGCAATGACTTTATACGATATTTGAATCTTCAACAATTTCATAGAGCACCCCAAAAGGGGCATCTTGATGGGATTTTGGATGCATAAAAAAAACGGTCGTACCCCGAGAACCTGGACGTGGTGCTTTGTCGATAATCCGGAAACCCTGTGCTTTTAGAAAGTCGAAAGCTGCCTGTGCGTTTTTGACACGAAAACCAACATGTGCCAATCCGCCGCGTCCTCCGTTTCTGTCAATTTGTTTTTGTACCGGAGATTCTGCAGAGAGTGGTTCCAGCAGTTGGATTAAATTAGGGCTTTCTCCAATTTGCAGCAGAACTTCCCTTACCTGATCCGTACCCAGCATTTCTTCACGGTGCAATTCGCTAAAACCCATTTGCAGGTACATTTTCAGTTGCGCTTCCAATTCTCCATTCAAAACTGCAATTGCAATATGATCTACAAAAAGGAATCCCGGCAATTTCCCGGCCTGGAATTCAGGAAAAGCGGAGTCGGAAATATTGTTTGAAGAATTATTTGTGGACATTATAAAATTTTTTCAGTAAACAACAGAAGTCTTTTTCATGAGGTTTTTATTCTTATAAACCGTTAAAACGGTTTAATTAGATAATGTGCTGATTTATTCCCCATGATAAATCATGGGGCTATTCCCAAAATACTCAACTCTGTTATCCAGAGATCATGTGGCCTTTCCCGGAGAATTCATTCTGTCCTCCAGAGATCTGGGACGATTTCTAATAATTCATGCTGTATCAGCCAGAGATCATTGGTATCGATTTAATTAATATTGTGCTGATTTATTCCCCATGATAAATCATGGGGCTATTCCCAAAATACTCAACTCTGTTATCCAGAGATCATGTGGCCTTTCCCGGAGAATTCATTCTGTCCTCCAGAGATCTGGGACGATTTCTAATAATTCATGCTGTATCAGCCAGAGATCATTGGTATCGATTTAATTAATATTGTGCTGATTTATTCCCCATGATAAATCATGGGGCT
>JACNJW010000070.1 GCA_014382365.1 SAR324 cluster bacterium
TATAATGAAAGGAAAATTCAGCAGTAATATTCCAATCCTTTTAGATAAAAACACACCGCCTCACACACTCATGCTGTCATGAAGATTGCTCTCTTTATTTTCTTGACATTTATTGAACTTCCTCTACAATCCTTTAATTGGCATATCATATATGCATATTGGTATACTAATACTAATTAGTCGTATAAGAACTTTTTATTTTCGAAATTATTCTTTCGGCTAACATGGAAGTGGCAGAAGCTTATTAGCCTAATAATTAAGCTGTAACAGACGTCTGTCTTTGACAATATTTTAAACCCATAGGAGAAAATATGATAAAAGCAATAAAAGTAATAATTGGTGCAAGTTTCATTGCAATGATGATGACAAGTATCACAACCCCGGTGTTTGCCGGTGAGGTCACCCTGAATGGCGCCGGGTGTTTTCCGATCGGTCACCCAGTCTCAAAACCCTGGGAGTCATTTGTCAACACGGTAAATGAAAGGGGGAAGGGTGTAATTCAGATCAAACTGATTGGCGGAGCACCAGCCATTGGTAGCCCTTTCACTCTGGTACAAAAAATGTCCAAGGGTGCCTACGATATCGTAGGTTGTACAGAGGGATATTTTGGTAATGTACTGATCGAAGGAGCAGCCTTAAGGTTCTCCGAGTATCCTTACTCTGAACTGCGAAAAAACGGAGCCATTGACTATCTGCAAAAACTATTCGCTGAAAAAAATATCCACTACCTGGCACGATATCATGATTTCGGCCCATTTCATTTGTGGCTCAACAAAGCAGTTAGTAAGCCTGATTTAAGTGGACTACATCTGCGGATATCACCGATTTATAAGGCTCTGTTTACTGCATTGGGTGCAACGGTACAACGCTCCAATACAGCACAGGTTTACACATACATGGAAAATGGAACGGTGCAGGGATTCGGCTGGCCAATGCTTGGCTGGGTACCATCCTGGGCTAAAGTCACAAAGTACCGTGTTGAGCCGGGTTTCTATAACAGTGCTCTACACAATGTGATCAATCTAAAGACTTGGAAGTCCCTGGATGCTCAACAACAAGCCCTGCTGACTAAAATTGGTCTTGAGTTTGAAGCCAAATCGGAATCTTCGACTCCTGAATTCCAGGCACAGTTGAATAAACAAAGGGACTGGTTAGCCAGCAAAGGCATGGAAACCATTACTTTTGAAGGAACTGATCGAGAAAAATGGCTGAGTAGCGCTGTTAAAGAAGGCTGGGCTGAAGTGATTGAGCGCAGTCCTAAACATGGTTTGGCTCTGAAAGAATTGTTTACCAAATAAACAATTTAAATTTTAGTATGTGCAGACAGTAGAGCCTTCAGTACCAGCACCCTGTCTGCATTTAATTCTTTGTTAATACAGATGACAAAATCAACTTCCATGAGTTCAAGTATGGACACATTCAAAGTTGCCTTTGACCGATTGATTTACGCTCTGGCAGCCATGTCTGCGGTTTCAATTGGACTCTATTCAACGTTAATTCCAATCAATCTGGTTCTCATTAAGTTTCAGTTGGGCAACATCTGGTGGCTGTATGAGGGAGTGGAATATACTCTGTATATGGGAGCTTTTCTAGCTGCACCCTGGGTGTTGCAGCGCGGGGCACATGTGCGCGTTGATGTGCTTCTTATGTCATTATCAAAACCTGCCGCCGCACGTTTAGAAAGGGTAATAGACCTGTTTGGATCGATTATCTGTCTTGTACTTTTCGTTTATGGAGTTCGTGCAACAATATCTGAATTCCAGGACGGTACAATTCCTGACAAAGTATTGCAGATTAATAATTGGTATATGATGGCAGTCTTTTCTTTTTCCTTTCTCTTATTGGCTATCGAATTTTTACTCAGAAGTAGTCGATCCGAAGATTCTATTGTGGCAGAAGAGGAAGCGACTCCCGAAACAGGATTCTAAACAAATGGAGTGGTATTTAGCACTAACCCTAATGCTTGGTACAGTCTGTACCACCATGTTTTTTGGTTTGCCGGTAGCACTGGCCTTCTTCACAGCCAACATCCTCGGCACCTATCTTTTTATCAGTGGTGACATTGGTCTGGTAATGATGCCGATGGAATTCAACAACACAATCAAGTTTACCTTTGCGCCTATATCAATGTTTCTACTAATGGGTGAAATACTCTTGCAAACCGGTGTTGCTTTCAAAGCAATCGGTGCGATTGACCGCTTGATTTCAAAGGTGCCCGGACGTTTGTCAGTAGTTTCAATTGTAGGCGGTACTATTTTTTCCTCACTGTCTGGTTCTACCATAGCAAATACAGCCATCCTTGGATCTGTTTTATTGCCTGATATGATAAAACGAGGCTACAAGCCTTCTATTGCCATGGGGCCGATTATGGCAGTAGGCGGTATAGCAATGCTGATTCCACCCTCTGCGTTGGCAGTTCTGCTGGCCAGCCTGGCTGAACAGTCGGTAGCACAACTGCTGATAGCTGGAATCGTGCCCGGCATTCTAATGGCCGTTGGTTTTTTCGCCTATGTGATCATTCGCTGCAAGATTGATCCATCACTGGCACCGTCTTATACACCTGATGAAAGTGCGCTTGAACAGCCGGTCGTCTTGAAGCTACAACTGGCCGGAATAACTCGGATAAAATGGAGCTATGCGGGCCAATACTGCCGCAGAATTAACAGAGTCCTGCCTTTCCTGCTTTACATTCTGCCGCTGTTGATAATTTTTGTTGTGGTGGTCGGCAGTATCTTATTCAAAATTGCCTCACCTGCAGAATCAGCCGCACTTGGAGTCCTGGCTGCAATCGGTGCTTGTTACTTTTTCAAACTCTTCAAAAACACCATTAAAATAACCGGAATTGACGGTGCAGACTTCAGCCTCAAGGAAGTCTGGAAAGCATTGATGGAAACGATGAAAATCAATACCATGATTTTGTTCATCATTGCCGGTTCACTGGTTTTCAGTCAGGCTCTGGCAAACTCCGGTGCAACCAATGGTTTGTTGAATCAAGTTATGGAAATGGATCTGACTCCGCTGATGGTGGTCATTATGATGCTGGTTGTCCTGCTTTTCCTTGGTGCCTTCATGGATCAGGTTAGTATGTTGCTGCTGACCTTACCTTTCTTCCTGTTTGGCTCTTCATCGCTGCAGGCCATGTATAACATTGATGTGATCTGGCTCATGGTACTGATGTTGATTGCCATGGAAATAAGTCTTTTGACACCTCCCTTCGGCTTATTGCTTTATGTAATGAAAGGAGTTGCGCCTAACGACGTAACCCTTGGTCAGGTAGTGCTTTCTGCATTACCATTTATCGTAATAGAATTGGCCATACTAATCCTGCTGATTGTCTTTCCTGATATAGCTACATGGTTGCCCCGATTAATCAATTAGCTCAAAGATAATACATATCTCTTTCAGTATTCTAAAATACCTGGTACCTGCTTTCCTTCAGTGAGTATAAAATTGCATTACCAAAAGTTCAGAAGTGTTGTAATCTATTCAGCAGGCATTGACTGCCTTGCAGAAAATCCTGCTTGAAAAATGTTGTAATATTTCTTGAACTAATGACACTATTCCATGGCTGAGCGTTCATTCTCTAAAGAAGTTCAAAAGCTAAAACTGGGTGAAGGCGAATTATTCACCGGTGAAGGTATTCTTGCTATTACCAAGGCCCTGCTGGAATGCGGTGTCGGTTATGTCGGTGGCTATCAGGGTGCACCAATTAGCCATTTGATGGATGTTTTAGCAGATGCAGAAGAAATACTTGCTGATTTGGATGTCCGTTTTGAAGCAAATGCTTCTGAGTCAGCTGCTGCCTCAATGTTGTCTGCCTCAGTTCACTATCCGATTAGAGGTGCAGTTACTTTCAAGGGTCCGGTAGGAGTAAATGTTGCTTCAGATGCTTTGGCCAATCTGTCATCTTCAGGAGTTACAGGTGGAGCCTTGATCATTATCGGAGAAGACTACGGTGAAGGCTCTTCGATTATGCAGGAGCGCAGTCATGCTTTTGCCATGAAATCCCAACTTTGGATGCTGGATCCACGTCCGAACCTACCCTCAATTGTCAATGCTGTTGAACAGGGTTTTTTGCTGTCAGAGGCAACTAACACACCTGTTATGCTGATGCTTGGTATCAGAAGTTGCCATGTTACTGGCAGTTTTAAAACACAGAATAATAAACGTCCAACCCTTTCCGTTCAGGACGCCTCAGCAGAACCGCGTAAAAGTTTTTCCAGGGTCGTCCTGCCGCCAATGTCATTTATACAGGAACAGGATAAGATTAAAAATCGTTGGCCTGCTGCACAGTCTTATATTCAAAAAAACAGACTCAATGAATTTTTCGGGCCAAGTAATTCCTCAATTGGAATCGTGCTTCAGGGTGGAATGTACAATAATCTCATTCGGGCACTGCAGCGCCTGAATTTGTCTGATTTATACGGTAATACTAAGATTCCGCTTTACGTTTTAAATGTCGCTTATCCTCTCATAAACAATGAGTTTCTTGAGTTTTGTAATGACAAAGATGCGGTGCTTGTTATAGAGCAGGGACAGCCGGAGTTTATCGAACAAGCATTCGGATCAATGCTCTTCCGTGCAGACAGCAAGACCAAACTCTACGGCAAGGACTTGCTGCCCATGGCAGGAGAATATACTGGTGATATCTTGATGACGGGCGTTACTGCCTTCCTGAAAAAGACTGCACCACAGCTGCTTCCAGTTAAAAACAGCAAATCCTTCAGCCAGGAAAAATATAAATCTTTTCCAGAATTATCCGGCAATGTTCCTCCTCGACCTCCAGGATTTTGTATCGGATGTCCGGAGCGCCCAATTTTTTCGGCCATGAAACTTGTGGAGCAGGAGTTGGGCAGTCATCAAATTACAGGAGATATCGGTTGCCATCTGTTTGCCTCACTGCCTCCATTTGAAATTGGTGGTTCCACAATGGGTTATGGACTTGGTCCCGCTTCAAATGCCGCTTTTGATGGAGGAGGTGAAAAACGCTCTATTTCGATTCTTGGAGATGGTGGATTTTGGCATAATGGTCTCTCATCCAGCATTGGCAATGCAGTCTTCAATAATTCCGACAGTGTAATCGTAATCATTGATAATTTTTCTTCAGCAGCAACCGGTGGTCAGGACATACCGTCTTCTCGTTCTGAAAACACCTCAAAATCTACCAACCATCCGATAGCCAAAGCTGTGAAAGGAGTTGGAGTCAACTGGGTCCGTGAAATTAATAATACTTATAAAGTTGAGCAGATTCGCAAAACACTAAATGAGGCCCTAACAACTAAGTTTAAGGGCCCCAAGGTTATTATTGCTTCTTCGGAATGCATGCTCAACCGGCAAAGACGTGAAAAACCCCTTATAGCCAGAAGCATCAGGGCTCAGCGGAGAATCGAAAAAACACTCTTTGGTGTTGATCCAGACATCTGCACTGGTGACTATGCCTGCATCCGTCTTTCCGGTTGTCCCTCACTTACACTAAAAAAAGCTGATGATCCTCTCAAGGATGATCCTGTCGCCAGCATAGATCAAAACTGCGTTGGTTGTGGTAACTGCGGTGAAGTTGCCTCTTCAGCAATGCTCTGTCCTTCGTTTTACCGTGCTGACATTATTGTTAATCCTTCAAAGTTCGAGAGATTTTGGCTGAAACTTAGACAACATGTAATCTGCTGGCTTCAGACAAATCGTCAACGTCACCGTCTCAGTTTTGAGGAATATACGCCATGAGTATTCAAGTTTCAAAATTGCCTCATGCCAACCAGAAACATGTCGACAGGAAAATAATCAAACTGGCCATCATGGCCGTTGGTGGGCAAGGCGGTGGAGTCCTTACAAATTGGATTGAAAAATGTGCCAGCTCCAACGGTTATGCCGTTCAGGCAACTTCAGTAGCCGGTGTGGCACAGCGGACTGGGGCAACAATTTATTACATAGAAATGCTGCAGACAGGCATTGAAAAACCGGTTTTTGCACTAATGCCGTCAGCCGGTGATGTAGATATACTCATTGCTTCAGAAATGGCCGAAGCAGGCCGAGCAATAGTGCGGGGGTTTGTAACACCTGAACGGACTACACTGATTGCTTCGACACATAGAATCCTCGCAGTAGCAGAAAAGTCCGTTCCAGGAGATGGTATTATGCCGACTGAAGAGGTAGAGACCAGTGCTAAAGCTGCAGCAAAAAGACTGATTAACTTTGATATGGAAAAAATAGCTGTAGAAACAGGATCCGTAATTTCAGCCAGTCTTTATGGTGCACTGGCAGGTTCTAAAACATTGCCATTTTCCCGTGAAAGCTTTGAGGCTGCAATCAGGAGTTCTGATTATGGTGTTGAAGCAAGTCTGTCTGCTTTTTCAGTTGCTTTTGAACATGTAGAGAAACAGGAAATCAAACCTACAAAAGAAGCATCACAAAGAGTGACTCCGACCTATAAAGCAATTGGTAATGCAAAACTTGTTGCTGATTGGCAAGTTCTGGAAGCTGAAGTAGAAAAACTGCCGGGTGTAGTACAGCCGACGGCTCTTTTGGGTTTACGTAAAGTCGTTGACTTTCAGGATACTAAATATGGACATACCTACCTCAATCGACTTGTACACATTACAGAGTATGATGATTCAACAACTGAATACAGATTAAGCCGCGAGGCTGCAAAACAAATTGCTAATGCAATGGCCTATGATGATGTGATTAGGGTTGCGGATCTTAAAACGCGTGGTGAGCGTATGATCCGTATTAAGCAGGAGTTGGGAACAAACTGGAACAACGGCCTTAAGATAACTGAATTTTTACATCCCCGTGCAGAAGAAATCGTTGGTATGTTACCAACTAAAATTGGATCATTTATTGAGAAAAGAAGTGGTTGGATGAAGTTGATCACCCGTATTTTCAGCAAAAGACTACTTGTCCGCACTGACACACTGAAAGGGTTTTTACTACTCTATTTTCTGGGAGGATTAAGGAACTTTCGACGCCGTAGCTTCCGCTACAGTTTCGAACAAACACATATCAACAAGTGGTTATCTTCAGCTTTGGCCTACATACCAAACGACTATGAGCTTGCAGTGGGAGTGATACGGGCCCGCCGTCTCATAAAAGGATATGCGGATACACATGCGCGTGGCTCATCAAAATATGATCGTGTGCTGGCAGGAATAAACCTCCTTTCCGGTCGCAGAGATGCATTCCATTGGCTGCAACGTCTTGAAGAATCTGCAATGAAGGATGAGCATGCTAACAATCTGAATGAAACTCTGAAAAAAATCCGCTCAGTTGAGCTACTCTAAATTATCACTTAGGCTTGAGTTGATCTGCTCTAACCTGGGGAACAAAATACTTGTCTGCATTAACTTCAAGCACCGGATCCTCTCCATCTTGACGTACCAGCGGCATTTCGTAATCATTCCAGCCGCGTAATCCTGTTTTCAAAGAGCGGACCTTAGCGAATCCCATTTCTTTCAAAGTCAAACCTGCCAGCAGACTACGGTGTCCGGAACGACAGACCACCACAATATTTCTATTACGTGAGTTTACCAATTCAGGAATGGTTTCTTCATAATCCCACTCACAGGCACTTTCCAGTACTCCTCTAGGTACATTGTACGAACCATAGATGTGCATGCAGTCAAACTCATAAGGTTCGCGAATATCCAGAATCAATGGTGAGGTACCATCTTCCAGTTCTTCCTCTAAATCCCAGGGCATAACTTCTGCCACTTCCCTGCTCGCTTCTGCGACATAATCCATGTATTTTTTCATTTTTCTTTGCAATTTTTTGAAGTCAGCTCATGAGGATATTAAATGGACACAAAATGTGTTAATTTGAGATAATTGCATTATCTGTTTAATCTTTCCCATAACAGAAAATATAAAATAAGTTATTAAGAGTTATATGTCAAAACTAAGCCGACTGGGAATGGTTCTTCTACTTATAATTGTATTGCTGACTTTTGTCTGGTTTGAGCGGCATTTGCAGTCAGAACCTGATTCTGCCTGGCAAAACTGGCAACCTGCAGGAAAGTCTGCAGATTTCAAAATTCAACAGAGAACAAAAATTGAGCTTCAGCTGGGAAAAAAGACTTCTTTGTTTATTGTTGCCACTTCAGACCTGCATGGAACGATAACATCAAACCGGATACTGCCTAGACCCCGTTCGCGTGGCTTACTGCATTTGGCTGCAAAGCTGAGAGAATTGAGAGGAAAACATCCGGAACTACTTTTAGTTGATGCCGGCGATACAATCCAGGGGGATCCCTCCAGTTTTTATTTCAGCCATGTTGCTCAGGAGTCCTCAAAACCACTGCCTGTTATTGAACTTATGAACTGGTTGAAATATGACGCACTTGCGCTTGGTAATCATGATTTTGAACCGCCTGTAAAAATTCTCAAACAAAACATTGCTCAATCACAATTCAGCTGGCTTGCTGCAAATGTAAGATTCAGAAATCATGATTTACCTCTTTTTCCTCCCTACAAAGTCCTAGAACGAAGAGGTGTGCGAGTTGGGATTTTGGGTTTAATCACACCGGGAGTTCCACTCTGGATTGATCCGGAACAAATAAAAGGACTCCACTTTGAAGAGATGCTGGAAACAGCAAAACACTGGGCTCAGGTGCTGCACGAAGAAGAACAGGTTGATTTTTTAATTGGTTTGTTTCACAGTGGCGACAATACTCGTTATGACCAACATGTTGCTTCCGCAAGGGATCTTCCACCCCCAAACGCGGCTGGTATGATTGCAGATTATTTGCCGGAATTTGATCTTATTATTTCCGGACATGCACATAGAATTTCTCCCAAACGTCCTACAAGACAATTACATGGACACCAAACTCCTTTGGTTGCACCTGGAAATGCTGCTGAAGGCATGAGTACAATTCAAGTTAACTTTGAAGAATATTCTGGACACTGGAAAGTCGCTGAAACGAATTATAATTATTTGAAGGCAGAAAAAGAGGCAGATCCTCAATTATTAACCAGACTGAAACCGCGTTTACGGAAAGTAGAAGAATATTTACAAAAAACAGCATCCGTTTTTTTTAAACACCTGCCGAATAAAACTGAACTGTTAGCTTGTGGCTCCGACTTGTCTTATGCTGCAGCAAAAGCGAAAGCGGAGGATGCAGTTTCATTATTACCCTGGTGGTGGCATTGGGAAAAGCTTCCAACAAGTGATCTGGGAAAGCCCCTACGCAGAGAGCATTTTTTTCGCTGGTTACCATATGATAACCGTATTGTGTTGGTGCAGATGTTCGGCAGACAAATCGAAATTATGCTGGAATCATATCGAAGGAAACAGTTTGGCTGGTATGTCAGGAGCAGTACGATTCTGGTTCCTGGAGGATTTTCTGCAAAAGTAGACACAACTGACAGGGATTCAAGGCTCAAGTTAACTGATTTAGCTGGTTCTGCTTTAGAAATGGAAAAATCGTATCCGGTCTGGCTGACAAATTTTCATTGGAATGGAGGCGGAGGTCTTGCTGCAAAAGCTTTATTGCGGCCCTCACAATTTGTGCGGATGGAGTCCGTTCATCTGCGCGAATTAATTTTTCAATACCTCCGGAAATCAGATGTAATTCTACCGGAAAAATGCAAACCGTTTCTAAATAGATATTAAGATAAACTTCACAGAACCCTTAGTTTAAACTGATCAGCAAACAGCAAACAAAATATTAACTGCATAATACCTCGCAGATAGGAGTTGGGACATTCAATCAGCTGTTTTACCAAAAACTGGCAGATTTACACGTGAGGGCAGATGACTGATGTAACATCCTGCAGGTGCTGCACGATACTTTTTCTCTTTGCATTTATCACCTTGATTGTATTTTCGACTGAGTCGATAAGTGGTTTTACGCATGGCACTCTTTAGTTTTTTGTTAGTAATAATCTGCTGCTTGCGGTTACAGGCACTCACAGTCCAGTAATCTGTGTAACGACGGCATTCGCTGTACTCTGGAAGTTTTTCATAAACATAAACTTCCTGACTGGAACAGCCAGTCAGCATGATTATTGCTCCCGTAAAAATACATGCGATAGTAAAATTTTGCATCCTGGTTCCCTAAACTAGCTTCAGTGCTCTTTTGAAAGTATTGGTGTTGTGCTCCTGCATCTATTTGAGATGGTTTTTATAACAATCTGCAGCACAACTTACTTCATAACCAAATAGTTATTTGTCTTTGACAACTTCTTAACCGTTTTCAATATTCCTTTTTAACTTTAAATTAAAATGAAGGTAGACAATCTCCATATAATTTTACACAATATGTCCCGAAATCCTGAAGACTGGAGACTTGATGAATTTCATGCAAAACACAAAAGCGGAGTTCAGATTTGGATCGGCAACGGTGTATTTGGCTTCCATATCGAAAAACCTGAATATCAGGAACTTAACTTGATTGAAAAATTCAGATTGCTGCAGCAAATTAAACTGCTGAAAAATAATATAAATTCTACAGCTTAATTTTATTGAAAACTAAAAAAATACTTATTCTTCTACAGCGCACCTGAAGCCAACATTGTTGAATGTATCTGTAGGTAAAGCATCACGCCGCATTGCTGAGCGCAGGTATTCAGGTGGATCGTTCCATGAACCGCCACGCAGAACCCGATATTTACCTGTTTCTGGACCTTGTGGATTTGTTTCACTAACAGAAGAATAAATTCCAAACCAGTCATAAACCCACTCCCAGACATTTCCATGAATGTCAAAAAGCCCATTTGGATTACTCAATTTCTGTGCAGTAGAGTGAATTGCTCCTCCGGAATTTTCACGAAACCAGCCATGGTCCGGTAACAACTCACTGCCTCCCTCAAAGGAGTAATCATTCTCAATTCCAGCACGTGCAGCCATTTCCCACTCTGCCTCAGAAACCAGGCGCTTACCAACATAGTTGCAGTAATTCCTTGCGGCATACCACGAAACATGAATAACAGGCTTCAACTCACTACCACTTTCTGGCAGGAGGTCATCCTGCCAGTTTTTTAGGTAGTTACCGTCATGGAATTTACGTGGAAAAGTACTCTTGCGCAGAAATGGATGTTCTGCTGCCACCTGTAAAAATTGATAGCTGGTAACTTCACATTTGTCTATCCAAAAATCTTTCAGCAATACCTCACGAACAGGATGTTCTGAGGGCAATCCTGAAATACTGCCCATGTTAAACCGACCTGAGTGAATTAGTACCATTCCCGGTTTTTCAGTTTTTTTACTACCTTCGTCAACAAATCCACAAAGTGTTTCTAAATCTTTTGCTTGTATAAATGTTGCAGCTTGTTCTTCCGGAAACAATTTTTTATCAAGATTTTGCAACAGAAAGAGATAAGTTTTTATGATTTCAGGCTCATAGTTTGTAACTCGTTTAATCAATTTTTGTTCATCACGACCGCAGCTGAATTTATTTTTAAAGCATTTTATCTTTTGTCGAATCCAAACTCTGACTGCCTCACGGGCCCTTTGTCTTTCAATTTCACGCAATAAAACTGGTTCTGCGTTCAGGTATATCTTTTCAAAGATTGCCATTTGAACAAGACTTGATTTTGCCAGTTCCACCAGCTTATCGTAATCTTGGCAGAACTTTTTTTGCTCTGTTGGAACAGCAGTGCCATAGGTTCTGTTGAGTGAGCAGGCACGTGTTTCAACCTTGCGATTAATTCCAAGTTTTTCTGAAAATACACGAAAACGTAATTCAGAAATTGCATGCATAAGTGGATAGCGCTCTCCCTTATTTGTAAAATCTATAAAATCGGCAATAGCTGATTCCTGAAACTCAGTTACTAATTTTTGAAAATTCTGGGCAGCAGCCCAAACCAACTGTACGCACAATAATAATCCAAACACCAAAAACAACTTTCTGTAAAGACTGTACCTTTTTGCTGCTCTTTGAAATATTTTTTTCATCTAATTAATTTACTGTACAAATAAAACTGGAAGGTCATTAGAAACAAAGTAGAATGAGTGTTCTGTTTTAAGCTGTTTTAAGCTGTTTTAAGAGCAAAGCAATCGATATTCCATCTCTGACATTTAATAGTGTTGATTGTCATTTTCTCTTTTTTTTATGTTAGTCCAGAGTCTATGTTTTCTTTTAATTATCGAAAGTCAGGTTGGTTAAAGCGCTACTTACTAATGCGTGTTTCAAACCGTTTTGCTATTCCTGAGGCCTATAAAGAAGCTTCAGGGGAAGATTTTACTGAAGAAATTTTTGATGACTGTCTTTATGCTGAAGTCAAGGAGAATGGGATGCTGCTTGGTTGTCCTGTTATTTCTGAATCTAAACATAAATTAGCGGAGACACTGAATTTTCCAAAACAGGAAGGTGCTACAATCCTGCTTTATCTGGAAACTCTGTTCGCCATAGCCATCATCGAGAATGAATGCTTGTCAGAATCCAATAAAAACAATTCTTCTATCACATACCAGAATCGTTTTTTAAAAATAATATTGCTGGTTTTAAGTTTTCATCTACCAGGCATTTACTATAGGATTCCAGAAGACTCTCCACTCGAAGAATTGTTGACAAAAAATGAGACTCTTGAAGGCGCATTAATTAAGATAGAGGAGGCACTTTTAAAATCAGTGACCCTGCAGGGTTATTCTTCTCTGGGTAACCGTCAAAATAATTTTGCTTTTTCCAAACTATACTTTTTTCTGCTCTGGGCAAGGTCAATAGAAACAAGTGAACAAACATCAGTTCCTGCAGTTTTTATTGAAATGGATACAAGGCTGCGGGAGGAAATGATTATAACTTTTGCTGCCTTGATCTGGGCAGATGATTATGTGGACAGTGCTGAACAGCAGGTAATTGAAAAATATATAGTACAAACTGGACTGCCTGATTCAAAACAAAGTGAGCTTATTTTGAAGATAGGTCAACCGGTCAAAATAGAAGAAATTCATTCTACTTCTAATTCAAGAATAATCAACTGCTATGTCTTAGAGCAGTTAATACTACTGTCATTGATCAATAATCAGGAGGCTTGGCAGGAGCGTGAACTGATTGAAAAAATTGCTCTGCAGTTGGAGCTTTCTGAAGACAATCTGGAAAATTTATATTGTACTGTTGCAGATTTTTTTTCTGCCCACAAAGAACGACTTGATTTCCTGAAAAATAATGCTGCTGCACAACAATTCCTGGATTATATGAATGATAAAGTTGTTAAGATAGTCAGAAAAAACATAGACAATATCATGAATGAAATCAAGGAGACCAAGGAACTTTCTGAATTACTCCTTAAGGCAGCCACCCAGCCGCTTACTGCAGAAGAAAAAATAAAAGTGCAGGAGCAGTTGCTTGATGTAGCCAAATCTATCCCTGCATTAGCTGTTTTTGCCCTGCCTGGTGGTGGTCTTCTTTTACCTGTTTTAATCAAAGTACTACCCTTTAATATTCTTCCCAGTTCATTTCAGGATGAACCTCTTTCCTCTCATTAATAAAATCAATGACTCAACGTTTTTGGTTTCTAATTTATAATCTGATTTTACTGCCTCTGCTGCTGGTAATTGCTAAAATATTATCTCCCTTTAAAACAAAAATTAGAGATAGTTTTGAAAAACGGGAGGGGTTATGGGAGCGCTTAGAGAATAATATTTCTAAACGGGACTGGCAAAAACCATTAATCTGGTTTCATGTAGCCAGTGCCGGTGAGTTGCTGCAAGCACAGCCTTTAATTGTCCGCTGCCTTGCGGAAGGTACAGAATGCGCTTTAACTTACAGTTCAGTAAATGCTTTCTACTGGCTCCAGCGTCCGGAACAAACCGAAACTCAAAATTTATTGTTAGCTGAATTTTTAGCCCTCGACAAAATACGCAATGTTCGTTTATTGCTGGCATTACTGCAGCCCTCAAGAATAGTATGGGTCAGCTATGATTTATGGCCAAATTTAGTTTGGGAAGCACATCGGCAAAAAATACCGCAATCTTTGATTTCTGCAATCGTCCATGCAGGTTCTCTGCGTACAGCAAACTTTGCAGGGCGTTCTTTTTACAACTCTCTTTACTGCTGCCTGGAACAAATACTGACAGTTTCTGAAGCAGATAAGACCAGAATACTCACCGCAATTCCGGAGCATCCAAAAGTCGAAGTGATGGGTGATACACGTTGTGACAGCGTACTTGAACGTAGAGACAAATTAAAGCTTCCAAAATTACCTCCTGCAGTTGAAGATGGTTTCATTTTTGTTGCAGGCAGTACCTGGCCTCAGGATGAAACATGTATTTTTTCCGGCCTGCAGGAAGCTTTGAAAGAGTTTCCTGACTTATTTTTGATTCTTGCCCCACACGAACCAACTGAAGAACACTTACAAAATGCTGAAACATTTTTTGCAGCTGAGTCACTGCTGCGCTGGTCCCATCTTTCTTCAGCAACTGATGATCTTAGAATTCTACTAATTGATTCCGTAGGTATACTGGCGGGCCTTTATCACTCAGCAAAAATGGCCTACGTCGGAGGAGCATTTACAACAGGAGTACATAATATTCTCGAACCTGCAGCCATGGGAGCAACAGTTGCTTTTGGTCCCAAACACAGCAACTCCATGGAGGCCCTGCAAATGAAGGAACAAAAACTGGCAAGTTCCGTTCTTAATTCAACTGATTTTAAAAAATGGCTGTTTGATTTATTGAACAATCGTGAAAAGTGTATTCAACTTGGTCAGCAATCCAAAGTATTTGTTGAAGCACAAGCCGGGGCAGCAGAACTTTGTGTTCCGCATTTAATGGCAGGTTTGACTTAAATAATTAAGATTTAATATTCAGCAGAATGTTCTCTGCCTGGCTCCCAGATTCTCCTGCAGAGAACTAATGCTCCAACCCTGTCCGCACCTGCTTCCTTGAGACAGTGTGCTGCTGCATTCAAGGTTGAACCTGTTGTCATCACATCATCAAGAAGCAAAATATTATTATTTTGTACATCCGGATGTGCGGAAAAAGCATCTTCCAGATTTACAAGTCTTTCTGCCAAAGTCAGCTCTGTTTGAGGGCGTGTGGCTCGAATGCGTTTTAACCAATGAGACTGTATTTCAGGAAAATAGTGTTCTACATTCCTGCTTAACTGATGTGCCAGAAGCAAAGATTGATTGAAACCCCTTTTCCGTAAACGTGAAGCGTGAAGTGGGATTGGGATCAGCGTGTCATACTTTTCCAACCACTGGCTTTTTTGAAGACTAAGTGCCAGCAGTCGTCCCAAAAGAGGAGCTAAGTGTTCCTGTTCAAAAAACTTCAGTTGCAGAATCCAATGTTGGATAATTTCATGATAGCCAAATCCGCTTCTGGATTCATCCAAATCCCAAAGTTCTTCTAAACATTCATGGCAGCGGATGCGACCAGGTTCGGCTGTGCGGTTTCCGCACTGCCGGCAATGATAATGCTGGTCCGTCCAGGGAAGTTTCAGCAGACAACTACTGCATAGAAAGGGGGAGGCCGGCTGCTGATATGTTTTACCGCCCAATACTTGTCTGCATTGCCAGCAAAGAGGAGGAAGCAGTTGCCTCAGCCAACGCAGCCATTTTGGCTGCGGAGAAGGATGATGAAGTGTCTGAAGAAACTCATCCATTCTTATTATATTGAATAGGATTCTACTTAAAGTAAATTTACCATAAAACCTTGTGCCGGCACCTGGCCTTCATTTTTTAAACTATGAGTGATATCAGTCCTGAAGCGCAGTGTTTCTCCGGTACATACAGATTGTGTTTCAGTTCCAACAGTGACCGTCAAATTCCCACTGCAGAGAGTTAAACTTTCCAGACTACCGGTTCCATGTCCTTCTGAAATCAATTCTGCATTTGGTTCTGCAGAAAATTCGTACCACTGTACTGAAGAAACAGTATTAAGTGTTCCGAGAATTTTCAAGCGAAAGCGGCTGTCTTCACTCATCACTTCAGGGGTTGCATTCTGGCTAAGTTTTTCAAAGCAGGTAGATTCATCTTTACCCGCCAGCAAATCTTCCAGCGGACTTTCTAAAGCATTTGTAATGCGCCAGATTGTGGCCAATGTCGGATTGCTTAAATCACGTTCAATTTGGGAAAGAATAGATTTTGAAACTCCGGACTTACCGGCTAACTGTTCCAGAGTAAGTTTGTGCTTAAGTCTCAAGCGCTGAATTTCTTGTCCAACTTTTGGCGGAGCCTCCGGATTTGAATTGTTTAGTTGCATGAATTCTCTATGATGATTTTATTGATACCGGTCTCAAATATCATATTACATTTGAAGCCGGGTAATTGCTACAACATCTGCCAGCAACTGATGCTGTCCACTGTAAGCAATCAGTAAGAGATATAATTGATTCGGAATTCCTGTTTTCTCTACTTAAATATTAATTGCCGAATTTTTTTTACCTATCTCATTCTCAAGTGTTTTTTTACTTGCAAGATGAGAATATAATGATATATTCAATTTAATGGATTTTTGTTTGTTATAATATATTTATCCATTATTTGAGTATAATTGATCGTTTAAGTCATAATCCAGACAAAAAAGGAGAGTTATGGGTGTTATTATTGAAATCCCTTCAGCATTAAAACAGTACGTAAACAACCAGGATGAGGTGGAAGTCCAAGGCAACTCAATTGAAGAAGCATTTGAGTCCTTGTGTAATGACTTTGCGGAACTGAGACCAAACTTATTTGACGATAATGGTAAGGTCCGAAATTTTATCAATATCTATCTTAACGATGATGACATTCGTTATGCCGACGGCATCAGCAGTTCAGTTCAGGACGGAGACAACATCCAGATCGTTCCATCCATTGCCGGAGGTTAATCAAAGCAAAAACAGTAAAATGGAGGAAAAAATGAAATTAACTAATGAGGAAATTAACCGCTACAGCCGTCACCTGACATTACCTGAAGTAGGCATTGCCGGACAGTTAAAACTAAAAAAATCAAAAGTTCTGATGATTGGTGCAGGAGGTCTGGGATCGCCTCTTGGAATGTATTTGGGTGCAGTGGGTGTTGGAAAACTGGGGTTGGTTGATTTTGATGTTGTCGATCACACAAATCTGCACCGTCAAATTGCACACGCCAGTTCAGACGAAGGTCGGCCTAAAGTTGAATCACTACGCGACACAATTTTGGCCGGTAACCCTAATATCGAAGTAGAAATCCATAATATCCGTCTTGAGCGTGATAACGTACTGGAATTGTTCAGGCAATACGACATCATTGCCGACGGATCGGACAATTTTGAAACACGCTACCTGATCAACGATGCCGCATACTTTACAAAAAAACCGCTGGTTTCCGCTTCAATTTTTCGTTTTCAGGGACAGATAACTATTTTTGCACCAGAATCAGGTGGACCGTGTTACCGCTGTCTTTATTCTGAACCTCCACCTGCGGCACTAGTTCCGAGTTGAGCGGTTGCAGGTGTCCTGGGCGTGCTCCCGGGCGTAGTAGGTTTGATCCAAGCCACAGAAATAATTAAGTTGATTTTAGAGAATGGAGTTCCACTGATAGGTCGATTGCTGCTTTATGATGCAATGAAGATGAACTTCAAAGAGGTCCGTGTCCGCAAAGATCCGCAATGTGCACTTTGTGGTGATCATCCAAGTGTAAAGGAACTTATTGATTATCAAGCATTTTGTGATATACACCTGCCAGGACAAGTTCCTCAGGATGATATTGACGAATCTTTATATGAGCTTACACCTTTGGAATTCAAAAAGGCCTTTGATGCTGATTCTTCTGCTGTCATGGTTGACGTACGTGAAACATTTGAGTGGGATATCTGCCGAATTGAGGGGTCAGAATTATTACCACTGAGTAAATTTGATCCAGCCACCAGCGGTTTGGATCCGGATACCACAATTTTTCTATATTGCTATATGGGTAAACGCTCCATGCTCGCACTCAAGGAATTAAAAAGAGCTGGTTTCAAAAAGCTTAAAAATTTAAGCGGTGGAATTGACCTCTGGGCTGAGGAAGTTGATACAGATATGCCACGATACTGATTTGGAATATTTTTTCACTTGGAATAACAATAAATGGAAATCATCAGGAGAAAAGAGTTCCAAGCTGAAAAAGCTTGGGACTCAAGAGAAATCGCCAAAATGAATGGCATAACGACACGTATTCACTGGACGGATCAACCTTATAAGTGGCACGTCAATGATGGCGAAGAAGTGTTTGTAGTTTTAGACGGAATTGTAGAAATGAATTATAGGATGAATGGGAAAATAGAAACAACAACCCTGAATGTTGGTGATGTGTTTCATGCTTCAGTTGGTACAGAACATTTTGCTGAACCAAAGGGGGAAGCACGTATTTTGGTTGTGGAAAAAGAAGGCAGTGTTTAGATGATCATTCGAGAAAATTTATTAAGCGAATGCCATCAATATGGCGTGGAGGCATATCCTGAAGAAACTTGCGGTTTTATTGTAGGAAGTCAGGATGATCCGGAGGACTTGGAAACGGTGATTCCGATGCGCAATATTATGAATGAACTACACGCCGAAGACCCGGAGCAATTTCCGAGAACTGCACTGGACGGTTATATGATTGACCCGCGTGAACACATGAAGCTGGAACGCTCACTGAAAAAAGAAGGCAAAAAAATCAAAGTCATCTATCACAGTCATCCGGATGTGGGGGCTTATTTTTCGGAAAAGGACAAAGAGGACGCACTCTGGAACGGAAAGGCGCGTTATCCCGGAATTACTTTTTTGGTTTGTGCTACAAATAATGGAAGTCCCGGAGCTGCGATTTTGGCTGATTTCAATGCAAACTCAGGAGATTTCGAAATCACTCAAATTCCTTCAAGATCTTTAGTTTCATCTTCCGGATTGCTGGGTGGAACATTCGGAATTACTGGAACTCTGCCCACGATTGATTTTATTGATGAATGGAAAAACGGAAAACGTGAAATCGAATTCGGCTATTTTCGTTTTGTGCCGCAGAAACAAGTCCTCAATCTTCAAACGGAATTTAGTAGCAACAATCAGGTAAGGCATTCTCTTGCTTACTGTTCCGGACGTGCTGCATTATTGGAACTGCTTTCATATTTGCAGGATTCTCGTCCTCAAATCAATCTGCATCTTTCCTCAACGGAATCATTCATTAAAGATGCTCTGCAGTCACTTGAAATCAAAGAGCTTGTTTTTAATTGCAATCAATTACCGGCAGCAGATAATTTTTCAGCAAAAGAGGGTGATGTCATTCTGCTTACTCCTCAGGATCCGGAAAACTTTGTCCGGAAAAACACAGAGTGGCTGGAAAAAATCAAACGCATCCGGGTACCCGTAATTGTTTTTGGAGAGCTTGGTGCTGAATTCGGGAAAGCTGATTTTAAAATTGACTGGCCGAGTGGTTTAACATATTGGGTTGCCGGTTTCAGCCTGCCGGAAAGCAAGAGTCTCTCTTCCGGAATTCAGGGCGGTGTTATCATGAGCAACAACGATCGGCAAATGGCAGAATTGACAGAATTGCGTAAACGTCGCGGTGCGGTTCTGTCGGCACGTGATGCTGCTGTCTTTTGTGAACAATTTGCTGAAACTGTGAAAACCGTTCCGGAACCAGATACTAATTCCGAAAAATGCTCATCAAAGATTACATCCGTTCCTGAGACTTCGGTATTGAAACAACTTTGTGCATGGGAACATGCTGCTTCCGGACTGCTCTTTCCTTCTGGAATGGCAGCGATCATGGCGGTGCTGACTTTGCTGCGGAAGAAAAATAAACCGCAAGTAGTCGTCATCGGCTTACTTTACAGTGAAACCTATTCCCTGTTGATGGATTCCGGACGATCCTCAACATGGGATGCGGTATTTTTAGGACTGCATGAGTTGGAACGCTTACCGGAAGTTTTGACGGATAGTACTGCAATGGTTATCACGGAAACGATTACCAATCCGCTCTGCGGAGTACCGGATTTGGAACGAATCGGTAAATTGGTGAAAGCTCAGGGAGTCCCATTTGTGGTGGACAACACACTTGCTTCACCTGAAAATTGTCAGCCCATCGATTGGGGTGCCGATTATGTGATTCACAGCACAACCAAATATCTAAACGGTACCAACGATCATGCAGGTGGAGCAGTTTTGGTTAAATGTGCGGAAAACGCGATTGCGTTAAAGAAATTTCAGGAAAACTGGGGGCTGGAAATTTCGGAACTGGAAACGGAGGTCTTATGGGGCCGGATGCAGGATTTTGAAGAACGTATGCAGCGTTTCAACCAAAACAGTCTGGCCGTCGCCAATTTTTTGGAAGAACATTCTGCAGTCGCCCGCGTTTATTATGCATCTTCACCGATTGACGCTTCCTGTACTTCCGCATCAAAACTTCTTTCAGGAAACGGCGGCGTAGTTAGTTTTGTGCTGCAGAATGATACTGAAGAAAATCTACGTAACTTTTATGACGGTAATTTTTACTGCATCCTCAAGGCTCCGACATTGGGATCCAACCAAACTCTAGTTTGTCCTTATCCACTGCTGACACATTATCATGACAGCGACGAAGAACTTCGGGAAATTGAGCTGCCGCGTTATCTGATTCGGATTTCTGCAGGTTGCGAAAACGACTTTGACCCAATTTTAGCAGATTTGAATTCTGCTTTGTTGCGGACTACTCAATCAGATAATCAACTACAATAGAACTGGAGCACAAGCTCCGCATCGTGTCAATCACTGGTAGATGCTTGGGATGTGAGGCATATGCAGCCAAACCGGCTTCGTCGTCAAAGTGCGTTGTGAGTACAATGTCGTAGGCCCGTTCTGATTTGTTAAAATCAAGACCTACCTCAATCTTCCGCAAAGTCTCAATTTTTCCTTCCAAACCCCTCAAAGTTGAAACTGCAAGATCCAGACTGTCCGCACTGTTTTCCTTGAGTTTGAACATTACAATGTGCTTTATCATAACTCTTCCTATGTTCCTGAAATCAAGCGGTGATACCGTTTTTTACCTGCCCTCAAGAGAATTTCACCCTCCAGCAAATCTACTTCTCCAAGACAATAATCCGGATCATCAATCCGTTCATCATTCACGTAGACACCACCCTGTGACTGCAGACGGCGTGCTTCTCCTTTGGATTTGCAAAGTCCTGTTTCCAGAAAAATATCGAAAATTCCTAGTCCTGCAGAAAAACTATCCGCTGCAATTTTAGTACTTGGCACATTGGATTTATCACCTTTACCTGTTCCGGAAAAAAGAGACTGCGCAGACTGTTGAGCCTGAAGCGCACTTTCCTCTCCGTGTATAAGTGCAGTTGCTTCAAAAGCCAATTTCTGTTTTGCTTCTCGAATATCTGCCCCCTGCAGTTTACCAAGTTCCTGTACTTCATCCAGCGGCAGGAAAGTAAATAATGCTAAAAATTTTTCTACATCTCCATCTTCTGTATTGACCCAATACTGATAGTAGTCGTAAGCAGATGTGCGTGATGGATCCAACCAGAGTGCACCCTTTTCCGTTTTACCCATTTTCTTTCCCGATGAAGTCGTCAGCAGAGGATATGTCCAGCCGAAAGCATCTTTACGCTCAACCCGACGTATCAAGTCTGTTCCGGAAATGATATTTGCCCATTGATCATTTCCACCCATCTGCAGCGTACAGCCATAGCGGCGGTTCAATTCCAAAAAATCATACGCCTGTAAAAGCTGATAATTAAACTCTAGAAAACTTAAACCTGACTCCAATCTTATTTTGTAAGTTTCAAATGAGAGCATTCGATTTACAGAAAAATGACGGCCAATATCACGCAGGAAATCAATGTAATTTAAATCACGCAGCCACTCTGCATTATTAATTAGTATAGCGTCTTCGCTAAAATCAAGAAAACGTTCCATTTGCGGAAGCATGCCCTCAATATTTGACTGAAGTTGTTCTTCAGTCAGCATTTTTCGCATTTCTGTTTTTCCGCTGGGATCACCAATCATGGCAGTTCCGCCTCCCATTAAAGCAATGATACGATGACCTGCCCGCTGCATGTGTGCCAATCCCATCAGTGGAATCAGGTGTCCAACATGCAGAGAATCCGCTGTAGGATCAAAGCCGACATAACAGCAAATACGTTCTTCCTGCAGGCTTTTTGCCAGTTCTTCAGGATGAGTACTCTGTTGATAAAAACCCCGTTCTTTTAAATCTTCAAACATAATTTTCAGGTATTAATAGTGTGTCTGCCGGAAAAAGCTTCCATTAAAGTTATATCATCAACATATTCCAAATCTCCACCTGCTGGAATACCACAGGCAAGCCGGGTGATTTTCGAAATATTTCCTGCAAATTCATGTTGTAAATATAAAGCTGTCGCCTCACCTTTGACTGTTGGATTTGTGGCAATAATCATTTCATTAATATTTTTGTTTGCAATCCTGTTTCTTAATTTATGCAGATTTAGTTGTTCCGGACCTATACCGTCAAGAGGAGATATTGCTCCCATCAGGACATGATAAACTCCTTTGAATACTCCGCTTTTTTCAATTGGGAAAATATTATTTGGCTGTTCTACAACACAAACCTGCTCCTGATCACGTCCGGTATGACTGCAGATAGAACATGGATCAACATCCGTGAACCCTGAGCAGACAGAACAGTAACGAATTTGTTCTTTAACCTGTACCAGTGCATCTGCCAGATTTTGAGTTTCTTCAGAAGTATAGCGCAGGATATTAAAAGCGAGTCGTTGTGCTGTCTTTCGTCCAACACCTGGGAAACGAGAAAACTCGTAAACCAACCTCTCCAGAGCAACAGGGATTTGCATGATATGTTAGTATCCTACTTCCGGAAAATGCAGATTTGGTTGGCGTGCTTCAGTCAGAATGACTCCCAGTGGGTCAAGAGTTTTTAATTCCATTCCCAGAGATTTTTCGTCCCAGTCATTAGGATAAGGTTCTATCGATCCTCCGGCAATGTTTTTTAACCTCTTACGGTATTCATCCTCTGCAGCCTGCAGATTTTCCAGCATCCCGATTCCTTTTTTAGCTATGGGTTTGAGAAAACCCGGAATTTTTGTCTGCTTAAACAGTTCGTCCAGCCGTAATGAATTCCGCAGGGAAATTGTATATTCTGCACGTACATCTATTTGAACTTCTTCTTCTTCCACCAATGTTCCACACTTCTTATGAACTCTACCATCCGGCATTTCTACTTCTGAATATTCCAGTGTTTTGCATTTAGGACAATGAAGCCAGGTTATCCAGCCCGTAATTGGTGCATTACGTGCTTCATCCTCTTTTTTTGCCCGACGATCTGCAAGACTTATTACTTTGGCTGGAGTACTGCTCATTTGTGGATGCTAACCAAACTCTACCTCTATGAGAAAGAGCTGTATATTTTTTTATTGTTGAATATTGGATCTTGATTCTCACTTATTTTACAAATTAAGTCAAAATATTTTCAGTAATCATCAAGACATTTGGCGTTGCAAAAGCTGGTACTCAACATTCTACGTCAACTTCGAAATCTGATACATATTTCCTCCACCCTTGTATTATTCATTTTTTAATGTTATATATTTGATACTTATGTAATAACCAGTCCGGTGATCTATGAAACAGTTACTAATTCTCAGTCTCTCATTTCTGCTGACTTTACCTCTTTTTGCTAAGCCAGAAGTAACTCTTGTTAAATACATTTGGAATAATGGATCGAAGTATATTGGTGAATGGAAAGATGACAGAATGCAGGGCCATGGTACATATACTTATGGTAAAGGTAAATGGCAGGGTGAGCAGTATGTGGGTGAATTCAACAATGGCTACAGAAATGGGCATGGTACGTACAGTTGGTTAAATGGAGATAAGTACGTAGGCGAGTTTAAAGCAGATAAACCCAATGGTCATGGAACTTACAGCTGGTCTGATGGAAGAATTTATTCAGGAGAATTTAAGGACGGTATCAGAACTGGTCAGGGTAGATTAACCTGGAATGGCGGTGAGCAGTATGAAGGCGCTTTCCGCGCTGGAACAATGTCAGGTCATGGAACATTTAGCTGGCCGGGAGGAAACAAATATGTTGGAGAATTTGAGGGCGGCTTCAGAAATGGTCTGGGGACCTACAGATGGGCCAAAGGTGAAGAATATACTGGAGAATTCAAACATGGTTTTAGAAATGGTCTGGGGACTTATACCTGGCCTAATGGGAATAAATATCAAGGATTCTGGATAAACGGGATCATTTCTGGTCAAGGAACTTTCACTTTTAAAGACGGTACTGTGTGGGAAGGTGAGTTCTTACAGGAAACACTCTGGAACGGTACCGTTTTCGACACAAACGGAAAGATCGTTGCAAGTTTTCTGAATGGAGAGAAACAGTAAAACACTGTTTTTTACATATATCAAAATATTAACAGGCTTGGAATTATCTTGAGAATACGATTTATGCTTAATCGCTAATGAAGAATACTGAAGTTAATATAAATGTGACTACAACGAAAACGTAGATCTGTTTGCTTTCGTTAAACTGGTCGGGGTGGAGAGA
>JACNJW010000035.1 GCA_014382365.1 SAR324 cluster bacterium
TATTCAGTATATCATATTGATAATATACATCAATGTTATTATTCAGCAAACCCTAGGTATGAAAGAAAAAACATATATTGTATCCCACCAGTTCGCCTCCATGCGATAAAATATCAAACATATCAGATAGGCGGCATAATACAAAAATGCTCTGTCACGGAGAGTAAGATAAATATAGATATTGAAAACAGCCAATATCCCCAGAAATCCCCATAACAAACCAAAATAAAAATGTTCCTTCAATCGAAGTTCCCGCAGTAAGTCGGGTTCCCATATTTTAGGCACAAATTGCAGCGTTATTGCGCTTGTAACACGCAAATAAAAAGTCTTAGTCTGATGAGGAGCAAACTCCAGTTCAAAAACAAACAAATCCCAACGCGGTTTCTGCGAAATGACCATAGAAAAAAGCTCTTTATTCTGAAAACGATACTGATCATCCGTAAATTGATGTAATTGTATTTGATCGTATACTGCATAATTTTCCAGGGCAACTGTGTGTGAATATGATTCCGGATTTTTTATTTGAAACCGAAACCAGAATGCCGATTGAGTGAAGCCAAAATTCGGGCGGTGGGTGGGACTTATTTTGAATTGAGAACTGAATTCCGGTGCGCGCACATCTTCAATGGTCAGATCACCGGAAGGGTCTTCCAAAATTTCCATCTCCAGCAGCAAAGGGGAATGGTTCCCTTTTTCTAAAATCAATGGAGAGGCACAAAATGCAATAGGGATAAAAAAGAAATAGCATAAAAAAACAATGTAAATTGATTTTGCAAATAACGAAGCGGGAACTAAGTCAAATGGAGGCTCTGATTCGGAACGATTGTCTGAAATAATGGGGTTTATTTGCCGAAATTTCATGACGATCACTGAACGAAAGCTAAGATTTTTCTGTGCTCTTTACCCAATTCAACGCAACCAGTTGAGTGTGGAGGCGAATTAGAATTGTTGCACCATTTCGTTACTAAAGCTTGAATTTGGTGTATGGAGTTTCTATTGTCTGAATTATTACAACTTAGCACTTTTTTTGAATAAAGTCTATTTCCTTGTAGCCACTGTTTTGCTCAATAAGCGGGCTGGCAACCGCTTTCATCCAGAATGGCTCAGCAGACTTTAGCTTCATAATCGAGCTGCAACAAGAGCGGAATCTAAAACGAATACCTGATCTTACTGGAGGGAAAATGGGACTGCTTTATCAGCATCATGGATCGGAAACAGGTCTTATATTTATAATGTGAAAAGAAAATAAAAGATTCAAAGGCCTGATATTCATATAAACAGATTTTTGTGCATGGAGGGGTGTTTTTTCCATGCTTTCCTTATTAATAGATGACCCTAATTTAAACATCTAAGACTGACAGGAAATTTCCTACAACCCATGTGCCGGCAAACAGGAGTTGAGACAAGACACCGACAGAGGAACCACCTGCTCAAAAACCACGTACCGGCATATCCGGAGAACGCTGAAGCCAGTTCCACTCCGGATAAACCGCTGATCCCTCAATTAAATGCAAGGTGAAGGCATGCCGTGTGCGGGTGGAGCGGTTTGCATAACTCATGTGGGGCAGCAGGCCGTGAAGCAACACCAGTGTCCCGGCTTTCACTTCCAGTGGAACTAGTTTTGCAGTTTCCCAGGGTGTTTCATCAAAGACTTCAATTCGGGTTCCATCCCCACTTTTATTACGATAGAATCGCGATTTTAAACGGTTTTTGTGTCCCCCAGGAATAGCCCAGAGACAACCGTTTTCCTGTGTTGCATCTTCCATGGCAAACCAAAATCCTTTAACGCTCAGAGGTTCGGTGTATAGAAAAGTGGAATCTTGATGACAACTGACTTCACCACCAATATGCGGTTGTTTGAAAATGAACATGGACTGCAAAATTTTCGGATCTGCAAATCCTATCTCTTTGGCAATTTCTGCTAATTCCGGAGTTCTGGAAAATTCCTCAAAAACAGGATCCAGATCGTGCATAGCATGGCCGATTTTATTTATTGATTTGGATTTTGCCTGACGCAACTCTCCTTTTTCAGTAAAGGCATCTTCCTCAAAAAAACAACTGATTTTATCTCCGGACTCCATGAAATAACGGTCTGAGTGCCGGGTTTGTTCATTTGTAGTAAAAATAGAAACCGTTTCCGGAGGCTTGAAGGCTTCTACAATTTCCATGGCACGATTTCTCAATGCTTCACATGCATACTGCGAAACAAAGTCCTTCAGCACCAAAAAACCATCCTGTTCAAATAATTCAATTTCTTCTTGACTTAAAAGCATAGTTTCCTTGATTTTGCCTATGATATTGGTGTATTATGATAAGCACGTTCTCGCCAGTCGAGGGATGCGTCAATCTTGATTTGTGAGAAGCACAAACTGCTTAATAATTAACTCTCAACCATTGTGGCATATGTTGTGGGAAGGACTCAAGTTGATGGGTATAGGCATGGCAACTGTCATGCTTTTTCTGTTGTTGATGATTGCCTGCATTGGGTGGGTGAAACACCTGACCCGCAATTACACCCTGCTCCAGCAGCAAGCACTCAAGTCACTGCGAAAATCCAGTACAAACTCCACTCAACCTCTGCCTATTTCTGCTGTACCAGTAGAAGTTTTTGCGGCAGCAATTTCAAAATTTGAATCCGATAATAGCATCACGAAAACTTAAAATCCACAGCATCAGCTGACAACCGTTACTTAGAAAGAAAAATATCATGGCCAAGAAACGCATTGAATTTATGGACACATCCTTCCGGGATGGGTTTCAATCCGTCTTTGGTGCACGAGTTGCTACTAAAGATTTTCTGCCTCCACTACAGGCAGCAATGGAGGCTGGAACAACTTATTTTGAGGCCGGAGGCGGTGCACGTTTTCAGAGTTTGTTTTTTTATTGTAACGAGTCTGCCTTTGACATGATGGACACCTTCCGCAAAACGGTTGGTGCTGAAGCAAATTTGCAAACACTTGCACGCGGTATCAATGTAGTTGCTCTCAGTCAACAACCGCGGGACATGATTGATTTGCATGCAAAAATGTTCAAAAAACACGGTATTACCACCATCCGGAACTTTGATGCATTGAATGATTTACGAAATCTCAAATATTCCGGTGAACGTATCACAGCTCATGGTCTGCATCACCAGATTGTGATTGCCATGATGGATTTGCCTCCAGGTTGTGAAGGTGCACATGACGTTGAATATTACCTGAAAACTCTTCGTAATATTCTGGATTCAGATGTACCTTTTAACTCGATTTGTTTCAAAGACGCCAGTGGAACAGCCAACCCCCGTAAAGTTTTCGAAACTATCAAAGGTGCCCGGAAAATGGTTCCGGAAGGTACAATTCTACACCTGCATACTCACGACACAGCAGGTGCTGCTGTCAGTCAGTACATGGGTGCAATTGAAGGCGGAATTGACAGGATTGATTTAGCAATGAGTCCGGTCAGTGGAGGAACAGGACAGCCTGATATCCTTACCATGTGGCATGCACTCAAAGGTACGGATTATACACTGGATATTGATCCGGATAAAATCATCAGAGCAGAAGAAGTTTTTGCTGACAGTTTTGAGGATTACTTTTTTCCTCCCGAATCCAGGATGGTCTCGCCCTTGATTCCTTTTTCGCCAATGCCAGGAGGTGCGTTGACTGCCAATACGATGATGATGCGTGATACCGGAACATTGCACCTTTTTCCTGAAGTCATCAAAGAAATGTCGGAAGTTGTACGACTTGGAGGCTTCGGTGCCTCGGTCACCCCTGTTTCTCAGTTCTATTTTCAGCAAGCCTATCTCAACGTCACACAAGGCAAGTGGAAAAAAATCAATCCATCTTATGGTAATATGGTGCTCGGTTATTTCGGCCGGACTCCGGTGGAGGCTGATCCTGAAATTGTCAAGCTGGCTTCAGAACAATTAGAAAAACCGGTTTTCAAAGAAGATCCACTTGATATTCTGGAACCTGGAATTCCGCAAGCGACCGAGGTGCTCAAGAAACATAACCTGCCTGAAACCGAAGAGAACCTGTTCATCGCCTCAAGCTGTGAAGCAAAAGGCATTGATTATCTGCTTGGTAAAGGAAAACTTTCGATCCGGAAAAAATCGAATGAAGAAAAAAAAGAAGCTCCTCCTCAATCAAAATCTACGCCGGCTTCTTCAATTGGACCAAAGGATTACACTATTACAGTCGATGGACGAAGCTATCAAGTTCAGGTCAGTGCCGGTGGTGCACATGCACCTGTGGTATCAAGTAACTCTACTGAACCAGTTCCCGTTGCTCAAACAGCAACCGGAAATGATATCCCCGCTCCGACACCCGGAAATATTGTGAGCGTCGCTGTTGCTGTTGGCGACAGCATTTCCAAGGACCAGACGTTGTTGGTGATGGAAGCGATGAAAATGGAATCAGAAGTCAAATCTCCACAAGCCGGAACGGTTCTGGCTGTTTTTGTTAAGATTGGGGATACTGTTCAAACCGGAGATGCTCTGTTCTCGCTGGGTGAATAAATAAATGTCCAAGCTTGCTCAAATCATAAGTATCATTTTATTTTTTGGCTTTTCATCAATTGGATTTTCCCAATCCACTGATGAACAGATAAAAATCGTGATGCCTACAGATGCACGAGTGATTCGAGTTGATGCAAAAATAGATCAATGGGTTTATGCTGGGGATATTCTGGCAGTGCTCAAAGACTCGAAAGGTGCAAAATTCAAGTTCCGTGCTGGTATTTCGGGACAGCTGGTTTTTTGGAGACTGCAGAACCTCAGGCATTATGGTGCCGGTGAGACAGTTGGCATCCTGCAGGTTGCACCGGTAATTACTGAAAAAATCACGAATGGTGATGCGGTAGTTGCCTTACCTGCTTTTGATAAAATGCTGCTTAACCTTTTCAATTCCACCGGACTCGCAGGACTGATTCGCGGACAGGGTTTGGATTGGACCGAAGGACTGGGGCGCTTAATTATGATAGGCGTAGGATTAGGCTTGCTCTACCTGGGAATCCGTAGACAATTCGAACCGCTGCTGCTGGTTCCGATTGGTTTTGGTGCAGTACTCTCAAATATTCCACTGGCTGGACTTTCGGAACCTGGAGGACTTTTATATTATGTTTATGAAGTTGGAATCACCACAGGAATATTCCCCTTGATAATTTTCATGGGTGTTGGTGCAATGACCGACTTCGGACCAATGCTGGCCAATCCCAAAACTGCACTGCTGGGTGGTGCAGCACAATTTGGCATTTTCGGTACCTTACTGGGTGCATTAGCCTTGAACGGAATTCCCGGCATTGATTTTTCACTCAGAGATGCCGCATCTATCGGCATCATTGGGGGTGCAGACGGGCCAACTGCAATTTTTCTTGCCAGCCAGCTTTCTCCCCGTTTGCTGGGCTCCATTGCGATTGCGGCCTATTCATATATGGCAATGGTTCCAATTATTCAGCCCCCAATCATGCGCTTACTGACTTCAAAACAGGAGCGTGAAATTGAGATGACTCAGTTGCGGTACGTTTCAACGCGGGAAAAAATTATTTTTCCCCTAGTCGCGCTCAGTCTGTGTGCATTACTGTTGCCTTCTGCAGCACCGCTGATAGGTATGTTTATGTTTGGAAATTTAGCCAAGGAATGCGGAGTGATACATCGTCTTTCGGATACCATTCAGAAGTCACTGATAAATACTGTAACAATATTTCTTGGGCTGAGTATCGGTAGCAAACTGGCTGCAGGTGAATTTCTCAACCTGGAAACTGTTGGAATTCTTGTTTTGGGAATCATCGCTTTTTCAGTGGGTACGGCAACCGGAGTGCTGATGGCAAAACTCATGAACAAGCTTTCTGCCTCTCCGATCAATCCTCTGATTGGAGCTGCGGGCGTTTCTGCGGTTCCAATGGCAGCACGGGTTGTAAATCAAGTTGGACTTGAGGCCAACTCGCAAAACCACCTGCTGATGCATGCCATGGGTCCCAATGTATCAGGTGTAATCGGCTCTGCAGTCGCGGCAGGTGTATTGTTGGCCATGCTGTAAGTTCTACTGCCAAACCATTTTATGGCCCAGCATTTTATTGCTTAAATACCCTGACGTTCTACGAATTCAGGATAAGCATGCAGACCGAATTCACTCACATCCATTCCGTTATATTCGTCTTCTTCCGAAACTCTGATGCCTACAGAATATTTAAGTACTGACCAGACAAGCAGGCTGCTGAAAAAAGTAAACACCCCAATTACAACAATACCTTTGATTTGCGAATAAAGCACAACTTCTGGATTGAATACTCCTACCGCCAATGTCCCCCAAATTCCATTCACCAGGTGTACAGATAAAGCACCAACAGGATCATCAATCTTGAGCCTATCAAACACTGGTACTGCAAACACAACCAGTAAGCCTCCGATTCCTCCAATCAAAACTGCCAGTGACATACTTGGATAATCCGGTCCAGCCGTAATGGCTACCAGACCAGAAAGTGCTCCATTGAGAATCATTGTCAAATCTACTTTCTTATAGAGAAGCTGAGTCAAAACCATTGCTGCTAAAGCTCCGGCACAGGCCGCAATATTTGTGTTGGCAATTACTGCAGAAATAGCATCAATATCTGACTTTGAGCCTAAGGCCAACTGAGAGCCGCCGTTGAAACCAAACCAGCCAAACCATAAAATAAATGTTCCTAAAGTTGCCAGCGGTAAGTTAGATCCGGGAATTGGATGCATGTTTCCTTTCGAGTCATACTTACCTTTTCTGGCACCCAGCAACAAGACTCCTGCCAGTGCGGCCCAGCCGCCTACAGAATGTACAATAGTTGAACCTGCAAAATCACTGAATCCGTCAATTATTCCACCCAAACTTGTACCACCCCATGTCCAGTGTCCCTGGATCGGATAAATAACTGCAGTCAAGAACAATGTGAATCCCATGAAGGGCCAGAACTTTATCCGCTCTGCAACTGTTCCGGACACGATCGAAGCTGCAGTTGCTACAAAAACAACCTGAAAAAAGAAGTCTGACTGCAAACTGTGTCCATCTGCAGAGGTTCCGTTAAGCAAAAATCCGTCGCCAAAAAAGTCGTTTCCACTTCCATACATCAAATTGTAGCCGACAAAATAATAAGCCACGCAGGCCAGCGCATAAAGGCAAATATTTTTTGTGAGAATTGCTGTTGTATTTTTGGTACGCACTAACCCTGTTTCCAGCATCGCAAAACCTGCGGCCATCCACATAACTAAGCAACCACTAATTAATAACCAAAAACTATCAAGCACATATTTCATTTCGACTGAAAATTCCATTTCATCTCCTGTTTATAGGTTTACAAAAACTGTTGTGATTTTTTAAAGTGCCGCATTTCCCGTTTGCCCTGTACGGATTCGGATGATTTGAGCAACATCATAAACAAATATTTTACCGTCACCAATTTTTCCAGTTTTTGCTTTCTGTTCTATAATTTCAAGTACTGCAGAAACTTTATCCTCGGCAACCACAATTTCAATTTTAGTTTTTGGAATGAAATCCACCTCATATTCTGCACCACGATATAATTCAGTATGACCTTTTTGATGCCCAAATCCTTTCACCTCTGAAACTGTCATACCGACATTTCCAATCTCTGCCAGTCCTTCCTTGACCTCATCCAGCTTAAAAGGTTTGATAATCGCTTCTATTTTCTTCATATCTTTCCTTAATTAATAATTAATTCATTTATTTTGTAACTTGCCAAACCTTTTCACAGAGGGTACCAGGTTTTATCTCTCAGCACATTTATCTTATACCTATATGATATATATGATTTATTCTAAATATAAGCGCATATTACTTTTTTAGTTTCATAAATAAATATGATTAAATATATGCCATTGTTAATTAATATGCTTAAATTTTAATCATTGATGATGTGCAAACAAATTATGTGATAGTCATTATTAGCAAATATATTAATCAATTTTGCTTTATGCAACAATATATTGGTAAGGCCACTTTGCCACTTGACAAATATTGATTAAGATGTAAAACTAATTCCTGTTTAAGCTGACAATTATCAGCAATCTTAATTTATCCCTCTAAGCTGTTTAACTACTAAACACTAAAGAGTAATCACGAGGCTGATGAAACTGAACACACTAATCAACAAGTAGCCACCAGTTGTTGGGTTATAACAAGCAGTTAATAAAAATTGAGCCAGCAACCAAACATTCTCATTACATTACAGTTGGAGAAACACCTTGTCTGAGCAAAACCCTGTTTTTATTCCAGGACCGACCAATATTCCTGAGGAAATACGCAAGGCCTGTGACATAGGCACAATGGATCACCGTTCCGCAAAGTTTTCGGAAATTATCAATCCTGCACTTGCCGGATTGAAAAAAATTTTAAAAACGGAAACCGCCGAAGTTGTTGTTTTTCCATCATCCGGAACCGGAGCTTGGGAAGCCGCCATCAGCAACACCCTTTCCGCAGGAGATAAAGTTCTGGCCGCAGAACAAGGAATGTTTTCGCAAAAGTGGATTGAGATGTGTCGGCGGCACAATCTCGAAATGCAGGTGTTTGAAGTGGAATGGGGAGAATCATGTCCGGTTTCGGCTTATGCGGAAGCACTTAAAGCGGATACCGGACACCAAATAAAAGCCGTTCTCGTAACACACAACGAAACCGCCACCGGAGTTTTGAGCGATGTTTCTGCTGTGCGTAAAGCACTCGATGCGGCAAATCATCCGGCCTTGCTTTTGGTGGACGGTGTGAGTTCGATTGCTTCTATAGATTTCAAGCTGGACGAATGGGGAGTTGACATTGCGGTTGCCGGATCGCAAAAAGGTTTTATGTTACCTGCCGGATTGTCGATTGTCGGCATCAGTCAAAAAGCAATTTCTGCTATGGAAACAGCAACTTTGCCTCGTTTTTATTTTGATTTGCGTGAAATGATGAAGCACCTTTCTTCCGGAGGTTATCCTTACACACCGATTGTTGGGATGCTCAACGGCTTGAAAAAATCAACCGAAATGTTGTTGGCGGAAGGTCTGGAAAATGTTTTTGCGCGCCATCACCGTTTGGCGGAAGGTGTGCGCAAAGCCGTGAAAGCTTGGGGCTTGGAAATGTGTGCGCTGCGCGAAGAAATTTTTTCTGATACGGTAACGGCAATTTTGGTTCCGGATGGTTTTGACGGCACGGAATTAGTCAATCACGCCGCCAATAAATACGGAGTTTCCTTCGGCGGAGGTTTGGGGAGGGTTGCCGGAAAAGTTTTTCGTATAGGTCATTTGGGCAGTCTTACTGATGTGATGGCTTTGTCCGGAATTGCTGCAGCGGAAATGGCAATGGTCGATTTAGGTTTTCCGATTAAGCTCGGTTCAGGAGTTTCTGCGGCGCAAGAATATTACCGTAATTCTGCAAAATAAAAGGAGATTTAAAATGTACATTCCAACATTCGATGATGTGAAAACAGCACAAAAACGCATTGCGCCTTATATTCATAAAACTCCGGTTTTGACCAGTACTTTTATGAATGAATTAAGTGGGGCAGAATTGTTTTTCAAATGCGAAAATTTCCAAAAAGCCGGAGTTTTCAAAGTTCGGGGTGCAACGAATGCAGTTTTTGGTTTGAGTGAGGAATTGGCAGTCAAAGGTGTGGCCACTCATTCTTCCGGGAATCATGCTTTGTCGTTGGCTTATGCCGCAGGTCGCAGGGGAATTCCGGTTACGGTCGTCATGCCCCACACCGCTCCGGAAGCAAAAAAATCGGCGGTGCGCGGGTACGGCGGGAGCATTGTTGAGTGCGAACCCAGCACTTCATCGCGTGAAGAAACTTTTGCCAAAGTTGTCGCTGAGTCCGGTGCGGATTTTGTGCATCCGTACAATGACCCGCGTGTAATTTCTGGGCAAGCAACTTGTTCGCTGGAATTGTTGGAACAAGCCGAAAATTTGGATGCAGTGATTGCGCCGATTGGTGGTGGCGGAATGGTTTCCGGAACTTGTTTGGCATTGTCAAATGTTGCTCCGGAAACCAAAATTTATGCGGCAGAACCGAAAAATGCCGATGATGCTTACCGCTCCTTCAAAGCCGGAAAAATCATTGCCGATGATGCTCCGGTAACAGTAGCCGACGGCCTGAAAGTGCCGCTCAAAGATTTGACATGGCATTTTGTTTCAAACCATGTTGAAGATATTCTGCTGGCCACTGAGCAGGAAATCATTGATGCCATGAAGTTGATTTGGCAAAGGATGAAAATCGTCATGGAACCGTCAAGTGCGGTGCCGCTTGCGACCATCCTGAAAAACAAAAACACCTTCGCCGGAAAGCGGGTTGGTGTGATTATTACCGGAGGCAATGTTGATTTGGACAAATTGCCCTGGAACAACTCAAATTAGGAGAGCTAAATGAATACAATATCTAGCACCGGACTTTCCGGTTACGAAAATTTAGAAGTCGGTTATGATGTTCCGGCAATGCCCGGAATGAATGAGGCGGATATTCAAACACCATGTCTGATGATTGACCTCGACGCGCTGGAGCGCAACATTAAAACCATGGCCGGATTTGCCAAAGAGATGGGAGTACGCCATCGCATACACGGCAAAATGCACAAGTCGGTTGACATCGCGAAACTGCAAAGAGACATGGGCGATTCTTGCGGAGTTTGCTGTCAAAAAGTCTCAGAAGCGGAAGTTTTTGCGCGAGGCGGAATCACTGATGTTTTGGTTTCAAACCAAGTACGCGATGCTGTGAAAATCGACCGTTTAGCACGTATTCCAAAACTGGGCGCACGAACCATTGTTTGCGTTGATGATCTTGAAAATGTCACTGATCTTTCTGCTGCCGCCGTCAAACACGGGACAACACTCGAATGTTTGGTCGAAATTGATTGCGGTGCAGGGCGTTGTGGAGTTGCGGCAGGTCAGCCGGTTGTCGAGATTGCCAAAGCGATTGAAGCCGCACCGAACTTAAAGTTCTCCGGAATTCAGGCCTATCAGGGTGCAATGCAACACATGAAAAGCTACAACGACCGCAAAGCCAAAATCGAGATCGCTGTTGAAATGGTTTCGCGTTCGGTGGAAATGCTGCAAGCCGAAGGACTGGAATGCGACATTGTCGGCGGTGCCGGAACCGGAAGTTATTATTTTGAAGGTACATCGGGAGTCTATAACGAATTGCAATGCGGTTCCTACGCCTTCATGGATGCCGATTATCAAACCATTGAAGATGAAAACGGAAAACCGATTTCCGAGTTTGAAAACTCAATGTTCATTTTAACTTCGGTGATGAGCCACTCCAAAGCCGACAAAGCCATTTGCGATGCGGGCTTGAAAGCACAATCTGTGGACAGCGGTTTGCCTTATGTTTTTGGGCGCAAAGATGTGGAGTATATCAAATGTTCGGACGAACACGGAGTGATTTCCGATCCAAACGGTGCGCTGAAAATCAACGAAAAGTTAAAATTAGTTCCGGGCCATTGCGACCCGACTGCTAATGTTCACGATTGGTATGTCGGTGTACGCGGCGGAAAAGTTGAAGCTCTGTGGCCGGTTTCGGCTCGCGGCAAGGCGTATTAAATATTAACAAAAAATAATCATGATTATCGTTCCAGAAAAAGCCATTCCAAATTTAATCGACCGTACAACTTCCTTCAAAGCAGTCGAAGCTGTTTTTGCCGCAATGTCAAACGGCGATGCCTATAATTTTCCGGTCATCCGTGAAGACATTGGTTACGTCGATGCGCTTTACGGTTTCAAATCTGGCTTTGATAAAGCTGGTTTAACACTTGGTTTGAAGTCCGGAGGGTACTGGCCAGGTAATGCAGAAAAAGGTCTCACCAATCACCAATCCAGCATATTCCTTTTTGATGCTGATACTGGCCAAGTGAAAGCGTTGGTTGGCGGGAATTATCTGACGGCCATACGTACGGCGGCTTCTTCAGCTATTTCCATCAAACACCTGGCTCGTGAAGACTCCAAAGTTTTGGGCATGATCGGTGCGGGGCATCAATCGGCATTTCAGTTACGGGCGGCAGTCGAGCAACGCAATTTTGAACGCATTGTCGGCTGGAACCTCCATCCGGAAAGGCTGTCTCGTTTGGAAGAAGTTTCTGCAGAAATCGGTTTGCCGTTTGAGGCTGTAAGCTTGGAGGAATTAGGAAAAGCGTCTGATGTTATTATTTCCATTACATCCAGTTTTGCACCAATCTTAAAAGCAACTCAAGTCAAAGCCGGCACCCACCTCGCTTGTATGGGAACCGACACCAAAGGCAAACAGGAAGTCGAAGCTGAACTGGTCACTAATGCTACTGTTTTCACCGATGAAATTGCACAAGCAATCTCCATAGGAGAATGCCAGCACGCTTTTACCAACGGCAGTTTGAAGGCAGAGGATATTTCGGAAATCGGCCCCGTCATTTCCGGAAAACATTCCGGCAGAACAACAACAAACGAAATCACTCTTTTTGACGGAACCGGAGTCGGCCTTCAAGATTTGGCTGTAGCAACTGTTGCTGTCGAGTTGGCCTTAGAATCAGGAGTTGCTATTGAAGTCGAAAACTAATAATCTGTATTATTTTATTGATCCTTTTATTCATTTCATTTAATCTTAAGCAATTGAAAATGTACAATTAATTAGGAGGCTTATGAACAACATAAATATTTCCGGAAAGATGCATCCGGGATTTGAGATAATTCTGACAGAGGAAGCACAGGAATTTTTAATCAAACTGCATCAAAGATTCAACAATACCCGCAAAGCTCTATTAGGGCGCCGCTCAGAAATTCATCAAAAAATTCTTGCAGGTGAAAATCCTATATTTTTACCTGAAACCGCATCTGTCCGTAAAGGAAACTGGCAAGTAGCACCCATTCCTGATGACCTGCAGGACCGCCGCTGTGAAATTACAGGACCCGCAGAAGCAAAGATGATGATCAACGCACTCAATTCCGGTGCAAAAATTTTCATGGTCGATTTAGAAGATTCGATTACACCCAACTGGTTCAATCAAATCCAGGGACAGGCAAATTTATCGGCTGCCTACGAACGCACGCTTGAATTTAACAGTCCGGAAGGCAAGGAATATCGACTAAATTCAGGAGAGCTGGCAACATTAATTGTCCGTCCACGTGGCTGGCATCTGGAAGAAAAGCATATCCTGATTGATGGTGAGGTTGCTTCAGGTTCACTGGTGGATGCCGGACTTTATCTGTTCCACAATATCAAACGAACCCTGAACAAAGGTACCGGTCCGTATTTTTATCTGCCGAAACTGGAAAACCATTTGGAAGCCCGTTTGTGGGATGAGGTTTTTGCCTTTGCAGAACAGGAGTTGGGTGTAACACATGGCACCATCAAGGTGACTGTGCTGCTGGAAACTATTTTGGCTTCTTTTGAAATTGATGAAATTCTGTATGAGTTGCGTGAACACATGGCTGGAATCAATGCCGGACGTTGGGATTATATGTTTAGTGCAATCAAAAAATTTCGGCATGTACCGGAATTCCTCTGGCCGGACCGTGCACAAGTCACGATGACTGCACCAATGATGAGGGCCTATACTGAATTGCTGGTACAGACTTGTCATAAACGTGGTGCACATGCGATTGGAGGAATGGCTGCTTTTATTCCCAGCCGCCGTGACGCGGAAGTAAACCGCGTTGCGCTGGCCAAAGTTAAAGAGGATAAGGAACGCGAAGCACAAGATGGTTTTGACGGCTCATGGGTCGCACACCCTGACCTGGTTCCGGTTTGTACTGATGTTTTCAGCAAGGCTTTTGAAGACGGCAGAGTAAATCAAAAGCACCGCTTGCGTGAGGATGTTCAAGTAACACCGGAGATGCTGCTGGATTTTAAAATACCGGGAGGAAAAATAACTGAATCCGGTTTGCGCAACAATATCAGTGTGGGAATCCAATACATTTCTGCCTGGTTAAAAGGTACAGGTGCAGTAGCTATTTTCAATTTGATGGAAGACGCGGCAACAGCTGAAATAGCCAGATCACAGGTTTGGCAATGGATTCAACATCCTGAAGGAAAATTGGATGACGGTCGTAATATCACGGTTGAGATGGTGCAAAAGCTGATTCCTGAGGAACTCGCAAAAATCCGGGAAACTTATGATGATGCATATGATGAAGAAAAGATGAATCAGGCCCGAGACTTGTTTGTCTCATTGGTTATCGAAGAGGATTTTGAGGAGTTCCTTACTGTTAGGGCCTATGATCAGTTGGACTGACTTTTCTACTGCAGACGTTGAGGAACTTCCTCATCATTAGTCTGCTGCCAGTTTTGCCAAAGCATCCGGATACTGACACCGGTTTTCGGATGTTCCCAGGCAGGATTGAGCTCAAGTAGCGGTAACAAAACAAAACTGCGCTTTTCCAGTTCCGGATGTGGAATTCTCAAATTATCCTTGTCAATAATTTCATCTGCATAAGCTAAAATATCAATATCAATTGTCCGCGAACCCCACCGCTCGTTACGGACTCGTCCAAGTTTGTTTTCAATCTTCTGACATTTATTCAGTAGCTCAAATGGAGAAAGCATAGTCAAACCACAAAGCACAAGATTGAGATATTTTGGCTGTGGCATCTTCAAAAGCGGCTCACTTTCAAAAATTGAAGAAACTCGAAACTGCTGCAATGGTAGCGACTTTAATTCAGCACAGGCCTGCTTCAGTAAGTCCAGACGATTTCCTAAGTTGCTCCCCAGACCTAAATGCACTAAAATAGCTTCTGTCATTATCCGTTTTTAAGTTTGAATTATTGTTAGCATGAGCTTAGCACAGTTGCTGCTAGAGTCGCAAACAGAAGCCCGACCAGTTAAGTCAAAATGATACGTATCATCGCAGGAGAATACAGAGGACTAAAATTAAAAGTCCCTACAGGTCAAGATGTACGGCCCACTTCAGATCGGGTGCGTGAAGCACTTTTTAATCTGCTTACTCCACTGTTAAATTGGGAAAAGATGACTGTACTAGATCTTTATGCCGGTAGCGGTGCCCTGGGTTTGGAAGCCCTAAGCCGGGGTGCACTAAAAGCAGTCTTTGTAGAATCTTCACGAAAGCAAATGAAAATTATAAGGCAGAATATTGAACTGCTTTCCCTGAAGCAAACAAAATTTGAGTTAGTTCAGGACCGTGCCGGAAAATGGATTACTCTTTTTGCAGATCCGCAAAATCCGGCTTTAGTTTTTCTTGATCCACCATTTTCAAGTAACGAGTACAAACTTTTGCTGGAAAAATTGTCACTGCTGCCTACAATCAGGTCTGGCTCTCTGATTACTGTAGAATCAACTCAAACCCGTGAAATTTTGTTTCCGAATAATTTAGAACTTATAAAACACCGCCGATACGGTTCTATCACGCTTGATATTTTACGCAAAGGCTGATTCGGCTTGAACACAATAATCTTGCCTTGATGGCACCACTAGCCTAATCTTAAACTGAACCACAAATGTTTTTATATAAATTTTACTGTTTTAGGGCATGAGTTTTTTTGCAAAAATTGATCGGGAGACACTGCCTCAACATGTTGCCATCATCATGGACGGTAACGGACGCTGGGCTACTCAACGCCGAATGCCAAGACTTCAGGGCCACCGCAATGCAGTCAAAGCAGTACGATCCTGTGTCGAAGCTTCAGCAGAGTTGGGTTTAAAAATCCTGACCCTCTATGCATTTTCTACAGAAAACTGGCAGCGCCCAAAAAAAGAAGTTTCTGCACTGATGAATCTATTTTTTGAGTTTTTGGAAAAGGAACTGCAGACGATGTTGAAAAACAACGTGAGGTTTCAACTGATAGGAGATCGAGACGGATTACCGGATTTTCTACAAAAACGCTTGAGCCACGCTCTTGAATCCACTGCAGGCAATACAGGTCTGTTGCTGAATTTGGCAATTAATTACGGAGGTCGGGATGAAATGGTACGTGCAGTCCGTACTATTGCAGAAGCAGTTAAGGAAGGAGATTTACTTCCGGAAAATGTTGATGAAGCCTTGATTTCTGCTAACACCTATACGGCAGGACAACCTGATCCGGATTTAATCATCCGTACCAGTGGTGAGCTTCGTCTTTCAAACTTTTTGATTTGGCAGGCAGCCTATGCTGAATTTTATTTTACAGAAGTTTTGTGGCCAGATTTTACTAAAGAAAATCTGTATGAGGCTCTGGTGGAATTCCAACAAAGAAAACGCCGCATGGGACGAACAACAGATTCAGGTGTATATGTTGAAACAGTCATGGATGCTCCACTCAAAGTTTCCAGCATCAATAAAGAATTCACTTCCGGAGCCACTGCCTGAGATTAATTTATGAGTGAGACCAAGCCCCCTTCTGATTTATCCGCAAGAGTCAAAACCGGGATTCCACTGGCTGCAGGAATTATACTGTTGCTCTTTACGCCAACTTATATTATTGGTCTGATTGTGCTTGTTGTGGCTTTCATTGGAGCACAGGAACTTACCGGGATGCTGTCTGCTAAAAGTGGCAAAGCTGAAACAGTGACTCTCCCGGAGTGGTTGTTACCAGGAACTGCTGTACTGATGGGGCTGGGAGCACTGGCCGGTGAAACCGGACTTCACGGGGCCTTGCTGCTCAGTGCTCTGGGCTGGATATTTTATGAACTGGTTTTCACACCAAAAAGTGAACTATCCAAACTGTCCACACTGGGTTTCGGTATGTTTGGTATGGTCTGGGCGGTCTGGAGTGTTTTACACATTACACTGATTAAAACACTTCCGGATGGAACTGCTTTACTGTTCTATCTTTTACTCGTAATCAGTTTCAGCGACATCTTTGCTTATTTTGGCGGAAAACGTTTTGGTAAATCTTTGCTTGCTCCGAACATTAGTCCAAAAAAAACCTGGGAAGGCAGTTTTTTTGGAATAGTGGGAGGAGGTCTAGTTGGTGCGGTTTTTGGCGAGCTGACAATGTCAATGTTCTGGCTTTATGGTTTTGTCCTGGCCATGCTGCTGGCAGTTGTTGGACAACTTGGTGATTTAGTTGAGTCAAAAATAAAACGGCTCTGTGATGTCAAAGATTCTGGAACACTATTGCCCGGACATGGCGGCATCCTTGACAGGATTGACGGACACATGCTTGCTGCACCGGTCTTTTATTATTTGCTGCAACTCGGATGAAATCCTCTGAAAGCACTTCAAACTGTCAGCTAACTCCAGCCTCAGTTCCTGCCAAAATAACGGTCCTTGGAGCAACCGGTTCGATTGGTCTCAATACACTCGAAATAGTTCGGCAGTTTCCGCAAAAATTTCAAATTGAAGCCTTATCCTGCCGCAATTCTATTGAGATCTTGGTTGAACAGATCAAAGAATTTAAACCTCGGCTGGCATGTGTAGACAACAGCAAGCAGGCACGTGAGCTGCGTGATGCTTTTCATAACGACGGCTCCGGATCGGAAACTGAGTTTGTCTGGGGTGTTGAAGGATTAATGCAGATTTCCAGTGCTCCTGAGGTAGATTTGGTTGTGGCTGGAATTGTTGGTGCTGCAGGACTAAAGCCCACATTTTCTGCAGTCGAAGCCGGAAAAACGGTGGCTGTAGCAAACAAAGAACCGCTGGTAATGGCTGGAGAGTTATTTGTACAGACAGCCAAAAAAACTGGCGCAAAGATCTTGCCAACTGACAGCGAACACAACGCTATTTTCCAAGCACTGCACAACGAACCTGTTGAACGTGTGGCCCGCTTAATTCTGACTGCTTCCGGAGGCCCCTTCAGGGATCGCTCTCTGGCGGAATTTGAACAAATTACACTTGCTGAAGCACTGGACCACCCAAACTGGGAAATGGGACAAAAAATAAGCATTGATTCTGCCACAATGATGAACAAGGGTCTGGAAATTATTGAGGCACACTGGCTATTTAATGCACCGGTTGAAAATATTGATGTGGTGCTGCATCGTGAAAGTATAATCCATTCCATGGTTGAGTTTGTGGACGGATCTTTTTTGGCACAAATGGGATTACCTGATATGAAGGTTCCAATCGCCTATTGTCTTGGCTGGCCAGAACGTCTGCCTATGAAAATTCCCCGCCTGGATCCACTCTCAATGAATACACTCCATTTTGAAAAAATTGATCCGCAACGATACCCGTGCCTTAACCCTGCCATCGAAGCAGCCAAGCAGGGAGGAGCAGCACCAGCTGTTTTGAACGGCGCCAATGAAACGGTTGTGAGCGCCTTTTTGAGTGAAGAAATCCGTTTTGTAGAGATTGCTAAAATTATTACTGCTGTAATGCAAAGCCTGAAAGAGGCGACAATGCAAGCAGATCTGCCTGATTATCTCAGGGAAATCTGCACACTTGAAGATGCAGAACAAGCTGATCAATGGGGACAGGAACAAGCCGGCAATATGCTGGAACAGATTAACTAGTTGCATTTAAATCATAGGAATAATTGAGTTCATCTAATTTAGTATTAACTGTCTTGAAAGAGACTTATACCATTCATAAGCTTGAGCGTAACACTACCTTGCCGGAAGTGTTGACTGAGTGTGAATTTTACAGTCTGAGCAAAACACAGCAAGAATTATCTCTGGTTTGTTCAGAACAAATTTTTATTCAAAGTGAAAACAGCAGCTCAGACTGGAAATGTCTGAAAGTAGCAGGACCGCTCGACTTTAATCTGACTGGTATACTTGCTGGACTTTCTGATACACTGGCAAAAGCAAAGATCAGTATCTTTGCCATTTCTACATTTAACACAGATTACATTTTGATTCAAAAACAAGACCTGGAAGCTGCTCAAACTGCACTTATCAGTCAAGGATATCAGTTTAAATAAACGTAACCATTCTTTTTTTAGCTTATAATGACTACCATTTTATCATTCCTAGCAGTGCTTGGAATTCTGATTTTCATCCATGAACTCGGTCACTATCTCGCCGCCCGCCATGTAGGAGTACGCGTAGAGGCTTTCTCAATCGGCTTTCCGCCAACAGCATGGGGAAAGCAGATTGGAGAAACTGAATACCGTATTTCGTGGGTTCCTCTGGGAGGTTATGTCAAATTATTTGGACAGAATGTTAGCGATGAAAATCCGGATGACCCCACAAATTATGCGGCAAAATCAATATTTCAACGGCTTTATATTCTTGTTGCAGGACCGCTGATGAATCTATTGTTTGCCTTAATCATTATGCCACTGGTTTTTTGGATTGGGATGGATGTTCCTGCTTATTTAAATGAGGTTCCACGCATTCAAAATATCCTAAGCGGAGGCTATGCTCAAAAATTAGGAGTCCTTCCCAATGATGAAATTATAGCGGTGAATGCTAACCCTGTTAAAAACTGGGAAGAACTGCATAGTACGATGGGGCAAATTTCACCTGCTGACAGTTTCAGCCTGGAAGTTTATCGAGGTGGTAATTCAGTGGCTCTTGAAGGCTCTGCTCATGAAATGCTCCGAGCCGGATCAATGGGTTGGTCACCTTTTATGGCACCGGTTGTTGGAGGATTTACCAAACTATCTCCTGCACAACAAGCCGGAATCCGAGTAGGTGATCTAGTTTCTGCTATCAATAACAGTGCAATTCAGGACTGGAGTGAGATCTCACCGGCAATTCAAACTATCATGAATAGTAAGCTTGATTCTGCAAATAATTCAGAAACAAACATTGCTGTTGAATTACAGAGAAATGGTGAGCTTCTATTAGTAGAAGTTGTTCCCTATTTGGAAGAAAATTCACAACGCTGGCTTTTGGGCATGAGCATGTCAAAGATTACGCGCTCACACTCCTTTACTGAATCAGTTAAATTGGGAACCTTCCGCTTGTGGTTTCTGAGCAAAGCTACCTTTGGGTTTCTGGCTCAAATGTTCCAGGGAGAAGGATCGATGGATGATCTTGGCGGTCCGGTCAAAATCGGGATGGTGATTGGTGATGCTGTACGCAGTGGCTTGGCTGACCTGCTGTTTTTGATGTCATTCATCAGCCTTCAACTTGGTATCTTCAATTTACTGCCGATTCCTGCTTTGGACGGAGGGCATATCTTTATGTTGTTGATAGAAAAAATAAACGGTGCTCCTCTAAGTGTGGCTTTACGCGAAAGATCTCAGATGCTTGGTTTTTCTGTCCTAATCTCTTTGATGATTTTTGTTACATGGAACGATTTAGTGAGCTTGCTCTGAATGTACCTCCATTTTTACTTGACAAGTTTTTAACTTTACTATAAATTTCACTAACGATCATTTTCATATTGAAAGATGACTGGCAACCGCAGATTATGAAAGGCTATGGAAGTGGATACTGCGGTAAGTATAATCCACTTTCATAAAGACAATAAACTACTCTTCATGAGCAACTTGGAGAGATATCTTTTTAACGCAAACAGAGGAGACTAAAATGGCAGAAGAAACAACAGGCGGTGAGCCGCAAGCAGGACCGGGACCGGATGCAGGTCCTCCTCCAGCTGGAGAAGTAAATATAGACGGAAACACACTTTCTTCAGATGGTGAAGGCAACATGAGCTTTGAAGGAGCTGATGGGGCACATGGTGAAATGAGTGCAGACGGATCTGCATCATTTCAAGGACCGGAAGGTTCAGGAATATCTGGAGAAATGAATGCTGATGGTTCAGGATCATGGACTGGTTCGGACGGTACTACTACTTCTTGGGAAGCCGGTGAAGCTCCTCCTAATGACTTGCCCGGAATGGAAGCACTTCCTGATATGGGAGAAATCGCCAACTCCCCTGAAGCAGTAGAAGCTTTTGGCGGCCCTCCTCCGGGAATGATGGATGGCGAACCTGGGATAGGTCCAATGCATGGAGACATGGAAGGAGTGACAGGTGACGTATCTGGCTGCTCGGGTGACATGACTGGTGTAACTGGAGACGTGTCTGATTGTTCTGGCGATATGTCAGGATGCCAGGGTGATATGACTGGCTGCGAAGGCGACATGTCTGGAGTCACAGGTGATGTTTCAGATTGTTCTGGAGACATGACTGGTTGTCAGGGTGACGTATCTGGCTGCTCTGGCGACATGACTGGTTGCGAAGGTGACATGACTGGAGTCACTGGTGACATGGGGCCATACGCTGGTGACATGACTGACGTGACTGGTCCTCCACCAGCTGAAATGATGGGTGCTGAGGGCGACCAAGGAATGGGTGCCATGGATCAAGCATTTGCTGACCCAGGAATGGATCCTGGAATGGCTCCTCCAGGGGATGATCCAATGGGAGCTGCACTTGACGATTCTGCTGCGGCAAGTGATGCCGGTGGTGCAGCTGGAGGCCAAGGTCCAGGACCAGACCCAATGGCTGATATGCCTGACCCAGGGATGGATCCTGGAATGGATAAAGAGCCTGAAGACGACCAGGATGGTGGTGCTATAGGTTAATACCAGTTGAGATCATGTAAGTGGTGCACTAAATTTTTTTTGCACCACTTATTTGACTATTTTATTATCCCAAACAAACCCACAACATGTGTGCCATTTAGAGAGATACACACCTCTTCGTTTTTCTTCAAAAATACTAATCCTAAAACCTTCTTAAAAATAAATCCACTATGTTTGGCAAGAAAAAAAATGAAATTCTTGTTGATCACAGGCTGGCTTATTGCGTCTCTTTGACCACCAGAAGGCATGGAGTATATATAAATCGTGAGGAGGTAGAAAAAAAATTCCCTGAAGACGATCCTCCAAAAACCACTAGAGAATTAAATGCTTTTCTCGCAGAGAGAAAACTTGAAGCAAATCCAATAAATATTTCAACAGATGATTTCAAGGATAAAAATTTCGTATTTCCCTGTGCAGTTCCATTTACGAATGGTCAGTCAATCATAGCATTAAGTGTACTGAAGAAAGACGATGATTTTTTTGTTAAGTTTCTTGACCCGTTAGACCCTCAAGCCAGGCAACAGGAAGTTGGAATAAATGAATTTGAGAAACTTTGGAAAAATATTGTTTTTTCAGTAAATGCACTAAGAGGTACTGAAAGTAAAGAAAGATCTTTTGATTTAGAATGGTTCCTTCCTGAATTATGGAAATGCAGATATATGCTTCTTTGTGCTTTCATAATTTCTATTCTACTGAATATATTATCATTTACTCCTATAATTTTCATACAGATAGCCTTAGATAAAGTTGTAGGATATAAAGCTATTTCTACTTTATATGTACTGACAGCAGGAGTTGTTGTTGCACTAATATTTAATGCAATAATGGGTTTTATTCGCGATTACATTTTCAATTACATAGGAGATATACTTGAGTCCAGAATTGCAACTGATGTCTTTGACAAATTGCTGGGACTACCCTTAATAGAAGTTCAAGGAGAAAACATAACTAAATTTGGGGGCTCAATGCAATCAATTACAGCCTTAAGGAATACTCTGGTCATGAGAGTGTTTAAGGTAGTTTTCGATTTGACTGCTGTACTCGTTTTTGTCCCAGTTATGTTTGCATATAATTTCCTGATGGGAATAATAGTGCTTGGATTTTCTCTGTTGATGGGTTTTAACAAAATCATTTTTAACAATATTGCAGGTAAATCTCCAGAAATACTAAACGAAGTGGAAAGTAGTAAAAACAGTCTGGTTCGCGAAACCCTGCATGGAATGACAATGCTCAAAGAGTTTGAAGAGGAAGAATCGGAGAGGAAAAATTGGCGAAAATCTGCTGCTGCTTCAATTATGTTAAGATCAAAGAAAAATCAGGTAAACAGCGCATCCACCGAGATTAACAGCTTTCTTCAACAAGCAATGACAATTGTAATTATCTTTACTGGAGTACAATTAGTTTTTGCTGAGCAGCTTTCTGCTGGTTCAATCATAGCGATTAATATGGTCGCTGGAAAATTAACCTCTCCTATTATTGCTGCAATCACATTATTTGGTGAAAGAACACAAATATTAAACCTTATCTCTCAAATAGGTGAGATTTGGAATAAGGGAAAAGAACAATTGGGAGCAGGTGTTCACTCAGCCATAAGTGGAAAATATACTTTTGATAAAATTTCAATGAGTTTTGGAGATGTAAAAGCATTAAACAAAATATCTTTTGAGCTAACACCAAAATCCAAAGTTGGAGTAGTGGGTCCTACTGGAGCAGGCAAAAGCACATTGTTAAATATTCTTGCAGGAACATTTCATCCTACAGAAGGTAGAATGGAAATAGATGGAGTAGGAATAAATCAATATGATTTATCATATTACCGTTCGCAGGTTATGCTGTTGGATAAGAAACCCATATTTTTTAAAGGTACAATAGAAGACAATATGTCCCGGGTGACACACAACATTGGTAAAAATGAACTTGCACACATTTTTGCTTTAACAGGATTTGATGAACACCTACAAAAACTGCCTGAAGGTATTCATACAACAATTGATGAAACTGCCAGCCAATTGGCTGGTGGAGCTGCAAGCCTGCTTGCACTTTCAAGGGCTTTGCTTGCAAATCCAAAAGTCTTGCTTTTGGATGAGTTTGCAGATTCACTTGATATTGATACCAGAATTAAATTACAAGATAACTTTTCTACTATCGCCAGTGAAAGAACCGTGGTCGATGCTCAAAATGTAATAAGTCATGAATTAGATTCAATATCGAATTATGATAAAATTATTGTCTTAGATGGAGGTAAAGTAGTTGGACAAGGCAAGCATGAGCAGCTGCTTGTTAGTTGTGAAATTTATAGGCAAATGCTGGAAAAAGAAAAAAAATTGAGTGCAATTGGTGAATCGAAAAATACAGAAACAAAAGAAAATCCTCCTGTGGATCAAGAAAATGCTTAGGTTTGGGAAATAACTAAATGACTGTAGCAACAAACACATTGAAACCCCAATTATTAGTGCTGAAAAAAGGGGAGTATGTCTTTGAAGAAGGAGATGAAGCAATATTTGCTTATGTTCTCACTGAAGGCACAATTGAGATTGTTGCAATTATCAAAGGAGAAGAACTGGTTCTGGGAAAAGTAGAAAAAGGGACTATTTTTGGAGAAATGGCAATAATTGATGGCTTCCCGAGAAGCGCATCAGCACGTGCTGCCACTGCTTGTAAAGTACAAGAAGTTGGTCATAAAGAATTTCTTAATTATATTTCTAAAAAACCGGATGCTGCATTCCAAATAATGGGTAGACTATCTGGTTTTGTCAGGTCTGCTGATAAAAAAGCAAGTGAAAGTTTTTTGCTTCGTAAAACAGGTGTAAGTGAGGAAGAAGAAGATGGAAATAATGATAAGACCGACATCGTTGCTGTACATAATTTTGAAGACACAGAGTCGATTTATGCCAGACCTCCTGCTAAACCTGTCATCGTCACTGCAGTCAGTTTGATCCTATTCATGTTGGTCATGACCCTCTGGGCATCTTTTTCTTTTGTTGATAAAACAGTTTCTGCACGTGGTAAATTCACAAATACTGCACCTAATATTGAAATTCAATCTACTGGTAGTTCAATTATTGAGGAATTAAATTTAGAACGAGGTCAATTCATTACAAAAGGAGAAACAGTTGCAAAACTTGATGGCACTGTTGTAAATGCAAATCTCAAAATTACCAGAGACAAAATATATGCAGTAAAAAATAAAATTTTGCGCCTTGAACTTCAAAAAATATCAATCTTACAAAAATCCTTAAATGAGGAATCTCTGGTTGAACTGGACAGTATTAACAAAGAAATATTAAACAGACACTTTGATGAATTTATGATTACAATGAAAACATTTTCTTCTGATCTTTTACGGTTAGAAACAGAAATTGTTTCAATGTCTGCAGATAAAGATTTAATTCGTGACCAGCTGGATATAAAAATTAAAATTGAAGATGGAAAAAAGAAGTTGTTTGAGAAAAATGTTGGTTCATTAATGGACACATTGAGTTCTACTGATCAAAGAATTTCTGTGAACCGTCAATTATTGTCAACAACTGGAAGTATCAAAAAACTCAAATCAGAAAAAACAGCACTTGATGACCAGAGATCCTCTTATTTGACTGGAGAATTAGCAGGAATCGCAGTAGAACTTTCTTCTTTTAATGATCAATTACTTCAATTAAATGAGGAGTTAATTAAAAATGAATTAGAGAGAAGCAATTTATTTATTAAATCTCCAGTTGAAGGTGTTGTCTTAAATTTGCCTACAATTACGATTGGATCTCTCATAAATAAAGGAGAGCCTATAGTAACATTAGTAAGAGCCGGATTACCCCTTGTTTTAGAGATTGATGTAGATCCAAAAGATGCCAGTGATTTGTATAATGGGAATCCTGTTTCAGTCAAAATTGATGCCCTGCCATTTCAACAGTTTGGAGACCTGGCAGGAACCCTGGTCTATATTTCAGATGATACTGTAGAAGAATCCCTTCAGGGAGAATCCGGTGCTTTTTATCGTGGAAGAGTTCATGTTAAAGATTCTGAAATTATGGGATTGCCTGAAGAATTCGATTTAACACCAGGTATGCTGGCAACTGCAGATTTAAAAGTAGGCAAAAGAAGATTGATTACATATTTTACAAATCCAATTCTAAAATCACTTTCAAGTGCTATGCGTGAACCGGATTAATTAATTTTGCAGTTGATAAAACAGGCCACTGCAGTCCTCTTCAACACCTCGTTTGTCAAGTCAGCCAGACACTCCAATAAGAATAAGCAAAAACAATAATCAGAAAAATTCCTGCCAAATTAAAGAAAAATCCAAATTTTGCCATTGTTTGTACATTCACCACGCCACTGCTCATCGCAATTGCATTTGGCGGAGTAGCGATAGGAAGCATGAAAGCATAACTTGAACAAATTGTGGCAACCATCAAAAAAAGCCGAGTATCCAGCCCATTTCTTTCAGAAACTTCATAGAGTACTGGCAAGAGCATTGAAATCAGTGCTGTGTTGCTTGTTATTTCTGTTGTAAATGTGACCAGTAAAGCAATGATCAGCAGCAGCAGCAAAGGAGGAAGAGTTGTTATGCTTGAAAGCTGTTCAGCCAGTACCTGTGACAGTCCTGTGTGTGAGAAGGAGTATGCAATGGAAAAACCTGCACCAAAGAGGAACATTATTTCAAAGGGAATTTTTTTGGTATCTTCCCAAACCAGCAGGTTGAATGGAGGAACAAACATCAGCAAACCAAAACTGAGTAGAATTGCTTTTTCGTTAAGATTCAAACCGGGATAATAAGGTTCTAGTGGTGAATTGGCAAAGAGGAGCAGTACCAGTGCGCCAAGTGTGTACATCAGTTTTTTTTGATCAAAACTTAAAGCATCCAACGCTTTGACTGAATCCAGTTTTTTGCTTTCAAGTCCAAAGGAGAGAACGAAGGAAACAACAAAAAACATCAACAAGGCCAGTGGTGCCACCATTAATACCCATTGAATGAAGGGTAATGTTTCGATGCCCTTATCTTCTAAAACACCATATAAAATCAGATTGGGCGGTGTTCCAATTGGAGTAGTAATACCTCCAACACTAGCTCCATATGCAATTGCCAGAGCAAAGCGGATTTTTAGAGTAACATCAGTCGTCAAAAAGAAGGCCAGTGGCATCAGCAATAAAGTCGTTGTTGTATTTGATAGACAGGAGCTTAAAACACCGGAAGTGATCGAAAGCGCAAAGATCATTCCTCGGGGTGTTTCAGGAAATATCCGCAGCATTTTTGTGGCAATCACTTTATGCAAACCAGTCTTTTCAACTGCAATCGCCAGCATAAAACCTCCGAGAAACAAAAATATGATTGACTTAGAATAGTTTGGTACGATCTGGTTGACTTCTGCAATATCAAAAGCTGGAAAAAGAATAATCGGCAAGAGAGATGTAACTCCAAAAGGAATTGCTTCGTTACTCCAATAAATCACCATTGCGGCAATCAGACTGAGCAGCATTGCCTGAGTATGAATTAAGATCATACTGCTCAAAACATAGATCAGACCTCCAAATGCCAGTCCGCTCAAAATACCAACCCAGGAGTGTTTATGCTTGATTCCTTTTGTTAAAATACTCATTTTTGTCTTTAAGGAAAATAATTCTACCGCCTCATGCTGAGGCTGATTATTGTTGAAACAAATCAGTAGTTATAATCAATTTTTGTCAATGAAGAATTTGACTCATATTTAACATCGGCAAGAGGACTGCGAGTGCAATAAACCCGACAACGCCGCCCAGGACCAATATCAAGGCAGGTTGCAAAAGAGAGGTCAGGGCTTCCAGCAAGGTATTTACTTCTTCCTGCATTCGGTCTCCCACTTTTTCCAGCAGTTCATCTACTCTTGCAGCTTCTTCGCCAATTGACACTACATGCCGAACGTATTCAGGAAAATAATCAATTCGTGACATTGCAGCAGAAAGAGGAACTCCCTTATCGTTCACATCAATAATCAGTAAATCCAGTTTATTTATAAATACTTTGTTAACTACAACATGTTTTGATATTTCGAGAGTAGTTTTTAAATCAACTCCACTTTTTAATAACGTACTAAGTGTCTGACAGTAGCGGGCAACCATGATTTTTATCCGCAGATTTTTCAGTAACGGGAGTTTCAGTTCAAGTTGGTCGCGCAGTGTACGACCGCGTTTACTGCGCAAAAATGTTATTGTTCCGGAGGCAATTACAAAAAATGCCAGCAACAGCATAAACCAATGATTTACCACAAAATCACTGACATTCATTAAAACCCGTGTTGGCAACGGCAGTGCCGCTTCCTGTTTTTCAAAGATGCGGGTGATTTTTGGTACTATAGTTGTGACCATAAATATTACTACTGCCACTCCAAAAACCATCATGAAAGCGGGATAAATGAGAGCACCCTGGATCTTAGAGTGTAAACGCTCCTGTGCTTCATAATAGTCTGCAAGCCTTCTCATTATTGAACCAAGGTTGCCGGCATTTTCTCCGGAACGAACCATACTTACATACATTGCAGGGAAAACTTCCGGATGCATTTCCATTGCTCCAGCCAGCGATACACCTTCCATCACCCGTCCACGTACTTCTGATAGTATGCTCTGAAAACCGGAATCCTCAGTCTGTGGAATTATTAATTGAAAAGCCTTGTCATAAGGAATGGTGGCATCCAACAATACTTCTAACTGACGGGTAAATTGAGTTAACACCTTACCTGAAACACCTTTATTAAAAGATATTTTGGGCCAGTTTAATTTGCTGCTTTTTACAGCTCCAGCATGTTTTTTTCTGGTAAACCGGCTGGTTCGAATTTCCTTGGGAAAAAGTTCTTTAGAGCGTAAATATTGTCGAACTTCAGATTCAGAAGCAGCATCTTTGGTTCCCTTGTGCAAAGTACCCTCACCATCAAAGGCCTGATAATTATAGATCGGCATTTTTGCTATTGCTTCAAATAAGTTTCCAGTGTTTCTTTTGACGCCTGTAGAGAGTTCATGTCGTTCGGTTCAACACGGACTTTTGAGGATTGTACTTTCCATTTCCATTGATTTTCTTGAGCATCACTCATGATACCCTGCCGGCCTCGTCCGTCCGGCGCAAACTCTGCCTGAGCAAGCACATAACCTTGACCGGTACTTTTTTCACTTGCTTCCAATATTACAGATACATATTCATATTGTGGATTATCTGGTGCACCTGAAAGCTCACTGTTATGAATCTGCCTGGCTGCATTCATGGCCACACGGGCACGCTCCCTGGCGGTTCTTGCTTCCGGAGCAATAATACGAACCAACAAACGTGTCCGTGTTGAACTGCTCTGATCTTCGACCATCAAAACCTGATAGGGTGGAATAGGACTGTTATTATTTGCAGTCCTGACTTTCTGTGCAGACAACTGACTCAACAGCAAAATCAGTAATGCCAGTAAAGAACCAATTGCTAAAAGAGACCAACGTTCCCAACTATGTTTCATAAACGATAAAAACCTGGGCCAGCGAAGCATAAGCGGAGGAAAAAATGGGATGCTCCAGACAACAAGAAAAACTCCGGCAAGTGGTGAAAATAAAGATATTCCCACTCCAAGAGAAATACTTAAAATTGAAAACAGCCAATCCATCACATAACCCTCAATATGTTTAACTTTTGGCTGTTCAGACTCTGCAGCTGAATCTCTAACCACAGTTCCACCACCATCAGCTAATGCTGGAGGTTCCGGAATACTTTCGGTAACAGGCGGCAGTTTCAAGGATTCTTCTTCAATATCTTTGGCTGCCAGATATATTGAATTGCACCAGATATTTGCTGAATATAATGTTGACTCACAACTTGGATTTGGTACCGGTAAATTCTGTAATGCTGTGTGTAGTGGTAGAACCAAACTGTGCATTTTGCTGCAGGAAGAACAACAACTGGAACTATTTATTTTTACTTTTTGCTGCCCATTCTGCTGCAGGTCCAGCAAACGTGATTGGTGTGATTTTTGTTGATATACAAAAGAATTTTCACCAAGTTTGTCCTTGAACAGGGCCATATTCCAGTACAGCATCTGCAAGGTTTGATAGTTGATGGCCTTTTTTGCCAAATCTTCAAAAAGAGAGAAAAACACCTCATTTTCATCAACTTCTTCCCCAGCAGATTTGCTGAGTAAATTCATTTTTTCGTCAAAATCTTTGGCAGTAACCCCAAATGCACGTAAATCTTCGGGAATGGAAACAGTCATGACAAGGCAGGATAATGCAGGTTTACGCTAAACAGTTGACGCTGAGCAGTTCTGTCCGTAAACTAGAGACTGCCGCTTACTTTAATTATACACTAGGAGTTTAATATGGCAATGGACTATCCTCCATTGAAAAGAGTACCGGGGTTTTCTTGGCTTGGTATAAACCTGGGCATCAAGGATGAAACTTTAGATTTTGGAGTTATTGCCTCAGACTGCAAATGTTCTGCTGCAGGTGTATTCACCAAAAACAATTTCCCTGGCGCACCTGTCATAGTGGGACGGGAAAATTTGCAAAACGCTCAGCTACAGGCCATTGTTGTCAACTCCAAAATTGCCAATGTTGCCACAGGAAATGTCGGAATTGAAGATGCAAAAAATATGTGTCGCTGGACCGGAGAAGCCTTAGGAATTGATCCGGAACTTGTTTTGCCTTCCTCAACCGGTGTGATCGGCCGCCGCTTACCTGTTGAACAGATCAGTATAGGCTGTAAGCTCATTCCTGAAAATCTAGGCTCATCTCCGGAATATATTGAAAAATTTGCCAGGGCAATAATGACCACAGACAAACAGCCGAAATGGATTTCTGATTCAATTGGAAAGGCTACTCTGCTTGGAGTTGCCAAGGGTGCCGGAATGATTGAACCAAACATGGCAACCATGCTCAGTTATTTTGTGACAGATGCTCAGCTGAACCCTGAACAACTACAAAAAATTCTTCTACGAGTTGTTGACAAGTCCTTTAACCGCGTTTCAATTGATTCTGACACCTCAACTAGTGATACTGTCATAATTCTGGCAAATGGACTGGCTGGCCCCGTTGATTCAGAAAATTTTGAAAATATATTCTCAAACTGTGCAATACACTTGAGCAAAGAAATTGCACGCGATGGAGAAGGCTCAACTAAGCTGATTGAGCTCAAAGTTACAGGTGCAGAATCTCAGCAAATGGCTTTACAGATTGCAAAATCAGTCATCAATTCACCGCTGGTCAAAACTGCAATCCATGGAGCCGATCCCAACTGGGGGCGTTTTGTAATGGCTGTCGGTAAGGTTTTAGATTATCCTGTCTGCCTTGATGATTTAACAATCCAGTTTGGCAAGGGCAGCCAAAGTCTGACTGTTAATTCTGCCAGCCTCGCTGCTGGTACTGTAAATTTAAACGCCATTTCTCAATTGCTGAACAATAAGGAAGTCTACCTGAAAATCGTGGTTGGTGACGGTGAATACTCAGAAACCGTCTGGGGTTGTGATCTGACTAAGGGCTATATTGAAGAGAACGCATTTTACACTACCTGAATAAGATTGCTGGCATGAGAGCTTAGTTCTCAGGAATAATCAAAATATCATCAAAATTAAAGTAAAATAATTTGCAAACAAGTGAACAAAAGTCCCACGGTAAAAATATAAAAACTGGGATCCTGCTGATAAATCTTGGTACACCTGATGCGCCACGGACACGTGAAGTACGTGCATATTTGAAAGAATTCTTTGCCAGTCGGCGGATTCTGGACATTAACCCTGTCTGGCGTTGGTTCTTGGTAAACTTGCTGATACTACCTTTTCGCCCCAGACTCTCTGCAAAAGCCTATCAACAAATCTGGCTGGAAGATGGTTCTCCGTTTTTAGTCCATAGTCTGCAGTTGAAAAATTCACTGACTGAACAATTTGCTGCAGAAAATATTCCTGTTGAACTGGGAATGCAGTGTGGAAATCCCAGTTTGAAAAGTTCCCTGGAAAGGCTGAGAAGACTTGAATGTAACAATATTATCGTGCTACCACTTTATCCACAGTATGCCTCCAGTACATATGGTTCTGCAATAGAAGAGCTCTACAAAGAAATTATAAATGACTGGAATATACCGTTTCTGCAAATCATTCCTCCTTTTTATTCTGATCCACGTTTTATTACTGCCTGGACAAAAGTGGGTTCAGCTTATCTTGAAAATGAACCGGACCATGTTTTGTTCAGTTTTCATAGTCTTCCGCTACGGCATTTACAGAAGAGTCACAGCAGTAAAACTTTCTGTAAGAATGAAAATGGCTGCTGTCTGGAATTAGTAAATGAGAACCGCAACTGTTATAGTGCTCAATGCTATCAGACAGCAAAATTAATTGCAGAAAATTTGAACTTGGAAGAAAATAAGTGGTCAGTGAGTTTTCAGTCCCGATTAGGACGAACGGAATGGATCAAACCATACACGGAAACACATCTCAGACAGCTTGCAGAACGAGGGGTCAAGAAAGCCTTGGTATTTTGTCCGTCATTTGTGACAGACAATCTGGAAACGCTTGAGGAAATTGGGATTCGGGCAGCGGTACATTTTCGTCAGTACGGAGGAGAAGAGCTTAAACTTGTACCATCTTTGAATAATAACCCGGAATGGGTTGAGGCTCTGAGCTCAATTATCAGGCAAAAATTAGCCTGCTGATTTTACAAGTATTTATTTTTTCCAAAGTAAATATACTTTGGCACTCATGCCTGCCCTCAATTTGTGATCCTTGTTGTCTGCTTTGACAAATATCGGGAAGCGTCCTGTTTCCGGATCTGCGGACCATGAAATTCGTTCTATTGTTCCAGAAAATTTGGTGTTCTGATAACCTGGTGTAGTAAAGACAACTGACTGCCCCTCACTTATATTAGGTAGATCTTCTTCTCCCACCTGTATTCCAATTTCCACCTGAGTGATGTCTATAATTTGAAAAAGAACTGCGCCTGGAGTGATCACTTCTCCCTCTTCAAAAAATTTTGCAGTAATAATTCCTGTAATTTTTGCTTTGATTTGAGTGTCTCCCAGAGTTTCCTCACGAAGTGCAACATCATGTTTAGAACGCTCCACCGCTAAACGAGCATTTTCCACTCCCAACTGAGCACGCTTAACTTCCTGCTCCGTTCGCTTTAAACCAAGTATAACGTTTTTTAGTGCCAATTCTCCTCGATTGTACTGTAACTGCAATGACTCTAATTGTGAACGGGTAGAGGAACCTTGATTAAATAAAGTTTTTTCATCTAACAACCTGCGTTGAATGTCCTTCAAATTTGTTTCCAAATCTTTGACATTATTAACACTGACTGCAATTTGTACTTTTGCCAAATTGAGTTGTACTTCACGATCAGCCACACTATTTTCATTAACTTTGTGCTGCAATCGGGTTAATTCCAGTTGCCGTTTCTGTGTTTCATGATGGAGTGTGAGCAGCAACTGATCTTTGGCAACAGTTTGATTCTCTTTTACATGAATAGCCGTAACTCTTCCGCCAACACTGGCCTGAACTTTCAGGGTTTCTGCTGCCTGAATTATGCCGGAAAGAGAAATTGGATTCTGCACGTAATCTGCAGCTTTTGTTTCCAGTGAAGTTGCTGACGTTGACAAAGGTAAAACTAAAACTAGCGCTAATGAATTACAGAAAATTTTTAGACGAATAAACATATAACTCCTCTTTTAAAAATGTGAAAAATATTATTTTTTAATTCAACTCGTACTGCTCATAAAATCCTCCAGCCAAAGCCAGTAATTCTACTCGGACTTTCTCTTGACGAATCCGGATAAGGATTAGCTGCTGTTGTGCTTCCACCACATCCTGTTGATACTGTGAAATTCGATAGCTGGTACTTTTACCTAACTTGAAGCGCTCAATTTCATTACGTAACTGATCTTGAGAAAGCAGACTCACTGCTGATGCAGTTGTTTGTTCCTTCTCAATCAAACTCAATGTACGTAATAAAGATTGTAAGTTGACATCCAACTGAGATTTACGATCCTCTATCTGCAGAATTAGCTGTTGCTGCTCCAGACGTTTGCGCTGGATGTTTTCACTGGTAGCCTGATCTCCCAATGGAACGTTCCAGGTCAGTGTTGCACTCAAACCATGAAGTTTGCTTTTAGCAAAATCGGCTGTTCCACCAAAAGCACTTTTGCTGTAACCATTTAAGATATAGGACAAGTTCAAGTCCAGGTTAGTCTTTTGTTTGTTAAATTCCTGTTCCAACTGCTGCCGATTTTGCTCCAATGTAGCTTTTGTCAATCCAATTTGGGAATCGTGCTGATAGATTTTTTCCAACAGCTCTGTAACATTCTCCGGAACGACAGACTTAGCTCCCGGCTTATCTACTGGAAAAAGACCAACAGGTAAGTTTTTCAAATTAAGTGCTGCACGAACCTGATCTTCGACGCGCAGAGCGTCTAATCTTGACGAAAGCAGGCCCTGACGATTCCGCATCAATTGAGTTTCAGTAACCCTGACTTCAGTTGAACTCAACATACCTGCCTCAAGTTTTGCCTGATTGTCACGTAATAATTTTTCTGACAAATCTACTGCTTTCTTTTTAACCTCAATAGTTTCTAATATTCCAACTAAATCCCAATATATTGATGCAACTTGCTTAAGCAGAGACAATTCCGTTTGACTGGTATTCAGCCTTCCTCTGGTCAGACCAATTTCCGCCAACCGGACTGGTATTTCGTTAAATTCTGTACCCCAATCCTGAAAAATTGGTATCGAAATGCTGCTGGTTAAGCTAACCGTGTTCAGTACATCTCCAGTAGTTCCAGCAGTAACATCACCACCTAGTTCCGCCTGCGAAAGAGTTGTTGATTTTTTGCTTTTTTCAGAATAAGTCAGGCCATAAGTCAAACCGCTGTCAGTACGCTGACTGTATGCAGAAGAAAAAGATATGCTGTTGGTACTGCTTCCGCAAAGTTCTGCGGGAGAACAACTTGAAGAGGCGGTTAGAGCTGGGGTATTGGAGTAAGCAAAACTCGTTGTAATGCTGGGAGTGTTTCTTTCTTCTGCCGCATTCACGGCACGTTGTGCTGCATCGTTACCAAGTTTTGAGACCTTCAGCAAAATGCTCCTGTCAATTGCCAGCTGCAATACTAGTTTAAGCGGGACTTCCGCCATTTCGCGGCCGTCCACTGTTATCAAGTTAACCTGTTTCAACAGCTGGGCAGTTGCAGTCTGTGCATGAACTGGAGCTGTACCTGCAAAGACAAACAACAATAGAAAAAACATTTGTATTTTTATTAATTTTTTCAAATACATCCTTTGCTGTAAGAGAAATACGAAACTGTTTTGTTTAACATTTCAGTTTCAAGTTAAATCCAGTTTAGCTCAAGTTTAAGCAGAAATCATTTCTGCAGTGTAACGAATTGTATCCACTGAAGCTACTTTACACTTCAGTTTCACACAATCATAAGGAGCGCTTTATTCTGCATTTTTATTGATTTAATTACAAGTTTTATGCTATTTCTAGCATTACTTATTTTGTAAATATAAACCTCAGTGCTGAGTCATAAATGCAAAATTATAGCACATCATATCTTAACAATAGTTTTGCTTCACACATTATGAGTTAAATCATGGCCGACAAAACAACTTTATCTGAAGAAGACTGGCAAGAGCGGTTAACTCCGGAACAATTTGAAATCTGTAGAAAAAAAGGTACTGAAAGACCATTCAGTGGAGATTATGTTGAGACAAAAAACAAAGGCACATACCATTGTTCCTGTTGCGGAAATGAATTATTTAAATCTGAAGAAAAATTTGATTCTGGTTCCGGCTGGCCCAGTTTTTGGGATTCAATAGGTGAAGACAAGGTACGAACACAGGAGGATCATAGTTTGTTCAGGCAGAGGACGGAAGTACTTTGCAGTCAGTGTGACGCACATTTAGGCCACGTTTTTGAGGATGGCCCACTGCCGACAGGTTTACGCTATTGCATAAATTCTGTTTCACTCGTTTTTGAGGAAGACAAGGAATCTTGATCTGGCGCCCTTTTCCTGTCAGAATAAGAAGATCGACTTAACTATTCTAAATTACAATTTGAAGCAAATGAAAATCTGTTCCGATGTGGATGGAGTAATCCTGGATTACATTCAGGGATTTATTGATTTCACAAAAAGAGAAAATATCCCCTACACACACAATCCAGAACTTTATGGTGTCATCCGGAATTTTCCCGACAACTTTCAGGTCAGGGATCAATTTCATGCAGGAGATTCATTGTGCCGTTTAAACTTTATTACCGGCTCACTCGAAACATTGAATTTACTGGCCAGTGTGCATGAATTACATCTCGTTACTGCTTTGGAACCTGAACAGTCTCTAAAACGTGCTGAGAATTTAAAAACTCTTAACTATGACTCTTTACAGTGTGTTGGTGATCAACGCAAAGAACAAATTATAGTCGAAGAGCTTCAGCCGGATGTAATGATTGAAGATCGTCCGGAGTTGATCGAAGCATTTCATCTTGCTGGGCTAAAAGTAATTTTTCCCGACTGGCATCCCTACACAAAAGGAATGGAGCGTTTTGCAACTCCTTTTTCCTGCTGGGAGGAAGTTCCGGATTTGCTCAAACAAGCTGTTCATCCAAATTAATATTATAATTATTTTTCTTCAACTGAAAGTTAGTTCATGTCACATATTTATTCAATATATTTTGCAGGTGATTTGTTTAACCACAAGGATCTGGTCGGCAACCTGCTGCTCTCTGAGGCTATCGAAAAAGAGTCAGCTGGACGCTATGTCTGTGTTGTACCTCAACATCTTGAACAAAGCACCAGTCGTTCTGTTGATATCCGCAACAATGATTTAAGTGAAGTTGTTAAAGCAGACTTAATCCTTGTCAATTTTGATGGTACCGAGCTCGATTCAGGAACAGTAATCGAATTTTTGTTTGCCAAAGCACTCGACATACCCGCTGTTATTTTGCGTTCTGATTTCCGCTCAGCAGGTGACCAGGAACGTGGTGACCCTTGGAATTTGATGTGCTCCGGCTATCCACGCACGCGCACAGTAACTTTGAATGCCATGACCTGGTATCAGGAAGCCTGGAACGAAGGTGGTGGCACCTCTGCTGTGCTTGCACGTTTCTACCAGAAATTATCAAAAACCATCAATGCTGAATTTGAGCTCGTACTCAAAGAAAACTCTCTGATTGACAGTGAACAAATGCTGCAGAATGTCTATGAGTGGGCTTTGCGTTTTCCTGGAAATGGTTTCTCTGATTTGTTTAGTGAAGAAGAACTCAGGACCTTGCTTGAGAATAAAAAAAATAAAAACTCAGTCTAATTTAACTAATAAGTTTTAAATGCAATTTGAGCCTGTCATCGGTTTGGAGATTCATGTCCAGTTGGCAACTGCATCCAAAATATTTTGCAGTTGTTCCACAGAGTTTGGTAAACCTCCAAATTCAAATACTTGTCCGGTTTGTCTGGGGTTACCTGGAGCACTGCCCGTACTGAACCGCAGGGTTCCAGAATTTGCAGCACAACTTGGACTTGCTTTGAACTGTGAAATCCGGTTGGATTCGCAATTTGCACGTAAAAACTATTTCTATCCCGACTTGCCAAAAGCCTATCAGGTTTCGCAATTTGACCGGCCAATTTGTGAAAATGGCTGGCTGGAAATTGAAACAGAATCCAGAGGTAAAAGTCGAATCGGTATCACTCGAATACACATGGAAGAAGATGCAGGAAAACTGGTTCATGCAGAAGGTAGTGATGAAAGTTTGGTTGATTTAAATCGTGCTGGTGTACCTTTACTGGAAATAGTAAGTGAACCGGATGTCCGATCTGCAGAAGAAGCCAAAGCCTACATGGAGAAAATCCATGCAATTGTCACTGCAATCGGTGTTTCTGATGGTGATATGGAAAAGGGGCACTTGCGTTGTGATGCCAATGTTTCATTGCGTCCGCATGGACAAAAAGAATTTGGAACCCGGACAGAAACTAAAAACCTGAATTCTTTTCGCTTTGTGCAACAGGCAGTAGTATACGAAATAGAAAGACAGCGCGAAGAAATTCTGGATGGCAAAACAATTGTACAGGAAACCAGGCTCTGGGACACCGACCGTAAAATCACTTTCAGTATGCGTTCCAAAGAAGAAGCCGATGAATACCGCTATTTTCCTGATCCGGATTTGCCTATAGTAGAGCTTTCTGCAGAACTAGTGGAAACTTTTCGGAAAAATCTTCCGGAACTTCCTGAAGCAAAACAGCAGCGTTTTATGGCAGAACTCGGCTTAAACAATTATGATGCAAAAGTACTTTCTGCAGGACGTGAAATGTCAGAGTATTTTGAAAAAGTACTGACTCATGGTGCAGCACCAAAACTTGCCTGTAACTGGATAATTGGTGATTTGACTCGTGTCATGAATGAATCCGGAAAATCACTCAGTGAAATCGGCCTTCTTCCGGAGCATTTGGCAGACTTGACTAAACTTATTGAAAAAGGTGAGATCAGCAGCAAAATTGCAAAAACCATCTTTGAGGAAATGCTTGTCTCGGCAAAAACTCCTGCACTGATTGTTGAAGAAAAAGGCTTGAAACAAGTTTCAGATGAGGCAGAGCTTGGCAGAATTGTTGATGAACTGCTTGTTGCAAACCAGCAGCAGGTAGAGCAGTATCGGACTGGAAAAACACAATTGCTGGGTTTCTTTGTAGGACAGATGATGAAACAAACTCGAGGAAAAGGTAACCCTGCTGTAATTAACCGGCTGTTGAAGGAGAAACTTGATGTTTAGCCTGAAAAAAACAATTTTATTTTTAGAATGGACATCAATTTTAGGACTGCTGGTCTGTGGACTGTGGGTATTTTTAAAGCTACCAATGGAAACCAGTCAGGGATTTCCACAAAAAATTATGTATCTGCATGTGCCTTCAGTGATTACGACATATCTGGCATTTTTTGTTGTCTTTGTTTACAGCATCGCCTATCTTTGGAAACGAGAGTTGATGTTTGATCAGATGGCAAAAGCCTCTGCAGAGGTTGGTTTGGTTTTTTGTGCACTTGTTCTGGTAACAGGTGCAATCTGGGGACGGCCGACCTGGGGAACCTACTGGGTTTGGGATGCACGCCTGACCACAACTCTGCTCTTGTTTTTAATTTTTATGGGCTACTTCCTGTTACGGATGTCGGTTAATGATCGAGATAAAGAAGCCCGTCTGGCTGCAGTTTTAGGTATTATCGGTTTTTTAGATATTCCCATAATTCACAAATCAGTTGAATGGTGGCGGACCTTGCACCAGCCCTCAACTCTATTTAAGACCGATTCTGGAGAAGCAAAACCGTCGATGCCTCCGGAATTGTTATATCCGCTTCTGGCATCAATATTAATTATGTTGGCTTTTTATCTCTACTTACTGCTCATGCGTTTTGAGGCAGAAAAACGCCAGGATGAACTGAATCAACTACTTGCTGAAACACAGGATTAAATGCTAATAGGTTTAGAATACGTTATAGCTGCATATGTAATTTGGCTCAGCACATTTGTAATTTATATATTATTGACAAAACGGCGGTTGAAAATCGTAAACTCATCCGTAGCTGCATTGCAGGAAAGAAAATCAAAAATTGATGATAACTCTGTAAATGTATAGCCAAAAGCTTCAAAAACTATGAGACATAAAATATCTTCTGCAGATAGAAATTTTTTAGCTGCTTTTGAATCCTGTGAACTTAGTACAGCAAATTTTCACCATCGTGAACACCTTCGTTTAGCTTACATTCTGCTGGTTCAACTTAGCTTAAATGATGCACAAAGCAAATTGAAAAAAGATCTGCTCCAATTCTTAGAATTTAATGGAATTAACAACACAAAATATCACGAAACACTTACCTGGGCCTGGCTCCTCGCTGTCAGGCATTTTATGTGTAAATCCGAGCCAATGCAGGATTCAGAGTTGTTCATGAAGGACAATCAGATTTTGCTGGACAAAGAAATTATGTATACACACTACACCCACAAACTGATAAACTCGGAGCTGGCACGAAAAACTGTGCTTGAAGCAGATCTGGAGCCAATCCCACTTTATGAGTGAAATACAAAATTATTAATAAGAAAACAATGAAAACACGAACAAAATTCGTAATAGGAGGAGCAGTAATTATTGCAGTAATTACTGCATTATCGATCCAGAGTTTACAGGAAATGACGGTTTTCTTTTATACTCCTCAAGAAGTTCTGGCCAGTCCAAATGAGTTTGAAAACAAAACAATCCGCATTGGTGCACTTGTACAAAAGAGCAGTGTAGAATGGGATGCGCAAGCTATTAAACTTTCATTCAACATAACGGAAGACGGCAAAAAATTTATTCCAGTTATCTATGCCGGAGTTAAACCTGATTTGTTCCGTGAAGGACAGGGTGTTGTTGTTGAGGGGAAAATGCAGGGACAACATTTTGAAGCTCGACAATTGCTGGTCAAACACAGTGAAGAATATTCAGTTGAAACTGAACATCAGAAAACAAAAGAAGAATATTACAAATCGATTCAGACAAATTAACCCCAGGAATCGTGGAACATTAGACAGAAGTTAATGACTTCTGAATCTTGTTTCCTCCAACATGTCTCAAGGGACTTGCCGCTCAATATGTCATTACGTCTCCAGGAATTACTGAAAAATTACAAAGAATTAATTGCTTCCGATCCTAACATCCGTAACAGGATGCTGGCAGTAGTCGTCTTATTGTTTTTGCTGCTTGTACTGGTAATGTTCAGTATGCAACAGGGATTTTCAGTACTTGAGCAATCAGGATCGCAGTTGATGATATTTGTGGCAATCAATGTAAATATTGTCCTGCTGGCAATTGTTTTTTACCTGATTGCACGGAATCTACTCAAGCTTTCTTATGAGCGCCGGCGTCATGTTCTTGGTGTTAATTTAAAAACAAAACTCATTACTTCCTTCATTGTCCTCTCTTTACCGGCAATGGGTTTTCACCTTTTTGCCAGTTTCTTCATTGCCACAAACCTGGAGTCCTGGCTCAAAGGTCAACAGGAGTCTATGCTGCACAGTGCCCAAAATGTTTCTGAAGCATACCACAACAATCTCCGCAAAACCATGGAACTCCAAAATATGATCTGGGAAAATCATTTGAAAGAGAATCCTGGAGAATTAGAGATGCTGACTCCACCGAAAAATGTTGGGGCAGACGCGACTCTTTACTCCAAAGATCAGGAGTTGATAAAGCAGTGGATTCAAAATGAGATAACACAACTCTATTGGAAAAACCCTTCATTAAATGACTGGTACCAGATAAAAGCAAAAAACCAAACATGGTTTACTGCAGACTTGGGTGAGCGCTACATTTACCGCCTGATCAGGCCCATTGTACTGGATAACAAAAAATTATATTTAGAGACTTTTTATCCGGCAACACCACATGCTTCAGGAGCAGTTAACGAAATCATTGCCCAGGATCAAAACAGTCAATTTTTTACAGAATCTGAAGATTTGGTGCGCGGCTATTATTTGATCATTTTTCTGTTGATGACTCTCTTTATTATTTTTGTGGCCACCTGGCTGGCTTTCTATCTGGCACGTGGTTTTGTGCAGCCTATCGAAGATCTGGCACTTGCTACGCAACGTGTTTCAGAAGGTGAATTGGGTTATCAGGTAGAGCTGCGTGGGCCTTTAGACAAAGACTTTGCCTTATTGATGCAGTCGTTTAACTCCATGAGCCGAGATCTGCTTGAAAATCAGGTTGCACTGAATAAAACAACCATGCATCTCCAGGAAAGCCATCGGACTCTGGAAAGCCAGATTCGTTTTGTTGAGCTTGTTTTGGAAAACATCACAACTGGTGTCATGTCTTTGGATATGGCTGGAAGAGTCGAAATTTTAAATCACTCTGCGAAACAAATGCTCCAACTGAAAAGCAACTCAGAGGGTAGAAAACACTACCGGGAGGTTCTGGAAAAAGAATCGCTTGAAATGTTTGAGGAAATGGTGGCACAAATTGAGTCTGCAAAAGAACGCTCCATTTCCCGCAACCTGATCGTTCACAAAAAAGAGGGTCCTGTTCAAGTTTCAGCAACTCTTCTGCTCCTGCAAAACAGTGAAGGTAAATCTGCAGGAATGGTCTGTGTTTACAACAACATTACAGAAATACAACGTCTGCAGCGGGCCCGTGCATGGAGAGAAGTAGCACGGCGTATTGCCCATGAAATTAAAAACCCTCTCACTCCAATCCAACTTTCTGCAGAGCGGATCCAGCGAAAATATGCGGGAGAGGTTTCAGATGATGTTGCGCTTCAGCAGTCAACACAGACTATCATCAAAGAAGTTCAACATCTAAAACAGATGGTCAGTGAATTTTCCAACTTTGCAAAAATTCCTGAAACAAATCCTCATTTAAGTGATTTGAACCAAATTGTCAGGGAAGCCCTTTTACTATATCATGAAAACATGCCTGCCAGAATTTCCCTGAATACTGAGTTAAGTGAGTCACTTCCGCAACTTCCATTAGATAGTGACCAAATACGGCGGGTTGTTATCAATTTAGTCGACAATGCTATCAGTTCAATTGAAAAAAAAGGAGCGCTTTCGCGTATTTTCCGTCAGGGAGAAATCATTGTCCGTACCCGTCATGTTCCTGATTTGAACATTATTTTCCTTGATGTCGAGGATAACGGAACCGGAATTTCTCCAGAAATTTCAGACGATCTTTTTGAACCTTATACAACAACCAAAGAGCATGGTACCGGACTTGGACTGACCATCGTCAGTCAAACTATTTCCGATCACAACGGCTTCACCCGTTTCCGCAATTTAGAATCCGGTGGTGTCTGTTTTACAATCGAACTTCCTGTTGCTTGAAAAGAGTAAACCAGCAATGAAAATATTTCAGCAAGTTCTGCAGTTCAAGACCCGCGGCAAAGGGCTGCTGGAAATCACAAACGAAGTCCAGGAGATAATACGAGCCTCTGAAATTACTTCCGGATTATGTAGTTTATTTGTTCGGCACACTTCAGCAAGTCTTGTTATTCAGGAAAATGCCGATCCTGATGTTCAAGAGGATCTCGAATATTTTTTTGGAAAGCTGGTTCCGGAAAACGATTTAGGATATACTCACACCATGGAAGGGCCAGATGACATGCCTTCACATATCCGAAGTGCCTTAACCAGAACATCTGAGCAGATTCCAATTATCGGTGCTAAAATGCTTTTGGGAACCTGGCAGGGAATTTTTCTCTGGGAACACCGCTCGACTGGTCATAGCAGAAATGTGGTAGTGCATATTTCCGGAAATTAATTCTTGTATTTGGCTTGTGAATACTTTCATGCTGCTTTAAAGTTCAAACTTTTTTAACTAAAAACTTATTCCAGAAAAAAACACTAGATCCATGCAAACAAAATTTATATTTATTACCGGAGGTGTAGTTTCCGGTCTGGGCAAAGGAATTGCTGCTGCTTCTATCGGAGCATTACTTGAGTCAAGGGGTCTGACAGTCAGTCTAATGAAATTAGATCCCTATATAAATGTAGACGCCGGTACCATGAATCCCTTTCAGCACGGTGAAGTTTTTGTCACGGTGGATGGTGCAGAAACAGACTTGGATCTTGGACATTACGAACGCTACACAAATGCTGTCCTGACCCGCAGGCATAACCGTACAACCGGTCAGATATATGATGCCGTTATTCGAAAAGAACGTGCCGGTGACTATTTGGGTGCAACTGTTCAGGTGATTCCGCATGTAATTGATGAAATTAAGGACACGATCTCTGAAGCTGCCAGATTGGCAAAAAATAATGACAAATCAGGTACTGCTCCAAACGCAGATATTTGTATTGTAGAAATCGGCGGTACTGTTGGAGATATTGAATCCCTGCCTTTTCTTGAAGCAATCCGTCAGTATAGACATGATCATGGTCGAGAAAACACTTTGTTCATTCATTTGACTTTGATTATTCAAACTACAGAAATGAAAACTAAACCTACTCAGCACAGCGTAGGTAAACTGAGGGAAATCGGAATTCAGCCTGATATCCTGATCTGCCGTACTTCAGAGATGCTGACGGAAAAAGTTCGTAGCAAAATATCTCTCTTTACCAATGTTCCGGAAAATTCTGTTGTGAATGGACTTGACGTTGAGTCGGTATATGAAGCTCCATTGATGTTTCATCAACAGGAGTTGGACAATACAATCATGAGCTATCTACAAATGTGGACAGGAAGTCCAAAGCTGCAGCCCTGGGTTGATTTGATTGATAATTATAAAAATCCGCAGGATGAAGTTGATATTGCTTTTATTGGAAAATATGTTGCACACCGGGATTCCTATGAAAGTCTGAATGAGGCGTTGCTGCATGGTGGTATTGCAAACCGCCTGAAAGTTAATCTGCATTATATTGATTCAGAATTTTTAACTGAAGAAAATGTAGTTGAGCAGTTGAAAGATATGGATGGTGTGCTCGTTGCTCCAGGTTTTGGAGAACGTGGTACTGAAGGAAAGATATCTGCAATCCAAATTGCCAGGACAAAGAAAATACCTTTTTTTGGCATCTGCCTCGGAATGCAAATGGCATTCATAGAGTTTGCACGCAATGTTGTTGGAATTAAAACTGCAAATTCTGGTGAGTCCCGACCGGACCATCCTGAAAACGTGATTGATTTGATGCCGGAACAAGAAGGACAGGAGGAAACTGGTGGTACAATGCGCCTTGGCAGTCAAACTACTGAACTGAAAAAAGGCACCCTGATTGCTGATATATACAATAAAACAACAATTTCAGAACGACATCGGCACCGCTATGAAGTAATGAATTATTTTGTTCCCAGGTTTGAAGAAGCAGGAATGACTATTTCCGGCCGTCATCCTGAACGCAATTTAGTTGAAACGATTGAACTGCAAGAACATCCTTGGTTCATTGGTTGTCAATACCATCCTGAACTCCAATCAAAACCACTAAGACCACATCCTCTGTTTTCTGCATTTATAGCAGCCTCTTATGTTAATCGACAGACAAGACTAGGTCTTAAACAAAATTCGAAAAAAACAGTCACTACTTCAAATGTTTAAGCAACTGATCTTCAAAACACTGCCTGTCTTGCTCTTCTTTTTCAGTCTTGTTGTAACTGAACCTGCCTGGAATTTGAATCAAAAAAGTTTCAGTTCACCAAACAGTGGCTACAAAATCACACGCAATACACTGAATCACTTACAAAGAGAAGGCTTTTCAAAAACACTTACTGGTCTGCTGTCTCCCATCTTGAATAATGTTTATCTCAACCGCAAAAAATTTATTGCCGACTTGCCGATACATCTCACGAAAAAAGAACAGGATCTTCTTTTACGCTTTGCTTCAACAGAGCAAATAAAAATACAGGCTGATGAATTCAGCAGTGATCTTAATGAAAATGCTGCCGTTTTCCGTGGAAACGTAAAAGGAGTCATTCCCAGAGAAAACATAGAGTTGGCTACTGCAAAACTTCGTCTGGTCTCAGGAAATGGAAGTAACTTCGAAAAATTGATTGGTGAGGGTGGTGTTCAGATCAAACAATGGGACAGAGAGGTTCGCTCTGATTTTGCAATTTATACACAGATTGATCTTGAAAAACCAGTACCTGATAAAATTTCTGCTGAAACAATCCGGACGCCTCAGCAAACATTACAGCTGAAAGGTAAAGTCCTGATGAAAGCCGCTCAGGGCATGGTAAACAGCGAAACTGTTTTTGTGGATCTTCTTCAGCAACAGGCTGTCCTGGAAGGTCAGGATGCAAGCAGTGACGGTCGCATTCGGGTTGAAGCAAATCTCACTGAACTGGAAACAAACCAAGATCAGCAGGACAAGGCAAACAAAACAGCTCCTGCAGAAGATGGCTCCAAGAATCCTACTCAACCAAGCAAAGTTATTTTATTTGCCTCACGAGCAGTGTTGGACAATACAAAGCATCAGGCAATGTTTGAGGGTAATGTTGAAATGGAACGAAACCCCGATAAACTCTATATAAATGCAGGGAAAATCACTTTACGTCTGAATGACTTACAGGAACTGCTCTCTATCAAGGCTGAGCAGGGTGTCTGTTTTGAGCAACCTGGACGTGTTGCTAAAGCCGAACAGGCTAACTTTAATGAAATTGAACAAACCATTTTACTTGAAGGAAATGCGGAGGTTCAGTCAGGACAATATCATCTGCAGGGCAACTCTATCAATTTATATCTTGATGTAAATAAAGGAGTGGCTCAGGGTGATAACAAAGCCCCCATCCAAATGACAATCCTGGGAAAACAGTCCCCGTCAATCTTTGCCTGTAGATGAAAATTGGCTCAGCTGCAGCTACTCAACAGCAAACTACTAAAGTAAATAAACGACCGCAATTAGCTCTTGATGCAGCTTTTAAAAACTCAGGATCAGGAATTCAAATTTACATCGAACGACCTGGACACGGAGACAAATCAAAAGACGGCAGTCACCTCAAAGTGCACTATGAAGGCTGGCTGGCAGAGGACTTCAAATTGTTTGACAGCAGCCGGGCAAAGCGACGTCCTTTTGAGTTTAATTTAGGAAAAGGCAACGTAATTACCGGCTGGGATGAGGCTCTCAAAGGTGTAAGGGAAGGTACAAAACTGCAGCTTAAAATACCTGCCAGACTGGCTTACGGCCGGGAAGGAGTTTCCTCAATGGGAATCCCGCCAAATGCCAATTTGATCTTCAAGGTAGAAGTCCTTAAAGTAACCTGAAACAAAGTCATTTTTTCTGAACAAGCAGCTTTTACTAACTCCACTTTGATGCAGATAATCTAAAATTCAACAGAAATTTGCATAAAATTATTCTATGAAACCGGCAAACAGAAGAACTGAAATCGTGAAGATGGTTCGGCAGCGCAACCGCATTACTGTGGATGAACTGGCAGCTAAGCTTCATATTTCGCGGGAAACCGTAAGGCGGGATTTAACTATGCTGGCCAAAACGGGGGAAATTCAAAAATATCACGGTGGAGCTTCATTACCAACTATGCTGGGAGAAGGTCCTTTTTTAAGCAGAATGGGCAAAAACACAGAAGCCAAAGTTCTGATTGCAGAGGAAGCAGTAAAACTAGTAATCCCGGGAGAAACTCTTTTTATTGATACCGGTTCAACCACACTTTATTTTGCTGAAAAACTGGCAAAAATACCGGATTTAACAGTAGTTACAAATTCTGCAGAAATTGCCAGAACGATCAGCATTGCTCCTCTACAGTCTAAAGTGTTTTTGCTGGGAGGAGAGTTCAGTGCAGATAATCGTCAAACTTTTGGAAGTCTGGCTATCTCACAAATTCACTCCTTCCGTGCGCATCATGCCATTCTTGCCGTTGGTGCACTTGATTCACAAACCGGAGTGATGGATTTCAATATCAACGAAGCACAAGTCGCACAAGCCATGCTCACACAAGCTGAATCTTTAACTATTTTAGTGGATAGTTCAAAATTTGAAAAAATTGCTTCATTTGAAGTATGTGAGCTTGAGAGAATCACCAACCTGGTCTGTGAACAGCCTCCTCCAGATGAAATAAAAGAAGCCCTGTTGAAAGCAAAAGTAAACATTTGTTGTGCTGCCGTATAATAACCTCCTCATATAAATCCAGTTGTAAAATAATAGTTGACTGAACGGTTGTTTTATTCTACTATTCGGTCATGACAAAACTGCTTAATATTAAATCTACTACAAAGGATAATTCAAACAGTCCTTCATTACTTGCAACTGCAGATGTTGCTGTGATCGGCGGGGGAGTGGTCGGTTGTGCGGTTGCCAGGCGGTTAGCCCTTGAAGGAGCTTCGGTTGTTTTGCTGGAAAAAGCAGCAGACATTCTTGGCGGTGCCAGCAAAGGCAACAGTGCTATTCTTCATACTGGATTTGATGCTCCGATAGATTCGTTGGAAATGGAATGTGTCCGTAACGGCTACCATGAATATCTGCAAATTCATAAAAGCCTCAATCTTCCGGTGCTTAAAACTGGAGCACTTGTGGCAGCCTGGACTGAAGAAGAAGTAGAGCGTTTTGCTGGTATTTTAGCAAAAGCACAGCATAACGGCATTGAGGATTTGCGTTTACTGAATCCGGAGGAAACCCTCAAACTGGAACCTAAGCTATCGAGCAGTATTCGGGCAGCCATTCTCGTTCCTCGGGAATTCGTGATTGATCCTTGGTCTGCACCGCTGGCATATCTGAAACAGGCTCTGGCAAATGGAGGGCAAGCAATTTTTAACGCCGAAGTACTCAGTGGCGATTTCGATGGTTCAAACTGGCTGCTTCAAACAAGTCGTGGCGGAGTAAAAGCTAAATATGTCATTAATTGCGCCGGACTATACGGTGATCTACTGGATCGGAATCTGCTTGGAGAAAGCAAATTCACAATCAAGCCGCGCAAGGGCCAATTCGTAGTTTTTGACAAAGCAGCGAATGCTTTGATTCAAGCAATTATTTTACCTGTACCTACAGAACGCACAAAAGGGATTGTGATTTTTCCCACAATTTTTGGTAACCTTGCAGTTGGTCCAACTGCAGAAGAGCAGGAAAGCAGGAATGATGCATCCGTGCACAAAAACACTTTGAACGATCTGCATACACAGGCTGTTAATAGAATTCCTGCACTTGCCAATATTCCGATCACGGCCACTTATGCCGGAATTCGTCCGGCAAGTGAAAAGAAAGAGTACCGGATTGTTGAAGATGTATCCCGTAACTGGATCACACTTGGAGGTATTCGCTCCACCGGATTAACTTCTGCACTCGGTCTCGCTCAACATGTACTCGGCCTGCTTGAAAATCAAGGCGCTGAATTTGAATCCCTCTCTGAACCTGTTGTGCCACAGGTTCCTAATCTTGCGGAACATTTACAACGCGATTGGGAAACTCACAGTGGACATTCAGCCGGATACGGTGAAATTGTGTGTCATTGCGAAATGGTCACGCAACGCGAAATTTCCAACGCACTTGAAGGCCTTGTGCCTGCAGGAAGTGTTGACGGTTTGAAACGCAGAACCCGCGCCACAATGGGGCGCTGTCAAGGATTCTATTGTGCCGCGCGACTTGCCGAATTGACTGAAGGGAGATTCGAAGAACCATTTGCCGTTGGAAAAGCCCATGGATAAAAGTGTTCTGAATGACAATTGCGATGTGGCAATTATTGGTTCCGGACCAGCCGGACTGGCTGCTGCAATCCTCTTGAAATATTCCGGAATCCAAAAAGTTGTCGTTTTGGAACGTGAAGCCGAAGCTGGTGGAATTCCCCGGCATTGCGGTCACCCCCCATTTGGTATTCGAGAATTTAAACGTATTCTGACCGGACCGAAATATGCGAAAAAGCTCGTTGAAACTGCATTAAATGCAGGAGTTGAGATTGTGCTTAAAACGACAGTGACCTCGCTGGGTACTGAAGGTGAACTCAGTCTTGTATCACCTGAAGGCCCAAGTCAACTTTCAGCAAAACGTGTTCTGCTGGCTACCGGAATTCGGGAAACTCCGCGCTCTGCAAGATTCGTTTCCGGAAGCCGTGCTTTGGGCATCTGCACCACCGGCACACTGCAGTCGATGGTTTATTTGAAAAACCGGATTCCGTTTCGTAGTCCGCTGGTCGTGGGTACAGAGATTGTCAGTTTTTCTGCACTGCTCACTTGCAAAAATGCAGGCATTCAGCCAGTTGCAATGCTGGAAGAAAAACCGCAGCCCCATGTACGTTGGCCGATTTATCAACTGACCCGCTGGTTTTGCGTACCATTATTACTGCAAACAAGCATCGTCAATATTCTGGGCACTGAACGTGTAGAAGCAGTTCAAGTTTCTGATGAAAACGGAAATGTCCGCGAAATTGCTTGTGACGGAGTTTTATTCACGGGACAATACACTCCGGAATCCAGTTTAGTCCGAGAAAGTCATCTTGAGCTTGATCCGGAAACAAACAGTCCTGTTGTTGATTCATTTGGACGTTGTTCTGATCCGGTCTATTTTGCTACAGGAAATATGGTGCAGCTACCTCGGAATCAAGCCAGGGTTCCTATTTTTTATCTGGCTGAAAACCTGCCAAATCCAGTGGACGATGCGGGTCAATGCTGGAGTCAGGGCCGAGCAGTCGCAAAAAACATCGTGAAAGATTTGAACTGAAGTTTGTCTTTTGCCTCCACTTATAAACGAATGTAAAATGAAACTTGGAGCCATCGATCAGGGAACTACCAGTTCCCGTGCATTGCTGCTATGTGATGAAAAAGCTGAGGTTTGTGCAACATTCAAACATCAGCAAATATATCCCCATGCCGGTTGGGTGGAACATGATCCGAGAGAATTACTAAAAAATGTGCTGGCTTGCACAACTGTACTCAAAAATGCAGATGCACTGGGTCTAGATAATCAGGGAGAAAGCTGTCTGGCATGGGATAAAAAAACAGGTGAACCTCTTGCTCCAGTCATCGTCTGGCAGGACAACCGTACCTCAAATGTTATTGAAAAATTAAAAAATGAAGGACACGAAGAGCGAATAAAAGAGTTATCCGGACTGCCGTTGGATCCGTATTTTTCTGCCACTAAATTGGCCTGGCTGTTGGAAAAAATTCCTGAAGCAAAAATACTTTTGCGTGAAAAGCGTTTGGCTCTCGGAACAACTGATGCGTTTTTCCTGCAACATCTCGTGGGTCGTTGTGTCACGGATGTGACGACCGCTTCGCGCACTTCGTTAATGAATTTATCCACACTAGAATGGGATCCAGAACTTTGTGAATTATTCGGTATACCTCAGGAAACTTTACCGGAAATTCTGCCAACCCAAACTGAATTTGGTGAGTTGAATGTAAAAGGCCGAAAGATTCCGCTTCTTGCCAGCATAGTTGATCAACAGGCCGCACTTTACGGTCATGGCTGCCGCAAAGCAGGTGACGCAAAAATCACACTCGGTACTGGTGCCTTTGCGCTGGCTATCAACGGTAACTCTCCGGAAATGAACAATCCGCATGGACTGTTACCAACGGTGGCCTGGCAATTGGGAAATGAGGTTCCGATTTTTGCTCTGGACGGTGGAGTCTACAACGCTGCATCTGCAGTGAATTGGGCTCACTCATTGGGGCTTTTTTCGACTTATGAAGAAATCAATTCTTTTGAAAAACCTCCTGCAGTTGAACGAGGTTTAATTTTTGTTCCGGCACTTTCCGGTCTGGGATGTCCGCATTGGCAAAGTGAAACAAGGGCTGGTTTTGAAGGTCTTTCTCTGGATACCGGACCATTGGACATGGCACAAGCCCTTTTGGAAGGAGTAGCTTTGCGAATTGCCGAAGTGATTTTAGCCATGGACAAAAGCGTTTCTATTGGTGAAGAAATCACCATCGACGGAGGCTTATCCAACAATTCCTACATTTGTCAGTTTTTGGCAGATGTTTTGGGCCGACGTATCCGCGTTACAAATGAAGCGGAGTTGACTGCCATCGGCTGTGCACAAATGGCTGGAGTTGGTTTAGAAGAAGTTTGCCTTTTCGGAAATGGAGGCCGGCTTTATCTTCCAAAGGGTAAACTGCGTCAGGACTGGATAGAAATTTTTTCAGCGGCAGTCGCCCGTCTCTCTCAATCAACTTGAAAAAGACTTATTTTTCACTTATCACTGCAAATAGTTCTTCCCACAAATCTGCTGATTTATCTGCATCAAGATCTGCTAAGGTTCCACCCAGTAATTTTAAATGTTTCCGGAGTTCCTGGACAGAGCGGATTTTTAAACTCAAAGTAAGGTCGTCATTTTCAAAATAAGGATCGCTCTCAAGTGTTATCCTTGGAGCTAAATTAAGGCGCTGAAGTCGCTGTTCAAAGCGCTTCCGCATTGCACTCAATTCCGGATAGCGCAAGGTTTCCAGTTGCTGTTTCAGTAAACGATACCGAACAGGACTTTGCAGACTGGAACGTCCAAGAATTTCCAAAATTTCCGGAAGTTTTAATACTTCAGCCACAGAAATCTGCAATAAGCGACTTACTTCATCCAACAGCTGAAGCAAATTACGCCACTTTTTTCCAGTGACTTCCATTCTTGTGCAGAGTGCAGTTACGTCCGGAAGAACACTCTGCGAAAATTTCAGCAGGGGCAACAAATCTTCACAACCCAAATTCAGTAATGCTTTCTGCAGAGTCATTGTTTTTAAAACAATATTTAAATCCAACAATTGACGAACAAGTCTAACTGAAGGTTTCAGGCCAAATTTAGGGAAAACCTGTGCGGCAATTTCTGCGTTGCTAAAATCCAAATCATGCAGCTGCTTCAAAATTCTGCCTACATGCACGCCGGAATAATTACTTGAAGACGTATTTAAAGTTTCCAGGCGAACATATACGACTTCCCGTTCCGGCATAGATTCGGAAATAATTACGCACGGAATTGAGATTTTCTCTTTGTTCTGCAGGGAAGTTGGGCCGTTGTTTGCGAGCCAGGAAATGCGCTTAAAACCATCAATGACTCGGTATTTTTTTCCTGGAACTGCCTGTACCAGTAGAGGATAAAGGACTCCATTCTGCTGAAGTGAATCCCGAACTGCAGTTGTGAGCACCCGAGGGAACCAGTTGTATTGGAGATCTTTTAACTCAATTTGGTCAAGATGGAGAGTGGAAAACTCCCATTCAGGTTGTATTTTCATTTAGCAATTGCTGAGGAAGGATTTTTGCAGTTCATTCGATAAGATTGTGTTATTTTCAGTATCTTCAAACTGGATCTCAGACTCAAGTCCAGAACTTTAATTACAACAAAAAATATGCTTGATCCAGCTTTGATCAGCCTGCTTGCTCTTGGAGCTGCGGCCTTGTTTGGACTGCAGGGTGCTCTAATTCTCGCTGTAAAGCATAATCTTGTCAGGAGCAATCATCATGGCTCTGCCTGCAGCAAAATTGTTCTTTCCAAAGAAGCATTCATTGCCAAAATTCCGGTAGCATATGGAGCCGTGGTTTTTTATGCACTGGTCTTGTACTTGTTGATCAGCGGGGTTTTTCTGCAGGAAATGCCGCTGTTCTGGCTCAATACAGGAGTTGTTGTTGCACTGCTGGTGACTTGTTATTATGCATATTTGATGTTCTTTAAATTACGCCTTGTTTGCATGGGTTGCCTGCGTATCTATCTGGCAAACCTGCTGATGGGAGCTTCACTGCTGGCTTATCATTTTTATTAGTTTTTCCTCGACAGCTCATTTCATTTTCCTGATTGATTTTAATTATGCTGCAAAGTAGCTCATTTTAGATATTGTTTACGCAATTATTGTCATGCTGTGATTTTCTGTTTCCGGTTTGAGTTTTGATGAACCTTTTGACTTCTGCAACAGAAAAGGTCATGCTTATTATATATATAATAAATCCCCGAGTATTTAAGTTCTGGAAAATCTTGCAGACAGTACTAAGATTAGTTTTCCGGGACTTCCTGAAATAACAAACAATTCCTCTAAAATTTCCTTTCCTGCCGATACTCTTAAAGAATTTGTTTTGTCACTCTAATTTTGGTAGAATTACAGGTCAAACTAGAAAGAATCAATTCAGGAAAACTTCTCTGCTAAATAACTTCCATTCAAATAATAAAAGGGAAACCATCAAGAAGAAACTTTAGCTTTTTGAGAAAAGATCCTGATTAACTCCATTCAAAACATTGACAACATGTCTTCTATTTTCAGTGCTTCAAAAAAATCACAATCAAATAATCCTGGCAGCCTGTGTGTACTTGAGCAGAGGGACAGATTTGTTCACCGTCATATCGGACCCTCTGAAAATGATATTTCAGGTATGCTGGAAAGCCTGGGAATGAGTTCTCTGGACGAGTTGATCAACAAAGTGGTGCCGGATTCAATCCGCATGTCCGGTGAACTGGATTTGTCCGGCAGCCGTACAGAAACAGAAGTTCTGGCTGAACTTCGCAACATTGCGAATCGCAATCAGCTTGCACAATCAATGATCGGCATGGGCTATCACAACACAATCATGCCCGGAGTCATACAACGCAATCTGCTGGAAAATCCAGGCTGGTACACTGCGTACACACCATACCAGCCTGAAGTTTCTCAGGGACGTCTTGAGGCCCTGCTGAACTACCAGCAAATGATAATCGACCTGACAGGTATGGATGTCGCAAATGCTTCACTCCTGGATGAGGCTACTGCTGCAGCTGAAGCAATGACATTTTGCAAAAGAATTACACGCAGCAAAAGCATGCGTTTTTTTGTGGCAAACGACTGTCATCCTCAAATAATTGATGTTTTGAAAACCAGAGCAGAACCTCTGGGTTTTGAGCTGGTCTGTGGAAATCTCCTAGAACAGTTTGAAAAACCGGAAGTAGACCTATTTGGTGCCCTGATTCAGTATCCAGGAACTTACGGGAAGATTCATGATATTGAAAAACTGATCGAAAATTGGCACGAGTCCGGTACCCTGGTGACTGTTGCCTCAGATCCGCTGAGTCTCGTTTTACTTAAACCACCTGGTGAATTGGGTGCAGATGTGGTCATCGGCAGTTCACAAAGATTTGGTGTCCCAATGGGATTTGGTGGACCGCATGCTGCTTTTTTTGCTGCCCGTGAAAAAAATATGCGGAGCATTCCTGGACGAATTATCGGCGCTTCCATAGACCGTAGAGGTAAAACTGCACTGCGGATGGCCCTGCAGACCCGTGAACAACACATTCGCCGTGAAAAAGCGACAAGCAACATTTGTACTGCACAGGTTTTACTGGGTGTGATTGCTGGCTGTTATGCCGTATATCATGGTCCGGACGGCTTGAAAATTATCGCCCGGCGGGTTCACAGGTTGACCAGAATTCTCCAGGCAGGTTTGACGCAGCTAGGAATTACTGTAGATAATGAAAATTTTTTTGATACCCTCACTTTATCTGTTGCAGAGAAACGCAACAGTTTTTACCAGAGTGCACTGGAAAATGGAATTAATCTACGTAAAATTGGTTCAGATAAATTAGGAATAAGTCTGGATGAAACCACCTCCAGAGAAGATGTTGCTGCACTTTGGTCGGTCTTTGCTGCTGATAACAAATTACCCTCAGTTGAAGAACTGGATTTGCAAATTGCAGACGACAGCAGTGATAACGGAATTCCGCAAAAGCTGCGCCGGAACTCAAAAATATTAACACATCCGGTGTTCCATCAATATCATTCGGAAACTGCAATGCTGCGTTATCTCAGATACCTTCAGGACAAAGATATTGCTCTGGACCGGGCTATGATTCCACTGGGTTCCTGCACAATGAAACTCAATGCAACTGCCGAAATGATCCCGATCAGTTGGCCTGAGTTTGCCAATATCCATCCCTTTGCCCCGTCTGAGCAGACCGAGGGCTACCGGGAAATGATTACTGATCTTGAAAATGACCTGGCACGCATTACCGGCTTTGATGCAGTTTCAATGCAGCCGAATTCAGGTGCTCAGGGAGAGTATACCGGATTACTGACTATCCGCTCCTACCATAAATCCCGTGGCGAGGGGCAGCGGAATGTCTGCCTGATTCCCAGCTCTGCACACGGCACAAATCCTGCGAGTGCCATGATGGCCAGCATGAAAATAGTCATCATCAAGTGTGATCATGATGGAAACATCGATGTGGATAATTTGCAGGAATTAGCAGAAAAACATGCTGATAATCTTGCCGCCCTGATGATAACCTACCCTTCTACCCATGGAGTTTTTGAGGACAGCTTAATCCGGATATGTGAAATTATTCATAATTACGGCGGTCAGGTTTATATGGACGGTGCAAACCTGAATGCTTTGATGGGCATAGCGCAGCCGGGAAAATTAGGACCAGATGTTCTGCACATGAATCTGCACAAAACTTTTAGTATTCCTCACGGCGGAGGAGGTCCAGGAATGGGACCTATCGGTTTGAAAACACATCTTGCTCAGTTTGCACCAAATCACAGCGTTGTTAAAATCGAGGGCTTACCACTGGAAAATACTGCTGTTTCTGCAGCACCATGGGGCAGTCCCAGCATCCTGCCGATATCCTGGGTTTATATCAAACTCATGGGAGGTTTTGGTTTGAAAAAATCTTCTCAAGTTGCAATTCTAAATGCCAATTATCTGGCACAGCGTTTAAAAGAGCATTTTCCGATTGTCTACACCGGTAAAAATGGACTTGTTGCACATGAGTGTATTATCGATGTTCGGCCCCTGAAAGAGCTCTGTGGAATCACTGAGGAGGACATTGCCAAGCGTTTAATAGATTATGGTTTCCACGCACCAACCATGTCCTGGCCGGTGCCCGGAACTCTAATGATTGAACCCACCGAAAGTGAGCCGAAAGCAGAAATCGATCGTTTTTGTGAGGCCATGATTTCGATCCGTGAAGAAACAAAACGTGTTGAATCCGGAGAGTGGGACAAAATTGATAATCCGCTAAAAAATTCGCCGCATCCGTCAGAAGATCTTACTGATTCTGAATGGACTCATCCCTATTCTCAGGCAGCAGCAGTTTACCCTTTGGCTTCACTCCGCCGTCACAAGTATTGGCCTCCTTCAGCCCGTGTGGACAATGTGCACGGTGATCGAAACGTGGTTTGTTCCTGTCCACCGCTGGAAAATTATGAGGATGGAGAGTGAATCCTGCCGACAACTTCGGAATTGTACACAATCTTCCTTTTGAGGAGTATCAACAACTATCCGGCCTGAATCAATCGACCATCAAGCAGTGGCTTTCAACTGCACCCAAACAACATCATGCATACAAAAATCTGCAGGCTTTACAGTTTGGAAGTGCCGGACACTGCCTGCTGCTTGAACCGGAGAGATTTGAAAAACTTTATGTCCGTGCCCCAAATGGTTTACGCCAGCGTGGAAAACTGGGCAAAAAGCGCTGGACCGAATTTTGTGAACAGCATAATGGAAAAATAGTTTTACGTGCCAATGAATGGGACAGCTTAACAACTATCCGTGAAATCTTTCTGCTTCATCCACAAATCAAAAAACTGTGGACTGCAGGAAAAGCAGAGGTGTCTTTATTTTGGCAGGACACAGAATATGGTATGGACTGCAAGGCACGGCTGGACTGGTTTGATGCCAAGTCTGGTACAATTGTTGATCTTAAATTTACAAAAAATATTGGCGATAGTTCAATCCAAAAACAGATTGAAAATTATTATGCCATTCAGGCTGCCTGGTACTGTCGTGGGATATTTCAGTTAAGTCAAATAACTGCCGCATTTTTGTTCGTCTTTATCGAAAAATATGCACCCTATAAAATCCGCGTGATTTCTGTCTGCGAAAATGTATTAGAACTTGGACTACACAAAATTGAGGTTGGCATCAACAATATTTCCCAAAATAAAAATGACAACTAGTCCTCGCCCGCTTGAATCGGTCTCAGTTTTATTCATGTTTGAGGAGCAGGTTTTTGCAGTACAACGACAGTCGTATCTACTGGCCTTTCCCGGCTACCATGCTTTTCCAGGTGGGAAAATAGATCATGACGAACTTTCAACTCCATTTAAAACAAAGTTTCTCTGTGACAGAGATGCTCTGCTAATGAGAGCCCTGCAAAGAGAAATTAGTGAAGAATTAGGTTACGATCTGGAGAAAGGAATTCTGAGTGGTGAGGTGTTGTCTGTCAGTGAACTTGCTGAAGCCCTTGCACCACCTTTTGCGCCGGTTCGTTTCAGAACGTGGTTTTACCGGGTTGACCTGAAGGAACGTCTTAATTTTAAAATTGATCCGGGAGAATTCAGCAGTGGTTTTTGGAGTACACCTGCTGAGCTGCTCAAAACTTATATTACAGGCAAGAGCTTGATGGTTCCACCTGCACGTTGGGTTCTAGACGGTTTAGTCAATAATCCAGCAGCCACTGAATTCGGAGATTTGTCACAGGATTTTTCTGAAGGAGCTAGGATACCAACACTGGAAATGCTCGATGGGATTCCGATGCTTGCGGTTCGCTCAGCAACTCTTCCGCCTGCCAGCCGAACCAATGCATTTCTGCTGGGAGATCCTGGTGCAGCAAAAATTCTGGTTGATCCGTCACCTGATTCTGAAGAAGAATTTCAACGCCTGCTCAACACCATAAAAGACAAACTACTGGATGCAATTTTCCTGACTCATCATCATCCTGATCATCACCAGTTTGCAAACCTGCTGGCCCGCAAACTGAAAGTTCCAATTATTCTCAGCCGGGATACCCGGCAGCGGCTGACTGAAAAATTTGGAGAAGTATATTTTGAGCAAGTTGAGCTGCAGTTTGCAACAGAAAATCAAGAGGTAACAAGCTGGCATGGTTCCGCAGTAAGGGTTTATGAGATTCCCGGACATGATGCCGGACATCTTGGTTTAGCACCGGACTCACTGGACTGGTTTATAGTTGGTGACCTGATTCAGGGAATTGGGACAGTAGTAATTTCTGCACCTGAAGGAGACATGGCAACCTATTTTGCAACACTTAAAAAAGTGATTGCCCTCAATCCGGCTGTCATCATACCTTCACACGGAATCCCAATGCGCAGTACACACCGTCTTCAGGAAACATTAAAACATCGCCAGCAACGCGAAACACAAATACTAACTTTACATAAATCCGGAAAATCCAAAGCGGAAATTCTGGAAGAGCTTTACGTTGGAATAGACCAGCGCCTGTATCCACTGGCGCTGAAAAATATCGAATCCCACTTGCTGAAGCTGCAAAAAGAAAAACAAATAAACGAATGAAATCACATAAAAAAACAATTCTCCGGATGTTGGAAAAACACGGAGACTCATTATCTGTAAAACAAATCCGCGGTGCACTTGGACTTAATAAAGCCGCAACTATAAAATTGAAAGCAGAATTACAAAAACTAATCAAAACCGGGAAAATTGCCAAACATGGTACCCGCTATTTTAAAGTTCAGGAAACAAAAAACAGAGCTCTGACAAAACCTGCAAAAAAAGCCAAAAAAGAAATTGAGCAAAAAGAACTGATCTGGAAACAAAGACCAAAGCGTCAACAAATAAGCAGTTCAGGAAAAACTGAAAAAGGCTATTTCACTCGAAATCGAAAAGGCTTCGGTTTTGTTGCCATTGGAGGTGGCCGTCCGGATGTTTTCATCGGCGAACAGGAGCAGGGGTTTGCCATGGAAGGTGATTTGGTACAAATTGGAATCTTCCGGAAACGCGGTTTTCGCAGCAAACAAAAAGGAGAAATCATCAAAGTTCTTGAGCGTGCATCCAGAGAAATACTGGCACGTTTAAAAAGAACTAAACGTAAAACCGTTGCCGTTCCGGTACATCCTAATTCCGGCCTGCCCTTCCTCTGGATTGCTCAGGAGGATGATTTACCTGAACTTGAAACTGGAACTCTGGTTGAAGTTGAGTTACTGGAAGAAAGCAAACATCCAAAAAAATCCTTTGCTGCACCCAGCGGAAAGGTCTTGCGGGCTCTGGAAAACACCAGTGACCACGAATTGGGCTTTCAACTGATTCTTAATGAAAACCTGATTCGAACCGAGTATCCAGAAGCAGCCCTGACACATGTAGATAATTTTTCAAAACAGGTTCGCTATGATGCTTCTTCCGGACGCCGGGATTTGCGTGAGCTGGAGTTTGTGACAATTGACGGAAAAACCGCCCGCGATTTTGATGATGCGGTCTGTGTACTTCCGGACAAAGATTCTGCCGGTGGATTCCGGCTTTTTGTGGCAATTGCAGATGTGGCCCATTACGTACGCCCACTGGATCCGGTTGACGAAGAAGCGCTTCTGCGTGGAACAAGTGTCTATTTTCCAACTCATGCAGTACCCATGCTGCCTGAGGCTCTTTCCAATAATTTATGCAGTTTACGTCCAAATGTGAACCGGCTGACATTGACCTGTGAAATGCGGATTGATTCCGTAGGTGAAGTAGTCGGCTACTCACTTTCAGAAAGTATTATCCGCAGCCGAGCCCGTCTAATTTATGAGGATGTGGCCGACTTACTTGATGGACGAAGCTCTTCTATACGTGAACCGAAACTGCAGGCAAATATCCGGAAAATGCACAAACTGGCAAAAATTCTTGAACAAAAAAGGATTAAGCGTGGTGCAGTACAGTTCAGTTTTGCTGAAGAAGTCTTTGAATTTGATGCAGACCAGCAAATGACTGGTATCGGTAGAAGTTATCAATCCAGTGCAATGAAACTGATTGAACAGTTTATGCTGGAAGCCAATGAAACTGTCGCCAGACACTGCGTGAAAAATAAAATGCCTGCTCTTTACCGTGTACACGACAAACCGGACCTGAGAAAACTGCAAAAACTGCAGCAAACTTTTTTTCGCTTTGGTGTACGCACATCCCTGACAAAATTAGCAAACCCTCAGGAGTTTAATGCAGTCATCGAGCAAATTCAGGAGTTGCCCCATTTTGAACAACTGCAGGTTCTTTTGCTGCGTACAATGGCTTTGGCAGTCTATCAGACAGCAAACAAGGGTCATTTTGGTCTGGCGGCAAAATATTATGCTCATTTTACTTCACCGATCCGCAGGTATCCGGATTTAGTTGTACATCGTGCAATTAAGGAAAAACTACACAGGGATCAGGGTTTAAAGACTAAACTTTTGCTGGTAAACAGTGAGTTGGCAGAGCAATGTTCCCAACAGGAACGAAGAGCAGAAAAAGCTGAGCGCCAGAGTATTGACTTGATGAAAGTTGATTTTCTGGCTCCACATGCAGGACAAACTTTTCAGGCTGTTGTGACTTCTGTTGACAGTCAGGGGTTTCGGGTAAATCTGGAACCCCACGGGCTTGAATGGTTATTACCCCTCGACTCAATGCCGGATGATACTTATCAGTATGATGAGATACGGCTAAGCTTACAGGGGCGCTACAAAAACCGAACGCTGCAGGCAGGACAACGTCTGGAAATAAGACTTCTGCGTGCAGATCCAATTCAGCGGACACTGGAATTTACAGTGGAACACTGGTTGAGCTGAAACATTAACCAAAAAACAAAATAATATAATAAAATGGAAAATACCACAACAAATAATCGTATCCGAAACATTGCCATCATTGCACATGTTGATCATGGAAAAACCACACTCGTTGATCACATGTTCCGTCAGAGTGGACTCTTTCGTGATAATCAGTCTGTAGATGAACGTATCATGGACAGTATGGATTTGGAACGTGAAAGAGGAATCACAATTGCGGCAAAAAACTGTTCTGTCACCTGGAATGACACAAAAATAAATATTCTTGATACTCCCGGACACGCAGATTTTGGCGGAGAAGTTGAGCGTGCCCTGATGATGGTAGATGGTGCAATCCTGCTGGTTGATGCTTCAGAAGGTCCTTTACCGCAAACTCGATTTGTCCTGAAAAAAGCCCTTGAGGGTCAGAAAAAAGTGGTGGTGGTAATCAATAAAATTGATCGACAGGATGCACGTGTCACAGAAGTCTTAAATGAAATATATGACCTGTTCATTGACCTGGATGCAACTGAGGAGCAACTTGAATTTCCAGTCTTGTATGCAATCGGTAAGGATGGCATTGCCAAACATGATATGGAGGATGATTCTGATAGTCTATTTCCTTTATTTGAGATAATTGTTAAAGAACTGCCTGCACCAAAACATACTCCCTCAGAACCATTTCAGATGCTGGTTGCAGATTTGGATTACTCTGACTATCTGGGTCAGCTGGCAATTGGCCGTGTTGCAAATGGTACTGCTGCAAAAAACGAACAGCTGGTTTGTATTGGTGAAGGAGACAGGGAAATTGCCCTGCGGGCCAGTAAAGTTCAGGTTTATGAAGGCTTTACCATGCAAGAAGTAGATCAGATTGAACCGGGTGAAATAATGATTCTGGCTGGAATCGAAAATGTCCGGATCGGTGATACAATTTGTACCAAAGAACAGCCCAAAGCACTCAAAAGAATTACCGTTGATGAGCCGACCATCTCCATGTATTTCTACACCAACACCTCACCCTTTGCAGGTCAGGAAGGAAAACTGGTTCAGTCAAATAAAATTAAAGAGCGGCTTTACAAAGAATCTCTTTCAAATGTTTCGCTGCAGTTTGAAGAAACAAAAGATGCCGAACGCTTTCTGGTCAAAGGTCGGGGTGAGCTGCAGATGGCAATTCTGATTGAAACTATGCGGCGCGAAGGTTTTGAACTCGCAGTTGGTCGGCCTGAAGTTATTTATAAAGAAGAAAAGGGAGAACGCTTGGAACCAATTGAGCATGTTTATGTGGATTGCGAAGAAGGATTTTTAGGTATAGTATCCGAAAAACTATCACTGAGAAAAGGTCGGATGATCAATCTGGTAAATCACGGCACAGGCCGGGTTCAGGTTCAGTTTAACATTCCATCCCGAGGACTAATCGGCTACCGCAACGAGTTTTTAACTGATACACGGGGCACCGGAATTTTAAATTCATATCTTTCAGGATATGAACCATTTAGAGGTGATTTTCCTATCCGTTTTACCGGCTCAATTGTAGCAGACCGCCAGGGTAAGGGTGTCCCGTATGCACTTTTCAATTTGGAACCGCGTGGAGTTTTGTTTATCACTGCAGGTGAACGTGTCTATGAAGGCATGATCATTGGTGAACATAACCGTGACTCCGACCTCAACGTAAATCCCTGTAAAGAAAAGAAACTCACGAATCACCGTGCTTCCGGAAAAGATGAAAACACTGTGCTGACACCAATTATTCCCATGACTTTAGAAAGAGCAATTGAATTCATCCGTGAAGGTGAGATTGTTGAAGTCACTCCGGATAATATTCGTTTACGCAAAGTCTTGCTCTCCGCAACCGGACGTCATACTGCGCGGCCGCCAAAATCATGATTTCAACAAAGTGTGGTAATTGACTGAAAAGGAACAGAAACCATGTTCAGCTACAAATCCTTTAGTGAAGGTCTGAAATCCAGCCTGCCGATTGTGGCAGGGTATCTTCCAGTCAGTTTTGCCTTTGGAGTGGCAGCAGAAGGAGCAGAATTGGGAACGTTGCCTGCGGTTTTTACTTCACTCTTCATTTATGCCGGAGCCAGCCAGTTTGCACTGGTTGGCCTGCTCAAAGACGGTGTCCCCATTCTGAGTGCTGCATTAATTACACTTGGCCTGAACATTCGACACTCCCTCTATGGCCCAGCTTTATCCCGGGATACTGAAAATTTTTCATTGAGAGAACGTCTGCTTTCTGCCTTCGGTCTAACTGATGAGGTATTTGCAGTCGCATTTTCCCGTATCGGAAAAAGACCTGCAGCAACCAGATTCTGGTGGCTCATGGGTTTGGAGTTTGCTGCATATACCAGTTGGGTTGGCGGTACCTTAGCCGGAAGCATCAGCGGAGTGCTGCTGCTCAGTCATTATTCTTTTTTAAGACCGGCACTTGCATTTGCACTGCCGGCTCTTTTTCTCAGTTTGCTGCTTTCCATGCTCAAACCCAGCAATCGTTCGGCAGTTTTAATTTCTCTGATTCTGGCAGCAGTTTTCCATTGGAGCGGACACACAGAAACTGGAATCATTGCTGCGGCACTGCTGGGACCAGGACTTGGAATTATCGGCAGGAGATGCCAGTGAAAACAGATTTTATCTTTGCTGTGCTGCTGATTGCAGTTGGAACATATCTAATTCGTGCAGTTCCGTTTGTACTTAGTTCCAGAAGTGCAACAGAAAAGAAAAACCGGACTCAAATCCAGCTTTTTTTTCAACTGATGGGGCCTTCAATTATTGCTGCTTTACTGGTGGTTTCGCTGGAATCTCCTCTGGAACCAGGGGCTTCCTCCCAACTGGTTAATGCAGCTTTTGGTTTTGCAGGAGTAACAGTAAGTCGGTGGCTTTGGAATAATTCTGGAATTAGTGTACTTGCAGGCATTGTCTGTTTTACTGCGGCGCTGCTGGTTTAAAAGCCACAAAAATTTTATTCAGCAGTTTCCGGTATATCAAAACTCAAACGGCCCAGTCTGCCTGCCCTGAAATCACGAAGCAGCAGACTTTCCGCACGTGGGTGATCAATTTCTCCTCCGCCTTTCAGGCAACCTCGTTTTTTGGCAATTTTTTCCAGCAAATCTCCAGGAAGCAAACCCAGATCTTCCCGAGCCAACTGATAGTGCTGCAGAAGCTGCTCCGGTGCTTTTTGCAGTAAAATTTCCAACAAATAGTCACTCAACATCGAAGTTCCAACAACAGAATCTTTGATGGCACCAGTAATCGTCAACCGTAAACCAGCTTCGCGATTTTCTATTTTTGGCCACAGAATTCCGGGAGTATCCAGCAGTTCAACATCTTTGCCCAATTTGATCCAGTCCTGATGTTTTGTCACTCCGGGATTAGGCCCTGTTTCGGCTGCTTTACGCTTTGAAAGTCTGTTTATTAAACTGGATTTGCCAACATTTGGAATACCTGTAATCAACAGTTTGAGTGATGGAGGACGTATTCCACGCCTATTAAAATTGGCCCATTTTTCCTGCATTAATTTGCGTGATAGTGGTAGTATATTTTGCAGTTCCCGTTTGTTCATTGCATCCACAAAAAGGAATGGTGTCGTTTTTTTTTGAAAGTAGGCAACCCATTTTCTGGTTATTTCTACATCTGCCAAACCGGTTTTATTGAAAAGCAGGATCCTCTTTTTTTGCTGCAGCATTTCCTCAAAATCCAGATTTACCGAAGAAAGCGGAATTCTTGCGTCCCTCATTTCCAAAACAACATCAACACGTTTGAGCTGTTTCGCCAAGGCTTTTTTGGCTTTCAGCATATGACCTGGATACCAATTTATATCCGGTGTATCCCAGCTTTTACCCAATAGTTCCGGTGCTTCTATGACTCCGTATTTGATCCGCATTTTGCTTTACCAGTAGTATGTTGTGCTGATTACCTGCTCATCCGGTTCTGCTTCAGCCTTTTCTTCAACTTCCTGATCCTGCAGTCGTCTCTCAGTAGCGAGCATACTGCCCTGTTCAATGATGTCACGAATAACATCTTTTCCGGCTACCCGGCCTTCATCATCTGTGTAGCCCAAATCTTCAACAGAGAGCTGCTCCTGAACAATCTGCTCCATTTCATCAAAGAGCGTTCCCATGCTTAAATCGAATTTCCAGTCAGGATTTTCATAAAAACTCTCTGCACTCAGCAGAGCCAGGAAAACAACTCTGTAGGGATCAATGCCCTTTTGTTCTGCAACCGCAACCCGCAAATCAGACCACCTGTCACCTTCCAGCAAATCTGTTTTTGGATCACCAAATGTACCTTCAGCTAAATCAACATAGGCATAGACATCAAAATGTACTACATATGCTTCAAGTTGATCTACTAAGTGCTGATAAACCTCAAGACCTTTTGCAGATACCTGATAATAGTTGTCGCTGCCGACTGTCAGAGTACCCCGCTGCTCCATAAAGTTCAGCAGGGCCTCTAGTCCCTGGTCGTCTTCCTCAAAAAGAGCCAGATTCAAACGACAGCTTTCATTTTCCTTCAGCTCTTTTTCAACTTGTGTCAAAGCTTCTTTTGCTTCAGACAGTTCATCTTTTTCAAAGCCCAGTTGTTGTTCCTGTTCTTCGGAATGAAAAAAACCTTTTTTCAGTTCAGCAACTTCCTTTTCAAGTAGACTCACGGATTCAAGCAAATCTTCTTTTTCGTGCAGCAGCAGATCAAAACGCATCAACTGATCCAGGAGCAGTAATGCCCCAAATTCCTGTTTTGATTCCGGACTCAAAAGACTTAAAGCAGTAGATTTCATGAAAAACTTATATTACAAAAAACTATTAATTTGTTCTTCTCAACAATAATGAGATTGATCTATCAAAAAAAACCTGTTAGAAACTAACCTATAAGTTAGAATAACTTACACTTTATCACATTCAGAAATTATTCGCATCAGCTTCAATGGATGTGCTTCACTTAACAATTTAATATTTGAGCTGCTTAACACAGCACAAAAAACAGTAAGTAAAAAAGGGGTTATTGTGCAGGATAACGACAACAGGCAATACCAGATAAATATCAGTGGTAACCGTTTTACAATTTCCAGTCCGTATGGAGAAGAACATGTACGTGAAGTAGAAAAATTTCTGGACCGGCAAATCAAAGAAGTCTCAGAGCAGACTGAAGCTTTTGGACCTTCAAGTATTGCTATGCTGGTAGCTTTAAATTTAGCAGACAAGCTGCTGGCCCTGCAGAAAAGAGTTTCCAAATTCGATGGCCTTGAAGAGGACCTGGATACTTTATGTTTCAGACTGGATAAAGTTTTAGCAAACAACGATGCTGAAAAATAAGCTTAAAAGAAGGGCCTGCAGTCAGTTATTATTTTTTTCCTGATTTTAAAAGTCTGCATACAAAAGCTGAAATTGGATCTATAATCTTTGTTATTTTAAAAAAACCTGTTCAAACACTGTTCATAACTGCAACAGACAGTCTTGAGTTCAGTCATTAAAAAGCCGGCTTGCCATATATTTGAGATGGAACAGCATCCTCCTTGATTTTTTTTCCTGAGGGAGTATGCTTGATGCAGAAGATAGAAGTCTGCGGTGTTCGTGCTGTAAAACTTTTGCTACCTGATATTTCTAGAAAGGAGTTGGTCCCTGAAGGGGGTGTGCCTGCCTTCCATTGAGAAGGACGCCTGAACCTTTCATCACATTTCTCCACCTTGCTTGGCAAAGGTAACAAAAGCCCTTTTTTACACACGGCATTGCGGGCTTCTTCCAACATTTCAAACTTGCAGCTCACTTTGCAGGGCAGCTAACTTTCTCGCCACATGACCAGTTGAAATAATATGCAGCCGCTGGTTTCAGAATTTCTTGATTCACTCAAGAGTAAAAAATATGCTTCAAACAGTATTCAGAGTCATCGCCTGGATTTGCGCAAATTTTTACAATGGCTGGAAATAGATGAGGAGGATTCCGACAGTCACAAACTGTTGGTTAAAATTCGCAAACTCAGTCTTGTGGACTTGGAAACCTACCTTGCTCTACTCAGGGAATCCTACAAACCAAGAACTCTGGCCAGACATATATCCTCACTAAAACTTTTTCTTGATCATCTTGAATTAAGCGGTTTAATCAAAACCAGTCCGGCACATCAACTTCGTTTTCCGGAAGTACTGCCGGATGCACCTGAAATACTGTCGCCGGAAGAAGTTATTGCTCTGCTGGAAGCACCGTCACTTACTCATTATTTGGGACTGCGCGACAGAGCAATGCTGGAACTGCTTTATTCAAGTGGACTGAAGGTCAATGAGTTACTCGGACTGGATGTCGAAGATTTGTATCTGGATTTGGATTTTTTGAAGGTTCGTTCAAAACGTGAGCGTATGGTCCCCATGACTTCAACAGCAGTAGAAGTCATGCGAAACTATCTGGAGCAGGCAAGAGAAAGCCGGTTGCTGCACCCAGCAGATTCATGTTTATTTCCGAGCCGCAACGGTACACGTATGAGCAGGGTTGGATTTTGGGCAATGATCAAAAAACAGGCCCGGCGTGCCGGAATCACCAGCCGCATCAATCCAAGAATACTACGTCATTCATTTGCAGTACATCTTCTGCAAAACGGCATTGACCTCTCTGATATCAGGGATTTATTCGGCTACGTCAGTCTGGATGCTACTCTGCAGTATGCACATGTAAACCGTCCTGATTATTTTGCAGTTTATCACGAACTGCATCCCCGGGGGAAAAAGCACACTTCTGCAGAATAATATTTTACAGACTTACCAATTTCAGGATACTGACACTTTTTAATCAAAGCAGATGTTCCAGACCGTAAATGAGTTCATTCAAGTCCATTACTTTTTTGCAGGCCAAACAGACACCGGGCATGAAAGAGTCCCGGTGAAATGAATCATGCCGAATGGTCAGGGTCTGACTTTGTCCGCCGAAAAGGACTTCCTGATGCGCAACCAGGCCCGGCAGCCTGACTGAGTGGATTCTGATTTCTTCTGCATTGGCACCTCTTGCTCCAGGAATAATTTCTTTTTCAGCAATTTTTTCTGGTACCGAGTCACGTGATTCTGCCAGCAGATTTGCAGTTTTGATTGCTGTCCCTGAAGGAGCATCTGCTTTGCGGTCGTGGTGCAGTTCAATCACTTCTACATGCGGAAAATATTTGGCTGCATCCTGAGAGTACTTCATCATCAGCACTGCACCAATCGCAAAATTTGGGGCAATAATACCGCCCAGCTTTTGTTTTGTACAAAGTGCTTTGAGTTCAGCAACTTGTTCCGGCAGCATTCCGCTGGTTCCAATTACAGGCCGTGCTCCTGCTTCTATGATGCTGACTGCGTTCTTCAGGGCCACAGCGGCTGTGGTGAAGTCCACAACGACCTGAACTTTAAACTGGACAATACTTTCAGCAAGATCATCGCCTAAATCTGTTCCGGCAACTAAATCCAGCTCCGGATCTGCGTTGACTGCTTTTACGGATTCCTGTCCCATTTTGCCCTTGGATCCATTAATTAGTACTCGTATCAAACTCATGGTCATTAAAATGTCTGGGTTCTTGTTTCCGAAACTGCTTAGTGCTGACAAAACCAGTTAAATCATGTACTGTTTTTGCAGGAGTCTCCATTTAAGTTTACATGATCAGCGAAATTGCAGAAAAATACAAGGCACGGAGTATTGAGACATGAGTAGTTGTCGTTTTTATCTCATCAAGACAAAAAAATCTGAAGAAGTAGTTCAGGGTTTACAGCAACTGTCTTTGGGTTGCGAAAACCGCAAGGATGCACATGGGTTTCTCTGGATTGATGCAACCAACAATATCCGGCAGATACAGTTGTTGTTTGGAGAAATAGTACTTGAATGGTTTGCCGGAAAGGGTCTTACATTCAGCCGTACCAATCGTGATCTGGAAATTCCTGAGGGGATTGGATTTCAGAAAGGTGCCAGAATTTTACATCCGCTTGAGGACAAAACTCAGATGGAGTCTGTTCTTGCAGAAGCAAGAGATGCTGAATTTCCTGCAGAGTGGTCAGAAAGAATACTTGAAAAATTTGCTGGCGAGCAGCAGTGACTTATAGGAAACTAAACCGGCGATGCTCCTGAATGAAGTACCGCCGGAATAATGAGGATACACTGAAAAATTACTTTTGCAGCAAATTCAGCTGACGGTCTTAGAACCCAAACCCGAAAGTCATTACAAATACTCCGGCAAAAGCTTTGACATCAGTCGATGTGACTGTGGCCTGAGCCAGAGTGGTAGCAGTTTCAGTACCGGACTTGAGTTTAACAGTTGCTTTGTCACTCAGCTTACTCCCGCCTTGATACCAGTCTATTCCAAGGTAGCCACCCCAGTCATATGTCCATTCGTTGCCGATGCCATAATTTAACTGGCTGATTTCATAGTCAATATCATATGTCACACCGGAGTAAACCCAATCCGGATATGAAATTTTGTAATTGGCATAGCCAAACGGAATATTGAAGGAGTTGCCAATATAATATCTGCCGGTAACTTCAGTAGTACTGAAATTAATACTTTGAGATTTTATTGAATAAGTACTCGTTGCTGAGTTGTAGTCTGTATAGGAATAGTTATATTTTCCAGAACCGTACGTCAAACCAAAAGTCCAGTCTTCTCCCGGCATTTCAAGTACAAAAGGAGATGATGTTGCGTACATCAAATGAATTCCCGATTTCATCCCTAATCTTACAGTCTGATCTTTTCGGTTGGATGCAGAATCTCCGGCGAAGGCCAGACTTCCGCAAAAGAAAGCTGAAAAAACCAGCAAACTTAGTATCTTTTTCATAAGTATCCTTGATGAAAGTTGTGTTAAAAATAAGCAGTTGAATTACTGCTCACAATAGTTTCCGGAACGACCTCCTGACAATCCGGTGTTTTGTCCCTCCTGATTAAATACCAATTATCATGCAGCAAAACCTGGGCAATCGGACAAATCTTAAAACTAACATGCAATCATCAAACCAACAATTTATTATTACTTCTGATTTAATCGATTGAACATGCTGTGCTCCTGCAGCCGCGCGCAAACACCGTCAGCGCTGAATATTTTCAGCTCCAACTGTGCAAGCACATTCCTGCAGGCACTTCTACCCCTTTTAGCAGGAAAAATACAAGACTTGAGAATACAGTGCAAGCTGAATCTGCAATACTATCTGCAGATATTGGAGTTAACTAGTCCAGAAATAGACAGACCTCTGTGAAAGAAAAACTTTTTCATCTTGTCAGAAATAACGAAGAGGAGTATATCTCAGTCTGCAGTTAATTATGCAGACAAACACTTCAAAAAAAGACTGGACGTGGCAAACTATTACTGGGAAGGCAGCGATATGCACGGAGCTCCGCAGGAAGGCGCATTGGAATCACCGGACCGGACTGCAGCCAAAGAAAGTCTCCTGCAGGAGGGCTTTTACAGGGTTCGCCTGCGGAAAATTCAACCATCCAGTTTAAACCGGGCTTTAAACAACTCTGAGGTCACTGAATTTTTACTGCAGCTCCACCGGTTGCTGAAATCAGGAGTTGAACTGGATGCTGCCTTGGGTTTTGCAGTACATGAGCAAAAGGATGCTGTGCTGAGTTATCTGCTTTGCCGGATGCGTCAGGATTTACAGCAAGGTCTTTCTCTGAGTACTGCATTGCAGCGTTTTCAGGCATTTCCGCAGATAGTAGGAAAAATGATTGAAGTTGCAGAAAGGTCCGGACGACTGACAGAAGTCCTTGGCATGCTGCTGGATTTTTATCAGTTTCAGCAACGAATAATCCGGGAGCAAAAACGCCTGCTAAATTATCCTCTGGTAGTTTTCAGTTTCTTTCTTGTCCTGTCACTGGGAGCAGTTATTTTTATGGTACCTATGTTTAAGCGCATGTACTCAGGTCTTGGAGATGAGCTGTTTTGGCTGACACGGTTATTGGTCCAACTGAGTGATTCTCTGCGGTCTCGTCCGCAAAGCTGGATGCTGGCCGCACTGTTGTTTGCCGCAGCAGTTGCTGTTGTTCATAAACTGCTCGGCTGGTACTGGCTGCTGAATCTGATTCCCGGCGGAAAACGACTGCAGGAAAGTGTGAGTCTGCTTTTCTACAGCAGGAGCATGGAGATCATGCTGCTCTCAGGAGTTACTCTGCAGGATGCACTGGCATTAGCAGAAGAGATGCTGCCCAAGCTGCTGCGCAGACGGATTATAGCGGTACGCAGGGCAGTTGATTCAGGAAAATCATTACGGGAAGCATATGCTCTGGTGCCGGTTTTTTCGCCAATGTTTATAAAAATGGTAGCACTTGGAGAGTCGAGTGGTCATCTCTCTTCAAGTTTTGCTAGAATCGGCAACCAAAATCAGGAAATACTGAAAAAAATAATGGCATGGGCTAATACGCTGATTGAACCAATTTTGATGGTTTTGATTGCCTTAGGTGTGCTTGGTTTCCTGTTATCGATGTATCTTCCTCTGTTCAAGATGGCGGAGCATTTTTGAATCAAAGGGCAGCTCTTCGCCTGAATAGTCCAAGGTTCTTTCCATCCAGGTTGGAGAGTCCGGATGATGTACAGGAAAATCCGGCACATGACCAAGACCGATTTCCAGCAGACGTAAAATCAATTTTGAGGTAAGACCCCAGATGTCATATTCCTGAAAATTAAAATGATGTGCCAGCACATTTGCAATTGGTGTTTTAAATTCTTCTGTCCAGTGATTATCACTATTCATAAAAAAGGTGAGCGGTACCTTGAAAACAGCACCAATTTCAGCTGCATTTGGTTTTGGCACAAAATCACTGCCAATCAAACCGACAAAGGGTGTCACCAGATAATAGTGGAGTGAGAGAATTTGGTCGAGAGTACCGATTATTTCTATTTTTTCCGTAGGCAGCCCAATTTCTTCTTCAGTTTCACGCAGCGCCGTTTGCAGCGAATTTGCATCATGCGAATCCTGTTTTCCACCCGGAAACGAAACCTCACCTGCATGTGAACTCAGCTGTTCGGAACGTTGAGTCAACAGCACAAAAAGTTCGCCCTCAGATTCCAGCAGCGGAATCAGTACCGAAGCACGTTTTACAATTTGAGTATTTTTTAAGGGCCGATGGTCGGCAAGGCCGCGTCTGATTTTTTTTAACATAAGAACTCAGGGAGTAAAAAAGCGTTCTTTGTTGTCCTGCCAGTAGGCTTTGATTATTTTAAGAATCTGGCTGCTGGCTTCAAATGATGTTTTGGCAAAGGCCGGAGTGAAACTGATATTTTTGGGCCGGGTGTGTCCGAGCAAATCCCGGTTCAAGGCACTGTCAAGTACCTCGCACTGGGGCCGGGTTTGTTCAACTTCCTCAGCAACTGAACTGCAGAGATTGAGCATTTCGGTTGCGGAATAAGCCGGCAGCTGAAAATGTCCCAGAGCCTGCAAAATAGAACTGAAGGCATTGATGGCTGCCTGGTTGCTCAAGAGGCAGCTGGTGTCCGGATTTGTTTTGATGTAGGATTTAGCCAGTTCCAGGTCTTCCTTGGACTGTTCCCACGAAACCTGGGCACGTTTGATACTTCTTTCAGATTCTTGTGCTTGTTGCATACATGACTGTCTGGTAAAAAATTTAAAATCTACTTTTTGTCATTTCGATACTGGAGAGAAATCCTAAAATAATTAAGATCATAATTTCCACAAGATTTCTGACTACGTTCGAAATGGCACTGGTTCAGGACTGTTTGTGTCTCCATAAATATTATTTTTTAATGTTTGGATTGATGAATTTAAGCATCTCATCCTGAAGCCAGGTTTTATTTTAGCAGGCTGCTAGCGGATGCTGTGCACTTCAAGATACTGTTCAATTCTCTGTGCAGTGCTCTCATCCAAAACAACAGTTCCGTCAATTTTACGATTTTTCAGATAGCAGCAAACTTCTCGGATTGTGATGATAGACCAGACTGCCACACCGGTTTTCTGCTCAAATTCCGTGACTGCATCTTGCCCCCTGGAATTCTTTTCCATCCGGTCAAGAGCCACTAATACTCCGGAAAATTCAACTCCGCAAAGATCCCGAATCAAGCTCACAGACTCGATTTTGGTCAAGCCGTCAGTTATCACATCATCAACCATAACCACAGAATCCTGCGGCAGCGGCAACTGACCCACCAGAATTCCCTGATCACCATGTGTTTTTTTTTCTTTGCGATTAAAGAAATATCCGATATTCTGGTTAAGACTGCTGGATAAAGCTGCAGACGCAGAAACACACAATGGAATCCCTTTGTAGGCTGGACCATAGATTATGCTGCAGTCTGCTGCATTTTCCTTAATTGCCGATGCATAGTAGCGGCCGAGTTCCTCAATCAGGGGGCCGGTGTTGAATTTTGAGGAATTAAAAAAATAAGGTGAGCTGCGCCCGCTTTTGAGCGTAAACTCACCAAACTGCAGGGCTTCTGCACGAACAAGAAATTCGGCAAATTCTTTTTTGTAGCTTTGCATTTTGACCGGCATTTATTGATGAAGTTCTGTTCACAGCATAGCAGTAAGTTTCAGTCAACTCAATCCCGGATCATTATTTCAAAAAGAAAATGATGCCGCAATTCCATCTTTAAACCAGTAACAAACTATGTTAACAGTTCAGGGAAAAAGGCTGCAAAAAACAATTGATGCATTAATGGAGTCTTACCGCAAGCATCCGGAAATAGAACACATTGGTACTGTTGATTTGCCTGCAAAAGATAGTATCATTTCACTGGTGGAAGACATTCAGGTCCTGCTCTTTCCGGGATTAATCCGGCAGGAGTCTTTTGATTTCCTGAGCTTACCGCATGTGGTTGGACAACAGACTGTCTCAATTTTCTACCGCCTCAAAGAAGCCATCGAACTGGTACTTTGCTGGAAGGCTTCCCAGGAGGGAGAATTTTGCGAGGAGCATCCTGAATTTGGTGAGCAGGTTGAAAGCATTGCTTTCGAATTTTTGGAATACATTCCGGAGCTGCGTGACATTCTGGCAGAAGATGTGGATGCAATTCTACAGGGTGATCCTGCTTCCGTCAGCAAGCGTGAAATTGTACTGGCCTATCCGGGACTTCAGGCCGTCAGTGTCTATCGAATTGCGAATTTTTTGCACAAAAGAAGCGTACCTTTGATTCCAAGAATCATGACTGAATACATGCATTCAAAAACCGGAATTGATATACATCCAGGTGTTACAATTGGAAAGGGACTGATGATTGATCACGGTACCGGAATTGTGATTGGAGAAACTGCAATCATCAAGGATCAGGTGCGGCTCTATCAGGGAGTAACTTTAGGTGCACTCAGTCCGCAGCACTCGCTGGCAAATCCTGGTTTAAAACGTCATCCGACAATCGAAAACAACGTAATCGTTTATGCAGGTGCAACAATTTTAGGAGATGTTGTTATTGGCAAAGACTCCGTTATCGGCGGAAATGTCTGGTTGACACACAGTATCGAACCACAGAGTCAGGTGTTTTTGAAAGATGCCGGTTCGGCCCAGGAAGTACGCTCGAAGAGATCCTGAAATACATTTTGTTGAAAAACGGATTGACTTAGCTCATAATTGCTCTAGAGTGCAACTATCTGCAGAAAACTAATTTGCAACAAATAATCAGGCAAAAATGGTTTAGCTTGATCATTTGGCTGTGTAGTCAAGAATAAAACAATGAGTGAAACTATTGTAGATGAACAGCTGAAGTCCAGAACCAGGAAAAAGCTGAAACCTCCGCAAAGTTACAGGGTTTTACTGCATAATGACAACTACACCACCATGGAATTTGTGGTGTTTGTGCTGGAAAGTGTTTTTAGAAAAAGTCTCGAAGAGGCAACACAGATTATGATCCATGTTCATCAAAACGGAATTGGTATTTGCGGTTCCTACACCTATGAAGTTGCAGAAACAAAAGTGGAAGCAGTGCACGAGCTGGCTGAGCAGTATGAGTATCCCCTGCAGGCCACAATGGAAGAAAATTGAGTCGGGCTTATGTTTACTAAAGATTTAGAAATGTGTTTGATGGCGGCTCAAAGCGAAGCAATTGACCGCAAACATGAGTTTTTATGCGTTGAACATATTCTCTATGCCTTGCTGCACAATGATGCAGGATTGAATGTTATCCGCAGCTGTGGAGGAGACTCAACTCAAATCAAGCAGGATCTGGAAGACTTTTTTTCGCAGCAGGAAGAAGTTAATGAAAACAAACTACCGCGGCAGACGCGGGCCGTTCAGCGTGTGCTGCATCTGGCAATCATGCATGTCAACAGTTCCGGCAAAGCCTCTGCGGATGTTGGAGATGTGCTGGTGGCAATTCACCGTGAATCGCAATCATATGCATCTTACTTTTTGCAGAAACAGGACATCACCCGCCTTGACTTACTGAATTATATTTCACATGGTATTGCCAAAGTTGCAGTCGAAGAAGAAGAAAGTGAAGGACATGATTATGATGGTGTAGAAGAAGATGATGAGGAAACAGAACATACACGTCCGGAACAGAATCCGCTGCATTTATACACCCAGAACCTGAACAAGCAGGCAGAAGAAAACCGCATTGATCCGTTGATAGGACGTGAAAATGAAATCAACCGCACCCTCCAGATTCTCTGCAGACGGCGTAAAAACAATCCAATTTATGTTGGAGATCCCGGAGTAGGCAAAACTGCTGTTGCCGAAGGACTTGCTTTGCAGATTTATAACGGCGACGTCCCGGAAATGCTGGCCGATGCAGAAGTATTTGCGTTGGATATTGGTGCTTTGCTGGCCGGAACCAAGTTTCGCGGAGATTTTGAACAGCGTATCAAAGCTGTTTTGAAAGCCCTTGAAAAGCGTCCCGGCTCCATTTTGTTTATCGATGAAATCCATACAATCATAGGAGCAGGCGCAACCAGCGGCGGTTCAATGGATGTTTCAAACTTGTTGAAACCTGCACTGGCAAAGGGTGAGATTCGCTGTATTGGATCCACTACTTATGAAGAATACAAAAAGATTTTTGAAAAAGACCGTGCACTTTCACGCCGCTTTCAGAAAATAGACATCACCGAACCTACGCTGGCAGAAACAATCAAGATCCTCAAAGGCCTGAAACCCCGCTATGAAAAGCATCATCAGCTGCACTACACTTCCGGATCAATAAAAACTGCAGCAGAACTTTCGGTAAAATATATCAATGAGCGCTATTTGCCTGACAAAGCAATTGACGTAATTGACGAAGCCGGTTCGCTGGTACGGCTGCGTTCTGGTACAAAAAGAAAAACCGTTGGAGTTCATGATATCGAAAAAGTAATTGCCAGTATGGCCCGTGTTCCAGTTGAACGCATGAATTCCTCTGATAAGGATAAGCTGCGGGAGCTGGAAAAAGAGCTGAAGATGCAGGTCTTTGGACAGGATGAAGCAATAGGTATTTTAGTTCAGGCCATCAAACGCTCCCGTGCAGGACTGCACCATCCTGATCATCCGATTGGCTCTTTTCTTTTTACCGGTCCCACCGGAGTTGGAAAAACAGAGTTGGCCAAGCAGTTGGCTTTTATCATGGGAATTAACTTTGAGCGCTTTGACATGAGCGAATACATGGAAAAGCATACTGTTTCACGGCTGATCGGTGCACCTCCGGGATATGTTGGTTTTGATCAGGGCGGTTTGTTGACAGATGCAGTGCGTAAAAATCCGCATTGCGTGATTCTGCTCGATGAAATTGAAAAAGCACATCCTGATATTTTCAATATTCTGCTGCAGGTGATGGATCATGCAACCCTGACTGACAACAACGGGCGTGAGGCAGATTTCCGGAATGTAATTCTGGTCATGACTTCCAATGTCGGTGCCAAGGAAATGAGTTCCTCCACAATTGGTTTTGGTGAAAGTGCACCCAAAGGTCCTTCCAAAAAAGCGCTTGAAAAAACCTTCAGTCCGGAATTCCGTAACCGTCTGGACAACACCATCACTTTTGCAGGACTTCCGGAAGAGATTGTTTTAATGGTAGTAGAAAAAGTGCTGGTGGAACTGGAAGTCAAACTACAGCAGCAAAAAGTGATCATCAATGTAACGGATTCAGCAAAAGGCTGGCTGGCCAAAAAAGGCTACGATCCACTGTTTGGAGCAAGGCCGATGGCACGTACAATTCAGCAGGAAATAGAAACCATACTGGCCGATGAGGTCTTGTTCGGCAAACTGGAAAATGGAGGAGAGGTCAGTATTGGTCTGAAAAAAGATCAACTGTATTTCAAGTATTCCTGATCAAAACAGATGTCGTATTTTATCTTTGACGGAGAACTGGAATGCGGTGTTCAGTCTGAGCTTAAGGGTGAGGAAGTAAGGCATATTCTCAAAGCACGCCGCCTGCGTACCGGAGATTGCTTTCTCATACAGGATCAAAAAGGCCGACGTTTTGAAGCACTGTTGCAGAGTTTTGGACGGGACTGTTTGACATTCATTCCGGAACGTTCGGTTGCGGTTCCGCCACCGTCTGACCTGCACCTGGAAATCCTGCAGGCTCTGCCCCGGGAAAAAGCATTAGACTGGATCCTGCAGAAAACGACTGAACTGGGTGTCAGCCGAATTGATTTATTTTGTGCAACTCATTCACCGGGTTCTTTACGTTTTTCTCAACAGGAGCAGCAACTGAACCGTTGGCGGCGTATTGTTTTGGAAGCCTGCAAACAGTGCGGACGTCAGTTTCCACCGGAAATTTATCTGCATTCGGATTTAAAATCAGCATTATCCGTACTTCCGGAGTGTACCGGTTCATGGATTCTCTTTCCGGGATCCGCGGCTGCTGAATGCTGGAAAAATGCGGCTGCAGGAGGCAAAAAAAATGATCATCAGCGGGTGCTGATTGGTCCGGAAGGCGGTTTTCATCCGGATGAGCTGGAATTGGCAAGCAATTCCGGAATGCAGCCGGTAGATCTTGGTCCGCGGATTTTAAGAACAGAAACTGCTGCCGTTACGGCTGTTGCGGTTCTGCAGTTTTTGTGGGGTGATATTTCATAAAATACTAAGGTAGTCATTTTGAAGACTACTGTTGTCATCACGAACAAAGTGAGAGATTTAACAAAACATGTTTAAGACTTTTTAAAAGTCATCAATTTTCATAAACTGTCTGTAACTATTTAACTGAACCCGAGTAACACAATGCAAAAAATTATCTTACTAATCTGCGGATTAATCTTCGCCTTTTCTATAACAGCAAAAGAAACCATCAGAGGTCACTATCAGGTAGTGGGCAATATTCCTGCAACACACAGTGTCAAAAAAGTAGTCTTTGAGGAATTTATGAATTTTGGCTGTCCGCACTGCAACAACCTGCACAAAGCCTCAAAAAACTTCCGCAAAAAATTTGCAGACAAAGTTGAATTCGTTGACATTCCAATTGTTTTCCGCGGACAGGATGACTCTCCGCTGCGTCTCTTCTATGTGGCCCAGAAAATTGGTAAGGGTGATTTAATTAAGAATGAAATTTTCAAAGCCAGTTTCACACACGGAGTAAATGTTTTTGATCCAGGAATTACAAATTATCTGGCCCGTTCGCTGGGACTCCACAAGACATTTCAAAAAGAAAAAAATCAAGAGTGGGTCAACCGGTTGATCAAGGAAGGCGAACGAAAAGCAGCCGTTTACGGAGTGAGCGGTACCCCTACAGTCGTGATCCAATATGCACTGAAAATGGATATTGGGCCCTATGGTAATATGGCCGGCTTCGTAAAAAAAATCCCGGAGACACTGGCAGACTTGCTGCAGTAAACGGATGAAAAATGAACCCCGCCATGCTGCAAAAGGTGGCGGAGACATTTCTCCCGCACTGGATAAACTCTCTCACCTGCCGGACCTGCCAGGAGTTTATCTCTTCAAAGATGAACAGCAGAGTATCCTCTACATCGGCAAATCAAAATCCATCCGCAACCGAGTCCGTTCTTATTTTCACAGTTCTGCCAAGCACAATTTGCGGATCATGCTCATGGTTTCCCGCATTCATGATTTTTCCCTGATTGTCACTGACACTGAAGCCGAAGCACTGATTCTTGAAGAGCAGCTGATCAAAAAACATCATCCGCGCTACAACGTTGCCCTCAAGGATGGGAAAACATATCCCTACTGCAAACTGACGGTTGGTGAAATGTATCCGCGTCTGCTGCTGGTACGCGAAAAAATTGACGCAGATTCTGAATATTACGGCCCCTACACCTCTGTCAAAGATGCCCGTCAGGTATTGAAAGCAGTGATGACATATTTCCCTTTACGCACGAGCAAGATGCAGCTGGACGGCCAAAAAAAATACCGGCCCTGTCTCAATTTTCAAATGAAGCGCTGTCTTGCACCCTGTCGTGGTGATATTTCTGCTGCGGATTATGGAAAAATTGTACGGCAGGTACGTTTGTTTTTGAAGGGACGCGATCGGGAACTGCTGCAGGAACTGGAAATGCGAATGCAGCAGTCTTCAAAGAAACTTGAATTCGAAAAATCTGCTCAATACCGTGACCAGATTCAGGCAGTCAGCAGGATTTTTGAGAGACAGATGGTGCTGGATGTCAAAGGCAAGGATCAGGATGTTTTTAATCTCTTCCGTGAATCCGATGCTACCGGAGTGCAGGTTTTATTCATCCGTAACGGTCGTTTGCTGGGAACCGATTTTTTCTATTTTGAAGACAGCAGTGAAGCTTCTGCAGATAATATTCTGGGCCAGGTGCTGCATCGAATTTACATGCCGGAAGGTTCGATTGTTCCGCGTGAAATTTTGCTGCCCTTCGAATATTCAGACAGGAAACTGCTGGAAGATGCACTCAATCAAAAATCAAAGCACCGCGTTTATGTTGTTTGTCCGCAAAAAGGACGAAAAAAAGAACTGGTTACAATGGCCTACAGCAATGCAAAAGTGAATTTATCGGAGCAGCGCATACGTTCTGAAAAAAACACAAACATTTTGCGGCACGTAAAATTTGAGATAAAATTAAAACGCCTTCCGGAACTGGTTGAAGCTTTCGACATTTCTCATCTTTCCGGCACAATGACGGTTGCTTCAATGGTCTGCTGGAAATATAATCAGCCTGCAAATAAAGATTACCGCAAATATAAAATCAAAAGCCTAGACGGTCCGGACGATTATGCGAGCATGAAGGAAGTTCTGAACCGACGCTACAGTCGTACTCTTGCAGAGGGAAAAAAACTACCGGATTTAATTTTGATTGACGGAGGAAAAGGGCAAATTAATATTGCCGAAAAAGTCCTGGCCCAACTGGGAATCCTGGATAAAGTCGATCTGATCGGTCTGGCTAAAGGACGTTCCGCCAGAAAGATGGGACGTAACCGGGGACAAAATCTGGATTATGAATATGTGGTGAAACCAAAACAGAAAAATGAAATCCGTCTGCGCCGTAATTCTGATGTACTCTATTTCTTACAAAATATCCGTGATGAATCACACCGTTTTGCCATCGAATTTCAACGTAAATTAAAACGCAAATCCACGCTGCATTCTAAAATTGATGAGATTCCCGGAATTGGACCAAAACGGCGGAAACTGCTGCTCAAGCATTTTGGCAGCTTAACCGCTTTAAGACAGGCCTCTATAGAGGAAATATTACAGGTCCCGGGAGTACCAGAGAAACTGGCAGAAGAAATATTTGGTTTTCTGCAGAATTGAAGAACTTTCAGCTTGGAAAATCCATTCTTAACAAGTACCTGCACTTTCAACTCAAACAACTGCACTGTCATCTCAAACACCCACATTGTCACCTCGAACGAAGAGAGAGCTTATTCACACAAACACAGCTGCTTTAATTGTGAGAATTCCTGGGACATGAACTGAATTAATTTTCTTGAATTTAGTATCGTGTATCCTTAATTCGGGTTTGCGTGAAACCCCTCATCCAGCTTTGCCAACCAGCTTTGTCATTCCCGTGGAAACGGGAATCCAGTGAAGAGTTTAAAAGTAATATCAGCTCCAACACCCACATTGTCACCTCGAACGAAGAGAGGGATCTTAATAATATCAGTGCTTATCATAAAATAGATTTCGAGCAAAGCGGTAATTATTAAAAAAATACTTGTACTAACTTAAGCAAAATTTCTCACTTCATAAGCAATGACACGATCATATAATTTTATCCAGTTCAGCATTCATTGTTCAATATTACTAAAAATAATTTGACAAAATACGCTAACAATAATATTATAATGGGTTGCTAGTCCCCATCGTCTAGCGGCCTAGGACTCCGCCCTTTCACGGCGGCAACAGGGGTTCGACTCCCCTTGGGGACGCCAGCTTTCTGAGCGTTATCTCTCCACTCTCCGGTGAAAAGCCACACCAAAAAAACATAAACTTTATTGGCTTTTCAAAATCCGGATAAAGATTCCCGCTCATCATGCCTATTCCGTCTTTTGGGGACGTAGCTCAATTGGTAGAGCGCAACGCTGGCAGCGTTGAGGTAAGGGGTTCGATCCCCCTCGTCTCCA
>JACNJW010000029.1 GCA_014382365.1 SAR324 cluster bacterium
AGCATAGCCCACTGCCCCCTCAAGACAGCGTGTCTACCAGTTCCACCACCTCGGCTTAATTAACTCTGCTTTGATTATGGCAAAATATAATGTAATTGCAAGTATTATCAGCTTAACCCGTATTTTGCTTTTTAAAAAAATATGTTTAAATGATCCAAACATATTATATATACATAATATGTTTATATTATGTATTACAATTGTTTTGTATTTAATTTTAATGCATTTATTATCCTGCCAATTAATTTTGCAGAAGCAAGAGGATATTCTAGTGGAAAAAAATGGGTTCCTGGGAAAGGAATTATTTCCATTTTCGGAATGTAATAATTTATCCATTTCAAATCCGAATTCCAGATAATTGGATTATTAACTGCATAAACACATGTACCAACTACACTTTTAATTTTGTCAGGGTAAGTCAGTAATAATTTGTGAAATATGGCAACTTCTTTATCTTTTGATATCAACAATTCAACCCCTTTAGCTGTAGTTATTAAACCATTTTCAACATAGTCCTTCAGAGAGTTTGGGTGGAAATTGACAAAAAACCGGTTAGCTTGAAAATATCTAAGTGCCTGTTCTTTCGAAGTAAATACATCTCTTCTTTTGGCAGACTTACCAGATGGACTAATCAAGTTTTCAAGTTTAAGTGCGCGGAAGACACCTATCAATAGTCGTTTATATGTCGAAAATAAAGGTGGATCCAGTAAAATGACTGATTTAAATAATTCAGGACGTTTAGCAGCTGCCAGCAGAGTCAGTATAGCGCCCAAGGAATGCCCTACACCTACAACTGGTTCTCTAGCTTGGGATACATTTTCTAACAACTCTTCAACCATATCTAGCCAGCAAATCGAATCCGACTTAACTTTTTCAGCAAGTACGTTTATGGCTGAGATTTCGTACTCCTGCAGATGACTGAATAGAACTGAGTATGTTTTTGCAGGAAAACCATTGGCGTGGCTGAACTGAATAATTGGCATTTAAATAATATCAACTTTCCATTGATTGTTGTTTAGGCTGCCAAAACTCATCTACTTTTTGTGTGTTCATATAATGTATTTCCAGTACTGTCATGAAAACTAAGATGAAGTTTGTTTTTGTTTATTTCAAGCCAGACAAAACCAGTGTCGTTGTGAGTAAACAAGTTGCTAGCACTTGAACCCTTTAACTTTTCCTGCTCACTGTCAGAACGATAGTGATTACCGCCAGCCCCGCTAATAATGTGGTCCGTACCTGAATTATCATACTTAAAATGTGCTAAATTATGATTATGTCCTGCCAAATACAGATCTACTTTCTCTTCCAGAAACAACTCCCAATAAAGTCGGGTCAGAATATTAGTGTCACCGTGAGTTCCATTTGAATATATTGAATGATGAGCAAATGCAATTACCCAAGGCTTAGTTGACGATTCTGTTTTGTTTTGACTTAGTTTGTCTTCAAAACTGGCAAAGGAAAGTGGGCAATTCGTGTTAAGAGCATAGAGGTCTGCCACATCAGTTTTGATAATATATTCATAGTTTGGCATACGCCACTTATCGCTGATTAAAGTGTATAATACCTGTGAAAGCGCGTCCTGTTTTACATCATGATTTCCTAATACCGCATAAAATGGTTTGTCAATCTTAGAATAAATGTGCTCAAATTTTGAATAAAATTGTTGATCATGTATTGATTGAACTCCATCAGGATAAATGTTGTCACCTAAAAGCAAAATCAAATCGCAACCCATTTGTTCACAAACCTTTGCCATTCCTGCAGCCACTAATTTTTGATCTTTGTTACCAGTCCCGGTATCTCCTATTGCTATTAGCTGAAGACGATCAGCGCGGAATGCTGAAATACTGACCGGCACAACATCCTCTGCCAGTTGGAAGCAGCCCAGTTTGTCACCCTTTTCATACAATTGATAACCTGCATACATACCTGTCAACAAGACAGCAAATAGTATCAGTAACTTAAATCTAAACTTAATGCTAAATTTATCTATTGTAGAGCCCATCATAAGTTAACTATTATGAGTTTTTAAGACTTTGTGGATATTCTATTAATGTCAACAACTGTTCTAATGCAGGATCTCTTAAGCCAAGTTGATGTAAACTTTTTACAGTATTTTTTACATAGTCATGACATGTGCCGCAATTTCCTTCTGCCCTGACAACTCGTTCTGCTACTTCCTCCAAATCAAGATCCGGCATATAATGTTCATGTTTAGTATTGATTACAAAAGTAATTGCCGATACATCCTTGAGCTTCGTTTTTACACAAACCCAGGTTGGAATATAGGTTTCGGCAAACATTTCACGCTCCCATATTTTCAACAGATCTGTAGATAAATCTTCTGAATCAAGCCTGTAGGCCATTCCTTGACATGAGCTACCATGATCCAGTCCAAAAACCAAACCATGATATTCAGGAGTACCTCTGTATACTACTGATTTCAAACATAATCGACGATGGTAACCTGTAACAGTTCCGCTAAGGCTTTCTACAAAGTCAATATCAGGATTCCAGATCAATGAACCATAACCGAAAATCCAGACGCCTTCAGCTAAATTGCGCCCCTGCAGCATTTCCTGAATAGATTTTTTCAGATCTTCTAAGTTCAAAGTACGTATTGAGTCTGCCTCCATTCCAGAACCCCACTGAAAAGATCTATTTGGCTCGGTAGATTTAACACTGTTTCCCGTCATGTTACAATGTTGTAACACGGTTTGTATTCTGTATCTCTAGAGAGCTTCATTCGTTTCTCCCTGCAAAATGTGGCAAGTAATTTATCTAGTTCCAGCATTAATTTAGGATCACCTTTAAGTTGAAAAGGCCCCTTATTTTCAATAGCCAGCACACCTTCTTCTTTGATATTACCGGAAACTATTCCGGAAAACAGCTTGCGCAAATTACATGCCAGCTCATGTTTAGGCTGCTCATAGTGCAAATTTAATGAAGCCATTGCCTCATGAGTTGGAATGAAAGGTTGCTGATAATCATGTGCTATCTTGAGCATCCAGTTAAAATAAAAAGCATCTCCGGATTTTCTACGAAACTCACGTACATTTTTAATCCCAGTGTGTATTCTGCGTGCAACTTGCTCCGGATCATCAATAATAATTTCATAGAAGTTACGGGTTTCATCACCTAGTGTGGCAGCAATGAAAGCATCAACTTGCGCAAAATAATCTTTACTGTCACAAGGTCCGGTAAATATCAGGGGGAACGGTTGCTCTGCATTATCAGGATGCATTAATATGCCAAGCAAATACAATATCTCTTCAGTCGTACCAACTGCACCGGGAAATACTATAAAACCATGTCCGGAACGAACAAATGCTTCCAGTCGTTTCTCGATGTCCGGCATTATAACTAATGAATTCACAATAGGATTTGGAGATTCTGCTGCTATTATTCCTGGCTCTGTAATACCAATATAACTCCCCTTAGCATAACGCTGCTTTGCATGGGCAATAGTCGCACCTTTCATCGGTCCCTTCATTGCACCTGCTCCACAGCCTGTACAGATGTTTAATTCCCTCAATCCTAATTGATAACCAACTTTTTTAGTGTACTGATACTCAGTTTCACCAATTGAGTGCCCTCCCCAGCAAACTACTAAATTGGGACTGGTCAAATCTCTGAGTACGCCTGTGTTTCTCAATATATGATAAACAAAATCAGTAATAGAAGCTGATTCTTTTAAGTCATATCCACCTTTTCTTGAAAGTTCTGTACCGACAAAGACAATATCTCGCAAAACTGAAAACAAATGTTCATTTATACCCTGAATAAGTTTGCCGTCAACAAAAGCATTGGGAGGCGCATTTCTAAGTTCCAGCTTAATGCTTCTGGTTTGCTGCACAACTTCTATCCCAAAATCAGGAAAACTTGCGAACATTTCTTTACCACTGTCAGTATGACTATCACTATTTAGCACGGCCAATGCACAACGGCGAAACAATTCATTCAACCCGCCATTATGCGGATCACTGAGCTGTCGAATTTCTTGTTGAGAAAGGAAATCGAGGATACCTTTTGGACGAATACTGGCATCCATATTTTTTGTGTGGGGAAAAAGTTAAGTTATAAACGTGTATACTTAGGATTTCTGCAGGGAATATGCCTTTGTTTCAGAGTGTTGAAAGTTGTTTGCTCCAACTAAAAAGAACTCAACACTCTAAATTTTTATTTTTCCGGACTGACCAGTCCGTTTAACAACTGGCTCAACTGAATGGACTTTGAGCAGGCGCAGCCGCTGAAGGTATACTTGATGATGATCCACCTACAGCAAATGAACTTAATGTTCGTTGAGTATCCCTGCTTCCGCATTCTGGACAGTCGATTGACGCATCCATTTCAGTAGTACGGCGCAGCTCTGTAAAGCCACTTGAACACTGCTGACACTGATAATCATAAAGAGGCATATTTTCCTTTAATTAATAATTAATAAATCAGACACTTATCTTATCACATTTTATAATGCAAATCAATTCATAAGAGATTTTCTGTTGATTTTTCGTCCAGAATTTTTATCAGCCATATTATAACACAAACTCATCGCGATTTTTGAGCGACATCTTATATTGTCATTTAGCTGGCATTCCAATCAAAATCTTTTCAATTTTTTTTATTGGATTAAACTCAATATTTATATATTAATATTCTTATACAGATTCCAAAACAAATATTAGCTTGTTTTTCACCCACACCATACATAATATTTATAAACCGCTTTGGAAAGAAAGCCGAATGCTTTTATTACTAATATTTCAACATTATCACATTTTTGATTTGAGAAAACAAATGACATACTTCCGAATCTTCCTGACAGTAATTATTCCTTTTTTCTTAATGGCACAGCCAGGAAATGCTCAGGACACAAATACAACAACCACAAGTCCGAATGTCAGTGAGTCTGCAGAAGTTAAATCTAACAAGGCTTTTCACTTTGTTCCTGAAGGCAAAGATCAAAAAAATTTTCGTGATGCTGTAACTGAGCATATTGTCAGTAATAAAGGTATTCAGGATTTTTATTCGATTCCTGCTGTTGAAACACAGTGGCTGAATAAAATTATCAAGTCTGAAAACCAATGGCACATTGAATTACAAAAACTTGAACAAGATTACAGAAAAGCATTTCAAAGACGTGTTGAGTTAAAATCCGGACAAAATGACAGAGCTGTCAGAATAGAAAATTACACAACAACTATTGTCAAACTTGAAAAAGATATTGCTGATATTCGTCGACAGATAGTACAGATTAATGTTGATCAACAGGTCTATATTAATAGTCTGAACGAAACACCAGTGACTACTTTACTAGCCATAAAGACACTCTACACTGCAGATTTGTTGAGCGTCAAAGAAAAACTGGATGTGCTTAACAACTCCATCTTCGGCAATTTAAAAGAACCCGCACTTGCTCATGTTGCAGCAACTTACGGAAAAACACTGAATATCCCGTTTCAGGCAGGTTATATTAGGGTTACCTACATGTATCCCGAGAATATCACTCACTTTGATTCTCAGGCCAATGAACATGTTTATCTTTTTTTAAGAGTTGAAGCCTTTCCTTTCTCACCCGATGTTACTGACAATATTGAAACTAAGGGAGTGAACGTTAAGATACTAGAAAATCCAGAACAAGTTATGGCTTACCTGAAGACTGAAGAGGTAGGTGATAAAAGATTGCACGATTGGCTCATAAAAGAGTTGGATTATCAAAAATTGAATAACAGTTATCTTTTAAATATTATCAACGGCAGGCTTGATGATTTTAATTTGTTCAGGAAAGGTCTAAAACATAGTATTACAGAACTTAGTGCAAATGTTCAGGAGCTTGCTGCAAAAAGGGATTCAGTCATTGGCAGTGGTAATGCTGACAAAATTGAGGCAGATTATAAACTGGCAAAAAAACTGTATCATCGTTTTTACACTAGGCGCAATGTACTTACTCAAGAAAAATATACTCTTGAAAACGATGTCATGTTCAGTCTTTTTCACATAGAAGGCGAATCCAGCAAAAACAAAAAACGTAAAAAACAAAAAAAGATGCTGGAGTCTACAATTGCAGCAAACATTCCCATCAGTGGTAGGCCTCTGAAAGATGTTTTTACCGACATCTTGATTACGGCAAATAAAAAAAGAAAACTTAATTTACAAAATTATCGTGAGCGAATATACAACTCTAATCTTGAACAAACTGAGCTCATACAAGGAGTTTTAGAGTGGAAGGTTGCAAATGAAGAGTTCAAAATACTAAAGCTAACTCGCGGTAACGTTGGCTCAAGAAGTCATTTTGTAGTACATCTGGCAAAGCGTACTGAATTACATTCGAAACCTGGTTTTCCATCACCAAAAAATGGTGTCTGCAAAGCAACTCTGCTCTATAAGCGTGGAAAAGATGTTATGAGAAATTCATCAAAAACTTCTTTAGCAGAACTGGAAAAATGCTTGAGAAAATTTCCACAGCAGATAATTCAAATTACCGGTCACACAGATCCGCTGAAACCTAATTACGGTGAAGGATCAAAATACAGTAATGTAACTTTAGGTTTAAAACGGGCTCAAAAACTTATGGAAGCATTGGTTAAATCAGACTTTAATCAAGGCCGCTTTGTGATCATTAGTAAGGGCGCAAAGGAACCTGCAGCCTTAGGGAAAAAAGAGCAGGATCAGGGGTTGAACCGTAGAGTTGAGGTGCTCTCAGTACCAAAACTATAAATAATAGCTACTATTAGCTAAATTAAATTCGTTAAAACATTTGTCAAGTGCCTCGCTGAAAGCAAGCAGTTTGGTGTTGCATTATTAACTTTCAAGAACAGTTTAAGAACTTCTTAACAGCGATAGCGGAGAACTTTTAAGAGTGCGCCCAGTAGCTAAACTGGCAACACCAATACTGAGTGCAGTGACGCCAACAACACTTATAAAACTGATCTCCCATGTCCATTTCCAAATGTTTTCAAAAAACCACCAAGCCAGCCCATATGACATAATAAGACTGGCTGCCACTCCAAATAATCCGGCTAAAATTCCGAGCACTGCAAATTCGATCTGAATCATTTTCTGGATATCAGAAAACTTTGCTCCAAGCACTTTGAGTAGATTCAGCTCCCAAAGTCGCCCCTCTACTTCGTGGCGTGCAATTGAAAACACTACGACTAAACCTGCCAGTATTGACAGATAAGCCATTAATCTTAGTGCCAATATCATTTGATCAGAAATTTTAAGCACCCGTTGAACCATGCGGGTCACGTCAATTACTGAGACATTCGGAAATTCACTGACAATCAGATTTTGCAAATATAACCTGCGTGACTGATCTAAACCTCCCAGAGCACCCAAAAATGTTGCCGGTGCATCATCCAGAACACCTGGTTGAAAAAGAATGAAAAAATTTGGCTGAAAGCTGTTCCATTTTACTCTTCTTAAATTCACAATTTTTGCTTCCACAATTACTTCCTGTACGTTAAAAGTCAACAAGTCACCTAACTTTAAGCCAATTCTTTCCGCATATTTTTCCTCCAGTGACACCTCTGCAGGAACTCCTGCATCCCAGTCAAAACTAGTTGCTAATGCCCGGCCTGCCACAATAGACTCAGACTCCGACAACTTGGTACGATAGGACAGATTAAGCGTATGACCACGAATATGTTGTTCCCGTTCGGCTTCTCGAGTCCTTGGACTAATCTCTTGATTAGTACTAAAATCTTCCCCATTGACTTTTTCCAAACGAGCTCGAACCATAGGGGAAACAAAATTTAGTTTCAATTGCTCTTTTTTCAACACTTTATGTAAAATTGCTATTTGATCGGGTTGGATATCAAACAAAAACAGACTTGGGATACGGTGATCTTCAGGTCGGTTGACCTCTTCCTGTAGGCCTTGATAAATCTGCGGAATCAAATTAATTAACAAAGTACCTAAGGCAAGAGCCAGAAAACAGGAAATTGCACCTGAACGGTTTCGCTGCAAATTACGAAAAGCTAAGCGCTTCATTGTAGCCCAAACACTTGGACTGCCCGCAGGCTTACGGCTGAACTTGGCTGCATACACTAATATGCCCCAGGCTGCACCTCCTAACAATAATACCGCACACAGCAGCATCCCCACAAAGGCACTGCCAATCACCAATGAATGAGACTGCCAGACTGATATTCCCCAAGATAACACTAATAACGGAAGATAGCTCAATATTTGCCGCCAGAGTGGATTTTCCAAAGCTTGACCTCCTATATTGCCGTGAAAAAGCTGTAAGGGCTGAACTGCACGAATGCGGGACAAGACAGGCAAACAAAAGACCAGACTGCCGACTGCACCCAAAACCAGTGCAAAGATCAGACTGCTAAATTTTGAGTGTGTTTCAAAACCACTGGGTAGAAATTTCTCTAGCAGCATTGGCAGGAGCGGTAGTATTCCCATGGATAAGATAATTGCAAGCAATGCTGCAGCAATTCCTAACATAGTTAGTTGCCAGAGGACCATATTATAAGTTTGTTGACGAGTTGCTCCCAGACTCATCATAATCGACATTTCCCGATAATGCTGAACCAGATAATTACGAAACAGGTAGGCAGCCCCGATACCGGCAAGAAAAACTGCAATCATTGCTACCAATCCCAAATAATCATTTAAATAGCCCATCAGGCGTCCAATATTGTTACCGGCTTTTTTATGGTTAATGATTCTTATTTTGGAATCAGAACCTGTAAATGATTTGATTTGTACACGTATTTTTGCAGTCAGAACATCCAGGTCAGTTTCCTGTGGTACATGATACAATTTTTGGAAACTAACTCTGCTTTTTTTAGTCAACAGACCAGTATCTTTCATATTCGCATAAGCAAGATAAACCCGTGGTGCCAGCCCAAATGACGAAAATGAACTGCTTGGATCTTCTATCACAGTGTCTGAAATCAAAAATTTCTTCTCTCCAATTATAATATTTTCACCTATTTTCAAATTCAGCATGTGCAGTAGTTCCGGATAAACCCATGCTTTGCCGGCTACATCAAGTGCTTGATTCAACTCTTTGGAACTAATTGCACCGCCTTTTTGCAAAACTATTTTTCCATAAAAAGGAAACTCACCTTCAATTCCTGTCAACTGAATCAACCTGGTTTGGTTCTCAGATGACACCATGGTAAACAGACTTATTTTTCGAGTACTTCGCGTATTTTCAGGCAGCTTTGATTCCAACAAACTTATAGTTTCATCTTCAAAAGGCACAAAACTGGTCAGAGCAAGGTCTGCTCCAAGGATGGCTTGTGAATTTCTTCCCAAATGAGCATCCAGTGATTCTTTGAATGAGTCCAATGCGATAAAGCCAGCCAGTCCAAGAGCAAGATTAATCATGAAGAAAACACTAAAACCACGATTATTCAACAATTCTCGCAAGGCCAAACTGGGCCAGAATAATAGAGATGCTTTCTTCATTGAAATGTACCAGAATGGAGGGTCAACTGTCTTGAGCAACGTTCTGCAAGTTCTGTGTTATGTGTCACCAGCAATAATGTCATTCCTGTTGTCTCAACCAGTTCAAAAAGCAGGTTGGCCACTTGAACTCCAGTTGCATTATCCAGATTTCCTGTAGGTTCATCTGCCAGCAGGATGGTTGGTTTAATCACTACTGCCCTCGCAATGGCAACTCTTTGTGATTCTCCACCACTGAGTTGATGAGGAAAATGATTTTCTCGCTCAGCAAGACCTACTTGCTGCAAGGCTTCCTGGGCACGTAGATGACTATCTTCATCTCCAAACATTTCCAAAGGCAGACTGACGTTTTCCAATGCTGTCAGATGCGGCATCAAATAAAACTGTTGGAAAATTATGCCTATATTTTCTGCACGGAACTGAGTCAGTTTTTCTTCACTCATTATTGAAATTTCCTGATCCTTTAAACGTAGAGAGCCGGAAGACTGTCGATCCAGACCTGCCAGCAAAGATAACAGTGTTGATTTGCCGCTTCCAGATTGACCTACAACAGCCACCGTTTCTCCTTCAAGCACTTCAAGGTTAAGATTCTTCAGGACTTCAATTTGAGCAGAGTCGGACTGTGCAAAAGATTTATAGAGTCCGTTTATATTTAGTATCATAAAGTTTTTTGATTTTAGTTTTGCTGTATTTTAGTACTATCCATTTCACAGTTTACAAAATTCAAAGCATGAAATCAATTTTTGACATCCTTTATTTAGTATCATTTTGTATCGTCAGTTTCGAACTTGAAAGAATAAATTGTAATTTTTTCTCAGGTCTTAATTCTAATTGACTTGGAATTATCGCTGGATTTGCTATTTTTATTACAAAGATTTTAGTCACATTAAATTCAAGATATCATGGACACATTAAATATGTTTTTAGTCGGTACAGGATCAGGTGCTGTTTTGGCAATAATCAGTATGTTACTGATTAACGCAGAAAATGCAGAACAGTATCCACTTGGCGGATTTATACCAGCATTATGGATACTTGCAGACTGGGGCAGTTTTTCCCAGATTGAGGTTGCTGGAATTTTGATTCTGGGTGGAATGAGCGGCTATTACCTGTTACTGACATTTTGGAAGGAAAGACCTGAAATTTTACATAATAATTTCCAGCCTCAAAATTATGAACAGCATGACTCAGCTTCAGGAATCAATGCAGAGCAGCAAACTGTAACTGTCAGCGGCAAGTCATTAGCAGAGTTTCTTTAGCAGAACAAATATTTAGCAAACGATATTATGTTCCGGACCAAATGGGAAGGACGTAATATTTTCCGCACCGTTTTCTGTCACAACTAAAATGTCGTGTTCGCGATAACCTCCTGCTCCAGGCATGCTTTCCGGAAGCATTACCATAGGCTCGATTGAAACTACCATATTTGGTTCCAGCACAGTTTCTATATCCTCACGCAGTTCCAGTCCTGCTTCACGTCCGTAATAATGAGAAAGACTTCCGAAAGAGTGTCCGTAGCCAAAAGTTCGGAACTGCAGCAAATCATGTTTAATAAATATTTCATTAAGCTCCTCCGCAATATCACAACAGCGAACTCCGGGTTGAATCAGTTCCAACCCCCTGCGGTGCACCTCAACATTGGCCTCCCAAATTTGCAGATGACGTTCTGAGGCATGATCAAAAAATAAAGTTCTCTCCAAAGCCGTATAATAGCCGGCAATCATCGGAAAACAGTTTAGACTAAGAATATCCCCTTTTTCAATTTTACGCGTACTGACCGGATTGTGAGCGCCATCTGTGTTAATTCCGGACTGGAACCAGGTCCATGTATCCATAATATCACTTTCCGGGTAACGTTTCGCGATTTCACGCACCATAGTCTGGGTGGCATGCAGGGCAACTTCGTGTTCCGGAACTCCTTCAGCGATTGCTTCCACACAGGCCGCTCCTCCAATATCTCCGACTTGAGCACCATTGCGGATTAATTCTATCTCTTCTGCAGATTTAATCATCCTCTGCCGCATAGCTATTTTTGAAATATCAACAAACTCTACGGCAGGTAATGCTGCTTTTAGCTTATTCAGGTTTTCCAAGTTCAGATGGTCATACTCAATGCCAATACGTCCAGAATTGGATATTTCCTGCTGAATCGCCTTAAAATAATTATCCTTTTTCCAGTCAGTAAAAATAATATTTTCGCCAAAACCTCTGCGCCATGGTTGACCGCCGTCAATATTTGCAGTTATTGATTTTAGTCTATCCTGTGTCACTACCAGACCGTATGGTCGACCAAATGAGCAATAAACAAAGTGGTTATAATAATTAATGTTATGGATGGACGTGAATAAGACAGCATCAATTCCTTCTTCAATCAGCAGAGTCCGCAACATATTTAGTCTTGACTCCATTTCTGAACTTGAAAACACTGAACTTTGTTTCTTGCCGTTTTTAATTGAAATCAACTCTTCCATGATTATTTCATTTATCACTTTCACTATTTATAAATATTATTCAACTGGTTGTTAACACAGACAAAAGTTGTACACTTTGATATATCCTTAATTTTTTTTGCACCAATATAAGTACAGGTACTTCTTAGTCCACCTAAAAGGTCCAGCAAAGTATCTTCCAGTGCACCTTTGTATGGAATCGAAACCAGCTTACCTTCACTGGCCTTGTATTCTTTGCCCTTATCATTGCTGTAATATTTATCTAAAGCAGTGCTACTGGCCATTCCGTAAAATTCAACTGTCTTTTCACCGGTATTTTCATTTTCAGTTACCTTTCTACTGTTTTCATCATGTCCGGCCAGTAAGCCGCCCAACATCACAAAATCAGCATTCGCACCAAAAGCCTTGCTGATATCTCCTGAGCAGGTACAACCACCGTCAGACATTACCATTCCGCCAATGCCGTGCGCTGCATCTGAACAGTCAATAACTGCGCTCAACTGTGGAATACCTACACCGGCAACTTTTCTGGTAATACAGGCTGATCCGCCGCCAATTCCAACTTTAACAATATCTGCTCCGGACAAAATCAGTTGTTCAGTCATTTCAGGTGTACAAACATTTCCGGCAATGATTATCATCTCCTTAAATTCAGAGCGAACCTGGCGGATAAAATCTGAAAACTGTTCCGTATAACCATTGGCGACATCGATGCAGATAAAATTAAAATCATTAATTTGCTCACCGATCTCATAGAGTTTCTGAATTCCTTCTGCAACTCCGATTGTGATAGCTACATTTTTTTTTACAGCTGCAGGAATCTGCTGCAGATCTTCTGAAGTATGAAATTTATGCAGACAAGTCAGTGTGTTATGTTTACTTAAGACATTTGCAGAACCAATAGTACCAACTGTATCCATGTTTGAAGCTGCAACAGGAACACCTTTCCAGATTTTTTCTGACCATTTGAATTTAAACTCCCTTTCTAAATCAACTTCTTTTCTTGAAGTATAATAACTGCGCTTCGGTTTGATCAGCACATCTGAAAAATCATATTTTACTTCGTTCTCAATATGCATTTTAATCTGTTATATATTGTTGAGTATTTTCGAATTCCCAGGGAAAATGAATCCAGAGATTTTCACTGTCTTTAGCTACTTCGCGTGCATAATAATCCGGTGTAAAATCACATTCATTGTTCCACCAGAGTGAAGCAAATTTTGCAACATCACAAAATTCTTTAATTTCCTCATTAATTTTATGAAATGTCTCACCACCGTCACAAACATCATCCACAATCAGCACATTTTTGTGTACTTGATCAGGTTTGTATTTGACCCAGGTCGGAAAATCTCTCAGGGCAGTTTGAATTGGCACCATTGGTAACTGAAACCAGTGACTGAGTGCCACTGCAGGAACCAGCCCTCCTCGCGAGACACCAACTATCACATCGGGGTTAAAGTCAGACAAGGACACTTGTCTCGCTATTTTCTGAATATCGATTAGACATTCCTTCCACGAATAATAGTATTTTTTATGCATATGATTTTTTAGAAACACCTATGAATGCAAATTAAAAAGAGACTTGATCAAGATCAGGTTTTTAAGTAGTTTAGTCATTTAAAGACAGCATCAATCATAACTAATGCTTTTACTACAGTAAAGATTTTAGAATATAAAGCAGCGAAATATTTCGTATTCCAGTTTGCTTTTTTGAACTAAATAAACTAATTTGCATGAATTTTACTAACACATTTGCAGAATTGTACTCATCAGGAATCTCAGTACCGCCTCAAGGTGTCTTCCAATTCTCATTCAAAATAGCTAAGACGGTGTAGCATTCACTATTGGAGATCTTCAAGATAAGGTAATATCCAGCGGGACTCTGTGATACGTTTCTGGTCCAGTTCTGCATTGATGACGGTTTCTTCTGTTCCTGCAACCGCAAGTTCTTCGCCGTCCGGAGCAATAATCCTGCTGTCTCCCAAATAGCGGGAACCGTTTTCTTCTCCGCAATAATTGGCATAAAGCAAAAAAACACCATTTTCAAAAGCACGGGTCGGCATCATTTTTCGCGCCACAAAGGTCCAGCGTTCCACCAGAGCGGTCGGTACAATTACGATTTCCGCGCCATGTTGCGCACATTTCCTGATATTTTCTGGAAACTCTGCATCATAACAAACTGCAATTGCCAGCCGATAACCCTTGATTTCAAAGACAGTTGTTTGTACTCCCCTTTGAAAATACAACTTTTCGTAATCGCTCGGTAAGCCCATTTTTCGATGATTGGCCATAATTTCACCTTCTGCGGAAACACAAAGAGCGGAGTTGTAACGGCCTTTTGGAGTATCTTCAGGATAACCATAAATGATGGCGGTATTCCATGTTTTTGCGAGCTCCGATATTTGCTTAAAATATGTTCCGGATGAAGTTTTGGAATATTTGATAATATCATCAGCGACATTGTAACCGGACAAAAACAGTTCCGGACAAACCAGAAGATCAAATGCGCCGCTTCCAGAATCAGCTAAAATATGACCGAGACGGGCGATACGCTTCACAGGAGTTTCATCACGGGCTTTGTACTGATAAATCGCTGCACGAAACGGAGAATTTGTTTTTGACATTTCAAACCACCAATAATTCCCGACTATATTCTGTCAAATATTGACAGCCGTTTTCTGTCACAACTACAGAGTCACCGATGCGTCCAGCCAAACTACCGTCAATTGAAATTCCGCCATCAACGGCAAAAGTCATTCCGGCCCGCAAAACTGTTTTATCCCCTGCCTTGAGTTCCGGAGCTTCGAGGTAGGCCACGCCGATGGAACGCCCGGTCCGATAGCCGGTTTCGTAGCCCTGTTCCCGATAAACAACATTAGCGGCGGCAGCCACATCTTCAGCAAAAACTCCGGGACGGATAGCGGCAATTGCGGCTTGTTGAGCAGCAACGGCGACTTCTTGAACTTCAGCGGCTTGAGCCGAAACTTCGTTGATGAAAAACATCCGGTCAAAACCCAATTTGTATTGTTTGAATTGAACCATATTGCAAAAACAAAAATAAACCGGATCGCCTTTTTGGTAACATTTAACGCTGGCCCGACGATGTACCATCGAAGTATCCCGTCCGCTTTGCATGATCTGCAGATTGTGAATCAATGGAGAGATGAAAGCATCCCAGCCTTCGGTGCTCAGGAAACTTGCAGCCTTACGCGTTCCGGCAGCAATCAAGGCTAAAGCGGATTCGTATTCCGGAACTCCGACTGACAACGATTTTTCAGCTGCCCCCATCATGGCTTGGGCGATTTGACCAACTTGACGCATTACCTGAATTTCTTTCTCGGATTTAATCACACGCATTGCTCCTATAATTGGAGAGATTGAATTGAGTGCAATTCCAGTATACTGCTCATCAAGATAGTTACGTACAACAGCCGGGAGCAAATGTGGTTCAACCCAAATGTTTTCCGGATTCTCACCAAGTATCCCGGAAAGTACTTTTTGCCAACTTTTGGCACCAAAATCTTCCCAAGTCAGCACCTCATCCACCCAGGTCATTGCGCCGACCATTTCACTTTCCATCAACGGTGTCAACACAATCGGAGAATCATCTGGACGAACAATTAAAAAAGTCGGCCTGCCGAAATCAAGCCCCAAATCTCCCCAGAATCCGGCCAGATAAGCAATTGAGCTTTCATCCGTGAGCAAGGCCAGAGTTGCACCGGAATCACGCATCCGCTCCTGAAAAACCTTCATTCTTTGTTGAAATTCTTCAATCATTATTTCTTATCATTTATAATGCATTTGAAATAAGTCCTAAATATTTTTTATTTCAACTCCCGCAAATAACAGGAAGTTCCTGAATCGCACGCTCTGATAAAAGACGTGGTGCGCCGTTTTGGACAACAATGTTTTCTTCATGTACCATAATAAGGCCGTCACCGTAATTTAGTGACGGTTCAAGAGTAATGACCATGTTTTCCGCTAAAACGGTTTCGTCAAATACTGCATGTGAAGGTTGTTCTGTGAGCTGCATACCCAATCCATGGCCATAGCGCCCAACTTCTCCACCCTGTATGTCCATCTCTGAAATAACGTTTTGCATAGCCTGAAATAATTCACGGCAGGTAGTCCCCGGACGAGCCGCAGCTAACCCTGCTTCAGTTGCACGCCACAAAGTATCATGAGCTCGGCGTGACAATTCATCAGCTTGGTCCAAAGCAAAATTTCGATCAAAGTCACAAAAATAACCGTCAAAAGTTGCTCCTGTATCAAACATCAAAATATCTCCTGACTGCAGTGGCCGCAGTGACGGCGGTGAGATAATATCACGATAACCGCCTTGTCCAATGCCTCCAGCCAAATAAGGCACATCATCAGCACCTTGTGCCAGGCATTCCATACGAAATGCGCGGAAGGCTTCGGCAAGCGGTTGTCCTTTGAAAAAAATTTCACTTGCCTGCTCAAATGTTCGCGAGGCGATACCGCAAATATGGGCAATTTTCTCAATCTCCGCAGGTGATTTCACCATCCGCAAACTGCGTAGAATATCTGTTGCATCAACAATCTCGATTCCCGGCAGTCCTGTCAGCAAGCGTTCGTAATCACCAAGCGGCATGCGCAAACTGGTTTCGTGTCCTTTCATGATCCCCAATTTTGCCCCCTGTTTTGACAAGGGATCAAGCAGATCAAGCAACAAACTGATACCGTCATCTTTTGGTGCTGGTGCCCCCCATGTCCGTATGTCATCAATCCAGGTTGTGTGCATCAAAGCAGAACCGATTTCCGGAATGACGGCAATGGGCTTTTTATCAGCCGGAACGAACAGAAACCAGGGTCGCGTCGGACTTTGCCAAAATTGTGTAAGAAAACCACTAAAATAACGGATTTCCGGCTCAGTCATCAGCAAAATTCCGGCTATATTTTTTTGCGCCATCTGCTTTTGAACCCGTCGCAAACGAGCCTCAAACTCGCTAACCGTAAAACCGCGTGCAGGATTATTATTCATGCTTGTCTCTTTAGTGGTGATGAGTCATTCTGCAAAGTTACCAGATATTTTTTCCTCTGCACAGTTGTTCTAATAATTTTGGCAAACTAAACGGGTGATCCGGGCAGTTTGTTAAATCGGTCGCACAACATCCTTTAAATCTTTGGAGAATTCTGTCAGTGGTTCGTAACCATCTTCAGTAACAACAAAACTGTCTCCAACTTGTGCACGGAAAGTTTTATTTGCGCTGACTGAGCCGTCCACGGCCAGCACCATTCCGGGTTGCAAGATTGTTTTGTCGCCAAAAACCAACTGCGGTTTTTCCAAAAAGCTGAATCCTGTGCCACGTCCGCAACGAAAAGGGTAAGCATATCCTGCATTTTGGATGACTTCGGCATAAGCGGCATGAACTTCTTCAGCTACCACACCTGGACGTAATACCGACAATGCCGCAGCTTGACTCTCTACTGCCACCTGATAAACCGCTCCCTGGGATTTGTCGGCAATTTCGCCAATCCAGAATGTGCGGTCAAATCCAAGTTTAAAGCGGTGAAAATTTGTCATTCCGCAAAAGCAAAGAAACACCGGTTCGCATCGTTTCATCCGTCGTGTTGACGCACGATGATGAGGCATGGTAATTTCTTCTCCGGAAGCCATAATTTGCAAAAAATGAGTGTTCGGCGACATTCGTGAGTCATCGTAATGTTCAGCCAACAATTCCGCCGATTTACGAGTTCCGGCGCCAGAAATAGCCAACGCAACTTCGTATTCCGGAACTCCATCACCAATAGTTTCATATCCGGCTGTCATCATAGACATTGCAACTTGTGCTGCATGTCGTGCCAGTTTTAATTCTTCAGCAGATTTAATCATTCGCATTTCTGCAATGAAAACTGTTACATCACAAAGTCGTGCTTTTTCAACCAGCGAATCGACATAACTGCGAACCGCCGCAGGCATTTGTTCCGGTTCAATCGCCACCCGTCCGGAACCCGCCAGTATTGCCGGTAATGTCTCGCGCCATTCGTTGCCCATTCCGTCATTCCATGCCTCGATCCTGTCCACTACCGCAGCCGCTTCGGCCATGTCCATTTCCATAGAAGGAGTGATCAACAAGCTTCCATCCATAGTAACGACCAAAATGGTCGGGCGGCCAAATTCCATGTGCAGATAGTCATAATAACCGGTGAAATAATAAACGCTGTCATCATCGGTTATCAAGGCAACTTCAACATTGCCTTTTGCTAAACGCTGACGCAGTTTTGCCATTCTTGCCGCAAACATCACAGCACACTCTTAGATAATTGTTGCTCGACCAACTGCACCCAAAATGATGAACCGATTGTCAAGGCATCATCGTTAAAGTCGTAATCAGAAGCATGTAAAGGCCGTGCATTCGCTCCTTCAGTCCCGTTACCCATCAACACAAAACAGCCCGGTTTGGCTTTTGCCATGTGTGCAAAATCTTCAGAAAATAATTTCGGTTCACAATCAGCATTAACTGCTGTCGCACCGACAACTTCGGAGGCTGCTTGTTGAGCGGCAAACGCAGGAGCAGACGTATTGATCACAGCCGGAAAAACCGTTTCATACTGCACATCTGCACTAACAGAGTGAGCCAAACAAATCCCATCCACAATTTGCCGCATCCTGGCTTCAATAGTTTCGTTGATCTCACTACTGAGGGCACGGGCATCACCGCGTAATATTGCCGATCCAGGTAAAATGTTGCGGCTTCCGTCAGTGATAAATTCTGTTACCGAAACCACGCCATTCAAAGCTGGATTTAGTTTTCTAGAGACAATAGTTTGTAATGATTGCACAATTTCCGCGCCGACAATTATTGCGTCAACACCCATGTGTGGTAGAGCGGCATGTCCTCCCCGTGTTTTGATTTTGATTTCAAACAGACTTTCGCTGGCCGTGATTGCTCCGGAACGCAGCGCAAAAGAGCCGACCGGCATTCCGGGAATGTTGTGGATGCCATAAACATCATCAACATCAAACCTCTCAAACAAGCCGTCTTTAATCATGGCAGTCGCACCCAATCCGTGTTCTTCATTGGGTTGGAAAATGAAAACAACTTTTCCGTTGAAATAACCGGAATCGGCCAGATATTTTGCCGCTCCCAACAATATGGCGGTGTGGCCGTCATGTCCGCAGGCGTGCATCACTCCGTCTTCTTGGGAGCGATGTTCACAAGTGCCTGACTCGATAATCGGCAAAGCATCCATATCCGCCCGGAGTCCGATACTGCGCGCCCCATCGCCCGCTTGTAAAACTCCAACAACTCCAGTTCCGCCGATGCCGCGATGAACCTGAATTCCGAAATTTTCCAGTAAATTTGCCACATTTTCGGAAGTCCGATGTTCATTAAAACCCAGTTCCGGATGGATATGAAAATCATGCCTCCAGCCAATCATGCTATCCTGCAAATGTTTGGTTTTCATCGTTCACCTTTTGATATGATCAAAGTTTTAAAGAAAATCTAAAGCAGATTTGAAAAAGTTTTTTTCATATTTTGTGATAGACTCTCAAAGAAATACAAACACTTTTGGAAGTAGTATCTGGTATATTGCTGCAAAATACTCACTTTAAACATGAGCAAAGGTGGGATCTTATATTGTGGGATATAGTCTAAAACAATCAGAACAGTTTACTCAACTATCCGAAATCAGGAAGGAGTTACTCCACGGATTCTTTCAGTACGCCTTCTCAGCAATTCTAATGTTGTTAAAAGAGCAATTGTAATCAAAATCAACAAAGTTGCTGCAGATAGAATTGTAGGACTAATTTGCTCACGAATTCCGGAAAACATTTGCCATGGAATTGTACGCTGTTTATAGGAGCCTACAAACAGTACAACCACCACCTCATCAAAGGAGGTAACGAAAGCAAAGAGAGCTCCAGAAATAACACCAGGCGTGATCAAAGGTACAATAACCTTGAAGAATGTTGTGGTTGGAGTTGCTCCCAGGCTTTGTGAGGCTCGTATCAAATTATTATCAAAACCGGTTAGTGTTGCTGTTACCGTTATAACCACAAAAGGAGTTCCCAGAACAGCATGAGCCAAAATCACACCTAAATGAGTCCCCTGAAGACCAATTCTGCTATAAAAAAAGAACATACCTGCTGCAGAAATTATCAGCGGTACTATCATTGGTGAAATCAACAAACTCATCAGCAGTGTTCTATAGGGCATATGTGGTCTGGAAAGTCCTAATGCAGCTAATGTTCCCAATGACGTAGAAATAATGGTTGCAAAAAATGCGATAATGATTGAATTACGAACGGCTCCCTGCCAATTCAAACTGGTAAAAAACTCTTCATACCATTTTAGAGAAAAACCTGCAGGATCAAAGGCTAACATTTCCTTGGTGAAAGTAAAGAATGGAACTGCATTAAATGAAAGTGGCGCAATTACAAGCAAAGGGAAAATTAAAAAGAAAAGAATTGCAGCACAAATACCCAGAAAGACATAATGCCAAATTCGCTCTGGAAGTGACAAATAAGACGGTAGAGAACTCATCAGTTTATCCTAGCTTCATGTTGTCAATACCAACGATACGATCATACAGCACGAAAAACGCAAGCACAATCCCCAGCAATATTACACCTAATGCCGATCCGAGTCCCCAGTTCAACGATTGAGAAATATGATAGGCAATCCTGTTGCTGATAAAAGTACCTGAACTTCCACCCACCAATGCAGGTGTGATGTAATAGCCGATGGCAATTATGAAAACTAAAATTGAACCTGCACCGATTCCAGCAACCGTATTTGGAAAATATATTCTCCAAAATGCCCGCCATGGATGCGCACCCAGTGAAATGGCTGCCCTCATGAATGATGGTGGAATTGTCTTCATCACACTGAACATCGGTAAAATCATAAAAGGTAATAAAATATGAGTCATCGCGACCACCGTTCCGGTGGCGTTATGAATCATGGCCAGACGTCCGTCCTCACCTATTAATCCTACCAAAATAAGAAAATCATTGATCACACCTTCCTGCTGCAAGAGTGCAATCCAGGATGTTGTTCGTACCAGCAGAGAAGTCCAAAAAGGTAAAAGCACAAAAATAATCAACGTGTTACTGATGCGTGTCGGTATGGTTGCCAGCAAATAAGATATTGGGAATCCAATTATGAAAGTCAAAAATGTAATGAGAGTACTCAAGAGCATCGTTCTCAAAAACAATTTCAAGTAGATACTGTCTTTACTTGGCAAAGAATCAATGTTACCTGTACTGGGATTCCGTTTGAAGTCGATGGCGGCCAAATAATAACCATCAGTGAACTGTCCTGAAAATTGCTTAACAACTTGCCAAGTTTCTATTTTCCCCCAGCGTTTGTCTGATTTTATAAGGGCTTCTTTGTATGGCGGTTTTTTTATTTTTTTTACTTTTCGTCCAGCTTTGCGGAACAAACTTGAGAATCCGGAACTTTCGTAATTCAAGCGTTGACCAATTTTTGTATGTTCTCGTGCGGCTTTTGCTTTTTTGATATCGTCAACCATTGCTGCAAAGACGATTTCATCCGGTAATTCTCCAGATGTTTCATCCCAACTTTGCAGTACTTCAACAGTTTTGGGTAAGATTCTTTGAACTATTTCATTATTTCCTGAAAGCAATAACATATCTGTTATCGGCACCAGAAAAGCAATAGTAATAAATATAAGTAATGGTGCAACCATTGAAAATGCAATGATTTTACTGCGCCGCTGCGCCCGTGCCAAACTAACTTTGAGCGGAGTGCCGTCTGCAGTCAATAAAACTGTATTTGCTTGAGCGGTATTCATTCCAAAAGTAGGTGGGTTTTTGTAGACCGGAGAAACCCTTGGGTCTCTCCGGAATTATTAATGACGATTACTTCAACAACCAAGCATTGAATTTAGCATCTAGGTCATCTTTGTTATCTGCCCAGAACTCATAATTGGTGAGTATAGTTGTTTTTGCATTATTGGGATCAGTCGGCATATGTGGTGCCATGTCGATTCCCAGTTTTCCATGCTTACCAACAAGAGGTGCAGATGAAGCACGAGCCGGTCCATAAGAGATGAATTTGGACTGGTCTGCAAGTCTTTGGGTGTCTGTTGCAAATTTCAGAAACTTCATGACTTCTGCTTTGTTCTTAGTACCTTTAGGAACAACCCAACCATCAAGGTCAAATACCTGCCAATCCCAAAGCATAGCAACAGGCTGCTTCTCTTCAGCAATTAAGCTGAACAAACGACCATTGTAAGTGGAACCAACAACAACTTCTCCATCAGCCAATAACTGTGGAGTTTGCGCTCCGGCAGTCCACCAGACGACATCACTTTTGATACTGTCCAATTTTGCTAACGCTCTATCTGCTCCGGCACTAGTGCCTAAAACATCATAGATTTTTGCAGGTGCAACACCATCACAAATCAATGCCCACTCCATATTACCCAACGGGCTTTTTTGTAAGGAACGCTTTCCTGGGAAAGTATTGGTGTCAAAGACGTCGCAAATGCTGGTCATCGGCTTGGACACTTTGTCAGTACGGTAACCAAATGTTGTGGAGTACACAATTTGAGGAACAAAACATTCGGAAACAATCAAGTCACCAAAGTCCTTAGAGGCTGGTGTTCCATCCGGAGCAGCTGCCAAATCTGAGTCATGGTTGATGACTTCAACCAGACCTTCGTCACAAAGACGCATGGCATCTGCTGCCACAACATCAATCAAGTCCCAAGTGACATTTCCTGCTTGGGCCATTGCTCGTAATTTTGCCACAGCAGTTCCTGCGGAATCATCATTGATGATCTTGATTCCAGGATTTTTTTTCATATAAGGGGCATGGTAAGCTCCCTGCTGACTAGCAGTATAAGCACCACCCCAGGAAACAACGACCAACTCGGTTGCCATTGCTTGACCGGCAAAGCCGATCACTGCCATGACAGCACCAGCCATCATCGCACGCATGAAATTCTTCATACTCTCTCCTTAATTGGATTAAACCCAAAAATGGGTTGTTTGTTTATATGCCGTCAATTAAATACGGCCCTGACAAAATGTCCCTGAATTGGGACATCTTAATTTTTTAGAAACTGAAAAACAGTTTCTCAAGACACAAGCACATCCAATGCACGTGCATCTTCTGCTTTCCAGCCCACCTGAACCGTATCTCCCGGTTTTAATTGGGCATGGTCAGCAGAGTTTGGGATTTTGACGATAAAATCGTCGTGTCCACAAACGTTGATACGGGAGCGAATATGATCTCCCAGATAAATCAATTCTTCAACTTTTCCAGCTACGATAGTCGCACACTGAGCACTCTCCGGATTTACAGTAACACGTTCCGGCCGCAATGAAATCATAGTCTCGTGACCAACTCCTTCAATGTTGACTGCAAGCGCTTTTAATTTTTCCCCACTTTGTACTTCAACCGTACAAACTTCACCATCAAGTCCAACTACTTTACCATTCAACGTATTATTTTCACCAATAAACTGCGCAACAAAAGCATTTTCTGGCTTTTCATACAAAACATCAGGTGTTGCCAATTGCTGAATCACTCCATCATCAAAAACAGCAATTCGATTGGACATGGTCAGGGCTTCACTTTGATCATGTGTCACATAAACCACAGTCACACCTAAATTTTCGTGAATGTGTTTGATTTCATACTGCATTTGTTCACGAAGCTGTTTATCAAGTGCCCCTAAAGGCTCATCCATCAAAACTAACTTGGGTTCAAACACTAAGGCCCGTGCGACTGCCACCCGTTGCTGTTGTCCTCCGGATAGCTGCATTGGACGTCTTGAACCAAATCCTCCCAATTGTACCATATCCAGTACTTTTTTGACTCTGTCTTCAATTTCGCTCTTGGGAATTTTTCTGACTTGAAGCGGAAATGCAAGATTTTCGTTAACAGTCATGTGTGGGAAAAGTGCATAGTTTTGAAATACCATGCCAATATTTCGTTTGTGCGGGGGAACATTATTGATCGGTGCACCATCAAGAATTATGTCTCCATGTGTTGCTGTTTCAAATCCGGCCAACATCATCAGACAGGTCGTTTTACCAGAACCTGAAGGACCTAACATTGTCAGAAACTCACCTCGATCTGCATCAAGATTTAAATCCTTGACTACAAGTATTTCGCCGTCATAACTTTTTTGCACATGTTGAAAACTGACGTATGCATCACTGGAACTCATGTTTCTTTCAATTAAATATTAAATTAAATTGCAGTACGGAATTCTACAGATTGAAACGAAAGAGTCAAACATATTCTTATGGGCATCTCTAAAAACCCATTTTGATTGAATTTTCTTAAATAATGTTTGTATAAC
>JACNJW010000065.1 GCA_014382365.1 SAR324 cluster bacterium
GTAGATCAAGGACCGGTAGTCATCAAGAGTATGGAAGATAATTTTATTCAGGTACCTGGTATTGTCGGAGCGACCATTCTTGGAGACGGAAAAGTATCATTCATTTTAGATGTTGCAAGTCTTGTTAATTGAACCTCAAAGCAAATAGAGTGATGGAAAATAATCAAAGCAAAAAATACCTTGGTTCTGTAAATCTGTCTGATGAAGAATTGGAAGATATGAACCTGGAGGTTTCATACAGCGAAGGTACAAGATTAATCACCTTCATACTTGGTGAAGAAAAATATGGTCTGAATATTCTAAAAGTTCGGGAACTGATCAGCTTTCCGGAAGGACTAACACGTATTCCAGGAATGCCGGATTATATTATTGGCATGTTTAATCTCAGGGGACTGGTGATTCCAGTAATGGACCTGCGTGAAAAATTCAACATGCCAGGTGAGGAAAGACATGAGTTCTCAGTAATCATCATTGTTGAAGTTAATAATAAAAACATTGGTCTTACAGTAGATTCCGTTTCTGATGTGATTTTTGTCAAGGAAGAAGACATCCAGGAAACAAACGAGTTAGCAGTAAATGTTGATACAAAATTTATTATGGGGGTGGCCAAAACTAAGGATGAGATGGTAATTTTACTAGACATCGACTTCCTTTTATCCAAAGAAGAATTTGACACATTGTTGGAAGAAAAGAACAAATAATGAGTGAAAAGCCATCACCCCCCTACAAAGTTTTGATAGTCGATGACTCTGCCGTCGTCAGGCAGACACTGAAGCAGATTTACTCCTCGGATCCGGAACTGGACGTAGTTGGTGCTGCACCGGATGCTTTAATTGCACTCCGAATGTTAGGCGAAGCAAAGCCTGATGTTATCAGTCTTGATGTCCAGATGCCCCGGATGGACGGTCTGACTTTCCTTGAACGTCTGATGAAATCCAATCCAATGCCGGTCGTAATGGTCAGTGCATTGACTACACAGGGTAGTAAAGAAGCAATGCGCAGTTTAGAACTGGGTGCAGTAGATATTGTTGAAAAGCCGAAACTTGGTGTCAGAGAAGCACTTGAAGAAATTTCGATCCAGATTTGCGACAAAATAAAAGCTGCAGCACAGGCCAGAGTTATAACTCCGCATCAGCGCTTTATGACTCCGCAGAAAAAATTCAGTGCCGATGCTATTCTAGCTTCAGTAAAAACACCTGCTGGCATTAGAGGACAGGATTCTATCATTGCCATAGGAGCATCTACGGGAGGCACTATTGCTCTTAGAAAAGTGCTTTCACCTCTACCCGCAGATATGCCGGGCATTGTTATTGTGCAACACATGCCGAAAGCATTCACAACCTCTTTTGCGGAAAGCCTGAATAATGAATGCCAGTTAAATGTGGTGGAAGCTCAAGAAGGTGAAAAAGTGGAACGAGGTAAGGTTTTGCTCTCACCAGGTGATCAGCACATGATGCTCAAACTGGCTGGTAAAGATTATATTGTTACCATGAACAGCGGAGAACTTGTTAACCGTCACCGTCCTTCAGTTGATGTTCTTTTCCGATCAGTAGCAAATCTTGCGGGAAAAAAATCAATTGGAGTGATTCTGACAGGAATGGGTGATGACGGTGCTGCCGGGATGGCCGAAATGCACAAAGCAGGATCTAAGACCTTTGCCCAGGATGAGGAATCATGTGTGGTTTACGGAATGCCGCGCAAAGCTGTGGAATGCGGTGCGGTGGATGAAGTGCAAAATCTGGAAGGAATCGTCAAACGTCTGATTGAACTACGGTGAAGCACCAGACAACTTCAGCAGAAATCGATTTGCACCGGGTAAGTGAGGACGATGATTAGGATGGTATCATAGTTAATCAGTAGGATTTATACAGGTTATGATACTTTCTTTTTCCTTCTACCCAGCTGTATATGATGTTTCCATATTTGTCGTATTCTGTTCCGTTCCATATTTCACCATTCTTCCAACTTCCAAAATACTTCCATCCATTAGTTGAAATCAAAACACCAAGTCCATTAGGTTTCCCGTCCTTTACCTGACCTTGATACTTTGGTTGAGTATCTTTATCTCCAGATTCCACCCATTTCCAATCAGGGTATTCACCCAACACATAAAGTGTTTCTCCTTTATGATTATCTCCAAACAGAGGAGAAGAAAGAAGTAAGAGTGAGAGGAGAAAAAGGAGGAGTTGTTTCATAGTTTATTTGTTGGGATTTTAAAGCTAACTTACTTTCTATTTCCTTCTATGAATATTAAGCCTGATGTTTCCGTCTTTGCCGTATTCGGTTATGTTCCACGAACCATCTTTTCTGAACTTAGCTATCTCTTATTTAATGGACTAGAGCAACTTACTACTGAATATTCTCCAAGCCTTTTGTGATTTCCACTTGATCAATACCCCAAAAACTGTAGGAATTTATTGGTGTTGCGCTCCATGCAGCACAGTCTTTACAATGACAGAAACCCATTGCTGAAGGTTCTCCAGCAAATATGAGTTCTACTGCCCACAAAGAGTTTAGTGCAGGGTTAGTCCCATCACAGGAACGAGCATCATGGACTGAGAAGGACAATGGCTGAAACTTTGGAGATGAAACTAGAACTTGGAACAGTACACAAAATACTCATCGTGATCTACAAATACTGGCCAGTTATCAATTAAGATGTGTAAAAAAACAACCAATTAAAATCGGCGCTTTTATTGCGCTTCCTTTAAATAGGTCTTTTGTAGAACGAGGGACCAAATTGCACCACCTGCAATTTTCGCAACAAACTGGCCAATTATAATTTCAGGCATGATTATGCCAAAAGCCATTGTAGGAAAGATGAAGGAATCCAGTGCACTTCCAGCAATATTAGAACCATTAGAACGAATCAAAAACTTGTATTTACGCAATTTAGCATAAAGCAGTGCATCTCCAATACCTGCTACAAAAAATGCTGTCGAACTAGCAATCGCTATTGCAAGTGCGTCCCAATTTAGTACAATTGTGATTACGGAACCACCGCAAATAAGTGCAAGCATTTTTAACCATAAATGCTTACCATGCCATTGATCATGCAGTTTATCCCTTAATGAAAGGTCTAAACCAATCAAAATGAAGGCGTTTATAATGGCAGCTTGAGGACCAAACCACAAAATAGTAATGTTTGCCACTACTATGGCTATTAAGTAAATTATGACTGCAAGCATTTTCAATAATTAGATTTGGGTTAAAACTATTTACAATATCCCGTCGAGTTATAATCGAATCTGGTGTTTGAGGTATTGAAAAAAGGCGGCATATCTGGTTGACTTAAATTGTCAATAAACAATCAACCATTTAAAAAGGATATGCCACCATGGACAAGAATAGCATTTTAGCGTTCAATAATAAAGAGAGTGTTTCAGATGTACTGAACGAATTATTGAAAAGCGGAGCCCAAAAACTGATTCACAATGCAGTAGAAACAGAGTTGAGAGAATTTATATTTCAACTATTGACAGGTATTGGTCCAGTCAGTGACCACATCCCCAAGATTCGTTTTAGAGATGGTGAGCCACTCCCTTTTTGTTCTGCATTGGTTCTGCCCTATGTCAGAAAAACGAGATCCCTGGAAGCGGCATTTATAACTTCTCAACATACTGCAAAAGGCCCAAATCAGCTAATATCAATTCTCGTCCGCAAACGTAGCTGTTCAAGCACAGCTTCAATTTCCGGAGTCAAGCGTTTGTAAACAAAATCTTCAATTTCATCCGGAATGTGTTTGTAGAACGCCTCAGCCAAAGCACCGGTAATGCAGGCCTGTGTATCTGCATCACCACCCAGTGAAATCGCATTCCGGACAGCATCTTCAAAATCCGCAGACTCCAGAAAAGCGATTATCGCCTCAGGTACAGAACCTTGACAGGTCTCATCAAATCCATATTCCGGCCGGATCTGCTCCAGCTTTTGACTGAGGTCATAGTCAAAGTATGTTTCCAGTTTTTCTTTGATTTCATTTTTGCTGCAGCCTTTTCGTCCCAGCAGCACACCCAGTGCAACTGCCTGTGCGCCTTTAATACCTTCCGGATGATTATGAGTTATTTCCGCACTTTTCTCTGCTTCTTTTAGCACCGTGATTTCATCATCAAAAAGCCAACCGACGCTTGAGCAGCGCATTGCGGAACCGTTTCCGAAACTGTTGTAGGGTTCCGGATAAACTTCATTAATCCATTTACTGAACCAGCCGCCGTAACCGGCCCCGGGATATTTCTGCGCCCAAGTCTGCAGTGATTCCACATAATCCAAACCGTTCATCAGCGAATCTGCAACTGCAATCGTCATTACTGTATCATCAGTAAAAAAACATTCCGGATTCAATAATTCAAAATCCTTGGTTTTGATTGGATCAAATTCATAGACGGAACCAAATACGTCACCTGCAATTGCTCCTAGCATATTACCTCATTTGTTTGTTGTTTAGATTATGAGACCTATTTTAAGAGGTCGTAATCCACCTCGGGGTGGAGACGGTAGTCTAGCAGAATAAAAGCACATTGTCAAGCAAAATGCCGTTGCGGTTTGGGTAATTGAGGTGTGTT
>JACNJW010000050.1 GCA_014382365.1 SAR324 cluster bacterium
GAGGGAGAGGGATTCGAACCCCCGAAGACCTTGCAGCCTTAACGGATTTCAAGTCCGTCGGTTTCAACCACTCACCCATCCCTCCGTAATTTATTATTGTCTACAAAACAAGGTGATTTCTCAAGCTTGAATTGACAGAACTGCAGAGTTTTTCAAAATAATTGCTGACAACATCCATCAAACAATTATTAATGAAACTATTTTCTGCAGTTCCTAAATTTTGCTTTGGGAGTAAAGTTTGATCCTGAAAATATTATTTCTTGAGAGACTGCTCAAAAATTTCCAGAGTTTCAGTGAGCATCTTCCGGGGATTAAAACGTGTTTCTGCATCCAGTCGTGCACCATGACCCAGGCGTTTACAAAGTTCGCTGTCTGCCAAAATTTTTCTCAGTGCTTCTGTCAATGCTTCTGCAGATTTTGTTTTTGTTAAAAATCCGTTTTCTCCATCTCTAATAATTTCCGGAAGACAACCTGTAGGAAAAGCAACAACCGGAGTTGCTGCAGAAAAGAATTCAACCGCCACCCTGCAGATAACTTCTGAATCGACTGAACTAACTACACCCACATCCGAAAACTGCATAAGCTGCCTGATATCTTCACGTTCAGGAATCAGCCGAACATGAGCATCCAGTTTGAGGTTGCTGACAGCACTTCGAAGTTCCAGCATTTCCGGTTCAGTTTCAGCAGTATCCCGGTACGGTATCAAAAGTGTTAAATCCGGAAACTCCTCCAGCAGCTGACTCAAACTCTGAAGCAAAATACGCTGCCCCTTGACCGGCCGGATGCGACCTACTACAGCCAGGACTCTCGCTCTTAGTGGGATTCCAAATTCGCTCCGGAAATCTACCGCAGGCTGCTGAGTTAAATCCGGACACTCAACCGGATAATAAATTGTTTTAATTTTTTCTTTTGAAATAGAAACTGCTTTCAGCAAACGCTCCGCAACTATTTTACCTGCAGTAATATAGTTTGCAGTCCAGTCTTTGTGCATTTTCCTATTCAGCCAATGCTGACTGATTGCTCTGGTGGTGCCGCGGGTTCGAATAACAGGAATTGGATTGTGCTGAGACAAAGAACGCAGTGCACGTGCTGCCAGTACAAATAAAGGGAACCCTTCTGAACGATGTGGATTTATCAGTTCAATCTGCTCTTCCAGCAGAAATTTTTTGAGTTGATGGTAGGCTATAAAAAGACGAAAAGGATTGTTGCTGTTAAGGTCAATGTGAGTCAGCAGACGTAATCCACGCTGCCTGAGATGCTTTTCATTAAGGGAGTCCGGCCGAGTCAGCACGAAGACAGTGTGTCCGGCCTCTTCCAGCAACTGCGCAACTGTGGCCGCATACGCAGCCTCTGCGTTCCACCAGTGAACGTTGCTGCCGATGAGGATTTTCATTAAAATTTTGCGTTGCCGGGCACGCGCGGAAATGGAATAACGTCACGGATATTTTTCATTCCGGTGACAAACTGCACGAGACGCTCAAAGCCCAGACCAAATCCGGAGTGCGGAACAGAACCAAAACGGCGTAGATCGAGATACCAGTCGTATTTTTCCTGCTGAAGCCCATGTTGCTTCATCCTGTCTGAAAGTGCTTCCAGTGCATCCTCACGCTGAGATCCTCCAACAATTTCACCTAAACGCGGAAAAAGTACATCCATGGCTGCAACCGTTTTTCCATCTGTATTTTGCTTCATGTAAAAAGCTTTAATTTCAGTGGGATAATCAATCAGATTGATTGGTTTTTTAAGATGTTTTTCTGTCAAAAATCGTTCATGTTCCGACTGCAGATCAACACCCCACTTAACAGGATATTCGAATGACTCTCCGGATTTCTGCAAAATATCAATTGCTTCAGTATAACTCAGGGTTTCAAATTGAGTTTGATGGATATGTTTCAGGGTTTCCAGCAAGTCCGGTTCGTACATTTTTTGTAAAAACAACAGTTCTTCCTCATGACGTTCCAGACAGACACCAATTACATATTTCAGAAACTCCTCTGTCAACACAAGCATCTGCTGCAAATCAGTAAAAGCCATTTCCGGTTCAATCATCCAGAATTCAGCCAGATGCCGCGAAGTGTTGGAATTTTCTGCACGGAAGGTTGGACCAAATGTATAAACATCAGTGAAAGCCAGGGCAAAAACCTCTGCACCCAACTGGCCGGAAACAGTCAGACTTACATCTGTACCAAAAAAATCTTTTTCATAATCAACTTTTCCCTGAGCATTACGTGGTAAACTTTCCAGTTCAAGTGCAGTCACATGAAACATTTCGCCTGCACCTTCTGCATCATTTGCAGTGATGATTGGAGTCTGAACATAGAGAAAATTTCGTTCCTGAAAAAAACTGTGGATAGCCCAGGAGAGTGTGTTGCGAATCCGAAAAACTGCACCAAGTGTATTTGTCCGTGGTCGCAGATGTGCAATTTCACGGAGAAATTCTAGTGTATGTCCCTTTTTCTGCAGTGGATACTGCTCTCCGGAAGAAGTACCAATGATCTTGACCTCTTCTGCCTGTATTTCAAAAGCCTGTCCCTTGGCAGGTGACTCTACTAACCGGCCCCGAATACTAACTGAAGCTCCGGTTGTCAGTTTTGAAATTTCAGCATAATTTTCCAGTTCCTGATCTGCAACAGCCTGGATTCCGTCCTGGTTTGAACCGTCATAGAGCTGAATAAATGAAATCCCTTTAGAACCGCGGCGGGTACGCACCCAGCCGTTTAGAGTTAGAGTTTGATTGAGTAGTTTTTTATTGATTGTGGAAATGCGCAGACTTGCCATGTTTTTATTGACCACGGAGTTGTTTCGCAACTTCAATTTCTGAATTTTCTACTAACTCAGAAAGTTCATCGACAGTAATCATCATACTTTTCCGGTCAGGCATGATGGCATAAAGATATTTGACATATTCCGGAACCATAGATAAATACTTCTGGTTACGCTCCAACTTAATCTGGCGCACCAGAAAATGCTCGAGCTGTTCCTGTGACATGTTACGCATCACAGTGATAAATGCAGTTGAACACTCCTGTAGTTCTTTGCTGATATCTGTAGGATAAAAAAATTGAAATTGTTTTCTGGATGCAATAATACGTACAAATATCAGCATGATAACACAAACTACTAAGCCGTCAATCCAGTTAACACCCCAAACCCCCATGAAACCGATCAGGAAATAAACTGCACCGGTGATGGAACCCAACAATTGAAGAGTCATCCTGATTTTTTCAACTGCAAGATACTTAAAATTAAAGCGTTTTTCCTGAACAAAAAATGCCATTCCATCTGTAAACTGCGGTGATACCATCACTATTTCCTCAGCCGATGCCAGCTGATTTTCCAGCTCCAGCTCCAGCTGTTTCCTTTTTTCAAGTGCACGATCATTAATAACTTCCTGCATCACAAAACGGCGGGTGGCACGCAACCGTTCAGATAAAACCTCAATGTGTTCGTTTGGATTATCTTCTTCTCCTCCTCCCATGGCACTTGCTTTAAAAGCTCCGCGTTCACCAATATAAGATATTATGTCATCAAACAACTCCTGCATATCAGAAGGAATAAGAGCGCTTCCGGTTTCTTCTTCTGCAATCTTTGACTTTTCCTCCAATTTCATTTCATTACGAATTAAAATTGAAAACAATTTTGCCGCAATTTCACCATTTGACGCATTCAGTTCAACCATCCGTATCATTGTGTTGCCGAATAGTGCAGTATAAGAAGAATATTTTTTTTCTTTAAATTCTATGTCCTCCTTTTCAAGACCATAATAACCCATGATCATTGAATCAATCATCATGTGAATGAATGTGTCATAATCCTCATTGTTGACACTCTGGTTGAAAAGCCCCAACCAACTCAAGGCCGCAAACTTGTCTCCAACTGTCTGAGATTCCAACCAAATCTCAGTTGCATCTATAAAACCTGCAACCTTCTGCGGAGTTCCTGCATTTTCCCAAATATAAGCAGAAGAGTCTGCAGCAGCAGTTTCAGGATCCATCTGCTTCTGGAAGATTACCATTACATCTCTGGCAATCTGCGAAGCAAAATTTTCCGGAAGCTCTTCTACTAATTCTTCTGGTTTTTCATCTGCCATGAGTTATTCAATTCTGAATACAATCTTATTACTGATCAGAATTTGTTTCTAATCAGAAGTACGCCAGTCCCGGCGTTTTAGAATTTCTTCCTGTAAAAGTGCTGTAAATGCAGCAAAGTCTAAAGTCTCACGTTCTTTACTGGCATAGCGCTGCCAGGTTACTGATTGTGCAGCCTGCTCACTTTCTCCTACAATCAGCAGGTTTGGAATTTTGGCAATGGCTGCAGACCTGATTTTTTTACTGAAAGAGTCATGTGAATCATCCAGTTCTGAGCGAACAAATGAACTGTATAAACTGTCGTTCAAATTGTGTGCATATTCATTGAATGCAGGCGCAACAGGAATTACTCGTACCTGTACCGGTGCCAGCCAGGTAGGAAATGCGCCACCATAATGTTCAATTAAAAAAGCCACAAAACGTTCGTGTGTTCCCAGTGGTGCACGATGAATTATTATTGGTGTGTGTTCTTCATTGTCACTGGCAATGTATGTTAATCCGAAGCGTTTACCCATCACCAAATCAAGCTGATTAGTCGATGCAGTTTCTTCTCTTCCAATCACGTTTGTTACTTGAAAATCTATTTTTGGTCCATAAAAAGCAGCTTCTCCGCGAACTGCTTCATAGGGAATCCCTACTTCATCCATGGCTTCTGTCACCAGCTTTTCCGCTTTTTGCCAGAGTTCCGGTTCATCAACAAACTTTCCTGCATCTTGCTCTGCAAGTGAAAGACGCATCCAGAAATCACTGAGACCAAAAAGCTGATAATATTTTGTGTGGAGATTCATGACTTTGATGAACTCTGCTTTTGCCTGTTCAGGTGTGCAGTAAATATGGGCATCATTCATTGTCATGCAGCGTACCCTCAATAATCCTGCCAATTCTCCAGACTGTTCATAACGATAACATGTTCCATATTCTGCCAGCCGTAAAGGTAAATCACGATAACTCCGTGGTTCAGCTTTATAAATCATGTGATGGTGCGGACAGTTCATTGGTTTGAGAAACAAACGTTCACCGTCCATTTCCATCGGCGGAAACATACTGTCCTCATAATAAGGAAGATGTCCGGAGGTATGAAATAAATCTTCTCTGGTAATATGCGGTGTAGATACACGTTTGTAACCAGCTAAAAATTCTGTTTCCTTGGCCAGTTTTTCCAATTCATCACGAATCACTGTGCCATTCGGCAGCCACAGCGGCAATCCTTTTCCTACCTCTTCACTGATGGAAAAATAATGATGTTTACTGTTCAGTTTGCGATGGTCCCGTTCCATTGCCAAACGGCGCTTTTCTTTAAACTGCTTGAGTTCGTCACCTGTCTCAAAAGCAAGTCCGTATACCCTTTGCATCATATTGTTTTTCTCAGAACCCTTCCAATAGGCTCCAGCCAATGAATCAAGGGAGAAACAGTTCTTGGGAATATTACGTGTTGATTCCACATGTGGACCCTCGCACAAATCCCAGAAGGGACCATTGCGATAAAGACTTAGCGTTTCATTTTGTGCAGTCAGATCTTCAACCTGTTCAATCTTATAAGCCTGATTTTCTTTGCTCAGGAGTTTCATCATTTCATCTGCTCCCAACTCTTCCCGCTCAAAAACCTGTCCTGTTTTGATGATATGGCGCATCCGTTTTTCGAGTTTCGGCAAGTCTTCCGGACTCAAGGGTTCAGTCAAATCAAAATCATAATAAAAGCCGGAATCGATTGGCGGGCCAAATCCAAGTTTGGCATCCGGTCGTATTTCCAAGACTGCCTGTGCAAGAACATGGGCCAGCGAATGCCTGATTTTATAAAGTTCAGAATTGATGTCTAATTTTTTCATTAATTACTTTAAATTAATTTGTGATGTTTTTTGTGTTTGTAATTTTAACAATTCAGGCTGCAGGCTGAGCGTCTGCAGCATTAGTCCAGGAAATATCCGGAACAATATCCTGCTGTTCCTTTGCAAAATTTGGATGAACTTCAAGGGCCAGAGCCAGTGCTTCTTTAACATTTTTTACAGCCTTAATTGCCAAACCTTTTTGAATTTCATCCGATATTTCAACCAGGTCTTTCAGGTTTTCTTCAGGAATAAGAACTGTTTTTATCAGACCACGTTTGGCAGCAATTAGTTTTTCTTTCAAACCACCAATTTCTGTAACATGTCCACGCAGTGTAATTTCACCAGTCATTGCAACATCATGCTTGACTGCAATCTTGGTGAAACTGCTGATGATTGCCATCATCAAAGGAAGTCCTGCAGAAGGTCCATCCTTGGGAGTTGCTCCCTCAGGAAGATGAACATGCAGGTCTGTTTTTGCAAAGACAACCTGATCAATGCCCAGATATTCTGCATTACTGCGTACATAAGAAAAAGCTGCTTTTGCAGATTCCTGCATGACATCACCCAGCTTTCCGGTTAGTACGACTTTTCCTGAGCCGGACATTAAACCCACTTCAATCAGCAGCAATTCTCCGCCCATTGATGTGACACCTAAGCCCATGGAAACGCCAACCTCATTTTTTTCTTCACGCATGTCATGCTGAAACTGTGGTACCCCAAGCAGATCATGCACTAGTTTTGGTGTTACAACAGTTGCTTTTTTGTCTTTAGAACGTACCAGACGGGTTACCACTTTTCTGCAGACTTTACCAATTTCCCGCTCCAGATTTCGAACACCTGCTTCTCGCGTATAACCCTGAGTTATTTCTTCAATTGCAGATTTTCTAAAGCGCAGCTGTTTATCTTCCAGCCCATGAAATTTACACTGACGCGGAGTGAGAAATTTTGTGGCAATGTGTTGTTTTTCCAATTCTGTGTAGCCGGATAAATGAATGACCTCCATCCTGTCCAGCAGAGGTCCGGTAATATTTTGGATACTGTTTGCCGTACAGATGAAGAGAATATCTGCTAAACTATACTCAACATCCAGATAGTGATCAACAAAAGTGTCGTTTTGTTCCGGATCAAGCACCTCCAGCATGGCTGCAGAAGGATCACTGATATTGCTTTGATACAACTTGTCAATTTCATCTATCAGCAAAACCGGATTTTTACTTTTGGCTTTTTTAACAGACTGAATAATTTTTCCCGGCATGGCACCAATGTAGGTGCGGCGGTGACCGCGAATTTCAGCCTCGTCTCTGACTCCTCCCAAACTGATACGTACAAAATTACGTCCCAAGGCTCTTGCAATAGATTTTGCCAGTGATGTTTTGCCGACACCCGGAGGTCCTGTCAAACAAAGAATAGGTCCTTTTAATTTGCCTTTGAGTGAGGCAACTGCAATATATTCAACAATACGTTCCTTGACTTTCTCCAAGCCATAATGATCTTCATCCAGAATCTGCTCTGCCTGTTCAAGGTCAAAATTGTCTTCTGTCCGAATCTGCCAGGGCATAGAAATCAACCACTCCAAATAATTGCGTACAACATTGGCCTCTGAAGACATGGGAGACATCATGCTCAGTTTTTTCAATTCTTTCCTGGCTTCAGTTTCTACTTCTTTCGGCATACCTGCTTCTGCAACCTGTTTGCTCAAGTCATCCATTTCAGCTTTTGGATCATCCATCTGACCCAGCTCTTTTTGGATATTCCGCAATTGGTCCTGCAGGAAGTCCTCTTTTTTTGTATCACTGAACTGATCGGTTGCCTCTTTCTTCAACTTTTCTTCAAGTTGAACTGTTTTCATTTCATCTTTCAAGACATTCAATAGTTCCTGCAGACGTATTTCGGGATTCAATTTTTCTAAAAACTGCTGTTTTTGCTCCCGTGGAATTTCCAGCATGGAAATAATACGGTCACTGACAGCTGCAGTCTCCACCTGTTCCAGTGATTCCAGGGCATCTTTATTCAACTTTATTTTGCCTTGATCAGCATTTTTCTTAAATAGTTCCCGTGCCTCATCAACCTTATTCTTCAGCTTTTCCTGATCAATTTCAAAAGCACTTTCGTCAACCGGCTGAACCTGGGCCAGATACTCTTTATCTGCCAATTTTGTGGCCAGCAGTTTTCCTCTTTGACTACCCTCAAAAAGTGCTTTTACTGTACCATTCGGTAAGCGCATCACCTGCAGCACCTTGCCCAGCACTCCAATTTCAAACAAATCGTTTTCCTGCGGATTTTCTATTGCAGAATCCCGTTGGCTTACCACAAATATTCCACGATCACCTTCAAGTGCACGATCCAAAGCATCCATCGATGCCTGACGTCCAACAAAAAATGGCACAGTTGCACCGGGAAATACAATTTCCTCTCTCATCGGCAGCAGAGGGACAATTACAGGTTTAAGTTGAACAGACATTTTATTGATTTTTATTTCAGGGTTCTATAAAGTGCATCAGCATTTCCGTTATTAAGCAATTCTTCAGCCTAAAAACGCTGTTGCAGAAATTTTTCAGGTCTTAAATTTACTTTTTTCTTTTTTCAGGATTTTGAAATGAGTAAGTTAAGTAGAAAAACAATACTTCTGCCAGTGCCAGCAACAGTAAAAAAGAGTAAAAGTGATGCAGATAAAGTGCACCGGCAAGTGTTGCACCGGCAAAATGACCAAAAAACTGTGAAAAATTGTAAACTCCCATCGCAGTACCTTTTGTATCAGCAGTTGTACTACGGGTTACCAGCGAAGGAAAAATTGGTTCAAAAACGTTGAAACCCATGAAAAAGAGATAGAGAGCAACTACAAACCACAAAAGACTGTCCTGATCCTGTCCCAATCCCATAAAGAGCAAAGAAGCCAGCAGCAGCACGATACCAAAAAGCATTACTTCACGAAAACGGTTGCGAACCTCCGCAAAAACTGCAGCCAGCACCATCGACAGTGCACCGGCCAACATCATTGGCAAATATATTTTCCACATTTCTGCACGTTCAAAACCATGCTGGACCAGGATCATTGGAATCAGATAAAAAGTTGATGACAGGCCAGCTCCGCAAACAAAACCGCCCCAGCTGATTGTACGTAATGACGGTACATTCCAGACAATTTTAACCATGCTCCAAAAAGAAGAATGCTCCGGCAGCAGTTGAGTAGCTTCAGGCTCAGGTACTGTAGTCAGGATTAAGATCATACTAACTGCCGATAAAATTGAGATCATCACAAACATACCGTGCAGTCCCAGCCACTCACCCAGAAAAGGAGCTAAACCAAAGGCCACGCCAAAGGCAATCCCGATGCTGACACCCATTGCTGCATTGGCTCGTGTCCTGACTTCAGGTCGGGTCAGGTCTGCAACCAAAGCAAATACAGTTGAACTGATTGCTCCAGTTCCCTGAAGAAAACGTGCTGCAATCATCCAGTAAATTGAATCTGAAAAAGCAGCCATCAGATTGCCGATTATAAAAAGGCTCAAACCTATGACAATTACTTTTTTTCGACCAACACGGTCACCCCACATTCCGAATGGTAGTTGAAGAAGACCCTGTGTCAAACCATATGCACCAAATGCTGCTCCAATTAAAAACGGGGTTGCATCTTCCAAATCCATTGCCAGTACACTGAAAACCGGCAAAAGCAGAAATATGCTGAACATCCTGAAAAAAAGGACTCCGCTCAAACTATAAATACCCCTTTTTTCTACAGACGTAAAAATTGGAGCTTTGGCAGATTTACTCATTAATTTTTTTATTTATTGTTTCAGTTCGTACCTCCTTTTCACAGAGACAAACAAAAAAGTTATCCTAGAATTATGGCAACCCCAATCCTGAAACTCAAGCTTTAGCGAAAACAGAGACCGTGAAATTTTATGAACCAATACATTCAAAAAAATCTTTCCTGCACTGATGCCTGGAGTTTTATCTTGGGAGCAGTACGGTTAAAATATGCTGTTTTTAACAGGATATGGAGTTTAAACTTGATTCACAGCTAAACATAACCTAAGTTTCAAGAAGCTGTACCATTTAGTGATCAGTCTTAAGTTCGGTGCTCACATTCTAAGATATACCTCAGTACCGTCCCGCTCGAAAAACTGCTGACATTTTCTTTGTCTGTCAATACTCAGTGGTCATAAAAAAAACTCATTAAAGTTTCAAAAATAATTGAACTTAGCAAATCTTCTTGAACAAAACAGATGACTGACACAAATCCTGCCACCGTCATAATCAATATCCATGGTTTGCTGGGAGAGCAAGACGTGGTTCAAATTGATTTTGAAGAAGATCTTCTTGCTGAGGAAAGGCAATTTGTTTATGATAATGTAGCCTACGAAATTGTCAGGATCATAAACGAAGATGTTGAATATCCTGTAGTATACGTCGTAATTCTAGATATCCTCAGCCAGACTTGATACTTGACTGAGCCCAGGTAATTCAACAAAATAATGTCAGTATCTCTTAAAAATATTCTCAAAAATATCTGCGTAGACCACTACCCTCTTGAACTGCAGAGTCTTGCCGGTTCCAGTAAGGCACTTGTACTTGCCCTGCTCAGTCAAACACAGCAGCAGAGTGCAGAAAAAGGGAGACCGCTGATTATTGTCTGTGAATCTTTTGATGTTGCAGAAGTTCTACTGAATGACCTCTATTATTTTTGTGGAAAAAAAGGAGTGCATTTTTTTCCATTTTGGGATGTGCTGCCTTATGACAATTTTTCACCTCACAAAGGCTTGGTGGCGCAACGTTTTCAAACACTTGATGCACTGCTCAGTGGAGAATTAAAAATCCTTGTCACAACTCCAAATGGATTAATGCAGCGGTTCATGCCGCAAACCACTTTTCAAAAAAATACTACTTCACTCAGCAGAGAATCCGTCTGCAGTACAGAAGAGATTCGGCAAAAATTATTGTATGCAGGCTACTCTCAAGTTGATGTTGTTGAAGATCAGGGTGAATTCAGTACGCATGGCGGGATTCTGGATGTTTTTCCACTCAATCTGGAAAAACCTGTCAGAATGGAGTTTTCAGACAAAAATGAACTCCTGTACCTCAAACCCTTTGATATCCAATCTCAGCGTACAGTTGAGCCGGAACTGTCTGCATTAAAAATCCTGCCGGGAAGCGAAATTATTTTTAATCCTGAAACCATCCACTACGCCCGTCAAACCCTGCCTGACTACCGCAAAGACTGTTCACCGGAAGTACTGGCCCGTTTAAATGAAAGTTTGCGTAAAAGTGAAAGCTTTCCCGGAATTGAATCTCTTGCTCCACTCTACTATCCCAGACTGAATACACTCTTTGATTACTTACCTGAAGAATACCTGCTGGTAATCAATGAAGAAAAAAATGTTGAACAACGTGCAGAGCATTTTTATCAGGAAGTTTTTATGGAGTACGAACTTAGTCTTCAGCAAAATAAACTTTCTCTTTCTCCTGAGGTCTTATTTTTAACTCACCGTGAACTTGGAACTACACTGAACAAATCGGCACAGGTTTTTTTAAATTCCAAATCAAATCAAAAACAGACAAAAGGCCAGGCTCATCAGTTTCATTTTGCCGACAATCTGGCTTTACGTCAGGGTTTTGAAAACTCAAAAGCAACTTCTGCAGTTGGACACATGATACAGTTGCTACAGAACTGGCACAGAGACGGAGTGCCAATTTTGCTCAGTGCAAAAAACCAGACACATGCAGATAATTTTCAGCAATTGCTGGAAGATCTTGGTTTGGAAACTAAAGTAGCCGGTAGTCAGTTGACTCCGGAATCCTGTCCCTGGCTGGAGTGGATGGAAAACCGCTCAGTTGTTTCTAGCAGCCCAATTCCAATTTTGAGCGGAAATATTTCTGCAGGTTTCCGCAAACTTGATGCAGCAGGTCAGATCCGCTTTATTTTGTTGACTGAAGAAGAAGTTTTTGGCGAGAAAACCAGGAGTCGACGTTTGCAGCGCACTCAAATTCAGCAGGCTGCAGGCAGTCTGGATGATTTGCGTGAAGGAGATCATGTTGTTCATTTGGATTATGGAATCGGACGTTATCAGGGTTTACAGAAAATTTCTGCGGGCGGAAGTCAAAATGAGTTTATGCAACTGATTTATGCACGTGATGAAAAAGTATATGTTCCTGTGGGTAAATTTCATCTTGTGCAAAAATATGTTAATGCTGACGGAACTGCTCCAAAACTGAGTAAACTTGGTGAGAAAGCCTGGAAAAAAACACGGCGGAAAGTGGCCAGTGCAGTTGAGGATATTGCAGAAGAACTGGCAGAAATATATGCGCAGCGAAAAGCCAGTAAAGGTTTTGCCTTTGCTGCAGATGATCACGAAATGCAGGAATTTGAGTTGCGCTTTCCCTTTGAAGAAACTCCGGATCAGCTTGAAGTAATCAGCTCTGTCAAAGAAGACATGGAGAGCAAAATGCCGATGGATCGACTGGTCTGCGGTGATGTCGGTTTTGGCAAAACTGAAATAGCCATGCGTGCTGCCTTCAAAGCAGTTCAAGAGGAAAAACAGGTGGTAATTCTGGTACCTACCACAATACTTGCGCAGCAGCACTATGAAACATTTAGTAAACGCTTTGAGGACACACCGTTTATCATTGAAGTCATCAGCCGCTTTCGATCTGCAACTGAACAAAAAGAGATTCTCAAACGTCTCAGTGCTGGTAAAATAGATATCATCATCGGTACACACCGCCTGCTTTCTGCCGATGTTAAGTTCAAAGATTTAGGCCTGCTTGTTGTGGATGAAGAACAGCGCTTTGGAGTCAAACATAAAGAAAAAATTAAACGTTTTAGAGCAGCAGTTGATGTACTCACACTTTCTGCCACACCAATTCCACGAACTCTGCACATGTCGATGATGGGAATTCGTGATTTAAGTCTGGTAAACACTCCACCTGCAGACCGCAGAGCAGTACGCACCCGCCTACTGCCGGTCAATAATTATATTATTCAGGAAGCAGTCAGTCGAGAAATACGCCGCGGCGGGCAGGTTTTTGTGGTACATAACAGGGTTGAGTCGATTTATGAATATGGACAATTTTTAAAAACTATCCTGCCCAATATCAGCATTGCAATTGGACACGGACAAATGCGGGAGCAGGAACTTGAAAAAGTAATGCTGGATTTTATTGAAGGACGTTTCGATCTTTTACTCTCAACGACCATCATTGAATCCGGACTGGATATTCCAAAAGCCAACACGATCATCATCGATAATGCACAGAATTTCGGACTTTCTCAACTCTACCAACTACGCGGAAGAGTTGGTCGCAGCAACGTACAGGCCTACGCCTATTTACTTGTTCCTGCAGAAAGGATACTGAGTGGGATTGCACATGAACGACTGCAGGTGCTGCAGGATCTCAACGATCTTGGCGCAGGCTTCAAAGTTGCTTCCAGGGATCTGGAAATTCGGGGTGCAGGAAATTTACTGGGTTCAGAGCAATCAGGTCAAATAGCCAGTGTAGGTTTGGAACTATATACGCAGATGGTGGAACGTGCAGTTAAAAAACTGCTGCAGACTGAATCCGGATTGTTACCGGAGGATATCCAACTTCGCCTGGACCATATTGAGCAGGCAATTCCGGAATCCTATATTCGCAGTACAAGTCAGCGACTCTCACTTTACAAGTCAGTCGGGACACTGCCGACAAGAGAAAGCCTGTGGGATTTCCGCAACGGTGTCGAAAACCGTTTTGGAATGCTGCCTGAATCTGTGCTGAACATCTTCAGGAATGCGGAGGTTCGGTTGTGGGGACAACTGCATGGAGTTGAGAAAATTGAACACGACCGCAGCCGTTTGAGGATTCAAGTCAAAGATGCAGCTAAACTTAATCATGAAAAACTGATTGAGTGGCTTTGTGAACAAAATACCGATTTAAGTTATATTCCGGAAAACACACTTGATTTAAAGAATATTCCTGCAGAAATGCCGTCCATCCTCAATGGACTAAAACAGCTTGAAAAAGTTTTTACTGTTTCAAATTAACTGTTTGCAGAAATAACCTTCAACTCACGTTTTTTTTCTGTAAACAACTTACGGAATATAGGATCCGGTGGTATTGAGGTACTTCTGAGCAGGAATTGATACGTGAGCAGTCAGACAAGGATTTATAAGCTGAAAAAGATATTCCGGCTTTTATGCAGGCACACTGGAGACCATTGTGAATTTTTTGTCATCCTTGGCAGTTTTTACCCTTCCTTGGGGAGCAACGGTCTCCTGTGAGATTATCTTGAGTCCGGATTAATGCAATTATCTCACCACTTGACGTCGGCATTCTTCAAGTCTTTAAATAGCTGCTGTAAACTTCCATAAAGCGCAGCATATCGGGCAGCATTCTGAGACTCATACGAAAAGTGTGGGCAATCGGAGAGCTCATGGGCCTGACCAGAATTTTATATTCCTTTAAATATGCAGTTGCTTCTGCAACATTTTCCGGCTCAACCAGCATAAAATTGGCTGCACTTGCATAATACTTAACCTGCTGTTCATCAAAATACTTTTCCAGTGCAGGTTTGCTTTCTTCCATCAAATGCCTGACCACACTCTGCCAATGTTCAGGATGCAGTAATTGTTCACGTGCTGCCAATACTGCAACCAGATTCACATCATACGGTCCGCGTATTTTCTGCAGCTGGACAATATAATCTGCAGCAGCAATTACGTAGCCCAAGCGTAAGCTCGGCAATGCCAGTGCTTTGGAAAAAGTGCGGATGATGATTAAGTTTGGATAACTTACCAGCAGGGGCACACTGGATTTTCCGGTAAATTCGAAATAGGCCTCATCAATCAATACCGGAATGTCCGGAAATGTCTTCAGCAAGTCCTCTATCTGCTCCCGGGAGACTGCTGTTCCAGTGGGATTGTTTGGGTTAATAACTACAATTAAACGGGTTTTTTCGTTAACCGATGCTTTTAACTCTGCCAAAGGAAATTGAAAATCTGCAGGAAATTGTGGTCCAACTACAGAGCAGCCTAACGTTCCTGCAATCTGTCTGAACATTGCAAAACCAGGCTGTACCATTGTCAGTTCGTCTCCGCTTTCCAGCAAACTGCGTAAAATGACGTCAATTGCCTGATCGGAACCGTTTGTAAGCAGCAAATTTTCTGCATTGACTCCGGCATAGTCAGCAAGTTTTTCCAGAAAGTCACCATAAACTGGATATGAATGCACTCGTTTACTGAGAAATTCTGCAATTTTTTTAACAGCAGCTGGATGAGGCGGCAGGGGAGATTCGTTAAAATCCATCAGCAAATGCTCTTCAGGATTTCGATTCTCAAGTGGAGGATCGTAATAACTCATCCGGGAAATTGCATCCCGGACTTTAATGCTCTGCTTCATTGTTGAGTCAGACACAAGTTCTCACTCTCCAATGGAAAACATGTGTTCCAAATCGTGACGCGAAAAAGTATTGAAGGCAATCAAAGTTTCTGTTGCAGTTATACCATTCAGTTCACCAAATTTTCCGGCAATTGTATCTGCAATCTGCTCATTGGTTTTGACTCGGACAATCGCCACCAAATCGTAGCGTCCGGCCACTGAATAGACTTCGGAAACTTCCTGCATATCAACTAATTTTTGCGAAACTTCTTTCATTTGCTGACGTTCTATATTTAAAAGAACCAATGCTGTAACCATGATTATCTCCTGTTATATTGCATAATTATTGTAAACCGTATTTATTGTAACAAAGCTCGTTTTTTTTCAAAAGTGTTTTGTCTGAATTCTGCACTAAAGCAGCAGAGAAGTCCAGCATAAGCTGCAGCAGAAGTCAGTGTGCATCCAACCAGTTATTGCCTTTACCAATTTCAATCAACAACGGCACCTCGAGGGCAACAACATTTTCCATGGTTTCCTTCAGCATTTCACATAGTTCATCTTCCTCTTCTTTGAGTGCATCAAAGACCAGTTCATCATGAACTGTCAGGATCATTTTGGACTGCATTTTCTTTTCACTAAGCCGCCGGTCAACTGCAATCATGGCCAGCTTGATGATTTCTGCCGCAGAACCCTGGATGGGAGTATTTACTGCAGCTCCCTCCGCCATCCGCTTGAGCAGTCCCCTCGTGTTAATCTCAGGCAGGTAGCGTCTCCTGCCAAAAATAGTTTCTGAAAAACCTTCTTTACGGGCCTCTGCCAGAAATCGTTCCTGCAGGGCATGAATGGTACTGTATTTCTGAAAATAACGTTCTATAAATTCTTTTGCTTCTGCTTTTGTGGTTTTAGTTACAATTGAAAGCCGTTCCGGACCCATCCGGTAAATCAGGCCGAAATTGACTTCTTTGGCACGGGAGCGCATTTCACGAGTCACCTCTGCTTCCGCAACCTTGAAAATTGCAGCAGCAGTGAGTGCATGAATATCCAGGTTGCGGCGGTAGGCATCCATGAAGGTTGGATCCTTCGAATAATGGGCCACAACCCGCAACTCGATCTGACTGTAGTCTGCAGAAATCAGTATTTTTTCGCTGCCGGAAGCAATAAAGGCCCGGCGAATGCGGCGTCCTTCACTACTGCGGACCGGAATATTCTGCAGATTTGGATTCTCTGAAGAAAGACGTCCGGTTGCCGTTCCGGTTTGCTGAAAAGTGGAATGGATACAACCGCTGTCTGCATGAACATAAGTTGGCAGCTGATCAACATAGGTGTTTTTAAGTTTATTAAGTGTACGGTAACTCAAAATAGTTCGCGGCAGTTCATCTTCGGCTAATTTTTCTAAAGTTTCCTCGTCGGTCGACATGCGGTTGCCCAGCTTTATTTTTTTGGGCTTGACCTTAAATTTTTCATGCAGACGCAGTTTTTCATAAATTATATTCTGCAGTTCAATTACGGAATTCGGATTAAACTCTTCACCGGCCTGTTCAACTATTTTTTGCCGCAATTCCTGCAGGCGGCCTTCAAATTCAAGTGCAATTTTTCCCAGACCAGCAACATCCAGCCTGACTCCAGCCAGTTCCAGCTTAGCCAAAGTAGTCGCCAGCGGAATTTCAATATTCTGAAAAGCACCCTCCATTCCGGTTTGTTTAAGTTGTGCGGCAAGCAGCAGCTGCAGACGCAGGATAATTGCAGCATCTTCGCAAAACTGAGGATGATCGTCTTGATCCGGCTCCTCAAACATTGAAAGTTGACTCTCTGCAGGCAGTGACTGCTCAGTATCTTTTGTTTTACGCTGTAAATTCAACTTGCGGCCCAGAAGATAATCTAGTTCGTAGCGCCTGAGCAGAGGATCTGTCATGTGTGCAGCCAGCATAACATCTGAAACCGTTCCCTGCATTTCAAAGCCGAGCTTTGAAAAAAGCTGTATTGTTTTTTTTAAACCGTGAAAGATCTTTGGATTTGCAGCAGACTCCAGCATTTTTTTTACTTCAGCAAACAACTCTGTTGACTGTGAATCCGGCTGACTGAAATCAAGAAAAATGCTGTTCTCCGGTTCTGCACAAATTGCCAGTCCCAAAAGCTGCAAATCCAGCTGATGCTGCCCCGATGTTTTGAGAGCAAGTGCCAGAGGCTCTCCCTGCGGAATATTCTGCAGGTATTTTTGAAACTGTTGTGGTGTTTCAATAATTGAACATTCCAACTCCAAAACACTGCTGACCTTTTCCGTTTCTGCTGCAGATTGGTATTCCTCTTCTTTATCCTTTACAACATTCGATTTATCCTGCGTTTCTTCATGCCGTTTCAGGTTTCCTGCAGCCTTCTTCCTGTGCAGACGGTTGAGCAGTGTGTTGAACTCCAGTTCCTCCAGCAGGGCAAATAACTGTGGATTGTCATACAAATCAGTTTCACCAAGATGAACATCTTCAAGAGTGAATGCCAACGGTACACGGCAGTCAATGGTAGCCAGTTCTCTGGACAAAAGAGCACTGTCATGACCTGCAGCCAGTTTTTCTTTGAGACTTTTTCCACTAACATTTTCCAGATTTTCGTAGACCGTTTCGATGTTGCCGTATTCTGCAATCAGCTTCATTGCAGTTTTTTCACCAACTCCACGTACACCAGGAATGTTGTCTGAAGAGTCACCCATCAGTCCCAGCATTTCAATCACCTGTTCCGGAGCACAGCCAAATTTTTCAAATACACCCGGAATTCCAAGACGCTCGTTGCGGTGATTCAACATCACTATTTTTTCTGTTACCAACTGCATGTAATCTTTGTCACTGGTAACCATAACACCCTCAATTTCAGCTTCTCCGCAGAGTCTCATCAACGTTCCAACAATATCATCTGCTTCAAATCCTGGTAAAATCAGATAGGGCAAATTAAGTGCTTCCACCAATCTTGGCAAATACGGCAGCTGCTCAACCAGATCTTCCGGCATTTTTTCTCGGGTCGCTTTATAATCAGGAAATCTCTTATGACGAAAAGTTGGCTCCGTAGAATCAGAAGTCACTGCCAGATAATCCGGCTTTTCTTCTTCAATAATTTTGACCAGCTGCATCAAAAAAGCCCTGATTCCACTTGTATTCAAACCTTTTGAATTGATCAGCGGAGTCCGGATCATGGCAAAATAACCGCGGTAAAGCACTGCCATCGAATCTACTGCAAATAGTTTAGACATATAAAATTGAAAAAAGTGATAAAATGAAATAAATTAAGCAACAAAGTCACGATAGCGGCTGACCTGAACTAAGCAGGGAACAATTTGCACAGAGGGTGCATCAACCACAGCAACATTTTTTTATCTCGAATATTGCTTGCTGAAACAATCGTATTTTGTCTTCAATGCTACTTTTACGCTACCATATTCTCAGCTTTTTTGTCGCACTAATAATAGTGTTCTTCAGTGGAGTCTGTTCTCTGCAGGCTCAGACAGGAGAGCTGCGGCGTCCAGGACAGGGCATTCGTAATTTAGGCATGGGAAATACGGGAATTGGTCTTAGTTTTGACGAAAACGCTCTTTTCTATAATCCGGCAGGTCTTGCAAGTGTTGATACAATTCTGATCGGCTTTCCTTTTTTATGGGAGATTTCAAATGATTCCATCGACCTGATCAAAGACATTTCCAAACTCAGCGGAGACTCTGCAACAGCAGATACTGTCGAATTACTGATGGGTAAACGTGTACATTTTCGAAGTTTAGTTGATTTAAACTTGGTCATGCCCTTTGGTGAACTGCTAACTTTTGGTATTGCCAGCGGCCTCGAAACTCAGTTTGATTTAGGAGTCCGCAATCCTGTTGCCATTGAAATCGACTTTGGGTTTCGACTCGACAGAATCCAAACTATGGCAGTTGCACTTCCAGTTGCACGCGGACGCTGGCTGGTTGGTGCAGGGATCGAAACGATTGAGCGCTGTGATATTCCATTAACTTCTGTCACACTCGGTACAATCTTGACCAGCTCCAATCTCAGCAGTTCCTTCGGCAGCTGCAAACTTACAGATCTTAAACGTGCACAAACTTTCAATTTTGGTTTCCAAAAACGGCTGGAAACCGCATCTGCTTTAAAAATGAGCTGGGGCTTTGCTATTAAAAATCTTGGCGGGCTCAAGTTCAAACGTGCAGACGGTGAGACAAGTCCGGCCGATCAATTTCCGGAATACAGTACTGGCCTTTCCTGGCAGCCTTCATGGGGTCCGGTCAGGTTGCTCTATGCAATTGATCTGCGCGACATTACAATGAAGCATGCAGATGATACTACCTGTCAGGCTAAAAAAAGCTCAAAATGCTACTGGAAGCGACTGCACATTGGCACTGAATTTGGAATATTTCCCATTGATTCCGGTGCCAGTACAATTGCAGTCCGGGCAGGATTCAACCAGGGTTATTTCAGCTATGGATTTGAACTGAACCCCTTTATATTTTTTCGGGGTCTCAATATTCAGTATGCGATTTACAAGACTGAAACCGGAGCACAAATCGGAGACCGTCCTGATAAACGACGTGTCCTGCAAATAAATTTTGGATTTTAGCAATGCAAATTCAAGCACAGAAAAAAATGAAATTTTTGCTGCAGCTTTCTCTTTGGAAATTACTACTTCTGCTTTTACTTGTTCTCTCTGCCTGTGGTGATCTGGTAAGTGAGTCCGATACAGGTGCCTGCAACAATGCACTTGATGCCAGAAATTATACCAAAGCACTGTCGGTATGTACTTCAAGAAAAGATAAAGCTTCAGCATATATGGGTATAGCTGGCTACGATATCGTAAATTTGTTAAAATCATCCGGAACATCAACCACAGCCTATACTGCACCTTCTGGAGTGAGTTTAGGTACAGATGATGTTTCCGGAGCATCAATTTTGAATATTCTCCAGTTGAGTGTGGCAAAAATTGCTGATGCAGCAACACGTGCAACTGCAATTACAAATTCAAAAACAAATCTCGATAGTGCGTCTGCGCTTCTGCATCCTTATCTGAGTGATAACAGTTCACCTTTGAGTACAGATGAAATATTCCTGGACACTTTTGCAATTGCATTTGCAATGCAGTTAAACCAGTTAATTGTTTATGACAATGCAACTACCAGTACCAGCTCTGCCCCAAGCGGTTCTGCGGGCGGCCTGACCTGTCCTGCTGTTAGCGGTGCAGACGGCAGTGAAGCACAGGTAATGCTCATTGCAATGGACGGTCACCTCTGGTCTTCAGAAAGAGACGGAATGCAGTGTACGCGCATGAAAAATGCAATTGATGCTCTCAGTGAAAGTGATCAGGCTGCAGTTTTAATAGAATTAAGCACCTGGGCTTCCGCTGGCGGTCTGCTGCCTTCTGCAATTAGGACCGCAGTTTGTGACCCACTCGCTTCTCTGACTTCTTATCTCACCAAACTGGGTGAATCCACTGCAAAACTAACTCTTTCAGGTGACAATACAAAGGCCATTACAAATGCACAAACATCCACCAACACCTTACTCAAAACTGTAGGTTGCAAAGAATAACTGTACTGCTCCATAAAAATAAATTTTGCTTCCAATTAAATAATGAGACATTCTAAAAATAATTCTAACCCAGGTATTGATGACTGGGAAAAACAGGCTGAACAGGAATTAAAAGGTAAACCTCTTTCTTCAATTAATTGGGAAACGCCGGAGGAGATTGAGATCAAAGCTTTTTATTCTGCAGAGGATCTGGAAAAATTCGGCTACAAAGAAACTCTTTCCGGTTTCTTTCCCTTTACCCGCGGCCCACGTTCGACGATGTATGCAGGACGTCCCTGGACAATTCGGCAGTATGCAGGATTTTCAACTGCAGAAGAATCGAATGCCTTTTACCGTAAAAATTTAGCAGCCGGACAAAAAGGGCTCAGCGTGGCTTTTGATCTTGCAACACACCGCGGTTATGATTCCGATCATCCGCGGGTCGTGGGCGATGTCGGCAAAGCAGGAGTTGCCATTGATTCAGTGGAAGATATGAAAATCCTGTTTGAGCAAATTCCGCTCAACCAAATGTCAGTTTCAATGACCATGAACGGCGCAGTTTTGCCGGTTTTGGCAGCCTATATTGTGGCTGCAGAAGAACAGGGAGTTGAGCAGGAACAACTCAGCGGCACAATTCAAAATGATATTCTCAAGGAATTCATGGTCCGCAACACCTACATTTATCCACCGTCTGCATCAATGCGTATTATAGGAGATATCATCCAGCACACCAGTGCAAAAATGCCGCGCTATAATTCGATCAGTATCAGCGGTTATCACATTCAGGAAGCCGGAGCAACAGCCGTGCAGGAACTGGCTTTTACTTTAGCAGACGGACTGGAATATGTGCGGGCCGCTTTGGAACGTGGAATGCCGATTGACAGTTTTGCACCGCGTCTTTCTTTTTTCTTTGGAATCGGTATGAATTTTTTCATGGAAATTGCCAAATTACGTGCAGCACGTTATTTGTGGGCCAACATGATTCAACCCTTTGGACCTGAGAAAACGCAATCCATGATGTTACGGACTCACTGCCAGACTTCAGGCTGGAGCCTGACAGAACAGGATCCATACAACAACATTGTGCGGACAACCATCGAAGCCCTTGCTGCAACACTTGGTGGAACACAGTCTCTGCACACCAATGCTTTTGATGAAGCACTTGGTCTGCCCACCGAAACTTCTGCACGAGTGGCCCGGAATACACAGTTGATTCTACAGGAAGAAGCCGGAATCCCACACGTTGTTGATCCGTTTGGCGGTTCATATTTTATGGAATCGTTGACTAATTCACTGATTGATGAAACCACAAAACTGCTGGCTGAAGTGGAAAAACTGGGAGGTATGACAAAAGCAGTTGAATCCGGGATGCCCAAGCAAAGAATTGAAGCTGCAGCAGCACGGAGGCAGGCTCTGATTGACCAGGGAGAAGAAGTAATTGTCGGCGTCAATAAATATCGGGCAGAAGAAGCAGAGGCAGTTGAAGTTCGTCAGATTGACAACACTGCAGTCCGCAATTCCCAAATAGAGCGTTTGCAGAGAGTCCGCAAAAACAGGAATCAGCACCAAGTCGAAACTGCTTTGCAGGCACTGACGCAGGCAGCAGAATCCACAAACGGATCCGAAACGGAAAATTTACTGGCCCTCTCAATCGAGGCCATGCGGGTCCGGGCAACTGTCGGAGAAGTTTCTGCAGCACTGGAAAAAATATGGGGACGCTACAAGGCTCCGATTCAGTCCATTTCAGGAGTTTATGCAGGAGCATTTCCGGACCAGCAGGAAATTGCAGCGGTACGTCAAGAAGTTAATTCATTTGCAAAAATAGCTGGGAGGCGTCCGCGCATTATGGTTGCCAAAATGGGACAGGACGGACATGACCGCGGCGCAAAAGTGATTGCCACAGCATTTGCGGACCTCGGTTTTGATGTGGACATTGGACCCTTGTTTCAAACACCAGAAGAAGTGGTTAAGCAGTCAATCGAAAACGATGTGCACGTAATTGGAGTTTCATCACAGGCTGCAGGACACAAAACTCTCATTGAACAGTTGATGAATAATTTGCGTCAGGAGAATGCTGCTGATATCGTGGTTGTTGCAGGAGGAGTGATTCCTCCGCAGGATTATGATTTTTTGAAAAAGCTGGGAGTTGCCTGTATTTTTGGACCAGGTACTCCGATTCCACAGGCTGCACGAGAGGTCTTGTCGGCAGTTGAAAATAATTTAAATAGCTAAAACCTCAGCAAAATGGAGCAAAATACAGTACCTGATCTGGAAGAAATTCTTCAGGGAAACCGCCGCGCAGTTGCCAAAGCAATCACTTTGCTGGAAAGTACCAGACCTGATTCTCTGCAGCAGGGACAGGCTCTGCTTGAGTCGTTATTACCACATGCAGGTAAGTCTCTGCGGATTGGCATAACCGGAGTACCAGGTGTTGGAAAAAGTACTTTCATTGAAGCATTTGGATTGTATTTAATTGAGCAGGGAAAACGGGTTGCCGTGCTGGCTGTTGATCCCAGCAGTCCAATTACAGGTGGAAGCATCATGGGTGATAAAACACGCATGAGTGAACTGGCACTGCATCCTCAGGCTTTTATCCGCCCCTCTCCTTCTTCCGGAATGCTGGGTGGTGTTGCCAGAAAAACGCGTGAAACTGTTTTGATTTGCGAAGCTGCAGGCTACGATATTATTATTGTCGAAACAGTTGGAGTTGGTCAGTCTGAAACTTTGGTTGCTTCAATGGTGGATCTGTTTTTACTGCTGATGCTGCCGAATGCCGGTGATGAACTGCAGGGTATTAAAAAAGGTGTGCTGGAACTGGCAGATCTGGTTGTAATCAATAAATCCGATGGTATACAGGAGTCTCTGGCAATAACTGCACAAGCGGAATACCGCAAGGCACTGCACCTGCTTTCTCCTGCCAAAACCAGCTGGACTCCACAGATTTTACGCAGCAGTGCCCTGGAAAAACGGGGGATGGATACAATCTGGGAATCTGTCAACGACTACCAAAACGCACTTCAGAAGTCTGGTGAGTGGTTAGAACAACGACAAGCACAAACCGGAAAATGGCTCTGGTCACTGGTGGAGGAAGCATTACTGAATGATTTCCAAAAACATCCCGCTCTGCATGACCTGATTCCTGTACTGGAAACTGCAGTCAGTTCCGGAAAAATACTGCCTACAACTGCAGCCGCACAACTGCTGGAATCCTGGCAGTCACGCTAAATAATGTTTTTAATCCGTTCCGAATTTGATCCGGAATCCAGCAGAATTTTTGGAACATGATGGATAATATTTTTTTAGAATTATATTTCGTGTACCCCAAATTATGTATTCATTAGCAGAAAAAAATTAAGTATTGTGTCCCACTTAATTTTCAAATATTATTCCAAAGACGGATCTTCTTTTTCTCTTGGAAATGTAGACAATTTTACTGTTGGTTACAGTACAACTCTTGACTGCAGTAATTGATATTGTAAAGTTACAGAATCAACTAATATCACAGGGTTACTGCTCGACTCTCATTTATAATTCCAGCGGTTGGCAAGCCTTGCTGGCTAGAATAATAGTGGACAGAAAAAAGTGAAGTGCTGTACATTCATTAGAGCCTGAATAGTATTAAATGAGTATGTGAAAGTGATTGTATCAGTTAATGATGAAATGGGCTCAATGCTATTGAGGTTTTTTTTTGCTTTGGATGTTTATTGAAAATTGATGCTCGTTAAAATTGACATCATTGACGATAAATAAATTGATGAAAGTAAAAAAAGGGAATCAAGAATGACGGAGATCAGGCGGCGACTGGAAAATCCAAAGGATCTTAAGTAGCTGGCTCCCCAAGCCGGACTCGAACCAGCGACCCGATGATTAACAGTCATCTGCTCTACCAACTGAGCTATTGGGGAACAATATCAGCTTTGTTTGCTTAAATAAAATTAAATGATTTTGTTTAGAGTTTCAAGATATTTTTAATCAAACACTATTTTAAGCTACTGCTTAGCAGGAATAACTTGCAACAGCAATTTAAATTACGCTATAATTACGAGATTGCGCAATTTATTATTACTTTGTTTTCGGCATGAAGCTTGAACGTTAAAGAACTCCTGCAATGTTGCTTCCTGCTTGCTAACATTCTGGGACAAAACACGGTCTGCCTCCACACAACTTTGAACAAACCGGAAAGTCACCAGAAACAAAAACAAGAATGACCGCCAAAACTTCCCGCAAAACCGAATCTCAAGACATGCTGAATGCCAGAATGCACAACCGCCCAATCGCGATTGTCGGCATGTCTGCATTGTTTCCTGACGCCCCAAATTTACATCAGTACTGGGACAATATTATCAATAAAATTGACAGCATCATTGATGTCCCAAAATCACGCTGGAATATTGAGGATTATTACGACATGGACTCCGATGCACCGGACAAGACCTACTGCCGACGCGGCGGTTTCCTGCCGGACATTGATTTTAATCCAATGGAGTTTGGAATTCCACCAAACATTCTGGAGGTCACCGATGTAACTCAACTGCTGGGACTGCTCGTTGCAAAATCTGCAATGAAAGATGCCGGTTATGGAGAAACAAGTGATGAAGTGCTGGATGCAACAGGTGTGATACTTGGAGTGACTTCAGGTTTAAAACTGCTGGGTTCCCTGACTTCACGGCTGCAGTATCCAATCTGGGAAAAAGTTTTACGGCGCAGCGGTGTCTCAGAAAGTGATACCGGAAAAATTATAGAAAAAATAAAAAAGGCTTATGTCCGCTGGGAAGAAAACTCCTTTCCTGGACTGCTGGGAAATGTAATTGCCGGACGAATTGCCAACCGCCTCAATCTCGGTGGTACAAACTGTACAGTTGATGCTGCCTGTGCCAGCTCATTCAGTGCCATGAAAATGGCAATCAGCGACTTGTTGGAATACCGCTCGGAAATGATGATTGCCGGCGGTGTTGATGCAGACAATTCGCCCTTAATGTACATGTGTTTCAGCAAAACGCCAGCTTTCACTAAAGGCGATAATCCCAAACCATTCGATGAGGATTCCGGTGGTGTGATGATTGGTGAAGGCATGGGAATGGTCGTGCTTAAACGTCTGGAAGATGCTGAACGGGACGGCGACCGCATCTATGCAGTTGTCAAGGGTGTCGGCACATCCAGTGACGGAAAATTCAAAAGCATTTATGCACCGCGTTCCGGAGGTCAGGCCAAAGCTCTGCGCAGGGCATATGAAGATGCTAATGTGGAGCATTTGAGCATTGGTATGCTTGAAGCACACGGAACCGGAACTGCTGCAGGTGATGCTGCAGAATTTGAAGGCTTAAAAGAAGTATTTGCAGAAACTGCTGCAAAAAAATCTGGTTATCCGGATTTCCAGCACATTGCACTCGGCAGTATAAAATCTCAAATTGGACACACCAAAGCTGCTGCAGGAATTGCCGGTTTGATCAAAACAACACTTGCCCTGCACCACAAAGTTCTCCCTCCAACAATTAATATCGCACAACCCAGTAAAAAGCTGGGTATCGAAAACACTCCTTTTTATCTAAATACAGAACCTCGTCCATGGATCACTGATGGTGAACCAAGACGTGCAGGAGTGAGTGCCTTTGGATTTGGCGGAACTAATTTTCATTATGTTTTAGAAGAATTTCAGACAGAACACAGCTCTGCATTCCGGATGCACAAAACGCCGCAGTGTGTTTTCCTCTCGGCTGCTACGCCAAAAGAACTGGACAAAGCCTGTAACGATTTACTCTCGGAATTAGCAACAGAAGGTGCAGCAGAACGTCATCATAAATTACTGGAAAGCTCACGGAAAAATTCGATTCCTAAAAAACATGCCCGCCTGGGATTTGTAACAGAATCTCTGGAAAACACAGTGGAACTGCTGGGACAGGCGATTTCTACACTTGAAAGCAAAACAGCTGATGCTGAATGGAACGTCAAAGGTATCAGCTACCGTGAAAAAGCCCTCGAAACAAAAGCAAAAGTTGTTGCTCTTTTTTCCGGACAGGGTTCGCAGTACATGAATATGGCAAAGGAATTATTTTTTAATTTTCCTGTCATGACTGCACCATACAGGGCACTGGACAAACTTTTTACAGAAAAAAACGGCAGCACTGCCGCAGCCAGACCTTTATCTGATTTAGTATTTCCAATTGCAGTTTTTGATGAAGAGCAACTTGAGGCACAGCAGGCACAACTGCAGCTGACCGAAAATGTACAGCCCGCAATAGGTGGAATCAGTGCCGGACTTTTCCGGATTGCCCGTGATGCAGGACTTCAGATTGATTTTGCAGCAGGACACAGTTTTGGCGAACTGACTGCACTCTGGGCAGCAGGAGTGCTGGCTGAAGAAGATTATTACAAACTGGCCTATGCCCGCGGACAGGCAATGGCAGCACCGGATGATCCGGATTTTGATGCCGGCAGCATGTTGGCAGTGATGGGCAAGGTTGAGAAACTTGAACAGGATCTCACTGATTTTCCTGATGTCGTAATGGCAAATTTGAATTCCAAAAAGCAGGTTGTGCTGGCAGGACCAACTGCAGACATTTTGAAAGCACATGATGCACTCAAAGCCAAAAAATACACGGTTGTAAAACTTCCGGTTTCTGCAGCATTTCATACTCCGTTGGTTGGTCATGCACAGAAGCCCTTTGCAAAAGCAATCCGCTCTGTAAAATTCAATAAACCTCAGGTTCCGGTTTATTCTAATGCGACTGCAAAAGCATATCCTGCGACTGCAAAAACAATTCAAAAACAACTTGAATCACATATCCTGAATTCAGTCCGTTTTCGTGAAGAAATCGAAAATATACATGCTGACGGCGGCCGGATTTTTATTGAGTTTGGTCCCAAGAATGTTTTGACCAAATTAGTCGATAATATTCTTGCCGGAAAAGAATATACTGCTGTTGCTCTGAATGAGAATCCCAAGAAAGACAGTGATCAACTGCTACGGCAGGCAATGGTCAAACTCTGTGTGATTGGACTGCCACTGCAGAATTTTGATCCATTTGCACTGCCTGCACAGGAAGCGCCGGTCAAAAAATCTCCCATGAATATCAGTCTTAACGGTACAAATTATGTCAGTGAGGCAACACGTCAGGATTTCGAAAATGCACTGAATGACGGTTTTCAGGTGAATAAACCGGCTGCTGCTCAAATTTCAAATGCTGCAGCAATTACTACTGAAGCGACAACTGATTCCGACAGTGAAATATCGGTACCGGCTGCTCTGCCTTTGAAAACTGAAGCAGCAAAACAAGGACCCGCAAATACTATTACTATGAGCAAGCAACAATCTACTCCTCAACAAAATGCTGCACCTGTCCGGACACTGGAAACAGTTGAACAAAATCTCTCCGGATTTTACCTGCATCAAAACGAAACCTTACAGGTCCACCGGCAATATCTGGATCAGCAGGCAGAATACGCACGAACCGTTTACCAGTTGATGCAGCAACGGATCGAACTTGCAGCACAAGGTATCGCAATTCCACAGGAAGTTGATCAGCAGATGCAGATGTTCCATGCACATCAGAGTGATACATTAAGGGTGCACGAACAGTACTTAGGTCAGCAGTCAGAACAAACTCAATCTGCTTTAAAAATCACATCACAACAAATGGGCAGTTCTGCTCAACTACTGAGCTCTGCTCCTGCAGTTGCTCCGGCTGTTCAAAAACCGGCCGCAATTGCGGTACCTGTATCCGCACCTGTCACGGCAGCTCCAATGCCTGCTCCGGTACAAACTCCTCCGGTTTCAATACCAAGCCCTGCAGCAGACAAACCGCAGCCGGCAGTAATTTCTCAGCCTGTGAACAAACCAGCAGCAGTAGTTTCAGCAGTCTCTGCTGAAGACGTAACTGCAGCAATGCTCGCAATTGTTGGTGAAAAAACCGGCTACCCACAGGAAATGCTCGAACTGAGTATGGATATGGAATCAGATCTTGGAATTGACTCCATCAAACGGGTTGAAATTCTTGGTGCAGTACAGGATCAGCTTCCTGAACTGCCGGAAGTACCCGGTGACGAGTTGGCGGAAATGAGGACTCTTGGGGAAATTGTGACACGTCTGCAGAGCAAACTTGGAGGTTCTGCTGCGGAACAGACACCGGTAACGATTTCAGCTGCAGCACCTGCAGCAACTGTGGCAGCAGTTTCGACAGTCTCTTCTGAAGACGTAACTGCAGCAATGCTCGCAATTGTTGGCGAAAAAACCGGTTATCCACAGGAAATGCTCGAACTCAGCATGGACATGGAGTCAGACCTTGGAATTGATTCAATCAAACGGGTTGAAATTCTTGGTGCAGTACAGGATCAGCTTCCTGAACTACCGGAAGTGCCCGGTGACGAATTAGCGGAAATGAGGACTCTTGGCGAAATAGTAACGCATCTGCAAAGCAAACTCGGCGGCAATTCGGCTGAAACTGCAGCTGAAATTTCGTCTCCAGAAACAACTCCGGATTCAGCTTTAAACACTGCTTCGTCTGCAGCTGACACTCAGTCAGATCCCGGTCCGGTTTTTATGTCTATCATTAGTGAAAAAACCGGTTATCCTGCAGAAATGCTGGAACCGAGTATGGACATGGAAGCAGATCTTGGTATTGATTCAATCAAACGTGTTGAAATAATGTGGGCACTGCAGGAACAGTTTCAGGATTTACCGCAAATTGCTGCAAATGATATTGCAGAACTGCGGACTGTTGGTCAAATAATTGAGCACATTAAAACTCTTTTACCTGTATCTGCAGGTAATGCTGCTCAAAACGAAACTGCACTAAGTTCAACACCTGAACCTGCTGCGACAACATCAGTTTCTTCCGGCGGAAATGGAAACGGCAGTGCTGCTACAGGTACCTCAGACTCTGCCCCCGGTGAAATAGCACCCGCACTGCTGGCAATCATTGCCGAAAAAACCGGTTATCCTGCAGAAATGCTGGAACTGAATATGGACATGGAAGCAGATCTTGGTATTGATTCAATCAAACGTGTTGAAATAATGTGGGCACTGCAGGAACAACTCCCCCATCTTCCACAGGTCAGCGGCAGCGAAATTGGAGAACTGCGAACCTTGAAGGAAATTGTTGAACATTTGAATTCTCTTGCACCGTCTGAAGGCGGTGGAACTGCAATTATTCCTGCACCTGTTTCTGCAGATTCAGACTCTGTAAAAAAAAACTCCTAAAAAAGAGTTCTGAGTTTTCTGTCCCTGAACATCAGGTCACTCTTGCCCTCGCACAGGCAGTTCCACTGGCTGTTCCGGATGTCCTGCAGACTGAACTTCCGGAAAATCCTCTGTGTTTAATCACCGATGACGGTACTTCATTAGCACCTGCTTTAGCAAAAGCTTTGAACAACCGCGGCTGGTCTCCAATCATTCTGCGTTACTCCGGAATTTCTGCACTTGCTGAAAAAAAACGCAGCAACTTTGCCAAAGGAACTCCGCTGCATGAGCTCTCTTCTTCTGCAGAAGAAGAGATTGCATCCACACTCCAAAACCTGACAGAAAAATACGGAAATTTCGGCGGATTCATTCACCTGCATCCTGCGGCTAATACACCTGCTGAAACGAAACTCGAAGATGGTGCCAATGCATTGCTCAAGCAGGCTTTTCTGACCACAAAATATATCTGCAGTTCCCTGAAAACTGCCGGAAAGTCAGGAACAAGGCGTAGTCATTTTCTGGCAGTCGGCCGTCTGGACGGTGAACTTGGAATGGGCAGCAGACAATTTTCTGCAGTCAGCAGCGGACTTTCGGGTTTGATCAAAACTGCTGCTGTTGAATGGCCCGAAGTTTTTTGTCGTTTCATAGATCTGCACCCACAGTTAAATGCAGATGCTGCTGCAAACTATGTTCTGCAGGAACTTCTGGATCCTGATTTACGGATCCAGGAAGTTGGCTACCTTGGTAACACAAAATCTGCTGCCGAAAGGATGACCGTTCAACCACAGAAAATTCGCGATTTAACTACTGTAAAAAACAGTAAATCTTTAAATGCAAAATCTGTTTTTCTAGTCAGTGGCGGAGCAAGAGGTGTGACTGCAGAATGTGTTGTTAAACTTGCTGAAGTTCAGCCCTGCAGTTTCATCCTGCTCGGTCGTTCTCCACTGGCAGAAGAACCGGAATGGGCAACTGCAGCCGGTGCAGATCAGACAAAACTCAAGCAGGCAGCAATGCAGGTTCTGCTGTCTTCAGGAGAGAAAGCTACTCCGGCAAAGGTCAATCAAATGGTTGGCAAAGTAGAAGCAGGACGCGATATCAGGAAAAATCTGGAGCGTATCCGGAAGAGTGGCGGACAGGCAGAATATGTGAGTGCAGATGTAACTGATGCAAAAAACCTGAAATCTGCAATTGCTCCGCTGATTAAAGAGTTTGGTGCAGTTACCGGAATTGTGCACGGTGCCGGTGTTCTGGCAGATAAGTTGATTGAGAAAAAAACTGCAGCGGATTTTGATGCGGTCTGTTCCACCAAAATAAACGGAATTGCTGCGCTCTTAAAAAGCATTAATCCAAAAAAACTAACTCATTTACTTTTATTTTCTTCTGCTGCAGGATTTTACGGTAACGCAGGTCAGTCGGATTATGCTATTGCCAATGAAGCACTGAACAGGATTGCACTCTTATTTAAACAAAATAATCCAAAATGCCACGTTTGCTCTTTCAACTGGGGCCCCTGGGAAGGCGGAATGGTCACTGCAGAATTAAAACGGCTTTTTGAGCAGCGAAACGTAGAGGTGATTTCTGTAGCAGACGGTACCCGGGTCTTTGTTGAAGAAGTGACTTCTGCAGGACAGCAGAATCCAATTCTACTGATCGGCAACTCAATGGTGGTTCCAAGTGAACCTGAAGACGGACTGCGGAACTGGCAAATTTCCCGTAAAGTAAATTTATCTGCGAACCCAGTTTTTGAAGATCATGCAATCGGCAGCACTCCAGTTTTGCCTGCAGTCCATGCAATGTCCTGGATGACGGATGTCTGTGAACAGGAACTGCCGGGATTCAGTTTGTCCAGCTGCAGTGATTTTAAGGTACTGAACGGTATTAAATTTGATGAAACTCTGGCTGCAGAATACCAGTTGGAACTGCAGGAAGTTGAACGGAAAAACGGAAATTTCAGTGATATTGAAGTGAAAGTCTCCAGCCTTTCTGGTTCCGGAAATTCTGCTTCTAAACGTCCGCGTTTTCATTACAGCAGCAAAGTACGTCTTGTTCAGCAGACACCGGCGTTTCCTCTGCATGACAGGATTGATTTAAGTAACTCACACAATCTGCCCGGTGCTGATTTTTATAATGACGGAACATTGTTTCATGGAGCAAAATTTCAGGGTATTGAACAGGTACTGAATATTGGCGAACAGGGTTTGACGTTGGAATGCCGGTTACCAGAAATTTCTGCTGCAGAACAAGGTCAATTTGCAGTTACTGATTTCAATCCTTTTGCCGTCGATCTGGCTTTTCAGGCCATGCTGATCTGGGCCTGGCGCTTTCATCAGTCCGGAAGTCTGCCCCTAAAAACTGAGCTGCTTGAACATTTTCGGAGAACTCCTTTTGGGACAGTATTTTATTTAAGCATGACTGTCAATAAAAGTTCGGCAACTGTACTCAATGCAAACCTGTTTCTGCATGATGAACAGGGCTTGCTATATTCCCGTTTAACTGGTGCAGAGGTTACGCTGAGTCAATCCTTGAATGCCTTGTTTGGAAAAACAGCATAGAAATTAGAATCAGAATATTTATAAGCATTGAGACCGGAGTTAAAGTTAATGAGCCGGACGTAATTCTTAATAGAAATCCCCGGAGATGAGGAGTGAGTAAAAAGCCATAAATAAGTCTCATTTCGAGAGCAGCGAGAAATCCAGAATTTGTTAACCTCTAAGATCAAATAGATTTCTCCCTCCGGTCGAAATGACAAACATTGCGTTTCAGAGTTTTTACAAAACTCTCAGATATGAATATCAAAAATAATCCTGTAGAACCAGAAATTAAAAAATAAATGCAACCTATTGCCGTCATTGGGCTGTCATGCCTTTTTCCTGAAGCAGATACTCCTGAAAAATATTGGCAGAATTTAATCCAGGCCAAAGACTCCTGCACCAATGCTGCTGCTGCAGAAATGGACGCAGAACCATCTCGTTTTTTTGCAGACAAAAAAGGAGTGGCAGATAAATTCTACTGTGCCCGGGGTGGTTATCTAAATGATTTCAGCATGAATCCGGACGGTTATCTCCTGCCTGCAGAAAATATTGAAAAACTGGGAGCAACATACCAGTGGTCCCTGCATACTGCACGTGAAGCCCTGCGGGACAGTGGTTATTTAGAAAAATTCGAAATCCTGAAAAATTGCGGCATAGTGCTGGGCAACCTTTCTTTTCCAACCAGAGCCTCCAACCATGAACTCCTGCCACTGTACCAAAGCGTACTTGAACCACTGCTGCAAAAAAGACTTAACAGAGAGGATTTTCGTTTAAATCCATTTGCAGCTGAAACGGCTTCTGTTGCCATGAATTCACGTATTTCCGGACTGCCCTCAGCCGTTATTTCACAGGCTTTGGGTCTGTCTGCACGAAGTCTGTCTTTGGATGCAGCCTGTGCTTCATCGTTGTATGCAGTTGCCTTGTCCTGTCATTATCTGAACACAAACAAAACCGATTTGATGCTGGCCGGTGCAGTCAGTGCTGCCGATCCGTTTTTTGTAAACATGGGTTTTTCGATCTTTCAAGCCTATCCGGAAGCACCAGCTTCCTTTAATCCACTCGATAATAATTCCGGCGGACTGCTGGCCAGTCAGGGTGCAGGTATATTTGTTCTCAAACGCCTGAGTGATGCAGTACGGGATGCAGATAATATTCAGGCAGTTATATCCGGAATCGGCTTGTCAAACGACGGACGGGGGCAATTTGTGCTTAGTCCAAACTCCAAAGGTCAGGTGCTGGCTTATCAACGTGCCTATGCTTCATCTTCCATCCTCCCGGAACAAATTGACTACGTTGAATGCCATGCTACCGGAACACCTTTAGGTGACAAGGTTGAACTGGATTCAATGGAACAATTTTTTGCAGCATCGGATTCTGCATCTGCAGCTAAAACGAAACCGCTGCTTGGTTCTGCAAAATCAAATTTGGGTCATATGCTGACTGCTGCCGGCATGGGAGGAATGACTAAAGTTATTTTAGCCCTGCAGCATGGACAAATTCCGGCCACCAGGGATGTCAAAGAAGCCATGTCTTCCAAAAACGAAGGAATTTCCGCCCAACAAATTGTCCGTGAAACTACTGATTGGCCGCACAAGCAACCTGGACGTCGGGCAGCAGTGAGTGCTTTTGGTTTTGGCGGAACAAATGCCCACCTGGTCTTTGAAGCAAAAGTTTCGGAGACAAAACAAAAAGCGGGAAAAACAAAGCACAACTCAGCAACTGCAATTGTTGGTATGGAAGCAATTTTTGGCGGCTGCAATGGACTGCATGAATTTTATCAAACAATCTATGACAACAAACAACACTTTCGCAGCTTACCGCCGGAGCGCTGGAAAGGTCTGGGGCAGCATCCGGAATTAAAAACAGTTCAGCAGGGTGCCTGGCTGGAGTCATTTGAGATGGATTTTCTACGTTTCAAACTGCAGCCAAATCCGCAGGAACGTTTAATTCCACAGCAGTTGCTGACTCTGGAAGTTACTGACCGTGCACTCAAAACAACCAAAATTCAGGAAGGTCAAAATGTTGCGGTGCTTGTGGCTATGGAAACTGAACTCGAAATTCACCGCTTCAGGGGACGTGTTAATCTTTCATCCCAAATTGAAGACAGTTTAAAAGACGCAGGCATAGAACTGAATGCAGAAGAGCAGGCTGAGTTGATTTCACTGGCCAGGAACAGTCTGCTGGAAGAAGTCCCCATCAGCCGTTTTACCAGTTTTATCGGCAACATCATGGCTGCAAGGATATCATCACTCTGGGATTTTTCCGGACCTGCAATGACAATTTCTTCAGAAGAAAACTCTGTTTTCAGAGCACTCGAAATTGCACAGCTGCTTCTGCTTGAAGAAACTGTTGATGCAGTTGTAGTGACTGCAGTTGATCTTGCAGGCAGTCCGGAACAGGTACTCCTGCGTCAAAGAGATTTTCCTTTGAATTCTGGAAGAACAACACTTAGTTTCGACCAGGATGTCAACGGCTGGATGATTGGAGAAGGTGCCGGAACTGTCATTTTAAAAAATCTGGAAGCTGCAAAAAAAGATGGAGAAGAAATTTTTGCCACCATTGATTCACTGGCTTTTGAAACAGAAATATCTCCGCAAGCAGTTGAAAGTGTTGCAGACAAAGCAATGCAGGAGGCCAATGTTACTGCAGACGATATCGAACTGCTTGAGGTTTTCGGCAGCGGGAAAGAATTAGAAGATCAGGCGGAAATGCAGGGTCTCGCACAGCTCTATGCTAAGTCCCAAGCAAGTTGTGCATTGGGCAGTATCAAGGCCAATATTGGACATACTTTTGCTGCATCAGGAATGGCAAGTCTGATTAAAGCAGCACTCTGTCTGCACCATCGTTTTATTCCCGGTGTTCCGGAATGGATGTCTCCAAAGACAGAACTGCTTGCTACAGATCAGTTTTATATTCCAGTTGAATCTCGTCCGTGGCTGATCCGGTCCGGTATTAACAAAAGACGTGCCGCCATCAGCAGTTTAGGTCTGGATCAGGTTTGTTCCCATTTGATTTTGTCTGAAGCAGTTCCGGAATTACGTCAAAAAATAACCGTTGCCGAGCCCGGCGGGTTGAATTTATTTCTGCTTGCCGGAAATGACAAAGCTGCAGTCAGCGGAAACTTGCTTGCACTGGAAAAAGATCTACAGTCCGGCCTGGAGCCGGCAGCTCTGGCACGCAAACTATTTGCAGGGGAAGCTTATGATGAAGCCAAATTTGCTGCAGTACTGATTGGTTCAAACCATGCTGAACTTAAAAAAGAAATTGATGCTGCCAAAACAGGTATCGAAAAAGCTTTTTCCGGTAAAGGCGACTGGAAATCTCCAAAGGGCAGTTTTTTTACTGCAGAACCCCTGGCACCGGAAGGGAAAGTAGCTTTCACTTATCCGGGTGGATTTAGTGCATATGTGGATTGTGGACGTTCTTTATTTCAAATGTATCCCGGACTGCATGGACTGGATGAGCAATTTTTGAGTCAGACCGGTCCCTCAGACAAACGGCGCGGCAGTAATTATCTGGGTGAACTACTGCAGGAACGTCGGCTTTTTCCACGTACCCTCGAACGTCTGAGCGAAGATGAAATTAATGACCTGCAGACAGAATTTATTCACACTCCAATTGCCATGTTTGAGAGCGGCGTTAGTTCTGCAGTCTTGAATACTCATGTGATGCGCAAAGGTTTTGGGCTTGAGCCGGATATTGCTTTTGGCTACAGCATGGGTGAAATTTCCATGCTCTATGGTCTTGGAGTCTGGGAAAGCATGTCAAATATGAGTGACATTCTGAATACTTCCAAGCTCTTTGAAGAGAGACTGGCCGGTCCAATGAATGCAGTTCGTGAAGCCTGGAAACTGGCTCCGGATGAATTCAGAAATGAAACCCTCTGGGGTTGTTATAACATCCGTATTTCTGCACAGGAAATAGAGCAGGAAATCAAAAACGAAGCACACGTTTATCTGATTCTGATCAACACACCTGAAGAAATTGTGATTGCCGGAGAACCTGCTGCCTGCGAACGTGTGATTAAAAAGTTTGGTCGACCAATTCATCCTATTCCTGTGACTGATGTGGTTCACTGTGAGCCGGTCAAGACGGAGTATGCAGAAATAAAACGGGTACATACTGATAAAGTGATTGAAAAACCTGAAATAGATTTTTATTCTGCAATTGATTATGAGGTTTCAAAACTTGACAGCAAAACCCTGGCCCATAACATTGCAACTATTTATGGAAAAACGGTGGACTACAGCCGTTTGATTGAAAAAGTTTATGCAGATGGAGCACGTATTTTTGTTGATTTGGGACCAAGAGCAACCTGTTCAAAATGGATCAAAAAAACTTTGGGGGAACGTCCGCATCTTGCTCTCAGTGTCAACCGTAAAGGTACCGACAATCGAACAATGATTCTTCAGGCATTGTCCAGTTTGATCAGCCACAGAGTACCAGTAAAACTTGAAGCCCTGTTTCCACCCTCACCTGCTCTTCCTGCAAAACAACTTCAGCAGAGTATCAAACTTGGAGGAACTCCGATACAGGAATTTTTTGAAAAAGCAGCTCCAACTTTTGCAGCAGAACCTGTGCCGCTAATACAACAAAGTCCGGAGTTTCAAAGCAGAAAAGCTGCAGCAATGCAGAGCACAGAAAATTTTGTCAATGCCTCTATACCAGTACAAATGAAGAACATCCAAAACCAAATCCCGGAACTTGCGGCAAACTTCGGCAGTCAATATCTGGAATCAACTTCTCAAAGACCTGAGAGATTAACTTCTTTTACACCATTTCCGGGCAATTTCGGTTCCCAGCGCAACTCGGTACACTCAGCTTTTTTAAGTCTCCGGCAGCAGGGAATGCGGCAGTTTGCAGACATGATCAGTTCATTTACCAAAACAACTGCAAGTGGAACTCATAATGTAACTCCATCTGCTGAAATTCATGACCTGACATCCAAAATTCATAATTCGGAAAATAAGGTGCAGAATATTGCAACAGAAAAGAAAGACTGTCTCTATGACTATCAGGATTTACTGGAACTGGCCGGCGGGAATATTTCTAATGTTTTTGGTCCGGAGTACGCAAAAATTGATAACTACAGACGCTATGTACGCCTGCCGATGGAACCCTATTTACTGGTCAGCCGCGTCACAAAACTGGATGGAAAACTTGGAGAATTTAAGTCTTCAACAATTACAACAGAATACGACATTCCAATAGATGCATGGTACACGACTGACGGACAAATACCGTGGGCAGTTGCAGTAGAATCCGGTCAGTGTGATTTGATGCTGATCAGTTATCTGGGAATTGATTTTGACTGCAAAGGTGAACAGGTTTACCGTCTGCTGGATTGTACACTGACTTACCTTGAAGATATGCCTTTGGAAGGCCAAACTCTGCGCTACGAAATATCCATCAATTCCTTTGCAAAACACGATCAGAATCTACTCTTCTTTTTTAATTATGAGTGTTTTGTTGGTGACAAAATGGTGCTCAGGATGGATAACGGCTGTGCAGGCTTCTTTTCAGATGAAGATTTATCACACGGCAAAGGTGTAATTCATACTGCACAGGAACTGGAACTGAAACAGAATGCCGGGAAAATTAAATTTCCACCGCTGCTTCATTGTGAAAAAACAGCCTTCAGCCGCCAGGAATTACTCGAAATTTCAGCAGGAAATCCTGCCGGTTGTTTTGGTCCTGAATATGATCAGCAGGGAAAAAATCCGTCTTTGAAAAATGCACCGGATCAATTTTTGATGTCAGACCGGATTATTTCTGTAGAACCTCACGGTGGTCCCTATGGACTGGGATTCATTGTTGCAGAAAAAGATTTGGCTCCGGATGATTGGTTTTTTCCCTGTCATTTTAAAGATGATCCGGTGATGGCAGGTTCTCTGATGGCAGAAGGCTGTGTACAACTGCTGCAGTTTTTCCTGCTCCATCTTGGTCTGCAAACCCTGGTCGAGGACGCAACATTTCAGCCGATTCATGATCTGCCGCAAATAGTACGCTGCCGGGGTCAGGTTATTCCCGGTGATCCCAAAATGACTTACAAAGTGGAAATAAAAGAAATCGGTTTGGAGCCCTTTCCATATGCAATTGCAGATATCGATATTCTGGTTGGAAACAGAATCGTTGTGGACTTCCGTGATCTTGGAGTACAGCTGGCAGAAAAATCTGCTTTTTCCACTGACGGCAGTGCGCTTCGTGTTTCTAAAACTCAACGTACTGCATATTCCGGCAGAGAAATTAAACTACCCGCAGTTAAACAGCATACACCTCCAGCAGAACAGCGGCAGCTTGCTGCAGATGAACAGATGATTTGGGAGTTTGCCCTTGGAGATGTTGAAAAATGTTTTGGTGCCGACTTTGCCGTTTACAAGGGACGTTCAATGCAGCGTAATCCAAACGGAGATTTACAGCTGATTTCCAGAGTCTATGAGCTGCAGGGCAAGCGGATGGAACTGGATCAGCCTATGTCATTGGTCAGTGAGTATGATGTGCCCGCAGATGCCTGGTATTTTAAGCAAAATTCACATCCAGCCAACATGCCTTATTCTGTTTTAATGGAAATTGCTTTACAGCCCTGCGGTTTTATCTCAACTCACTCCGGAGCAATCATGACATATCCGGAAATTGACTTGTGTTACCGCAACCTGGACGGAAACGGGGCCTTGCTGAAACAGCTTGACCTGCGCGGCAAAACGATTGTGAATGAAGTTAAATTAATGACAACAGTTGCATCCGGAAACACAATCATCCAAACACACAGCTTTGCTTTAAGTTGTGATGGAGAAAAGTTTTATGAGGGTGATACAGTCTTCGGATATTTTACCGGTGACGCACTTAGAGATCAGGTTGGTCTTGACGGCGGCAAAAAAATGCTGCCGTGGATTACTGAAAATCCTGCTGCAGATTCAATTGTTCTGGACTTGAACTCAATGGATTACAGCAGGACCCTGGGTGAAGATCCTCAAAAGCCGCATTTCCGCTTATGCTCCGGTCAACTCAGTTTTTCTGATGAAATTCGAGTTGTTGCTGCAGGCGGGAAATACAACAAAGGCTATGCCTATGCCCGCAAAGAAGTCGATCCTGCAGACTGGTTTTTCCCCTGTCATTTTCATGAAGATCCGGTCATGCCCGGTTCGCTTGGATTGGAAGCCGTAATTCAGGCACTGCAGGCACTTGCCTTATCACAAGGTTTTGGAACTCCGTTCAAAAATCCGTATTTTTCTCCTGTATTGAGTAAAGTCGTCTGGAAATACCGCGGACAAATTATACCCAAGAATAAATACATGCAGTTGGAACTGCACCTGAAAAATATCGAACAAGAGAATGGACAAGTGATTTTAACTGCAGATGCAAATTTGTGGCGTGAGGATTTGAGAATCTATGAAATAACTGACATTGTAGTTGGAATTTCTGAGACGTAATTTTTTCTGGCTGTCTCATAAATGTGAAATCCATCCTAGATCTGAATCAGTTGATGTTGTAAACTTGAATTTATTGTTTTCATCTCGAATGCAGAGAAAGATCTTAATGCAATTAACATTGTTGCTTGCGCCAGATTTATCCCTCAGGTCGAATTAACAAATATTGGGTTTCAGAATTGTTGAGAAACTTTCATAACACTTAACAGAAAAACAAAAGGAACAAAATGGGACTAGCAAGTGTAATTGAAGAACTGCAGCCAACAATCGGCAGTGAAGTACACGGCCCCTGGCTGACAATGACTCAGGAGAGAATTGATGAATTTGCAAAGGCCACCGGAGATTTTCAGTGGATACACGTAAATCCCCAAAAGGCAGCTGCGGAATCACCTTTTGGTGAAACTATTGCTCATGGTTTTTTAACACTTGCTCTGATTCCCTTCCTGGCAGAAATGGTTAATCCGGAAAAACCTCAAATTGCTGGTGCACAGAGACTGATCAATTATGGTTTAAACAAAGTCCGTTTCCCTGCACCTGTTCCACCCGGCACAAAAATACGTGCCCGTTCTGAGTTGCTAAATGTGCAGGAAGTAAAAGGTGCCTTGGAAATTGTCAGAAAAGTAACAATTGAAATTGAAAATGCGGAAAAACCAGCCTGTGTTGCTGAAACTGTCACCAGAGCTTTTTTTGAATAACAGAAAATAAGTGCTTAAAATTTCTGCTGCACAGATTTACTGAATTAAGCTCAAAGTCCTGACAGTTTTAATGAGTTTTTTTGCAGAGGATAGCAAATCCCGCCTTCCCAACAACCCTGGTAAGCCACGTCCAGTATCCCCTTGGACTGCCCCTTGATTATTGGGGTCAACCGAATTGTTGCTTCCAGAACATCATAAAAAACTTCACTCGAACCAAAAAAAGGATCCTCCTTTTTTGCCGCTGCGGGCAGATCAATTTTCTCTATGATAAAGTCTTTGCTGCTGAATACAATTTTCTCTTTGTAGAGATAATAAAACCTGGGAATTTGCCAGCGGATCACAACCTCGGAAGGTGCAGTTACCAAATGGTCCAGCACAAAAGCATCTGCCGGATCCAGCGGTTCTGCATCATAGGGACTATCCTGTGCAGATAATGTGGGTGCTGTAAAACACAATGTTATCAGCAACAGCAATAATATTTTCAATATACTCACTGAGAATTATTTTTAATTTCAATAGTTTGTAAACTTAATAATTATTATGCAGGTCGGACTTTAGTATATTGTTAGCACTGTGCAGGTTTGGATATTACTGTTTACTCTTCGTGATCAGTTGTACTGAAAGTGTAAGTTGAGACAATACCATTCTTGTCAAACTGGATAACCAGATCCTTTGCTTTTCTCTCACCAAAAAGAGAATAATCATAACTTCCGTATGTCCAGGCCAGTTCGCCATCCTGAACTCCTGAAAGCCAGGGAGATCCAAACATTTTACGAATCTCATTTTTTCCGGTCTGCCCAATTTTTATGCCGGTAACCTCTGAGACAGGAAAATTTTTACCCAGAGTAAGACAGCCTGAAACAAAGACAATTACTATAGTTAAGAGAATCAATGTTTTTATTTTTTGGCTTAAACCTGAATCTGCCACTACAGTTTCACGAATCCTAATATTATTCATCATACTCTCCATTAATATTTTCTGTATTAAGGTTTAGTCTGTGATACTGCAAATTGATCTGCTGCACTCAGGAAAACGGCATACCTGTCCAGAAATTCCCAATTTTTACCATCCCACAATCTCTCATCCAGCAACTCATCTAGACCGGAAAAATAGCTGATCAACGCTTCCACTGAATTAAGTGTCTGTCTGGTATTTTTTCTGTCATGAGACAAAATTCCCATTGCTATATTTGCATTCAATTCCATCAGGAACTCATAATCATTCAGATCCAGTTCAGGATCAAGATAGATCTGTCTTTTCTTGTCATAAAAATTCACAGCTGAATATTGCAGTACTTTTGCTGCAGCACGTCCGTACCTTTCCTGCTGAAACTTTATAGCTGCACGACTGAACAGTTTTGCCAGTAAAACATGATCCTGCAATCCACTCCTACCGCGCCACTGTTTTTCTGAAGTTGAATAGAAATGGAAGATTTGATTATTATTGAAAACCATTTCTGCTAGAAAATCAAGTGAACTGATTACTTTCTTTTCAAGTCCATTCTGCTGATTGTAATTTATTACATCCAGTAAATAATTTAGTGTGACTGCCAGGTGATCAATAAAGATCTTGTTGATCACTAAAGGTGGATCTACATTTTTTCGTCTATTTTTATTCAAATAATAATAAGACGTATCTGCCTGCTGAAAACTCAAAAAGGCACCTGTCTCTTCAGCAAACAAAGTACTGCTTAAATATTTGAGACATTGTTCTGCAACTTTTTCAAACTGTGGATTTTGCTGCAGTTCATCAATTTTGTAGAGCAGCAACACTGTGCCTGCATTCAAACCTGCCATTTTTTCATAATGGGGAATGTGCCAGTCTCTAGTTTCTGCATAACGAAAAAATCCACCTTCAACAGGATCATAGATCTTCTCAATTGCTTTTTTGAGAGTCTCAGAAATCCAGAGCACTGCATCCTCTTTAGCATCGGCTTTTGCAGATTTCAGCAAGTAAAGGAACGATTCAGGAAGAATCTTTTTTGATTTTTTTCCAATACCATATTCATCCAGATCAAAATTATCCAGAACACCTCTCAGATAATATTCACGAAACTGTACTAAAGTGGACCTCTCATATTCTGACGGAGGGCTGTATTCAAAAGCTATTATTTCCTCACCGTCAACAGACTTACCCTGTTTCACATTTTGCACTACATCCTGAATTACTTCCAGGAAAGGTTCCGCATAAAGAGTTCCTGAATACTTATAATATTCTGAAGTATCAGGATTTAAAAACACTGTAAACGGAACTCCTTTTGCCTGATATTTTTGATAGGCACCGGTGTGGATGTCGGCATCGATGAAAATATTGACAAAATGCTGATTGAGAAAAGAATAAACTTTTTCGTCTGTTAGTGTCTTTTCATTGAAGACACGGCACCAGTGACACCATTGTGCAGAAAATAAAAGAAAATATGGTTTTTTTTGCTGTAATTTTTGCTGCACAATCTTTGGTGTGTATTCCAAAAATTTGACGTGCGAATCCTTGTGCTCAAAAGCAGATGCTGTTGAGATCGACAGCACAAATGCAAAAAAACAGCAACAATGCCTGAAAAGTGACTTCATGAATGATTTTCTGCAAATGTTTCTATTTTTGAAATTAATAACAAAACAAGTATCAATTTACGGCCAACAATTGTTTAATTTGAGCAAGCAGGGGTGCTGTGTCCGTATCGTGCGGAAATGTTTTTTGCGGTTTTCCATCAAGTCCGACTACAAAAATTTCGTCTGAGTGAGAAATCACATAGCCTAAGGCGGAATCCGGAACAAGTGTCTTTTTGTATTTGACACCATATTGCTCTGCAACTTTGATCACTGTTTTAATATCGTCAGTTAGTCCTACAATGTTTGAATTAAAATAATTTGTGTATTGTTTGAGTATCTCAAGAGTGTCTTTTTCCGGATCAAGGCTGATGAAAAGTGCGGTCGTCCTTTTCAATTCTGTGGGCGACATTTGTGAAAAAACATTGCTGATGGTTGCTAATGAAATCGGGCAAACATTAGGACAAGAGGTGTAACCGAAAAACAAAAGGACTACTGAACCTCGTAAATCTTTGAGTGAGAAACGGCCTTCAGCAGATTTTAAAATAAAATCTCCACCATGAAATTCTTTACTTCCTGAAACTGATTTTTCGTGTGCAGAGAGAGAAACAATATTACCAAATGAGAAAAGAAGAAGTAATAAAAATGATAATAATATTCTCAGTTTAAAAATCAAGTTCTTCGAGTACATCGTACATATCCTGTTCAAGTTTTTCGGCAATCCGGAACATTTTTTTGGAGTTAAAAAGACCTGCGAAGGCGGTTGGTTTCAGAAATGCGATAATAATTTCTTCTCGCTCAAATCTCTGGAAAGCCGCGAATCTCACTGGCATAAAAACGCCAGCAAGCAGATTAGAAGAAATTAGCTCGCTGCAACTTTCGAGGTTACAAAATTCAACAATTTTGTAATGTTGGAAATCAACATCCGGTGCAACTCCTTGACTGTGTCTTTTGTGGATGTTATCGATATTGCTGACACGAGTAATCAAATAATTCCGCACCATTATTTCCTGAATCAAATCCTCAAGAATAACTTTGAAACTAATACCGGCAAACTCTTTCCTGACAATATCCTGAGCAACTTCCATGCGGAAATTATTTTTTATTTGAAACTTTTTTCAGACTTTTAAACTGTGATTATTCAGCTGGATTGCGGAGCGTTTTTATATAACTGATCAGATCCCAGCGTTCATTTTCTGACAAAATCAAGCCCCAGGGCGGCATATCTGAACGGCCGTTTGTGATATACCAAAACAGATAACCGTCTGTTTCTGCACCAGTATTGTTCCAGGCCCACAACTGACGCGGCCAGGTGCTGAAACCATGAGCCACAGTACCATAACCATTTCCGTTCAAACCATGGCATTTTGCACAGTTTTTTTCATACATCCCTTTCCCCCTTTCTGCAGAAGCAACTTTATCTGTGATAGGATTTTTCATTTGTGGAAAGGCCTCAACTGCATCTCCAAGCAATGACTCAGCTTGTTGTTCCTCTTCAAGAAGTGCTGCATTTACCAATAACGGACCATGATGCACCTTGAATTTGTGACCTGCAGGATCCTCGATTGCGGCAATCACCTGTTCAATTTCGTCTTTTGTGACTGCAGATGAATCAAATTGAACTGTCAGAACAGGCCAACCGCTGGCAGTCTTTTTCAGGTTCAAATCAAGGACCTTGACCTGTAATTTTTTTTCAAGTGCAGCCTTCAGTGCTTTTGGACTTGCAGGCGAGATCAGGCCTTCGATCTTAAAATTCTCTTCTACCGTTGCAGCAACAGAAGAATGAAGAGCTAGAAAAACATAGAGAAATGACAAAAAAAGAATAAATGATAATTTTTTCATAAATACCTCGAATTTTTTACTAATAATTGTTGCTGAAACTTCACAGATTCATCCTCAAATATAGACTGGTAATCTATTTTTTAAATTTAATCATTTTGGAAGTCTCCCAGCGTTTTCCCTGATTATCTACAAAAACGACCTTGACCGGAGCTTCCTGAACTGCTTTTAATTTGAAAGTAAAAAGCGGGTCATCTGAGATTGCAGATGACATTCTGAAGCGGCTGACCAATTGTTCTCCATAATAAACCAGCATGTTTCTGATAAATGAAACCGGAATGGCCCGATTAAAGACCGGCTCTGTTTCATCATCAACAATTCCTAAACCTGTAAAGGAGGGGTGATCAAATTTGACTTTAATTTTAAACACCTGATCTTTTTTAATACGCCTGGATATACGCAGACGCGGAGCTCTGATATTTTTTGCCATTTTTTATCTCCATTTTAGATTATAATACTTGACTTGCTTAAAGTCTATTTGTTGTCCAACTGCCTGAAATCTATCACCCTTTGTTGTCCAACTATCTGAATTCTATCATCCAAAGTTGAAGTTATCGGTGAAATCTTACGGACATAGTTGATCAACTCTTCCACAAAAACTTTTCCGGTATCCTTAACCTTCATTGCCCCAAAAAGAGGGCTGTTTTGAAATCTAGTGTGGGCGGATGCAATGCTGTAACTTGCCTCTTTTGAGAACGGTTTTCCGCCGATTGTTAATGAGAGGATTCTATTTCCGGATGATTTTGCTAAATCAGCAACAAGTTTCATTCCGGAAAATCGGATCATATCTCCGCCAACTCTTGTGTAAGGATCTTTATTGACAACTGAACCCAAGATATTTTCGAGCAGAGTTTTTAATCCTTTTCCACTCATGGAATAGGTAAATACGTGTCCGTCTGTCGGCACAATATTATAGATATCCTCAGCAGTAATTTTTCCAGGCATCATGGTCGCACCGTATCTCCAGGCAGGGAAAAATGCAATGTCAGTTTTATGAGAATCTCTCATTGCATCAGTCAGCAAATTACCCATACTGCTTTGAAAAAAATCGCGCCTGTGCAACATAACTTTGGTTGACCCAATTACTTCGCTCAGTTTCTTTTTATAGGGCTCGTATGCTTCTTCAATCAGTTTTTCAATTTCTGGATCAGGCTCAATTAAATTCTGTCTTACTTTGAGCAAGCGATAATCAAAATTTTGGATTTTTTTATCTTTAACATCAACATCAAGACTGACAACATATTTTCCATGTGCTCCACCTTGAAAGATAATAGTATTGTTCCAGACAACCGGATCAAATACTTCGTCATGTGTATGGCCGCTGAGATAAATATCAATCCCGTCCACGCGACGGGCAAATTTCTGGTCTAAACCATATCCGCCATGAGAAATAAATACCACAAGGTCCGGATCATGCTGCTTACGAATATCTGCAATCAAATCTCTTGCTTCCTCTTCTTTGATACCAAATTTAAACCACTTAGCTGCACCGGTTATTGCGGAAGTCAAAGCAGTCCAGGGATATGTTAAGCCAATCAGGGCAACTTTTAATTTACCAACTTTCTTGATAACATACTGCTCCAGAACAGGGTCCTCCCATTCTCTGTCAGTCAGATTGTATGCAATCACAGGAAAATCAGCCTGTTCAACCAAATCTAAAAAGTGTTCTTTTGGATATAAAAACTCCCAGTTTCCGGGTGTCATCACATCATAACCAATGGCATTCATGATTTTCACCATCGAAACACCTTTGTCAAAAAGTGATAAACCAGCACCATGCCATGTATCACCCGCATCCAATAAAATATTTTTTCCGGGTTTCTCTGCTTTCAGCTTTTTGATCATGGTGGCAACATGTGCCATGCCACCAATTTTACCTTCAAATTCAGCCTTGTTTATATAATCACCCTCTCTGGACTGTGCTCCCCATGGTTTAATCTCATCCAAATAACGGTAATAAATAGGGCGCAAGTAGGAATGAATATCGTTGGTAGAAATTATCCGGATTTGTGCTGTCTCAGATGCAAAAACAGAAGTTACTGTTGTTGTAGCAACAAACCCTAACATAATTATTGTTAAAAAATAAAAACTAATATTATTTTTCATTTTTCTACATTTGGAAAGCACTTCAGCAGCCTCCAGCCGCAACATTGACTGTTCTGTTTGCTGCCCATTTACCATGTTTGTTGCACTCTGCAACAACCCAAACAGTTCCTTCACCGCCGGCAAGTCTTATTTGAGTGCTGATAAACGCTTCACCATTCATTGGAGTCATGAAAAATTTGCCCTTAATAACGACTGGATCATTAAAATTCAAAATCTGAATACTTTTAATGTAGTGATCCTCTTCCATTGGATGATCCAGACTAACAATGATGGAAGCCTGTGTTCCATCCTCAACCACTGGAGGAAGAGTAACTTTTGGAATATGAATACGTTCCAGTTCAGTCAGGTTTTCCATGTCTTTTGCAGTATTATAAACACCGCCGTAGACTTCATTCTCTGCAGGAATACCGGAAAGAAGAGGAACTACTGCTCCTCCAATTACTGAATAGCGAATGAACTTTCTTCTGGAAAAATCTTCTTCAATCAACATCAGATAATCTCTTTGATGGTTAATTAATGAGTTTCAGCACAGTTGATGAAACCCTAAATAATAAAAAATTAAAAAAATGCACCCCCTCCCTTTTCAAAGAGAGAGGGTTGAGCAGCTTAAATATTTTCTAAGATTTGCTCTTTTTTCAGCATTTAACTTAGTCTGCCATTGCAGCTTTGATGGCAGCAGGAGTTGGAACCCAGCGTACACCATTGTTTTGGATGCCTGCAGCAATGTCGGTGGTAATCACATCCCAGTCTGCAGGATTTGCAGACGAGGTGTCGATCAGAGTTGCCACGTTTTCTTTTTTTGTAGAAACAATCGCAAACTTACCTGTTGGATCAAAGGCTACATTATGAGGACCCAAACCTGTGATGATGTCTTTGATCTTAAAATCTTTCTGAGTATCTATCACAGAGACTGTTTCAGATTTTCCAGATTCATTGGTAAATAATCCGTAACGTGGATTGGCAGAGTTTAGATAAAGCCTGTTACCGTTTGGACCGGTTTTAATGACTTTTTTCAGTTCAAGTGTTGCCATATCAATTACAGCAACTGAATTATCTTTTCTCAAACCTCCGTAACATTTTGAGCCGTCCGGAAGACAAGTAAAGTTTCCTCCACCGCCAGGCACTTTGATTGTTTTGGCAATCTCATTACTTGCAGTGTCAATGAGGACAATTGCTCCTTTTGCTCCAACCAGAAAATATTTGCCATCCGGTGTCATACCTCCTGCTCTTGCACCTTTGATTGGAATAAGCTTGATTTCTTTTCGACTGTTTACATCAACAATCGAAACACCTTTCGGTTCTTGCTGACAAGTAGTAAATACTTTCGAGTCATCCAGAGTGAACATCGCATCACGAGCACCGGGACAACCCAGTTCCACAATGTGTGACGGACGTCTGGTTGCAGTGCTGAGAAAGGTTAAGTAACCATTCTTTTTGTCCAAAATATTCCCCACTACTGCCAGCGGCTGAGTATAGGCAAAGCCTAAATGCAGGGGAGCAATTACTTTCTTACCGCCCATACTTAAATGGAATTTGTCGACAACCTCATGCGTGGTTAAATCGATTGTCCAGAAGAGATCCTTTTCATATCGCTGAGAGGACCACGCATACCTTGCTCCGGGTATGACAAAGATGTGATGATTTCCTGTTTCACCCATCTTTATCTTCTTGATTGTTTCTCCTTTGTGATAATCAACAACCGAAACTGTCGGTTCACCCTGATTATCAATCAGGAAATAACCTGGTGTTTCTCTGACAGCATCCCAATCAGTCCGGATCGTATTTTGCGGATCCAGGAAAAGAAGTGACTGATATTCTGCTGTGCTCATCCCTTTAGACGGTGCACCAATTTTTGGTCCCGAAGTGACACAACCAGCAAGTAGTCCTGTCAGCAAAGAGACGGTTAAGATAATAGTTTGCTTTTTCATTTCTTTTCTCCTTTTATGTTTTTAGATTACTCAAATTATCAGCTAGATTTGAGCTTCGTAGACAGTTAAAATAACTTCCTCCCTTCAAATTTTAGATTAACAAGTTAAAACCTCAATTTCCAAATTTGGAAATGAGACTCTTAATTAGACTGATACTCAGATTATCACCAGTTTTTTGGTTGCTTCATTCCATGAAACCAACAAATACCAAACCAGCATCAAGAGGCAGACAGACAAAACACCAATTTTCCAGCCAATTAAATCCGGAATAAAGACTGCTTCGCCCAATTTGCTGATCCAACCACTTTCTACCAGCCATTCCCGAAAATAAGAACCGGACAGTGCAAACGAAATTAACGCCACCCAAAGTTTAAGATGCCCTTCTCCGGCACGCCACAATGAACCTGAAGCACAACCTCCCGACAGGGACATGCCGACTCCGAAAATGATTCCTCCAAGCAGACTGCCCAGCCAAAAACCTACAGAGACAGAAGCTTCCCAGTCTTTCATATCAGACCATTTTAGAATTGAAAATCCAACTACACTGATAATCACAGCCAGTGCGACTGACTTGGCGGCATCTCCATCACCAGTCATAAATGGTTCCCTGAAAGCTCTGACGAAACAGAATCGGGTCCGCTGCATAATAATTCCAATCAATAAACCAAAGATCAGGAAACCACCTCTGATGGAGTAATCCAGTTCATCGTAAATTAATGCCAGACTGATTCCTGCCAGCAAAACCAACACACCTGCGAGCGGTTGATTCTGTTTCCAGCTTTTAGATTTTTCTTGAGAAGTTTGCGAAGAAGACACCGGGCTCAGATAGGTTATTTCCCAGACTAGTATTTTCAGACCTATAAACGCACCAATTACCAAACCGGCCATCATTGCCACTCCAGCCATTGAGAGTGCACTTAGAGCACTAAAAAAACCACCAATGTTGCAGCCAAATGATAGTGAAGATCCAATACCCATTAAGGATCCGCCAAGCACTGCTTTAAATAATTCCCTCGAAGGAGCACCACGCAGTTGGAATTGTTTTGCCAGCAGTGCCGAGGCAAAAGCACCAACAATCAGACCAAAATTTAAGATGGAAGTAGAATAAAGGTGGGGATCAATAATAATCATTTCGGAAACCTGAATGGTATTAAAAAACCAGTTTCCCCAGTTCCTCACACCATCAGCAACGCTCCAGGCTTTTTCGTAGGCAAACATAAAGACATTGAGAACTCCAAATAATAGTCCTCCAACCCACATTGGCCATTGCTGATTAAAAATCTTTGCATAGCCGGTTGCAAAGACTTCTCTCAAATTTTCCGGTTCCTTTGTGATTTCGGTGGTAGTCAATTTCCTCTCTATCTCCAGAAACTAATACTTTTCGGGTTTGGATACCAAAGTGTTTTTCAGCACAACCTCAATGAACCAACTGCTCTTTTAATTTGCACAGCGCACAAAAAAGTGCCGTTCACCTTTTTCAAGAACAATCTGCAGCAATTCGTGTCCGGAAGACCTGCACCAGGCCTTTATATCAGGTTCAGCTCAGGGGTGTGAACTGCTCATCTGCAGTACATCACCCTTTGCCAGTTTTTTCATTGCCTGCCAGGTACGAATCACGGGCATTCCCATCCCGCAAGCTCCTAGCTGAATACTAAGTTTGACTTTCATTGCCATCAACTACCTCCTCTTAATGTCAGTTATTGACATCTTTGACAATGATACTACATTTGTAAAACAAGTAATGCAAGCATTTTGTGCAAATAATCAGAAGAGATAATAATCCTCATAGTTAGAGGATTTCATCTTGAAGCTGACAAATTTTAAATGAAAGATAGTGGTGGGTCAACACACCATTGGGTAGAGGATGAAATCATCCGGGTAGTAAATTTCCTACCCGGAGTAGCTGTTTCTGCAGTTTTTGATCAGCTTAGATAAATAACTGGATGTCTGAATCTGCAGCAAATTCTAAAAATGTGGCTGCGCCTCCAACATCAACTCCATCGACAAACTCATCCTTTGAAAAACCGAAGACATCCATTGTCATTTGGCAACCAATCATTTTGACTCCGGATTCAATACATATTTCACGAAGTTCCTCAACTGATGCAACACCCTTATTTTTGAAGGTTTTTTTCATCATTGATGTCGCAAATGTTTCAAATCCGGGAACGTTGCCCATCAAAGCATTGGGCATTGGCCAGGCAAAATTCTGAAACCCCTTTGGTCCAAAAGGCATTTTCATCGGCATCGAAGGATTTGTATGCGGAGCAACTTTAGCCCCAATTTTCTTTTTTAACAAGGTCAGGCCGTAAAAGGTAAAAAATATTGCCACCTCCATTTCCATGGCAACTGCAGTTGAGGCCAGAATCAAAGGCGGATAAGCCCAGTCCAATGTTCCCTGTGAGGCAATCAGTGCCATACGTTTTGGTCGTTCTTCACTCATCTTTTCTCCTTTTCTTGATTTGGTTTATCTTCTTTCATGTTTTAAAACAATTTCAAAACATGCTGTAACTACTGCAAAAGTTTATAACAAAGACTTACGCAGCCTGCTTGACGGCAACAGTTACTTTTAAAAGTGCCGTTAAAATCAACAATCCAATTGCCCAAATTCCGAGGGTCACAGAAATTTCGATGAATGTTGGAAAATATTCTACAACCTCTTCCATCGGTGACGGTACAAATCCGCCTATAATCAGACCTATTCCTTTATCAATCCAGAGTGAAACAAAGATTCCAATGCAGGCAGCAATTAGTAACTTATTTGAAGGTCTTCGCTGTTGGTATAACAAAACCAGCACCGACACAAGGCCGGCAATCATCGAAAACCACATCCATGGTACAAGTTGACTCTTGCCGTCCAGTCCAACAAACAAATACTGCAGACTGTGCATATGACTTGGAATATTACTGTAAAATGCAGTAAAAAATTCCACTCCAATAAAAAAGAAATTTGCGAGACCGGCATAAGTTGCAATCAGAGACAATTTACTAATGGCTTTTTCTCCAACATCAAAATTTGCAAATTTACGTAGTATAAAGGAAATTAAAATAAGCAGCGCAGGCCCTACTGCAAAAGCTGATGCTAAGAATCTTGGTGCCAAAATTGCCGTTAACCAGAGATGACGACCAGGTGTTCCGGAATATAAAAAGGCTGTCACAGTGTGAATACTGATAGCCCAGACAACTGAAAGATAAATAATCGGTTTAATCCATTTTGGAGGAGAAACCCCTTTTCGTTCTGCTTCTAAAACAGTCCAACCGCTGATAATATTCAGCAGCAGATAACCATTCATCACCTGCACATCCCAAAATACCATTGATTTTGGATGAGGATAGAACAGCACATTCAGCACCCGATCCGGATGTCCCATGTCTGCTAAAATAAATAACAGACAAATTGTGGCTGCCGAAACTGCCAAAAATTCTCCGATAACAACTATTTTTCCAAACTCCTTGTAATCATGCAGATAGTAGGGAAGTACAACCATAACCGCAGAGGCGGCAACTCCTACTAAAAAAGTGAATTGTGCTACATACAAACCCCAGCTCACATCACGCCCCATTCCGGTTACGCCAAGTCCATAACTCAGTTGCTTGGAATAGGAATAAAGTCCCAACAATATCACTGCAACTAAAAATGCAACCCAGCCCCAATAGCCCTTATTACCTTTTAAAGCCTTTTCAATCATCCCTGCCTCATGTGATATAAAATACTGAAGGATTGGTTCCCAATTCCGGTTTCCTCTGAATAGTCGGATTATCTTTCAAAACCTGACGAATTTCAGAATTTTTATCATATAAATTGCCAAAAGTTAATACTTTCTCCGGACAGGCTTCCACACAGGAAGGCTGCTGACCTTTTGCCAGACGTTCAGAGCAAAAATTACATTTTTCCACCACACCATGCTCACGTGTTGGATAATCAGGAGTTATATTTTTGATGGCAGGCCGTGGATTTCTCCAGTTAAAACTGCGTGAACCGTAAGGACAGGCGGCCATACAGAAACGGCAGCCGATGCAGCGGTGAAAATCCATTTCTACAATTCCATCTGATTGTTTGAATGTTGCACCGGTAGGACAAGCCTTCACACAGGGTGGATTCTCACAATGGTTACACAATGTCAAAAAAGGTTTCTCTCTGGTTTCTGCAGCCACAAATTGCTGACTCTTGCTGGGAAAAACTTTGTGATAATCACTTTTCCAGATCCATTTTATTTCATCTTTCGGATTATCAAAGTCCGGCACATTATGCGTGAGATGGCAGGCATCAATACATTTTTCACATCCGGACACACATTTGCGCATGTCAATCACCATCCCCCAGCGGATTTTCTTTTTAGTAACCGCTTTTTCGGTGGCTGCGTCTGCAAAACCTGTGGCGTATTTACTGATAAATCCGGAAACCACACCAGCTCCGGCAATAACACCGGCAGATTTCTTCAGGAATTTACGTCTATTTTCAGTCATTGTTGTTTCACAGCAAAATTCAGATTTCCGGCTACAAACACCCGGTTCCGTACAAGTAAATTATTTAATAAATTATCTTCTTCCAGTTTTTCAGTTTCAATTCCTGTCAGTTCCGTGTGTGCACCGCTTTTCGGTGTAACATGACACTCCCAGCAGTAAGGTTTGACGCTGGCATAAGTGTGACATTCTTCGCAAAATTTTTCTTGACTGACATGACAGCCAAGACAGGTTTTTGTTAAACTTTTTTCGACCTTACTACCGTCAGGCATGATATGAAAACGGTCACCGTCTCTGACCACAGAATCACGCCATTCATTGAGCAACTGCATGTGGTTTTCCCGCATATAGGATGCAGGTGCAACACATTGTTCGCCTTTGGTTTCCATGGCAACCTTGGGATAATCTTCAGGTGCAGCATTTTGCCAAAACGGAAAAGTTGCAGCTAACAAAAATGCAGTCAATCCTCCGAATATCAAGAATTTTTCAAGCATCGTCCTCCTGCACTGGACTTTCCGTTTCAATTTCAAGCATATCATCTTCCCGTAAATCTTCGCTACGCTCTTCTTCGCCATCCATCACCAGAGCATTACCAACCAATTCATGAAGCCCATATACCTGAACGCCGGGATTCCAGTAATTCATCAAAGGCGGCAAAGATGCCCGATCAATTGCACAAATCGCCACGAGTGCATTCACATCAAATTTATCTTTCACATGCTTGACTGCATTGGCTCTGGGAAAGCCGCCGCGCATCCGAATGTCCATGTACTCATCTGTATTCAAACCGCTGCCGGAACCACAACAAAAAGTTTCTTCGCGGATCGTATGTTCCGGCATTTCGTTAAAACTGTTGCAAACATTCCTCAAAACATAGCGTGGCTCCTCCATCATACCCATTCCGCGTGCAATGTTGCATGAGTCATGGAAAGTCGTTTTTAAATGATCGTTACGGCGTGGATCAAGTTTGAGTTTGTTCTGGTGAATTAAATCTGCAGTAAATTCTGCGATATGAACCATTTTTGTTGAAGTTGCATTGCGGAATTTTGTGCCTGTAATCGGAGAAACCGGCTCTTCCATAAAATCTGCAGGCCCATTCATGGTGTCCATGTACTGATGAACAACCCGCCACATGTGTCCGCACTCGCCGCCCAAAATCCATTTCACGCCTAAACGCTCTGCCTCGTGATACATTTTTGCATTCAGTTTTTTTGCAGTTTGATTGGAGGTGAAATAACCAAAATTTCCGCCTTCCGAAGCATAAGTACTGAGAGTGTAATCCAGTCCAATGTGTTCAAACAGCATCAAGTAACCCATCATCGTGTAAATTCCGGGATCGCCAAAAACATCACCGGAAGGTGTGATGAATAAAATTTCTGCACCTTTGCGGTTGAAGGTCGGATTAACCGTAATTCCGGTTTGATCTTCAATATCTTCTACCAGAGATTCAACCACACTTTTGAAAGTGTGCGGTTCAATACCCAGATGGTTTCCGGTACGGCTGCAGTCTGAAACCGGTTTGGTAATCCAATTAATGTTTGCACCTGCCAAATTGAGTAATTCGCGTCCCACCAGTGTTACTTCCGCAGTGTCAATGCCAAAGGGACAAAAGACAGAACAACGACGGCATTCCGTGCATTGATGAAAATACATGAACCATTCTTTGAGTACCTCCTCAGTCAGTGGTCTTGCTCCCACCAGACCCTTCAATAGTTTTCCGGACCAGGTAAATTCGTGCCGATAAACCGAACGCAGTAATTCCGCTCTTACCACCGGCATATTTTTAGGGTCGCCGGTTCCCAGAAAAAAGTGACATTTATCAGAACAGGCACCGCATCTGACACAAATATCCATGAACAGTTTGAAGGAACGAAACTGACCCAGACGCTCTTTCATACCAGCAAGGACAATCTGCTGCCAGCCCTCTTCAAGCTGCCAATCCGGATCATCCGGACTCCATTTTCTTGGATTATTAAAACCCAGATTTTCAATCACTTCCGGCTTAGCTGCATGGCACCAGTTTCCGTCACGGAACTCAACCGGAATATCCAACCATTCTTTAGCGGAACTGTCTCCTTTCAAAAGGCTCGGTGCATTTTCATACTCCGCTTTGAGCTCAGCAATTTTTGGTGGGTTTGTTGACATGATTATTCCTTTTCTGCTGGCAGTTGTTTTTCAACAGGCAAATCTGCTTTTATCATTTTCTCGCGGAATTCATCTTCATACTCTGCATAAGTCCGAATTTTAACGTCCGGATTCCAAGGATTGATGTGCCGTTTTTCCCGACTGTTGTTGGCTAAATTTCTAGTTGGACTGAGAAATATTCCACCCATGTGCATCAATTTGCTGGAAGGAAAATACATGGCCAACACACAAACCAGAAAAAGATGAACATAAAAGATGGCTCCAATTTCTGCTGGTGCAGCAAAACTAAAACTGGTCAATCCCTGAACTAAATTTTTGACTGCAACCACATCCACCTTATCCAGGTAGCGCATACTGATTCCGCTCAAGGCAATTGCCAAAATCAGGAACAATGGAAAAAAATCTGTACTAAGTGAAATAACCCGCAGCTGTACACTGACTAATCTGCGGAGCACTAAAAAAGTCAGTGCCACCACTACCAGCAGATCGGTGAGATAAAGTGTTGGCAAAGTGATTTGCAAAAATCCGTCTACACTTTCCAGCAATTCCACAAAGCCGGGTACAGAAGCTAAAAAAAAGCGGTAATGCCGCAATACAATCACCAACAGCGACCAGTGAAAAATCATACCTGCCATCCAAAGCCATTTGCTGGATGCATACGCAAGGGTTGCATCTTCAGCCATTTCTGCTTTTGTGTTGCGGAACAAAGAGCGGAAAAACAAAACCTCAAGCGACATTCTGCCAACGACACCCCAAAATCCGGATGGACTTTCCAATTCGTTTTTCTTGATCCATTCCAAAGATTTTGCCTGTCCTGAAGTGGTTGGTATACGGAAAGGTACCGGTGATTTAACCCAATCATAAATCCTCCACACAAAACCGCTTAAAAATACAAACAATGCAAAATAGGGAATAATAACTCCAAACAAATAATCCAGTCCTGCAGAAACTCCAGCAAAAGCAACTGCACTTAAAAATATCACTGCAATTAATGGATAAACGACCTTCATAATCCTGCCTTTTTCAAGAGCATAAATGCTCTGTTTTTACTTTCATCAACTTTAATTTGATAGATTTTTTCACGATGATCCACATATGAATCAAAGGCTGTCAGTGTCAGTTGTTCAATCTGATGATTAAATTTTTTCCACTCTTTTGCTCCGAATCCAACATCGTTCTTTTTTGCCAGTTCCCGCACAATTTCTTTCAACTCATAAAAAAGTGCTGTTGCTTTTGAGGGTGGAAAATCCTGAATTGCCAGCACTCTTGTGATTTGATCCAGAGCCTCTGAAAATTGTGCTCCCCTGTTTTCAAAATCAGCCAATATTCCAGCTAAACCTTGTTCCATTTCGTGCCGGATTGGGTTTTGAAACTGGTCCGTTTGAGTCATAAGCAGAGACTTCTTTTGTGAAGAAAAAATTCCCAACCGCAGCATCAGCCACTGTTCAAGGATTGCCTTTTTATGTTGTGCAATCAAGAGTTCAAAAGGACTACTCATTTTTTTGCACCGGCTGCTTTTTGAAACCGTTTTGCTCCTCTCCCACTGGCAAGTATTTCACGTACAGCAGCAGCAGCTTGCTTGACAGAATCAAAGCGTCCCAGGTGCCACAGAGTCAGTGATGCACTGTAAAGCAGAGCATCAAAAGTTGGACTTTCACGACCTTCCAGGGCCGAAATTCCTTCTTCTGCAGCAAGTTTTGCAATTGCGTTATTATTTTTATCAGGACCAAAATCTCTGTCTTTCAGGGGCAGCAATTTTTCCGGAATGGGTACCAGCCGGTTCTGCTGCTCAATCCCAATTTCCTGTGGCGCAGCCTCCACAACAGTATCTTCAGTTTGGTCCCAATAGCGTACAAACTCACTTTTTTTACGCAAAGACGGTGTCACTCCACCCTCAGTACCACGCAGTAAAAGTGCAGAATTAAATCCGGAATGCCGTGCCAGCATCGTGTAAATCGGTGGATATTCATTATGAACATAACCGGTCAGTAAGTGTGTTTTGCTGCGTCCCCGAATCGGACCTGTCAAAACCTCTGCTGTAGAAATAGCAGCACGTTTCACTATTTTTTTTCGAAACTCCGCCAGTTCAAACAAGCTCGGACAAAAAGCGCTTTGATCAAGATAGGCCCAACCGATTTCCGGATTACTGAGTTGTTGAGCGGCCTCTTTTACTGATTGATCCACAGCAATACCTGCGGCCGCCAATATTTGATGATGCGTTACCCCGAATTTAGGTCCAACCGTGTTTATTCCGTGAGAAACAGCAGGCACTCCGGCTTCTGCCAACAACACTGCTAAAAACGGAGATGACGGCAAGCTGCGTCCATACCCGTTGTAAGGATCCGCAATATCCACCAGCTCATCTACATCTGCAACAACGGTTTCTGTTTTGTCCAGAATGCCCTGCAAAACACCTTTATTTTCCTCCTCCGTTTCACGCTTAACTCGTAAACCAATTAAGAAAACTGCTGCCTGTATCGGATCTGCTATGCCCTCCAACACCAACCGCATCCCTGCCCTTGCTTCATCGTAGGAAATACTTTTGCTCATATGCGGCCCGGTTGCTACACGCTGGATGATTGAAGTCATCGTTTTTTCCGGACTCTCCAGTAGTTTCTCTAACTCAGTCTTCATAAATGTTTTGTTGTACTTTAAAGCTGATTTATTGCTATCATTTTTCCATAATACGCAAATCCTGTGTAATATCTTGTAGCTGGAATCAGAGTAACAACTTAAGTTAAGCTAAGTTTTTCTGAGAAGTTCCAGTTCATCTTCCAGTATTTTACGTGCTGCATCTTTTTTTCCACTGACAAAAAGCTCAACCAGCGGACCTGAAAAAATCATCTCTTTCCAAAATTCTTTTTTTGCAGCATAAGACTGGAGATATGGCTTATTTTTCTCCCTAAACTCTCCCAGCATAACCGCAAGTTCACCAAATGATGCAGGCAGAAAAGCTGCTATTTTTTTACGAATAAACCTGGATAGAGTAGGCGATTTTCCGCAACTTGATACTGCCACAATCAATGGTGATCTATCCACAATTGAAGGCAAAAGAAAAGAGCATAGTTCCGGTCGATCAACTACATTGACCGGAATGTTGTTTTCCTGAGCCTTCTCAGCAATCAGTTTATTTGCCTGCTGGTCTTCAGAAGCTGCAATGATCAAGTTATAAGTTGAGACATCCAAATCTATTGGCTGTCCTGAAATCAACTGCAACTGCTGCTGGTTCAACAATTCCTGTAATTCAGCACAAAGCCCGTTTGGTGCAGCTAGATGAATTACTGCACCGGCTTTCTTCAATAATTGAATTTTTTGAAGTGCCTGTTGTCCTCCGCCTGTAACCAGACACAGTCCCTTGCGCAAATTAATAAATATCGGCAGAAATTCCATTATTGACCAATTGTCGGAGATATTTAAGCAACAAATTTTTCAAGCAGTATCTGAGCAATGTTCATTGATACTTGTCTCAGAGCCAGCTGTTTACCTGATGTTCCTCTACTAACTCCACAAAGCCTTCATAGTCAATGGTAGTTACTCCGTCTGCAATATTACCAATCCCTCTGGCATCCAGATCAGGACTCAAGGCATACACCGGGTTGTTTTGCTGTACTTCAGCCAATATTTTGGAAAACTTATTATCTGCCTGAACAGTATATACTCCATCTTCAATAAATAGTATTGGATCACCGGGCTGAAAAAACCGCGATGAGGTCTCAAAACTGTTGCTCCCAAAAGGAGACTTATTGATTGTATGTAACATGTTTTTAAATTATGTATTAGGAAAAAGGAATTAGGACCGTGTTATTTCAATGTTGAATAACCACATCCTGTTCAGTCATCATTTTGCCGATTTCCGCAGAACTTATAACTTCGACATCAACCACCAAATCATCCTCAGTCAAGCCACGCTCCTCCAAAGAAACCTGGTCAACATATAATTTTTCAACATCGTAGCCGTCCAGTGCAAGGAATGTTTTGGCAAAACCCTTAACCTCAATACCTGCAGTGTCCTGACCTTTTTTTAAGGCATAGACTCCATCATCAACAAAGGCAACCGAGATATCCTGATCATATGCAGCCATGATCAGAATCATTTCCAGACCTTCATAGGTGTAGATTGTTCCGTGAGGTGCATTCCTCATGACATGCATTATTTTTTTAACTATTTCATCATCATCAAATTCTTCCATTTTTTAATCTCCAAAAGTAACAAGTCGATCATTCCGAATAGCAATGTCGGTAAGGTTGCCAAGTCCGGTTATTTCACCACAGTCAATCAAAACATCATCGTTTATACCACGCCGTTTTGCTGCTGCAATACAAACCATCATTTTAACATTGTTCTTCTGACAAAGTCCCACCCAGCGATTTCCAATATGACGATCATCCTGAGGCGGCTCCATATTTCCGGTCGAGTTGTTTACACCATCATTATAAAAAAAGACTGCATCTATAGTATGTCCTTTTTTGATGGCAGCTTCTGCAAATTTATAGGCCGTATCCGAAGCTTGATGATTATACGGTCCTTCTTTAAGTAAAATACCAATATTCATAAGTGTTGTTTTCGTTAAAAAAATTTCTGCTGCAAAATTAACAAATCAGGATTGAAATTACATTTCCGTTTTTATCCATCATATTTGCACCAACTCCAGTTCATGTTTTAAAATAAACCTCCTCAATTCCTGTTCCACTCAGGCGTTCAAAATAACGGGCACGGTAATAATACCGTTTGTGGTCTTCGTCATCCACAAAAGCAGTTCGTGTGTGAAGTACATTGTTGCCAATCAAGCCCATGCCGGGTTCCAGCAGACCCTGAAAAATATAAGCAGAATCTCCAGCCAATATTTTTCTGAGTGCAGAAACTGCTGCTTCTGTTTCCTTGTTGTCGGCCCAGATAACATGCTTTTTTCGAATGGTGTAACGCATATGTAAATTTCCACAGGGCATGACACTGAAGACCGGACCGGTTTCAGTTTGCCGGGCTAGCTCACCATTTTCACCGATCCGCGGTGGAATACTCAAAGCATCCCTGCGCATCAATGTCCGGACATGTTCCGGAGCTTGATCCCGCAAAAGGATGTAGGCAATTTCGTGATCAAGTAATTTATTTTCTCCGCCACTCGCTGCTCTCTGTACAGAATGCAGCAACAGCGAATGCACCTGTTCCTGCTGAGAATTGTAATAACCATCCGTATGCCAGTTGATGGACCGATTGGTAAAGGGGATATAGTGCTGCCGTATCCCGTTTTCTCTGACTGTTAGTGATGTCAAAGCATTTTCATCCGCCAGCCAATTTTTGTTAATTCCATAAACTCCAAATTTATGTGCAATCGAGAGTGGAATTTTTGGATCAGGATCACTACCGGTTTTACCTGCATAAAGCGCCATATTTGCTTTGCTGCAGCACTGCTGCAAAGCTCCAAACTCACTGGAACTTAACTCACGCGGATCATTAACCTCAACCAGCAGATCCTCAATTGTTGTAGGATAATTCTGCAGTTTAAGATCCCGCCAGCGCTCGTAATTATCATTATCCTCAAGATCAAAAGGGTTGGAGTCCATTTGCTTTTCTAGCTGAGCAGAAAAAGTTATTTATCCTCAGCAATTACTGCTTTTGCGGCTGCATGCACTGAAACCCATGTTTTGGATAATTCCGCAAACGGTTTTTCTACATACTGAGAAAAATAAAGATGATCTTCAGCATCCATGAGATCACCCTTTTTGAGAGACTCCAAGGCTTTTTGTCCTGATACACCAGCATCGTGACCTGTCAACTCGGCCTGTTTCCAATAGTTGATTGCTTCTGCACGATAGACAAATGTTTTCGGCATCTCCTCTGCAGCCTGCAAAGAATTGATTTCCGTTTGTCTTGGTCCAAAAGTAACCAGCCAGCCCCTGACAGCCCAGTTCATGGACTGCTCTATTGCTGCTTCAGTTTTTTTGATTAAATCTTCATACATAAATTACCTTTCTGAAAATTACAGACCTTCGCCCATGCCCATTTGAATATAACCGGTTGGACAAACCAGAGAACAAATATGACAGCCCACACATTTGGTGTAATGCGTGTACATGACTTCGCCAATCGGATTTTGTCTGTAACGTGAAATTGCTTCCTGTGGACAAAAAGCTGCACACTGATTGCAGTCAAAACACAAACCGCAACTCATGCAGCGGCTCGATTCTTCTTCAGCCTGCTCTTTGGTCAAAGCTTCCAGAACTTCATCATGATTTCCGACAATATTCTCAGCAACATGGTGCTGACGTTTGGTTTGTCCGGAATGGAAAAAATAATTCAGATCCTGTTCTTTGGCCTTAATTACACTGCGGTAAGGTTCTTCCGGCAAGTCTCTTCCGTTCAGGAAAGCATCAATCGAATCTGCAGCTTTTCTTCCATGTCCAACTGCAGTAGTAATCAAATCAACTTTAAGTGCATCTCCGCCGCCAAACACATTTTCTTTACCTACAACCCGCAGATATTTGTCAAGTTTCAGTAATGAAGTTTTTTCATGAATGCTGTCTTCAAAACCCTTCATATCAGTAGTTTGTCCTATTGAAGCGACCACCATATCGGCTGCTATTTCAAAAGTTTCCTCTGTGGTTTTGTAACGCAGAAAAGGAATTGGTGCATTCCAACCGTCTTCGCCTTTTTCTTTTTTGACCATTTTTGCACATTTGACCCCACGCACACCGTCACTGGATTCCAAGACTTCAAGTGTACCAACGAGATATTTGATCTTGGCACCTTCTTCGATTGCATCATCAAATTCATCCGGATAACAGTTCATTTCCTCTCTGGGAACAGCAGAAATAATGGTGGATTCTGAACCCATACGTCGTGCCAAACGCGCCACATCCATAGCCACATTCCCGTCTCCAATCACTATCACATGCTTACCGATTTTGAAGTCATCACCATGAAGTTCATAAGCACGTAGAAAATCAATCGCATTCGTCGTACCGGCTTTGCCTGCAGAAAATCCACTAATTGCTAAGTTCCTTCCGCTTTGTGCGCCAACTCCGATGAACACGGCATCATAGTCTTGTTCGAGTTGTTCCAGAGAAATATCGGTGCCAATACGAACTCCCATCTTCATTTCAATACCAAGATCAATAATTTTATTAACTTCAGCATCCAAAACCCTGCGCTCAACACGGTAACCCATAATACCGTAAAGCATCATGCCGCCGGGTTTGTCATTGAAATCAAAAATCGTAACCGCATGACCCTTGCGCCGCAACTGGTAGGCCACCGATAGTCCAGCCGGACCTGCTCCGATAACCGCAACCCTCTTTCCTGTATCCGTTCCGGCAGGATGTAGTTTTAATCCTGCTTCAATTCCATGTTCACCGATTGCCTGTTCCACAGAGTTGATACCCACGCTTTCTTCACGGTGCTGACGTTGGCAGGTAGTCTCGCAGGGATGTGGGCAAATCCGTCCCATGATTGCCGGAAACGGATTTGTTTCCACAATCCGGTACCAGGCTGCATCCCACTTATTATCCGATTTTTCAACGCCGGTCAGCAAATTGTGATAACCGCGAATGTCTTCACCGGCCGGACAACCTGCAGTGCAGGGTGGTACTTGCTTGACATAAATCGGACATTTGTGACTTTCATCACCGAAAGCAACTACTTTATGAATTCCTTCGTGATCCGAATATTCCGGAAACTCATATTCGTTTGCAAAATCAAGAATGGGATTTGAGTCATTTGCGTCTAAAGTCATGTTTCTCCTTTGTTTAAAACCGAACGTGTGTAGACTGGTTAAAGGTTGTTCTTGCATGACGATAACTGTCTATCATATCAATCTCGAAGCTTAATTCTGCTTCCTCAAAAAATCTCTTCCAGCCAATACGATCAATCCATTCATTCATGCGCTCCCAGGGTTTCCCACCTGCTTTGTACGCCTTCAGAATTCTGCCAACAACAGCATTTACTTCCGGCCAATGCGGAGGATTGTTGGGAATTCCTTCAGCAACAAGGCTCATGGATTGAGGTTTTGAACGGGCATTACTGTTTTTGCCGCCTACCCAGACTGCAAATTGTGAATGTTCAGGATGATTAATTTCCATCGATGGACATGCCCCAAAACAGGCTCCGCAGACAATACATTTTTCTTCATCAACCATCAATGAACGTTTGTCGTTGACAATTGTCGGACGGATTGCTGCCACCGGACAACGGGCCACTGCTTTTGGAAGTTCACAAAGAGTAGAAAGGAGGTTATGGTCAATACGCGGAGGACGGGTATGTTTGACTACAATTGCTACATCGGCCTGGCCACCGCAGTTGATGGAACAACAGGATGTAGAAAGCCTCACCTTGTTTGGCATTTCCAGAGTTTTGAATTCATCATAGAGATTATCCATGACACCTTTTGCTACTCCGGAAGCATCTGTTGCAGGAATGTCGCAGTGCAGCCAACCCTGTGTATGTGCAATCGGTGCAACACAGTTTGCAATTCCACCAACCGGTAAACCGATTTCTTCTAATTCTTTGATCAACGGCTCGATTCTGGATTCATCTGCAAACATAAATTCGACACTGTTACGAATCGTAAAACGCATAAACCCATCTGCATACTGATCTGCCAGATCACAGATGTTGCGGACAAGATCAACCGTATTTTGACGTGGAGTTCCTGCTCGCACAGTGTAAAGAGCATCTCCGCTGTGACCGTAATGCACCATCACACCGGGTTTAATTAATTTATGATATTTCCATTTCCCATAATTTTTTACAACCACCGGATGCAGTGCACCTTCAAGTGTATGTGGTCCGGACTCAATGGTTTTCCAGGTTCTTTCTGTCGGGGCATTCATAATATATTCCTGTTTAATTTTGGTGTAACTAAAACATATTCGGCAGCATTTTGTGTTTGCAGTCAGAATTCAGCTGCCGGAAACTATGCAGTTCTAATCAGCCGTGCTGTCGTATTTTTTTTTGTAATAAGGATTGTCACGAGGTCTTACAACCATATCGATATTCGCTTTAATTCCTACTGCTTCAAGGAACTGTTTCATGCCGACACGTTCAATTGTTTCACCAATCCGTTCATGATCAAAACCGGCATCATCCCACCAGTCGATGATTTCATCCATCTGTTCAATGAATTCTTCAATTTCCTCATCTGTATCAAGTTTCATGAAAGGAATCATCATTGAACCAATATTGACTCCAACCTTGAGTGTGTTCTTACCACCCATCAACAAAGAAGCACCTCTTTCTTTTCCTGGAGAAAGTGCTTTAGGCATCACATTCAGACAGTGCATGCAGCGTACACAGTCCTTGTTTTCAATCTCAATTGTGGAAGTTCCTACTTTATGTGAAATGGCCTTGGTAGGACACATGTTGACAACCTGTTCATAGAGTGCATCTTCGCCATATTCATCAATCCACTCTTTGACATTTTCCTGTTCAATCTGAATCGAATCCCGCCATGTTCCAATCAGTGCAACATCTGCCCGCATGATGGCATTTGCACAATCATTGGGACAAGCAGAAAACTTAAACTTCATTTTGTAATTGAACTCCGGACGATGAGTCATACCGGCATAATTTTTGAGGACTTTCTCATGAACTTTCAGGTTGTCATAACAAGCCTGTTCGCAACGGGCAGGTCCTACACAGGAAGCTGCGGTTCTGACCGTCGCACCTGCACCGCCTAAATCCCAGCCGGCCTGGTTGAGTTCGTCAAAGCACTCCTGTGTTTTGTCCTGTTCTATACCAATCAACTGTAGATTGCCGGATTGTCCATGCATATTCATAAATCCGGAGCCGTGCTTTTCCCAGATGTCGCAAACCTCCCGCAGCATTTTTGTACTGTAATGCAGTCCTGCAGCCGGCTGAATGCGGAAGGTATGAAATTCTTTTGCTTCCGGAAATTTATCTTTGATCATGGAGTAGCGGGTAATAATTCCGGCCCCATAACCTTTGACCGTTACCATCCCGCCTTTCCAGTAACCCATTTTCGTTTTGTAGGAATATTCCAACTGATCCAAAACTCCACGAATCATGGGCTTCTCTGTTCGCTCTCCAAGTTCTTTAAAACCAGTGATAAAACTGGGCCACTGACCGCCTTCCAATTCATCCAGAATAGGAGTTGGATTCAGAAACTTCCCCTTATTATCTTCCATTTCCTGGCCATCACCGGAATTTCCGGCCCCTTTAATGTCTTCCACAGCACCTCTTTTGATAGGATATTTTGAAGTTGGCAACTCTAAATCTTAACCTGCCAACAATTTGTCACACACAACCGGTGGGTTTTGGTAAACCTGCAATCTTACAGGCCTGCAGTCCCGGACCGTTTGGAAAAAGTTCATACAAAAACACGGATGCCTCTTTCTTATGAATATCATTTTTCTTGGCAATGGCCTTTGTCAAAACCTTGACTGCAGGAGCAATCTGAAATTCCTGATAATAATCTCTGAGAAAATTGACAATTTCCCAATGTTGATCATTCATTTCAATTTCTTCATCCTCTGCAAGTTTACCTGCAACTTCTTCACTCCAATCTTCAAGTGAAAGCAGGTAACCGTTTTCATCGACCTCAATCGTTGTTCCATTTACATCTAAACTCATTTTAACTCCTTGTTCATGTTTTTATTTTAAGACTGGTATTCAGTTGCCAGTCCAATGAAGCCTTGCGCCCATTGCGGATTTGCCGAAGCATGCAGATGTGCGAAAGACGCAAAAAGATTGTTTTGCAGAAATCCATCCTGCCTGCCGTCAATTCCGAATCCTCTGACAACATTAAACTGATAACGTCCGTCAGTGACCTTAGCACCAAGTTGCGGAATCGGTTTTGAATAATGAAATTCGTGTGCTCTGACAAGTGCACCATCATCAAACCATTTACTTCGGCATCGACTTTCCAGTGAGAGATAACCATAACCGACAGGTTTTTTTTGGTAGCCGATTTCAAAAGGCAGCACACCTGCCATTGAATATTTTTTGTCTTTATAATGTGCAGTTTCACAAAGGTAAATCAAACCACCGCATTCCGCATAAAGCGGTAGGCCGCTCCGGACATGCTCTTTGACTTCAGCAAGCAGATTCCTGTTTGCACTTAGTTCTTCAAAAAATGACTCAGGAAAACCGCCTCCAATATACAACCCATCTAAATTCGGCAAAGAATCTTCATGTAACGCATCTATAAAAACCAACTCTGCACCCTGATTCCTTAAGGCATCTAAATTTTCCGGATAATAAAAACAAAAAGCCGAATCGTGAAAAACTCCGATTTTAACAGTAGCACTCTGAGAGGCAGTCAGATTGTTTTTTGTGGAGGTTTCCAAAGCTGGAGAATTTTCGAAGAGGGAGCAGACTGCATCCATCTCACAATAATTCGCAACCAATTCTCCAGCATGGCAAATTATTTTTCGGGCATTTTCTGTTTCTTCAACTGTCGTCAATCCCAGGTGTCTTTCTGGAATTGTGACTGCCTCATCGACAGGTATTGCTCCCAGCACCGGAACTCCGCAATATTTTTCAATTGCGGCTCTCTGCTTTTCTTCCTGCCGGGAACTGCGGACAAAGTTCAAAATAACTCCTGCTATCTTTGGTTCCGGAAACATCTTCTGCATTCCGGTTACAATTGCTGCTGCCCCCCGGTTCATGCCCCGACTGTCAAGCACCAGCAGGACTGGCGTTTGAAGCAAGTTTGCTAAACCTGAACTGCTGTCTGAACCATCCAGGCTCAAACCGTCATGTAAACCATGATTACCTTCAATCAGCACCATTTCTGCATCACTTCCATGGCTTACAAATGAATCAAGACAACCTGTCTGACCCAGTAAATATGGATCTAAATTGTGACAATCATGACCACTTGCCTGCTTCAGCCACATTGGGTCAATGTAATCAGGACCCTTTTTAAAACTTTGCACACTTAGTCCTTCTTCCACCAAATTGTGCAGGATACCAAGACTTATTGTCGTCTTGCCGGCACTTTTATGTGGCGCAGAAATCATCAAGCTTGACGGGATTTTTTCTTGCAAAGCAAATCCTCCTGATTCTCCAAAGTATGATACTTTGACTTAATAAATCTTTTTACAAACAAAACTTAAAATCATCAAGCTTGTATATTCAAATAAAAAGATATATCGAAGCCACTAATCAGTTAAACAAAGTAATATTTTAAAAAAATTATTTTTTCTTGATTATAAACGTATGAACACCACCGTCTTCCGCATGAGACATCAATTCATTCCCGGTACGTTTAGACCAGGAGTCCATATCATTGACAGAACCCGGATCTGTGGCTGTCATTTTCAGCAGTTCCCCGCTGGACATACCATCAATTGTCTTCTTGGTTTTTAAAATCGGCAAAGGGCAATTAAGGCCTTCGCAGTTTAGTTCAGTATCAAAATCACTCATTATATTATCCTGTAAAATTTTTTATAAAATTGGGTGATATTCTCCGTGTTGGCTCAGAAATGTCAAGTTTTTTTCGAAAAAGAACTGACCTCTAAACGAATACACCCATCATTTTTTGCCAAAATACACAGTTTGTCTGCAGCAATATGCTGTCCACATTTATGTTAGAATTTTATTGTTGTTTTGGTTGAATTGGACCTTCTCCAAACAAGGCAAACTGCAGCCACTCCATCCCGAATTTTAAGAGTTCTACTTGATCAGAACGCATTGAGTCAGCAACTTTTTGATCTACAGCAAAGCGTTCCTGAAATGAGCTTTCAAAAACGAATTTCCAAAAAGTATCGAGATCATAACTGACCATCATAAACAAACTAACTTCCCGCTGCTGTGCTTCAGCAATTTTCATGGCCTTCAATTTTGCCACTATTTCCAGCCATGGTTTATTATCCTGTTCCATCCCAAAAGTTCCCTGATCTTTCATCCATTCTTTGAGAGTCCAGGTTTTTGGTTCCCTGTGCCCCATGCACATTTCTTCCTGAATCATGAAACGCGCTTCAGATGACTGACCTTCGGTCAAGTGACCAGCTTCTCTCGGATCAAGAGCAGCAACTCCAAGCGGGTAACTTCTGCAGACATGCGGCCGGTTTTCATAAATTGAACAGCCTTTGTCTCCAGCCAGAAAAATGCAGGCACCGTTGGAGTTTTTCCGCATCCTGAGTTTAACCATCGGAACTCCGGAGTCACTCAAGGATTGCAAGTCTGTATACTCTGTCAGAAATTCATCAGAGCGCAAATTTAATTTAGTTTTAATATTTAAAATGTCCAGAGGAGTCAGAATAACATCAATCTGATGACAGCACCTGTTGTAACAGGAAACACCTGGATGACAGGCAAAGGAAAATATTCCTTCAGGTGGAATCGGCTTTAGATTGAAATTTTCCTTATTTAGCTCAGAATGATTAGCAGGTGTTGCTTTTGCTGCAGATTTACTCATATTTAAACAACTGTATTATGTTTGTGAAAACTATAGAAGATTTATTGCTTTCTGCTAAAGAAGCACTGGTACAGAAAAATTTGGTACTGAGTATTGAGCTTTTTTCAGAAGTACTGGAACACGATCCTGATAACATAGTGGCCTTAATCAGTAGAGGTACTGCCTACTTCTCAAACCAGGATTTCCAGTTGGCCCTGCAAGATTTTACCAGTGCAATCAATCTTAAGCCTGAAAGTGCAAAATTATACTGCAGCAGAGGTAATGCCTGGCTGGGATTAAAACAAAACGATTCTGCCTTAAACGATCTGAACAAAGCTGTCGAACTTGATCCACACTATCCCACTGCCTATTTCAGCAGATGTGAAGTTTTGGAGCGTATGGATGAAACAGAACAGGCAGACAAAGACAGAGAGACTGGAGAAAGACTGCAGAAACAAATCTCACAGGCATATTTAGAGTCTCAGGGTATTGAATTCCAAAATCTCTAAGCAATGTCAGCTATATTGCCCTGGAAGAAAAAACTTCCTGTTAGTCAGAATATTCATCATATTTCTTGGCACTGCCTCTGACTCTGGAAGCTGGATATTTTTCTGCATTGAGCTTAATTTTTTTTCTTGCAGCTTCCAGTGGATCCATGCCGAATTTATCGGCCAGCGCAACCAGGTAATTCATTACATCTCCTATTTCTTCTTCCAGATGCTGCAGCTTTTGCTGATCCAACTGCCGACTCTCCTCATCCGACATCCATTGAAATATCTCAAGTATTTCAGCAGCTTCAACACTCATTGCCATGGACAGATTCTTTGGTGAATGAAACTGATCCCAATCGCGCTCCGCAGCAAACAGGCGAAGCTGCTTTTTCAGGTCCTTCATAATTTAAGACAGGCTCTGATAGTATTCCGATAAGATCTTTGCAACTTCCGGACGTGAAAATTCAGGTGGAAGTTCCTCTCCTTTGGATAGCATTTCACGAACTCTTGTACCGGAAAGCAGGAGGTAATCTTCTATTCCATGAGGACAATCCCGCATCATCATCACTTTTTCACACTTTTTACACCAGACAGTATGGTCTCCCATGAATATTTCAATCTGCAGCGTTCCTGAAGGAATACTGTCGAAAATTGCCTGTGCATCAAAAGCACCATAATAATCTCCCACACCTGCATGATCACGTCCAACTATCAGGTGTGAGCATCCGGCGTTCTGCCTGAAGACTGCGTGCAAAACAGCCTCTCTTGGTCCTGCATACAGCATATCAAATCCATATCCGGTAACCATCACAGTGTTTTCAGGAAAGTAAATATCAACCATCTTTAGAATTGCAGCATTCCTGACGTCTGCAGGAATATCACCCTGCTTCAGTTTGCCCAACAGCATGTGTACCAAAATTCCATCTGCATTTAATTCTTTCTGTGCCATGCGGCAAAGCTCTTCGTGGGCACGGTGCATCGGGTTTCGGGTTTGAAAGGCAATAACGGTTTCCCAATGCCTTTCCTGAATTTCATTTCTGATTTCTACTGCAGTCCTGAAGGTATCAGGAAATTCAGTTGAGAAATACGAATAGTTCAATACTTCCAAAGGCCCAGAAATCAGAGTCTCACCCGCAGCAATAAAAGCTGCTACACCTGGATGTTCAGGATCATCTGTACCATAAACCTGTTTGATTATCTGCTTGAGCTGTTCCGCTGTTGCCGTCTCAATCTTCTCTACAGTTTGAACTGCAATCACAGGATTACCTTCCACATTTGGATCACGCAGTGCAATTCTTGCTGCAGCTCTCAGTTCTGCAGATAAGGAGGCACCTTCCAGCATATTGACAACCGGAGTCGGCCAGAACAAACCGGATGCCGTTTGCATTCGTTCCGCCACACCAATTACATCTGCGAGATTCATGAAACCGTTCAGCGGATTAAAATAACCACCACCGAGCATCACTGCATTGGCTGCTGCTGCAGATGAAATAACTAGCGACGGCAGATTTTCTGCTTCTTCAAGCAGAATTTTTCTACGTGTATCCTCTGCCACAAAAAGCGGCTTCAATATATCTGAGCCAAAAGGTTTAATCATTTTGTTTTCATTATTGAAGAATAACCAGGTGCTTATAAATCTCTGATTATTTCTTTGTTACGACCTGAGTAGCGGGCATATATCAGGGCTGCAGGTCGATAAAAGATGTGTCCAAACTTTGTCTGTGATGCATATGCAACCATGTAAAAGACCATCACCAAATGGATGTAGTAGGTGAAAAATGCCAGGTTTGCCTGATCACTGACACGAAATACCTGACACAGAATACCAGTCATAATTACTAAAAACATGTTGCCAATGAACATCCAGTCGAATAAAGACAAAACACTTGTAGCAGAATTCTTCACGCGTTCTCTGACAATAAAATATATTCCGCTGAAGGCAGCCAGAGCACTCACGTTAGCGAGTATTTTAACTGGATGAAAAAACGGCAATGGGGTTTCCTGAACATCAAAACCAAACTCTTTCAGGTAATGCAGAATCATTACGGCATTGGTGGTAATGAACAGTCCAATAAAACCATACATCATTAACATATGTGCAACATTTCTGCTCTTGTTGGTACCGCATTTCTTGAATTCAATGTGCGAAAGTACATCCTTTACTGCGCCCCGAACAGCTGCAGGCAAAGATTCGCCGCCATCTGTCGGCGGATATTGTGCTTTCAGTCCACCAATAAAATTACTGAGTCCCTTGTAGGCATTAAAGGCAGCAAATAAACCTGCCGGTACAAACAACATATCTACAATGCTTACAGACAGCATGTTGGCATAAACAATTGGTTTTGCAGATAAAAATGCAAATCCATCTCCTATGTTCAGCAAGGTAATAACAACTGCGATTAAGACCATCGGTATCAAAAACAGGACTGCATTTCCATTCAACGTTTTTGCTGCCCTGGAGATCACTGCAGGATAAGAAAAATGTTCGATGGTTTGACTACGGAGTGCAGCCATCACATCTCCGGGTTTTGCACCACGTGGACATTGTTCAGTACAGTCGTTGCAGTTGTGACACAACCACAAATCCATATTTTTTACCAGTTTATCCCGTAACCCCCACTGTGCACTCAGCATTTCCTTACGCGGGAAAGGCAGTTCATCCGGAGTCAGAGGACAGACTACCGTACATGTTGAGCATTGGTAGCATGTTTTCAGATCTGCACCTCCATGCTGCATCAAACCTTCTACAAAGCTTAAATCTGCATTGACGGTAACTCGTCCTGTCATATTACTCTCCTTTGTAAATTATCGTAATAATTCGTGTCATACCGCATTGGATTGAAAAAAATAAACATCACATTCCTTTAAAAGGATTAGGTCCATAATCTTCCAGTTCTTCCACAAAATCATCTATGATTTTAGGCAGTTTTTCGTAATCATTCATGCTGATTGCAAATTGCTGAATACGTTCTGATTCCAAATTCAAACGTCCGATGGTTTCCTGAACCTTGCCCAAACGCTCACTGGCCAGCTCGCTGCCCTTAACGAAATGGCATTGATAATCATCACCGTAGGCACAGCCCATGAACATGACGCCGTCATAGCCGACTGACAATGCATCTGAAACATAAACCAGGTTTGTACCTCCCAGACAGCGCATCGGCACAATCCGGACATAAGGACTTATTTTCAAACGGTTCATTGCCGCCATGTCAAAAACAGGAAGTGCGTCATTCTCGCAGGCAAAAATCAAAATCCGCGGTTTTTCCTCAAATTCATCCGGCAGTTCATAACTGTTCATCATGTCATTGAACATATTGGGGCTGTAATCTTTGAACGAAATAATCCGCACCGGACATGAACCCATACAAATACCGCAACTTCGGCAGCGTGCAGGATTCGGAAACGGTGTCCCTTTTTCATCTTCTTCAAGTACACCGAACGGACATTCTTCTGTACAGCGTTTACACGAAGTACAGCGGCTGAGCTGGAATTCCGGAAAGGTTAAATCTCCCACACGCGGATGCACCGTTTTTCCCTGGTCAGTCAGTTCCATCGCCTGAATTGCTTTCAAAGCAGCACCTGTTGCATCTATTTTTGCATCATTGATGTCCATCGGCTGACGCACTGAACCGACCGCATAAATTCCGGTCCGGCGCGTTTCATATGGAAAACAGATAAAATGCGAATCCGGATAACCATATTTGAGTTCGGGCAAATCCGGTCCCTGACGATACTGTAGATTGAGGGCAGATTCACCCTTGAGTGTAGATGGCACCTGACCAACTGCCAACACAACCAAATCCATTTCGAGTGTTACAGGTTCACCGAACAATGTGTTGTCCACATCAACCGCAATATTATTTCCGGCAATTTCATTCACTCCAACAACATCACCTTTAGTCAGAAAGACTCCCGGATCATTTTGACGTGTGCGGTAAAAATCTTCGTAAAGTCCCGGCGTTCTCATATCACGGTAAATGATATGCGCTTTGGCCTCTGGATTTTGCTCACGAATATAGGCTGCCTGTTTGAGCGAATCCATGCAGCAGGTTCCGGAACAATAAGATAAATGATCCGGCGTTCTTGAGCCGGCACATTGAATAAAACCAATATTCAAAGCAGGTTTTCCGTCCTTGCGCAAAATTTTTCCGGACTTGGCCATTTGCTCAAATTCAGCACTGCTGACTACATTATCATACTGAGAGCCAAGATCATTCAGTTTCTCCACATCATACGGTTCAGAGCCGGTGGCCATAATTATTGCACCGCTTTTGAATTCTTTGATTTCTCCTGAAGAATTGAGTTTAACCTGAAACTCTCCGGGCTGTCCGGAAATGGAAACTACAAAAGAAGCCGCATGCACAGTAATTAAATCATTGCTCGCCACAGCAGAAACCGCCTGTGAAACAGAGTTCATTTCCGGCTCACGGAAAGGTGATTGTGATGGAATCAGCTTGTGCTCGTTCAAACAAAAACCACCCAAATGATCTTCTTTTTCAACTAAATCAACTGAATATCCCGCATTTGCGGCTTCCATCGCAGCAGTCATACCGCTCACTCCACCGCCGATTACCAATAATCTTTTTGAAGTATCCTGTTCGTAGGGTTCGGCAAGATCATGCTTTTTAATTTTTGCATAATACATTTGCAGGTATTCTTCTCCGGATAACTGCGTATCTTCATCGAATTCACCGCTTTCGCTTTTCGTCTTTTGCGTCCAGGCCACATATTCACGAATCGGCGCACGGACAACAATGCTGTCTTCACCCATATCAAAGGTGGCTTCATGGTAACGCTGCGAACAGGCAGCAATCATAAAGCGGTTCACACCTTCATTTTTCTGATCTTCCCTCATCAGCTGCACACCCTCCTCACTGCAGAGGAAAGGATGTGATTTTGCTACAGGAGCTTTACATTCTTTGCCGGCAACTTTTACAAGTTCATCGACATCAAGTGCCTGATCGATATCGCATCCGGAACAAATATAAACGCCAATTTTGTTATCCATTAACTTACTCCCAATGCGGTTTGAATTGCCTTCAATGCAGTTCCGGTCGAATCCTGAATCGAACTGTTGACATCGACCGGCCGTTTGGCTACTCCGGTTGAAAAAATTCCTTTTTGTTGTAATTCCGCCGGTACAAATCCATCTTCATCCAAGTTAATTCCGGCGATTTGTGTCTGCCCTTTTAAGCTCGGCTCCATCCCTGTCGCCAGCACTACCATGTCCACATCGAGGTGAACTTTTCTTTGCCTGATAATGTCTTCGGCCTCAACCACTACTCCGCCGTCTTTGCCGGCCACGATTTTGGCAACTTTACCCTTAATCATATTCACATTCGGTTCGGCCTGCACTTTCCTGACAAAATCTTCGTATTTTCCCGGTGTACGGATGTCGATATAAAAAATATGAACCTTGGCTTCCGGATTTTGCTCCAGCACGTATTTTGCGTGTTTCAGGGAACCCAGACAGCAGATTGATGAACAATAAGGCAGGTGGTTTTCATCTCTGGAACCGGCGCATTGTACAAAGACTATGCTTTCAACAGGTTTCTGATCTGAGGGTCGTAATATTTGACCTTTGGTGGGTCCGCTAACAGAAGCAATGCGCTCCATCATAATATTGTTAATCACATTCGGCACAGTGGAAAAACCCATGTTGGTGAGCTTCGAGGCATTATATGGCTTCCAGCCCGTAGCCACAACTACCGATGCAACTTCCAGTTCTATTTCCTGCGTCTTCATCTCAAGATCAACTGCACCGTATTTGCAGGCATCCACACATTTGCTGCATCCCGGTTCACATGCCGGACGATCAATTACATACCTTGGGGGGTAAGCCATTTTGTTGGGCAGGAAAATCGCTTTTGTTTTGTCCATTCCGGCATTGAAATCATTGCTGCGTTCAGAGGGACATACCTCAGTACAGTGGTCGCATCCGACACATTTTTCATTGACAAATGTTGGATCTTTCCGAATTTTAACTTTGAAACTTCCTGCAGCACCGGAAACATCCAGAACTTTGGAATTGGTGTAAACCTGAACATGTGGATTGGCCCGCAAACGCTTGTAGTTAATTTCAAGTCCGCAGGTAGGAGGACATAGTTTTGGGAAATACTGATGGAATCTGGATACACGTCCACCAAGGGTTGGAGATCTCTCTACGAGGACCACATCCCGGCCAACCTCAGACGCTTCAAGGGCCGTCGTGATACCACTGATACCACCACCGATTACCAGTATTTTTCCTTGTTCATTCATTAACTTGATCCTGGTTAAATTCTAAATTACTAGTAGGGAGTTTTTTGACACCAACTGTTTGCGGTGCCAAAATATGGCAGGAATATTTTTGCAGAACAGTTTTAGATTTTCGTACCGGCTGGCTTTAGCTAACAAACCAGCCGTCAGAAAAAACAAAAACTAAGGAACCAACTGGTGGTATTCCCGTTTGAAAACATCCCATTCGCCCGTTTCTTTGTCATAAGTGGAGTTGACAAAGCACTTCCAGTTTTCATCATCAATTGCCAGAAAATCACCCCGATAGTAATAACCCGGATAACGGGTTTCCTCACGGAAATGAATGTGACGTGCATGAGCCTCTCCAGCCAGAATACGGTGAAAATTTTCCCATGCTCTCAGCAATTCATGGAGGTTCTCTGCACCCATATGCAGGGCATCTTCTTTGACCATTTCCAGGTATTTGAAACCTTCCTCCAGCATGCTTTTACTAGTCATATACCAGGTTCCAACTCCGCCGACATATTCATCCATCACTTTCTGCAGACGCTGCTGCATCATGGCCGGGCGAATATAATTTGGGTTAATGTCAGGATCAGTAGTATAGTTGCTGTACTTGGCAAAAGTTTCCATCGGCATATAAATTTCCTTGGCCAAATCTTCTGCATCTTCACCAAAGGAAACATCTTCGCCTTTCGTATCCAGACAGTAGGAAGACATAGACTTACCGGCAATCCTTCCCTCTGCATGTGAACCTGAAGAGAACTTATGACCTGATGCTCCAACTCCGTCTCCGGCAGTAAAGAGTCCGTTAATGGTCGTCATGCGGTTGTAGCCCCAGGAGTACTCGTCCGGACCAAAATCCTCAGGGCCGCTTGTCCATAATCCGGCACAACCTGCATGTGAACCCAACAAATACGGCTCAGAAGGCATAAGTTCCGAAGGTACCTTTTCCGGTTCCATGTTGTTTGCTGCCCAAACTCCTGCCTGTGCAATAGTCATATCCAGAAAGTCTTCCCAAGCTTCTGCTTCCAGATGCTTGATTTCCTTCTTAGACATTGTTTCTGAAAGGGTCTGCAGTGCAACATCTGTATGAATTTTAATTGGGCCTTTGCCGGCCTTCATATCAATCATCATCATGTGATTACGCATACAGGTCCCCAGGGAATCCACATATTTTCCATAAAGTTTGCGGCTTTCCTCAAGATTTGTTTCACAATAATCTTCACCGAGAGCATTCGTAGCCTTAGCCTTAAAGAGCAGAAACCACGCACCAACTGGACCATAACCGTCTTTAAAACGAGCAGGGACAAAGCGGTTTTCCATCATCGTCATCTCTGCTCCGGATTCTGCTGCCATTGCATAGTTTGAACCTGCATTCCAAACCGGAAACCAGGCTCGTCCCTGACCTTCTGCAGTTGCACGGGTTTTGAAAACGTTCACAGCACCACCGGTTCCAAGCATTGCTGTTTTACATTTAAAGATGTAAACTTTGTTTTCACGTACACTAAAGCCGACTGCTCCGGCAACTTTTTTAGGATCATTTTGATCCAACAGCAATTTGACGACAAAGACCCGTTCGAAAAGATTTTGATCAACTCCGGTTGCTTTGCGGTTATTCTCCAAAGCCAGCTTGGCTGCTTCAGCAACAATGACTTTATAGGATTCTCCATTGATCATGATCTGCCAGCGTCCTGAGCGTACGGGTGCTCCACCTTCACGCAGGGATGCCATTTCAGCCCTCTGTGCCTGAGCTCCATCCAGAGACTTGCCTTCTTCATCTTTCTTCCAGATTGGAAGTCCCCAATCTTCAAAAAGATGAACAGAGTCATCAACAACACGTCCCAGATCAAAAGTCAGATCTTCACGGGTAATTCCCATCAGGTCATTACGTACATAACGTACATAGTCATCGGCGCTGTTTTCGCCAAGATAAGTATTGATTGCAGAAAGCCCCATGGCAACAGCACCACTACGATCTGTGGCTGCTTTGTCTACCATAGTTATACGCAGTCCTTCAGGAGTAGCCCAGCGGTCTGCTTCATAGGCGGCACCACAGGCAGACATTCCACCTCCAATCAGCAGGACATCGGTCTCGTGCACCACAATTTCAGGTTTTTCGCAAAATTCCCAATTATTTACTTTTGGTTCCATATTTCTACTCTAGTTGATTTTTAAGTTCTTACTCGGATTATGCAGGAGTGATGGTTGCTCTCGGATCCCCGCTTGCTTGTTGAGTACAAAGACCTGGTTCTTTAATGCGGGCAACATCAGCCTTGCCTTCACCAACACCTGCAAAAATATCTACATTACCTGCCTCCACTGTGCGAACTGGAAATTTAAAGCGTTTGATGTTTCCATTTCGAAACTTGACAGTCCACATAATGCTGTCTGAACCCAGCATCGGCGTTACTTCTCCACCAAGTGGAGCAAAATCAGCATAACAACGAACACTAATAGCCTGTTGTGGACAAATTTTTACACAATTGTAACATTCCCAGCACTGAACGGGTTCCTGGTTTACCCCTTTCATTTTAACTTCATTGGTACTTGGATCTACATGTTCTTTTAAAGCCATTAAATCGTGTGGACAAATATACATACAAGCAGTCTTATCCTGACCGGCACATCCGTCACATTTTTCTGTGATTACAAAGCTAGGCATCAGCCCTCCTTATTTAATTTTAGTTTAGCCGCTGCAGCTTTCTTGCTGGCAGCATTCCCGGGGTCATCTTACGTTAATATCAAAAACGTCTGGATACCCGAACTCAAAGTAGTCTCATTTTTTAATATAATAAAATACATCTATATATGCAGATATTTAAATTAATGTTGCAGAGACCAT
>JACNJW010000052.1 GCA_014382365.1 SAR324 cluster bacterium
ATCTACGAAATCTTAGTGCTGCTTCCGCTAGGATCTGACACGGTTCGAAATTTTCGATTGCGCATCCCCAGCCATAAGAAGTCTTTTACTGAATAATCATCTGGTATAATTCTCATAAAAAGGACAAAAAGTATCAACTCATTAAAAATATATTTTTTTAGTTTCCTGTTCTTTCCAAAGTCTGAGAATGCTGTTAGACTGAAGTCAGCAAAGTTTTTGGATATTTTCTTTTATTTTTATGCCGTAGTGTTTTTATGTCTAAATGGTTGATAGTTTCAGATGTTGTTCAGTTACTACACGTTCCTGAAGCAACCATTTACCGTTGGATTCGTCAAGGTGATATTCCCTGCGTTGTGCGCCGCGGAAAATATTACTTCAACCAGTCCACTTTGGTTTCCTGGGCTAAAACAAAGCATATACACCTTGAGGAACATTCACGGAGATTACGGAAAAACAAAGCACAAGTCCTTGATTCACAGTTTCCGTTAATAGAAGCAATTCAAGCCGGAAAGGCCTATCATTCAGTTCCTTCTGCATCTATAGAAATACTGTTCCAGGCAATTGCTTCACAGTTGGATTTACCTCACACTATTACAGATTCCTTGTCCGACAAATTACTTCAACGTGAAAAACTGACTTCAACAGGTATCGGCAATGGAATTGCAATTCCTCATTCAAAAACACCTGTCGGTAATCAAATTACACAATCTCTGGTTGGTACATTTTTTTTAGAAAAACCATTGGACTTTAAAGCACCAGACGGTCTACCCGTTTTTGTTGTCTTTGCACTTATAAGTTTGGATTCTTTTCATCATCTTCAACTGCTCTCTCAACTTGCTCGTATTTTAAGTCAGTCAGATATTAATGACTTCCTTAGAAACGAACCTACACTAGAAAATCTCGTTGAACACTTTAAAAAAACTCTGGCGCAGACAGCTTAACAAATTCCTGACACGTGGTCTAGCCGGAACTGATACTGATTTACTTTCACGTTATCAAGCAGTTTCTGCAAGAGAAGCTGTGGTAATGATGACTGCAGCACTTGTAATCGGTTTGATTTGTGGAATCATTGCTGTAGGACTCAACTGGAGTGTTCATACTCTAAGACTCTTCATAACTGAATTAGATTTGGGTTGGCGGGCCATATTTTTTCCTGCACTGGGAGCCGGTATTGCTGTTTTTTTGGTGCGCTCACTCATGCACGACTCCGCCGGACATGGTGTTTCCGATGTAATTAAAGCCATGGCAATGGGATCAGAAAGTCTCCGGAGACGAATGATGTTTTCTCGATTTTTTGGCAGTTTCTTTACAGTTGGAAGTGGTGGTTCAACTGGATTGGAAGGACCCATTGTTAGCATTGGAGGTGCCTTAGGTTCTGCTTTGGGTCGCTGGCTGGACATGAATGAACGCCACAAAAAATTACTTGTAGGATACGGAGCAGCAGGTGCTGTTGCTGGAATTTTCAATGCCCCACTAACTGGCCTTATATTTTCTTTAGAAATTATCATGGGAGAATGGACTTACTTAACAATTCTCCCAACAATTATTGCAGCAGTTTCTGCAACAGAACTTAGCCGTTTAATCATGGGCAATAAGATTGCCTTCATTCAGGAAATAGCAGGTTTTTCAATCACTTCTTTACTGGCCTGCTTTGCTCTGGGGGCATTGACCGGAATTATTTCAATCTTGTTTGCCAGGAGCCTCTTGTTATGGGAAAAGTTTTTTGCTAAGGTTTCACTACATTTATGGATACGTGCTACCCTGGGTGGATTATTTGTAGGTATGCTAGGTTTTTTGATGCCTGAAGTTTTGTCTGAGGGCTACTCGGCAACTCAAATTTTTCTGACTGATACAATACGCCCGGAGCTTGGCTTTGTGTTGCTGTTTGTGTTACTAAAATTTTTGGCCTGCGGAATGACACTTGGAAGTGGAGGTGTTGGAGGAGTTTTTGCACCCAGCCTGGTGATCGGCAGCGGGGTTGGACTGGCTTTTGGGATGATATTGCATTTACTTCCTCTGGACGGAGTGGCTGAAGATGCAGCTTTTGCTTTAGCCGGCATGGCTGGAATGGTAGCCGGCGTCATGCACGGTCCTCTTACCGGTATTTTTCTTGTAATGGAAGTTACCAGAGGTTACTCCATGATCTTACCACTGATGCTGACTGCAAGCAGTGCCATGGTTGTAAGTTCGTTTTTTGAAATCGGTTCTGTTTATACTCAAGACCTGATTAAGCAGGGTAGTTTAATCAAACGTGGAACTGACCGCTATTTACTGCACCATCTGAATATTGGAGATATTCTGGATACGGATTTCATCACGATTCGCGAAGATTTGCTTTTGAGAGAATTTGTTGATGAATTTAAAAAAGCACGCCGTAACTATTTTCCTGTACTCGATGAAAACAAACAGTGTGTTGGTGTTGTCTTTCTTGATGATATACGTCCGCATCTTTTTGACCAAAGCCTCTATGATTTGGTGACCATGGGATCTGTGATGCGAAATCTTCCGGTTATCAGTCTCAGAGAGCCTATCAGCGTAGCTTTAGACAAATTCGAAAGCTCAAAAGCATGGTCTTTGCCTGTCGTAGAAGGCGACAAATTTTTAGGAATGCTTTCAAAATCGACTCTTTTCGATCATTATCGACGTGAACTGCAAATTCAAGCAACTTAAAAATATATTCACTAAACACTTGATATTTTTTTTCATTCGCATACCTTTACAACAACAATAATTTTATCGTAGAAAAAATAAACAACATTTTCAGCCAAAATACTGGGAACTAAATCCTTCATCTATCAACCTTAAAAGCAAGGAGCTATGAATAAATCAGAATTAATTGAAGAGTTAGCAGAAAGAACTGGTTATAATCCAAATTTGACTGATAAAACTGTACGAATCTTTTTTGATCGTATCAAGTTTGCGCTCAATGCAGGAGATAAAGTAGAAATCCGTGGTTTTGGTTCATTTACGCTGAAAAAATATAAAGGCTATATTGGACGTAATCCAAAAACTGGCGAGACTGCTGAGGTAAAACCTAAGCAATTACCTGTTTTCAGAACAGGCAAAGACTTACGTAGTCGCGTCAACAAGTAGAAATTTGCAGAGCAGCATTTTTATTCTTCCGGCTCTTCTGCTGGAAGATCGAGTAAGTCAGTGAAACGCGGCTGAGGTTCAATCAATTTCGTAATTTTAACTGCGTTTTTACCTTTGTATGCACCTTGAGTTGCCAAATATTTTAGTTTGTTCTGCACCAATACCTTTAATGGTTGATCCTGCTCTTGATCCAGGATCAACCTGTCTCCGGTTTTTAAAGTTAAAAAATTCCTAAGTGACATACGGGCTTCTCCCAGGGCAACTTTTACACCAACTTTAGAGTTACGCAGGTTTTCTTCAAGTCGACTTACATTAACAGCATTAACCTCTTCATAATTGCTTGCTTTTCCTGCTTCAAGTTGTACTCTAACCGGATCGAGCATTGCATATGGCAAACAGAGACTCATAGTGTATGGCACACGATTGATTTCCACATCGAAAGTCGTACTTGCTACAACATCGTCAAGAGGTACTATAGCAGTAAATTTGGTATTTACTTCCATACGTTCATAGTGTGGCTCCAAAGGCGTCAGGATCTTCCATGCACGACCAAGGTCTTCTAAGGCACTGTGTACCACTTTGGAGAGCATACGGATTTCAATTCCTGTCAGTTCACGTTTTGGAGGCGGATTTTCGAACCATCCGTTTCCACCAAAAAGCAAATCAATCAGGATATGAGACAACTGGTGTTCTAAAACAAAAAGTGATTGTCCCTGCAAAGGTTTTAAACCAAAAACAGTCAGCGAGGCTGGAGTTGAAATTGCTGCAAGATAATCTCGAAAACTAACTAGCTCTGTGGCACGCCTTGTCATGGTTACAGGACGTCTGACATGATGTGAAAAAGTTTGTGCATAAATTCTGGCAAAACGATCATAAACTGCTTCCAGCCCAGGCATTCTACCGCGAATAACAGGTGCCTGATTACCTAACTCAAAGGGCTGGACTTCAGTTTCTTTTTGTCCATCAGGATTCAGTCGTTGGTCTTGTTCAGCTGAAATGCGTTGTAAAATTGCATTTAGTTCTTTTTTCGACTGAGGCATATTATTTTGGAGAAATACTGTGAAATTAGGAGTTTTAATTTATCTAGAAAATAGTGACAAACAAATATTAATGATCCATCGTGAAAAAAAAGATGAACATCAGGGTCTCTGGCTTGCTCCTGGTGGAAAAGTAGAGCCTAATGAAGCACCGTATGAAACTGCAGTCCGTGAACTACAGGAAGAAACTGGTCTCATAATCAAAGATCCTGAACTTAAAGCCGTTCTTTCTTTTCCTGATCAGGGCGACTCACCTTTTGGAGATGAGTGGCACGTATTTGTTTTTTACTCGGCCAGTTTTTCCGGAACACTGACAACAGACTGTCCCGAAGGTCAACTCGAGTGGATTCCCAAAGACCAGTTGACTGAACTCGCATCCTGGGAAGGCGACCGTCTTTTTACACCAAAGATACTACAGTCCGGATGTTTTTCTGCTAAATTTCTTTACTCTGGTAAAACTTTGCTAGATTATAATTTTTCAGAATCTTTTAGTTAATTGTAAATTCGAATTATTTGAAACACAAGGCAAGACAATATTTTCCGCAATTAGTACTATGTTCCGTTATAACTGCTTGATTCTGTTTTTAGTTGTTTTTTTAGGTGCCTGTCAGGTTAAAGTCCGCTATCCTGCTGAAATACCTTCAAAATCCGTTATCAAAAGTGAAGAAATTTATTGGCTTTGGGGATTAGTCGGTGAAAAGGAATTCGAAGTTTATGATCTATGTCCAGAAGGACGAGTTTATGAGGTTCACATTTATAACACTCTATTACAAAGTACATACACAGCTCTCTCTCTAGGAATATACAGTCCCCGCACAATCAGTATTGTTTGTTCAATCAGAGGAGAATAGTCACGGCTTCTGAGTATCAGACTGACTGGATTCTATTTGCTGAAAGTCATTCCACATTTGCTCTGCTACAGGTCCAATTGGTCTGCCGATTTTTCTCAGAAGATGAATAACAAATTTTTCCCGTTTCCAGGGTTTAGACTTTATTACCTTCAATTTTCCGCATTCAAGTTCATCGGTAATTAAATGTTCCGGTAAGCGCCCCCAGCCAAGCCCAGCCAGAATGATTTCCTTTTTAGTGTAATGATCACTAACCTGCCAGGTATTACTTTCTTCGAGCAAACTTTTTAATTTTGGACTTAGTGTTCTTTTACTGCTGTCTTGTACCAGGACATGCACATAATTGTTTACTTCATCCAGACTTAGTTCATGCTCCGTATTTGCTGCCGGAAATTGTGGGGCGGATACCGGAACCAAAGTCACCTCCATTATCGGTACTAATTCCAGTTGAGAGGTTTGAGCATCTCGCAGTGGAGCAATCGCCAGGTCAACTTCACTTTCCAGCAGACGATCCATAGATCCACTCCAATATTCTGCAAGTAAACGAAATTTTGTTTCCGGAAACTGGGCAATCACCTGCTCACAGGTTTTCAAAATAGTGGGCATCGGACAGAGCGAATCCAACGCTATGCTAATTTCGCTTTCCTGTCCCATTCCCATCTCTTTGCCAAGTGCTTCAAGCTTTTTGGTATGCAGCAAAACTTCCTTGGCCTTTAAATGGAATCGCCTACCTTCAGGTGTTAGTGAGGGGCGATAATTTTCCCTTGAAAATAGTTGAATATCGAATTCATCTTCCATTTTTTTGATAGACTGACTCACAGCCGGTTGTGTACAGTGTAATCGCTCTGAAGCCCCTTTAAAACTTCCTTCCCTGATCACTGCGTCAAATACTTTAAGTTGATCGAAAGTCATTAATATTCTCTATAAGTAATATTTATCAATTATATAAAAATATATTACTTTTATCTTTGATAAAACAAAAGTATATTTTTGTTGTAGTACTGAAGAAATCTCTACAATCAAAAGTAATAATGAAAATAAAAACACAAGTTGTCGTCATCGGTGGCGGCGTTGTCGGATGCAGCGTTTTGTATCATCTGACAAAATTAGGCTGGAAAGATGCGGTTTTGCTGGAACGCTCGGAACTGACTTCCGGCTCCACTTGGCACGCCGCTGGCGGAATGCACACCATCAACGGCGACCCGAATGTTGCCAAATTGCAACAATACACAATTGAACTTTATCAGGAAATTGCAGAAATATCCGGACAAGACATTGGTTTGCACATGAGCGGCGGAATCATGTTGGCGGCCACTCCGGAGCGTTTTGACTGGCTCAAAAGCATTCACGCAAAAGGGCGTTATCTCGGCATGGATACAGAAATCATCAGTCCGCAGGAAGCACAAAATATTATGCCGTTGATCAATCCTGATCATTTTGTCGGTGCATTGCACGATCCGATGGAAGGCCATTTAGACCCCTCCGGTACAACTTGGGCTTATGCCAAAGCTGCCAAAAAACAAGGAGGGGAAATTATCCAAAATGTGCGCGTAACCGCTTTGCAACCGCATCCAAAAGGCGGCTGGCGGGTGATTTTGGAAAACGGCGATTCCGGAGAAAAACAGGAAATCCAAGCCGAACACGTCGTCAATGCCGGAGGACTTTGGGCACGGGAGGTCGGGCGTATGGTTGGTTTGGAATTGCCTGTTTTGGCGATGGAACACATGTATTTGATGACCGATGATATGCCGGAAGTTGTGGCTTTTAATCAGGAACATGGACATGAAATACCCCACGCCGTAGATTTTGACGGCGAACTTTATTTGCGCCAGGAGCAACAAGGAATGTTGATGGGAACTTATGAAAAAGCCTGCAAACCGTGGTCGCCCAAAGAAACGCCGTGGGACTTTGGACAAGATTTATTGCCACCGGATTTAGAGCGGATTGCGCCCTCGTTGGAAGTTGGTTTTCAACATTTTCCGGCTTTTGAAAATGCCGGAATTAAGAAAGTTATCAACGGCCCCTTTACTTTTGCTCCGGACGGAAATCCATTGATCGGACCTGTTAGAGGGCTTCCGGGATTTTGGTGTGCTTGTGCGGTGATGGCCGGATTCAGTCAAGGCGGCGGAGTCGGTTTGGCCTTGGCAAATTGGATGATTGACGGCGATCCCGGTTTTGATGTTTGGGGGATGGATGTCAGCCGTTACGGTGATTGGGCGACGCTTTCGTACACCAACGCCAAAGTACAGGAAAATTATTCCCGTCGCTTTTCGATTCGTTTCCCGAATGAAGAACTCCCTGCTGGAAGACCGTTATTGACGACTCCAATTTACGACAAAATGCTGAACTCTGGGGCGCAAATGGGGACATCTTTCGGTTTGGAAGTGCCGCTTTGGTTTGCCCCGAAAGGCGTAAAAGATGAATTTTCATGGCGGCGTTCCAGCGATTTTGAATATGTTGCGGCAGAAGTTAAAGCCGTGCGTGAAGATGTCGGTTTGTTGGAAATTTCCGGATTTGCCAAGTATTCCATCGTTGGTTTTGATGCAGCCGAATGGCTCGATATAATTTTTGCCTGTCGCATTCCCAAACACGGACGGATGACACTGGCTCCGATGCTCAACGAAAACGGAAAATTGATCGGCGACTTCACAGTAGCAAATCTTGGTGATGACGAATTTTATATCGCCGGTTCCGGAATTGCGGAGGAATATCATTTGCGTTGGTTTGAAGATAGCCTGACAAAGCATTTTCCGGAAACTGCCGATGTCGAAATTATTCCGCACGGAACCGGAATTGTCGGGCTCTCGATTGCCGGACCGAAATCCCGTGAACTTTTGGAGAAAATTACCGATGAAGATGTTTCCAATGCAGCCTTCCGTTTCATGGACATTCGTGAAATGAATATCGGCATGGTTTCTTGTTTGGTGGGGCGCGTGAGCTACACCGGAGATTTAGGTTATGAATTGTGGATGACTCCGGACACGCAACGCTATGTGCTGGAACTCTTGCAAAAAGAAGGTGAAGAACTCGGCCTCCGTTTATTCGGTCTGCGCGCTTTGAATGCCTTGCGTTTGGAAAAAAATTACGGTTCCTGGGCCACAGAATACCGCCCACTTTACGGCCCGTTGGAAGCCGGACTGAACCCTTTTGTCGCCGTCAAAAAAGAAGTTGACTTCATCGGAAAAAACGCCGCCATCCAGGAAAAAATAGCCGGCGGGAAACTGCGATTGCGCACTTTTATCGTTGACGCAAAAGATGCGGATGTGATTGGAGACGAGCCGATTTGGTACGGAAGCGAAGTCAAAGGCTGGGTAACTTCCGGAGGCTTTGCGCACAACTCCGGAGTTTCTGTTGCAATAGGTTATGTGCCGAAAGAAATTGCCGATGAAACAAACGGCTGGTTTGTGGAAATTCTCGGAGAAAGCTGTCCGGCGACTTTACAAGCCGAACCGCTTTTTGATCCTTCCGGTAACCGAATGCGTGGTTGAATCATTAAATCATAAAACCAAAGAGAAACATGCCTTTAGCTTCTGTTCAAGCCGTGAAAGACGGCAAAGCCCGTCAACACGGAGCAATGGAATTTTCCGAGGCTCCGGTGGATTTGGACAGGGTGCGGCGTTACCGTTTAAAACGTCTGCGGGAAAAAATGGAAAAGTTGGATGTTGCCGGATTATTGTTGTTTAATCAAATCAATACGCGCTATGCGGTGGATGCGACCAATATGCAAATTTGGTGTTCGCATTATGAAACGCGCTGTGTTTTTGTCTCGTTGGAAGGTCCGGTGGTTTTGTTTGATTATTCAAACCATCCGTATTTAGCGGAAGGAATGCCGACTATTGACGAATACCGTGTGCTTCCGGCTTTTTATTTTTTTGGGGCTGGAGATCGCGGCCAAAAGGTGGTCAAAGAATTTGCCGCACAAATTGCCGATTTGTTGAAAAATCACGGCGGCGGAAATCGGCGATTGGCGATTGACTCGTTGTCCCATATCGGTTGCGATGCTTTGCGCGAAAAGGGTTTGGAACTTGTTGAAGGCGAACAAATCACCGAAACTGCACGGGCAGTAAAATCAAAAGAAGAATTGGTTTTGATGCAAGCCTCGATGGATGTTTGCGAAGCCGGAATGCGCTCGATGCAAGCAGCTTTGCAACCCGGAATCACGGAAAACGCGCTTTGGGCAAAACTGCACGAAACCAACATTCGGCTTGGAGGAGAGTGGATTGAAACTCGCCTGCTTTCTTCAGGGCCACGCACAAATCCCTGGTTCCGGGAATGTTCGATGCGGCAAATTGAAAAAGGCGATCTGGTCAGTTTTGATACTGATTTGATTGGGCCTTACGGCTATTGTTCCGATATTTCACGGGCTTGGGTTTGCGGAGAAAAACCAACCGATGAACAACGACGTTTGTACGCCAAAGCCTTTGAACAAATTGAATACAATATTTCTGTGCTGAAAGCCGGAATGACGCTTCGGGAAGTTTCTGAAAAATGCTGGCCGATTCCGGATGAATTTCTTTCCCATCGCTATTCAAGCCTAATTCACGGGGTCGGTCTTGCGGACGAATATCCTAATATCAAACATTGGGTTGACTATCCGAAAAAAGGTTATGATGGGCTGATTGAGGCCGGAATGGTGCTTTGTGTGGAATCCTTTATCGGGACTGAAGGAGGACGGGAGGGCGTAAAGTTGGAAGAACAAGTTATCGTTACGAAAACCGGAGTCGAAAGACAATCGAGTTATCCGTTTGCAATAGAAATTATTTGATTTAAGGAAAGGAGATGATGTTATGAAAAAAGAAAATGTTTTTCCGGAACAATTCCATCAAGTTGTAGAAGATCAAACAATGATGTCCAGTTGGCTTGCCAAGGACAGGATCACGGACACGGTTGCTAAATTTCAGCCTGGACACGGAATCGAAAAGTTGAATCTGCGATTTGACATTACCAAACTACGGTCAGCGTTGGAAGATGCGCAAAAATATGTTGTCGATTTAGGTGGTGGTTTTGGGGCAATTTCTTTGACTCGCAGACCCGGAATTCCCCCTTCTTCAGAGACGGATTTGATAGGTCTTTATCATTTGCGTCCGGATGATAGTTATGAAGAAGTAGCTCGGGATGAGGCTGTCGATGAGTTTGCCTTTACGGAACTCTACCCACAATTTGTGGGAACTTATTTTGAAACTTTGCATCAGGAATTGACGAGGCGTTTCTCAATCGGCAGAATGCGCATCATGTTGAAAGAACCACTCACTTGTAATTCGTGGCATCGTGATCCGGAACCTCGACTCCACATTCCGATCATCACTAATCCAGGTTCGCTCTTTGTTATCAATCATCATGTAACACATTTACCGGCGGACGGTTCAGTTTATTTTACTGACACCCGTGCTTACCATATGGCAATGAATGGAGGGGAACATTCCAGAGTGCACATTGTAGCCGCTTTGCCGGTGAAGGATTAAATTTTATCAAATTCACTTTCAATGTTTAAGACTAAAACTATATCAATCTGCTAAACAATGCTAAGAGTACGAAAACGTAAAGGCCGTGCGCAGTCCAGAAATACTTCTCGTTCCGGACGTTCCAGCGGAATTAAGCAACTGCCTTGGAAGCAACCCCGTAATCCGTACTCGCCTGTTGAAATTGCGAGTGCGGATCAAATCGAAGCTATTCATCAAGCCAGTATGAAAATTTTGCAGGAACTCGGCATTGCTTTTTTGGATGATGAAGCACTTGATATTCTCAAAGAACACGGGGCCGAGGTCAACCGCTCCACGCAAATGGTGAGGTTTTCACCAGAATTGATCGAGGAATACATCGCCAAAGCTCCGGAACAATTTACGCTTCATGCGCGTAATACGGAACATAATTTGGAAGTCGGCAAAAATTGGAATTTGTTTGCAATGATCGGCAGTGCGCCAAATTGCTCTGATATGGACAAAGGAAGACGGTCCGGAAATTTCAAAGATTATCAAGACTTAGTCCGCTTGGCACAGCATTTTAACATCATTCACATGACCGGAGGTTATCCGGTGGAACCCGTTGATCTGCCGGCAAATACTCGGCATTTGGATTGTGCGCTCACTCATTTGACGCTGACCGATAAAGTTTTTCACGCTTATTCGTTGGGACAACAGCGCATTGCCGATACCATTGATATGTTGTGCATCGCTCTTGAACTAACCCGCGAAGAACTGAAAACGCGTCCGAGTTTGATTTCGATTATCAACACTTCTTCGCCGTTGCGACTCGATGGCGTGATGATTCAGGGAATGCTGGAAATGATTCGCAACGGGCAAGCGGTTTGTGTAACTCCGTTTACGCTTTCTGGCGCAATGGCTCCGGTAACTTTGGCGGGTGCTTTATCTTTGCAAAATGCAGAAGCTCTGGCGACGCTTGCTTTTACGCAAATGGCGGCTCCGGGTTCTCCAGTAATTTACGGCGGCTTCACTTCAAATGTTGATATGAAAACCGGAGCACCCGCTTTTGGAACTCCGGAAATGGCAAAGACCGCATTGATTGGCGGACAACTGGCGCGCCGTTACGGCCTCCCCTATCGCTCTTCAAATGTCAATGCCTGCAATACTGTCGATACGCAAGCCGGATACGAGTCGATGATGGCACTTTGGCCGACTATTATGGGACATACCAATTTTGTCAAACACGCCGCTGGTTGGCTCGAAGGCGGACTTTGCGCTTCGTTTGAAAAAGTTATTGTCGATGTCGAATTGTTGCAAATGATGGCTAAATTTCTGGACACGCTTTCATTTTCCGAGGATGAAATGGCTTTTGAAGCCATTAAGGATGTTGGTCCAGGCGGTCATTTTTTTGGCACTCAACACACTTTAGACCGTTACGAAACCGCGTTTTATTCGCCCATTCTTTCCGATTGGAACAACTTTGGCCAATGGACTGAAGACGGCGGTTTTGACACTGCTCAACGTGCCAATAAAATTTGGAAACAAGCTCTTGAAGAATATCAACAGCCACACTTGGAAGAATCAATAGTTGAGGAATTGCAGGCATTCATTGCAAAACGGAAGGAAAATCCGGGAATTTCGCTATTTTGAGACAACTCTAACATGGAATTATTACACGCCACACTTCCGCTGTATGACCTTCCTGAAGCACAAATGCAATGCAAGCCATACAGCGGGCCCTGCACGGATGCTTTTTGGCAGGGCTTAGCGGAATCATTCCGGAAAGCCGGTTTGGAAAATGTACCGGACATTTTGTATCGAGGAGATGATGTTTATCAAAATAATGTTTTTTTTGGACAAGTTTGCGGTTATCCGTTGACGCATGAATTTTCGGGACGTTTTCAGGTGATCGCTACACCGGTTTATCGAACACCTTATTTCACCGGGCCGGAATATCGCAGTGTGATTGTAGTGCATAAAAATTGTGAATGGGAAAAACTGGCGGATGCAAACGGAAGTCTAGCGGCGGTTAACTCGAAAAATTCTCATTCCGGTTATAATATTTTACGTTACATGGTAACACAGTTGACAACAGGACCTTACGAGGTAAGGAGACTTACAAAACCGTTTTTTAGTGGAGTTTTAATTAGTGGAGGGCATAGAAACAGTTTGTCGCAGATTTCAAACAAAGAGGCCGATGTAGCAGCCATAGACGCATTAACTTGGAGTTTGCTGGAACGTTATGTTCCGAAAGATTTGGAAAATGTTCGTATTTTGGAAATATCACCTCCGGCTCCAGCACCGGCGTTTGTTACTGAGAATTCAATTTCTACGCACAAATTGAATTTGTTCCGGAAAGCTATACAAACATTTTTTGACGAGCAAAATTTTAATACTGTCTGCGAACAACTGTTTCTGGATAGTATCGAAATTCTTCCGGAAGATGCTTATGCTTGTATTTTGGAAATGGAAAATAATTCGATTGAGGAATTGTGATTATTAAATCATATCAGATACTTCCACTACGGATCGAGTGGCAAACCGTTTTATTAGGTGTTTTGATTTACGTCTTGTTCGGATTTGTAACTTGGAATTATCACAGTTTGCCGAGTTGGCTGGTTTTTACTGTTGGAGGTTATGTGGTTGCCTGGCACGGTTCTTTGAGGCACGAAGCAGTTCATTTGCACCCCACTTCTTCAGCACATATTAACGAGTTATTCGTTTTGCCAAGTCTGGATTTGTATTTGCCTTTTCGTCTTTACAAGCAAAACCACACAGTGCATCACATCGACGTAAACCTGACTTATCCGGAACAAGACCCGGAATCGTTTTATTTGTTTCATCGGAATTGGGAAACGTTGCCACAATGGCGGAAAAAGGGATATTGGGTTTTTCACACACTCGCCGGACGCTTATTTTTGTATCCATTCTGGATGATTAGCTGTTTTTTGAAAGATGAAGCACAACGTTTTATTAGAGGCGACCAGAGAAATTTGAGCGCTTGGCTTTGGCATTTTTTTGGAGTAATGCTGACTTTGAGTTGGGTTTCCGGAGTTTGCGGTATTCCGTTTCTGGAATATCTTTTTTTATTTGCTTTTCCAGGGACATCGCTCACGCTGTTGCGTTCTTTTGCAGAACACCGGAGTCATCCGGAATTTGAAGGACGTACCGCAATTTTGGAAGCAGAATTTTTGTTCGGCATTTTATATCTTTACAACAATTATCACGCTCTGCATCACTACTATCCTGACTTGGCATGGTACAAACTTTCAGCAAAATTTCTGCAAGAGCGCAAATTTTTATTATTACATAATCACGGTTATCTGATTAGGGGATATCGAGAATTAGTCAGCAATTATTTATTAAAACCAAAAGAAATACCGTATTTTATGTGATCATCATCAAATCACTTGACACTATGTATTCAAGTGTTAGACTTCAGGCGAATTTCCGCCTGTTAACGTCGCAACAGCGACAATTTATAAACCTAAACTAATACAGGAGGCACACGCATTATGATTCTTTTGACATCAAAGATGTCATGTTGTACAGCTCTATCAGGTCGGAAGTCCGCCTGTTAACGTCGCATAAGCGGCAAATAATATATACTCTGTAAGGAGGATTATGAGTAAAACTAATACACCACCAAAAAGCACACCCGTTAGCCGATTTGTCCAGCAGCTTGCAGGAACTGCAAACGAGAGTGAAATCAGCCGTCGTGAATTTCTTGCGACCGCCAGCGCGCTTGGTTTTAGTGCAACCGCAGCCTATGGCCTGCTCGGTCTACCTTTTCCGAAAACAGCGCAAGCCGCAGGAAAAAAAGGCGGTGTTTTCAAAGTATCGATGAACATCAAAGACATCAAAGACCCGCGCATATATGACTGGTCGGAAATGGGAAATGTTACCCGCCAGTTTTGCGAACCGTTGGTACGCTACACGGCGGACTTTACTTTCAAAGGCATGTTGCTCGAAAGTTGGGAAGTTAATGGTGATGCCACTCAATACACGCTTCATGTGCGTAAAGGTGCGACTTGGAACAACGGCGATAAATTCGATGCAGACGATGTGGTATTCAACATCAATCGCTGGTGTGACGGTGCAGTCGAAGGAAACTCAATGGCCAGTCGTATGGAAGCACTGGTGGATTCCGCAACCAAAAAAGCCCGTTCCGGAGCCATTGTGAAGGTGGACAACTACACAGTGCAACTCAATCTGAAGCAACCGGACATCAGTATAATTCCGGGCATTTCAGATTATCCGGGTTTGATTGTCCATCGCAATTTCGAGAAAGATGGCGGAGACCTCAAAAAAGCCCCAATTGGTACAGGCCCCTTTGAATTGACATCATTTGAAGTTGGTGTCGGTGCAAAACTTAGTCGCCGCAAATCCGGCTGGTGGGGCGGTGAAGTTTATCTCGACGGTATTGAATACACCGATTACGGTACCGATACGGCAGCAGAAATTGCTGCTTTTGAAGCGGGTGAGATTCATGCCAATTACGGAACCACAGGTGATAATGTGGAAATTCTGGATGGTTTGGGACTCAACAAAAACGAGGTGGTAACTGCGGCAACTGTTGTTGCACGGATGAATGTTAGTGCCTTCCCTTACAACAATCAGAAGGTTCGCCAAGCCATGCAGTTGGCAGTCAATAATGATGTGGTCTTGGAATTGGGCTATAACGGTTTGGGAAAAGCCGCCGAAAATCATCATGTCGGCCCGATGCACCCTGAATACTACAAACTTCCAGCAGTCAAACGCAATGGGGAAAAAGCCATGGCCCTGCTCAAAGAAGCCGGCGTTGCTGATCGTGAGTTTGAGTTGATTTCGATTGACGATGACTGGAGGCGCAACACAACCGATGCCATCGCCGGACAACTGCGCAAAGCCGGAATTAAGGTCAAGCGTACTGTCATTCCCGGATCGTCGTTCTGGAACAACTGGGTTCAGTATCAGTTTTCTACGACAAACTGGAATATGCGTCCCCTCGGTGTTCAAGTACTGAAACTCGCTTACCATTCTTCGGCAATCGGGAAATGGAACGAAACCGCATTCTCCAATGCAGATTTTGACAAAAAACTGGACGCCGCCTTGGGCATCGCAGATAACGATAAGCGTCGTGCGTTGATGAAGGATATTGAGCAAATTTTGCAGGATTCCGGGATTCTCATCCAGCCCTATTGGCGTTCGCTTTTCAATCATTCCGTTACTAAAGTGAACGGGTTGCGAATGCATCAGACCTTTGAACATCATTACGAAGAGGTCTGGCTCGGCTAAGGTTGAGTTTGTTAAATCGGCGGACAGCAATTCGCACCGGAAGTTGCGGGTCCGCCATTCTTTTTGCTAAATCAAAATTTTCCATGCTTCGTTTTGTACTGAAACGCCTTTTTGTCATGCTCTTGACTATGTTGTCGTTGTCGTTGATTTTGTTTTCGCTGGTCAATTTGGAGCCGAATTTGCGCAAATTGGCATTGGAGCAAAACAACAACCGTATGGGCCAAGAAGCCGTCAATAGTTGGCTGGAAAAAAACGGTTTTCGCCGTCCGTTTTTTGTACGTTACGGAGAATGGGTTGCCGGAGCAATCACTGGTGATTTAGGTTATTCTTCGCGTTTCCGGAAACCGGTCAATGAAGTTTTACCCAAGCGTTTGGGATACACTGGGATTTTGGCCTTTTGGGTTTTGCTGACGATGGTTCCGTCGGCTTTGCTGATTGGAATCTTGAGCGGAATGCGTGAAGGTTCTGCTTTGGACCGCAACCTTTCTATCTTTTCCATAACCACCACAGCCACTCCGGAATATGTGAGCGGCATACTTTTTACCGTTATTTTCGCTTCATGGTTGGGCTGGCTCAAAGGCGTTTCAAGTGTCAAAGATATTACTTTTGAAAATTTCACTTTACCAGTGATGACCATGTCTTTTTACGGCATGGGCTACATCGCCCGCATGACCCGCGCCTCGATGAGCGAAGTGATGACCTCGCAATATATCCGCACTGCTCATCTTAAAGGACTTTCCTTCCGGACAGTTGTTTTCAAACACGCCTTACGCAATGCTTTAATTGCACCGTTTACCGTTATTTTATTGCAATTCCCGTGGCTTTTGACTGGTGTGGTGATCGTCGAAAAAATCTTTAATTACAAAGGCTTCGGCTGGACATTGGTGGAAGCGGCAGAAAATAACGACATAAATTTATTACTCGCCTGTTCTTTGGTTTCGGTCGTTGTCGTCATTGGAACACAACTGATTTCCGATGTCGGTTATGCCTATCTTAATCCTCGCATTCGCATGGAGTCCTAAAGATGGAATTTCTTAATGTATGGGAATTGTGGGGCGGGGTGATTCTTCGTTTTTGGCCAGTTTGGGCGGCAATTCTTTTGACTTATTTTTTGATGCGTAAGTATCGACAACGGCTGGGGATTTTCGGTAATTTGCTTGATAGTGCAGTCGGTTTGAGCGGATTGATGATCGTTTTGTTTTGGTTATTCACCGCTTTATTTGCAGATGTTGTTGCGACTTTTGAGCCCTTAGAACAATTTTACCGTTATCGCCGCAAACCGCCCGGAGTGGTCGAACTTGAGAGCATGGTTCCGATGTTTTTCGGTTCAGACAATTTGGGGCGCGACCTTTTCAGCCGTATGGTTCATGGTAGTCGTTTTGTGCTTTTGATTGCACCGTCGGCGACTTTGGTGGCTTTCATTGTGGGCATCATGCTGGGCTTACCTGCCGGATACAAAGGCGGACGCACGGACTCCATCCTCTCCTTCGTTGCAAACATGATTTTATCGTTTCCGGTGATTGTTTTATTTTATTTGTTGGTTACTCCTGGCATCCGCGAAACAGCCTTGCCGAATGTGATGGCCGGAGTATTTTTCATGTTTCCGATTATCTTTGCACTTACAGTTCTCCGGAGTCGTTTTTCGGAGCGTCCGGAACTTCTTATTCCTTGGAGTGTTGCCGTGCTGATTTTGGGAGGTTGGCTTTATTCCGGAATTGTTTTTAATGCAGACCCGCTTGGTTGGATTTCGATGGATCCCAATGAGTTGAACATTTTTGCTGCAGTAGTTTTTGCCAGTTCTCCGGGAGTTTTCCGAATTGTGCGGGGTTTGACGATGGACATTAAAACAAGAGATTACGTGGCAGCTGCTCAGACCCGCGGTGAAACATATTGGTACATCATGCTCTGGGAAATCCTGCCCAATTCCAGAGGTCCGCTGATTGTCGATGCCTGTTTGCGTATCGGTTACACCACGATTTTACTTGGGACTCTCGGTTTTTTCGGTTTGGGTTTAGCACCAGAAAGTCCGGATTGGGGATCGATGATTAACCAAACGCGTGGCTTCATTCGTTTAATCCCAACCATTGTTTTACCGCAAACCATTGCACTTGCAAGTTTTGTCTTGGGACTAAATTTGTTGGCCGACGGCTTGCGTGAAGAATCGCTGAAAGATTAAACTGAAAACTATTTCATGACAAAACCAATTCTTGAAATCAACAATCTATCCGTCTCCTTTTTTACACGTCACGGAAAAATTCCGGCGGTGATGGATTTTTCCATGACTGTTCATGCCGGAGAAGCGATGGGCTTAGTCGGTGAATCCGGATGCGGAAAATCGACAGTCGCCTTGGCAGTCATGCGCTATCTCGGCGACAACGGTAAAATCACTTCCGGCAGTATCCGTTTCAAAGGACGTGATGTGACAAGCATGTCGGAAACCGAACTGCGCGAATTGCGCGGCTCACAAGTTTCTATGATTTACCAAGAGCCGATGGCTTCGTTAAATCCTGCCATGCGCGTCGGTCAGCAGTTGATGGAAGTTCCTTTGTCGCATGAAATAATTTCCAATGACGAAGCTCAACAACGCTCTTTGGAAATGTTGGAGTCCGTTCGACTTCCTGATCCGGAACGAATTTTCCGTTCCTATCCGCATCAGATTTCCGGAGGTCAACAACAACGCATTGTCATCGCTATGGCATTGTTGTCGAAACCGGCTTTGTTGTTGTTGGATGAACCGACAACGGCACTCGATGTGACGGTTGAAGCCGGAATTGTGGCTTTGGTTCGTGAACTGGGGCAACAGTTTGGCACATCAATGCTTTTTGTTTCACATAATCTTGGGCTGATTTTAGAAACTTGTGACCGGATAACGGTGATGTATTCCGGTGAAGCGGTCGAAAGCGGTCCGATTCGAGAAGTTTTTCGGAAAATGCGACACCCTTACACACAAGGTTTGTTGCGCTCCATCCCTTTGCCCGGCACTGATAAAACTGCCCGTCCGCTCATTCCGATTCCGGGACAATTACCGCTTCCGCATGAGCGTCCGCAAGGTTGTAATTTTGGGCCGCGCTGTGCTTCTTTTCAAGGAGGAATTTGTGATAAACAAGAAATTATGATGTCTTCCGTGAGCGCTTCCGGACATTTCAGCCGTTGTTCACGAGTTGCAGAAATCGATTGGGATGCGGTTCCGGAAAGCTCCTCTAGTGTTGAAAAAATGGCAGTGGGAGATACCATTTTAGCGGTTCGTAATTTGAGCAAACGCTATGATGTTGCCGCAAATTCTTTATTCGGCGGGAAGAATACCGGAAGCGTAAAGGCCAACGAACAACTCAATTTTAATGCAAAAAAAGGCGAAATTGTTGCTATTGTCGGCGAATCCGGATGTGGGAAATCAACCTTAGCAAAAATTTTGTTGGGCTTGGAAGAAGCCTCAGAAGGAAGCGCATATTTTGCCGAAACGTCCGGTGCTGAAGGCGTAAATTTGGCTCATAGTCCGGTGGAAAGCCGGAACATCAAAACCGTTGGACATTTGCAAATTGTCTTTCAAAATCCTTTCGACACGCTCAATCCCAGCCACACCATCGGCAATCAAATCGTGCGTGCATTGGAAAAATTCGGCATCGGAAAAACGCCGCAAGAACGCCGAGAACAAATGTTGGAATTGTTGGATTTGGTTAAATTGCCCCGCGAATTTGAAAGACGCATCCCGCGCCAACTTTCCGGAGGACAAAAACAACGGGTCGGCATTGCCCGTGCTTTTGCCGGAAAACCTTCTTTGGTGGTGGCTGATGAACCAGTTTCCGCATTAGATGTTTCGGTGCAAGCCGCTGTAACAGAATTGTTGACCGACATTCAGCGCAAAGATCGAACCACTTTGCTTTTCATCAGTCATGACTTGAGCATGGTGCGTTATTTGGCAGACCGTGTGATCGTGATGTATCTTGGACGCATTGTCGAGCAGGGAACAGCAGATGAAGTTTACTCCCCCCCTTACCATCCCTACACTGAAGCCCTGCTTTCCGCAGTACCAGTGGCCGATCCAAACATCGTAAAAGAACATATTATACTTGTAGGAGACATACCAAGTGCTCTTAATCCTCCTTCCGGATGTGCCTTCCACACCCGTTGCCACCGCAAAATAGAAGGAGTCTGCGATAGCGAACTTCCTCCTAAAAAAGATTTTTCAACAGATCATCATGTCCATTGTCATCTTTCTGTGGAAACTCTTCTGACGATGAATTCAGTTTTTCGTATAGAAAATAATGAGAACAATAATAATAAAGAAGTAGTCTCTCCTGTCCAATAACATTGATTTTAAACTAAAAAGACAATATTATCTCGTCTTTACTGCAAAAATATTATTGTCTATTTTGTCGTTTTAAATGTTTTCGGAACTATTAATTCTTAATTTAGTGATATCAGAACTCACAGTTCCGTTTTCATACATTCGGCAATGATCTGTTTACTACTTTTTGTTTTAAGTATAACTAATTGATTTATCATATATAAATTAAATAAAATGATTTTTATTTCACTCATTTTTTATTTATCAACCCTTTATAACTAAAAGAGCAGCTAAAATAACAGAACTAACAGTTCTTATTTATCATGATGATACATTTTTTTACTGTTTTTTCAATGACTTACCTTATGGCCCCAGCTATGCAAATTAAAAACAAGTAGACTTAAAATGTTAAGTTTAGCAAACTCTAAACTATCCAACCTGATAAGAGAATGACATTGCAAATATTCAGTTCAGATATTGAAACTTACGCTGGTGATCTGACTATGGAATTAACTGAAGACATTGAAAATAAAGTTAAACAAATGACAACATGGTCCATGGAAATATTACCGTACAACATTGCTGATATTACTAATATTCCGGAAAATGTGAATGAGGTATATATTACAATGATACCGGGTGCAAATTGCTGGGAGACTATTGAAGCAGCAACTGGGATCCAGGCTGCAGGAAAACAGGCAATTCCGCACATTGCCGCCAGAAGTTTTTCCGGTCCAAAAGAGTTGCGTCAATGCCTGTCCGGGCTTCAGGATGCGGGAATTAAGCGTGCCTTATTGATAGGCGGAGGTGTACCGGTACCGGCAGGTGACTATACTTCTGTTATGGATTTGTTAAATACCGGCCTATTTTCAGAGTACGGAATTAATGCTTTCGACTTTGCGGGACACCCTGAAGGAAACCCTGATGATCCTCAAGCTGAGCTGCATCTGCTTGAAAAATTGAACTGGACTGCTGAACGTAATATTTCTACCCGTATTGTGACTCAATGGTCTCTTGATACAGAAAAAACCAACAGCTGGATCCGTGGTTTGCGCGAAATGGGAATTCAAAATCGAATCCACCTTGGAGTTCCAGGTCCATCGACTTTAAAAACTCTGCTGAGATTTGCCAAAGTCTGCGGAGTTCAGGCTTCAACCCAGGTTTTACGTAAACAAGGCTTAAATATCAGTAAATTAATGTTTGTAAACAAACCCGATAAAATAATTACTGAACTGCAAGGCTATGACCAACTTCATCTCTACCCATTTGGAGGGATCGTCAAGTCTGCAGCCTGGCTCAAAGAGTGGCAGTTGAGCCAGCGTTGATACCAGTGCTGGCCCTGTAATATTTTCTTTAATCTGTGCTCGTTTCTATGTCTCTTTCCTCAAAAGTTAACAAAGCCCGGGTTGTTTTTATCCCCTCAGGGAAACGCGGTTATTTTCCGGTAGGAACTCCTGTTTTACAGGCTGCACAAACTTTGGGTGTTGACATTGACTCAGTTTGTGGAGGACGTGGACTTTGCGGACGCTGCCAGGTTGTGCAGGCTACAGGTGAGTTTCCAAAACATAGAATAAATTCCAAAGCAGAAAACATCTCGCCTCTGAACGAAACTGAAAAGGCCTACGCAGAGCGTCCAAAAAAATCACTAGATGCCGGTAGGAGACTTAGTTGTGCCACTAAAATATTAGCTGATTGTGTGATTGATGTCCCTGCTGACAGTCAGGTACATCAGCAAATTATCCGCAAAGATGCAGATTCCTTTGACATCGAAATCATTCCACCGGTACAACTACACTATGTTGAAGTCTGGAAACCGGACATGTACGATCCTTCGGGTGATTTACGTCGCTTGCGTGAAGCTCTTGAACGTGAGTGGCAACTGACTGATCTGCGCTTTGGTCCAGGAATGTTGCCTACTTTACAGCGTATTTTGCGTGAAGGTGATTGGAAAGTCACTGTAGCTGTAGATTACCGCGGTCAGGTAATCGCTGTACATCCTGGTTTTCGGGAATCTTTATGCGGACTTGCTATTGATGTTGGTTCCACCACAGTAGCTGCTCATTTATGTAATCTCAGAACTGGCGAAGTTTTGGCCTCTGCTGGAGTTATGAATCCGCAAATCCGCTTTGGCGAAGATTTAATGAGCCGAGTTTCTTATGTGATGCTGCACCCGGGCGGCGATCTAGAAATGACAAAAGTAATCAGGGAAGCAATTAATAAGCTGGCAGAAAAAGTTACAGTGCAGGCCAATCGTGATTTGGATGACATTATAGAGGTCACATTCGTTGGCAATCCAATCATGCACCATCTCCTGCTGGGCATCAATCCAATTGAACTGGGGGGTGCACCTTTTGCTTTAGCGACAGATGAAAGTGTTAGAATCCGTGCGCGTGATTTAGATTTAACACTTCACCCTAATGCCCGTTGTTATGTTTTACCCTGTATTGCCGGACATGTTGGTGCAGACACAGCCGGTATGATTTTAGCTGAAGCACCACATCTCCGTGAAGCTATAACTTTGCTGGTTGATATTGGTACTAATGCAGAAATTGTTTTGGGCAACAATGAGCGTCTATTGGCTGCCTCAAGTCCCACAGGTCCAGCTTTTGAGGGTGCTCAAATATCCTGTGGACAACGTGCTGCATCCGGTGCAATTGAACGTGTACGTATTGATCGTGAGACTCTGGAAGCACGTTTTAAAATAATCGGATGCGACTTGTGGTCTGACGAAAACGGTTTTGAAGAAGCCTCTTATAAAATAGGTGTCACAGGAATGTGCGGCTCTGGAATCATCGAAGTCATTGCAGAAATGTTTTTGTCAGGTATCCTCAGTGCAGATGGTGTTATTCATGGATCTACTGCAGGTAGAACAGCAAGGGTTGTTGCAGAAGGCCGTACATTTTCTTATGTTATACACCAGGGAGAGCAGGAAATTCATATCACTCAGAATGATGTCCGCGCCGTTCAGCTGGCCAAAGCAGCACTTTTTGCAGGAATTCGTTTGTTAATGGAGCATTTGAAAATTGATAAAATTGACCGCATCAGGCTGGCAGGAGCCTTCGGCAGCCACATTGACGTGAAATACGCTATGGTTCTGGGTCTGATTCCTGATTGTGATTTACAGCAAGTCACCTCTGCAGGCAATGCTGCCGGAACTGGTGCCAGAATCGCTTTATTAAATCATGAATCACATGCAGAAATTGAAAATGTTGTACGTAGTGTAGAAAAAATCGAAACTGCGGTTGAAGCAAAATTCCAGCAGCATTTTATTGAAGCTATGGCTTTCCCTCACAAAACTGATTCCTTTCCTAATCTGGAAAAAGTCGTTACACTCCCTGTTGAAACTAGCACACAAAACGATTTGCATACTGGTAAAACTCGAAAAAAACGACGTCGTAGCAAAAGTTGATTTTCTTGTGTATCTATTGAATCACAAATTATGGTATCATCCATCGTTTATTGACCTTACATTTCATTCCTTACGCAAAGATAGACTCGTTATATTACTGATATTTTATAAGAGACTCTTTAACACACATTCTAGAAGACTCGAAATCTATTGAAACCGATGGGTTAAATAATTAGTTGATGTAAAATAAATTATTGCAAGCATTAATTTATAAACAAT
>JACNJW010000043.1 GCA_014382365.1 SAR324 cluster bacterium
AAACTGCAAGTTTGACAACTTTAGATTCATTGAAGAATACAGAATATTATTTAAGTGAGGTTACTTCAGATTTAAAACCCAATTTGAATAGAGTTCGGCATTTGCCTGGATTTATGTCATTACGACAATCAGTTGATGACCTTCTTTCATTTTATGATGGTGAGCTTAGCCTGGTTCAACTCAGAAAAGATGAGTTAAGCAATCAACTTGAAGGACTTGAAATACTCAGTGGCAATGAAAAACTGGTTAGTAATCTTCAGAATATCATCAACATGCGTGTTGAAGACGGACATAAGAGGACAATCATTGCTGTTGATAATTCACATCAATCTTCTCAAAGAGGTAAAATTCTCTTACTCGGAATTACAGGTGTCAGTTTGGTGATTGCAGGCCTTGTTGTCTGGCTCTATGTAGGGCGTAATCTTGTTTTCAGAGTAACACGCTTAGATGAAAGTATGCGTACAATTGCTTCAGGCGATTTATCCACCACAGTTGTAACAGATGGCAACGATGAAATTGCAGCAATGGCACATTCACTACAAACATTTCGCGACACATTATCTGAAACGCAAAGTGAATTGGTTCAGGCCGGCAAGCTGGCCACTCTTGGACATTTATCTGCAGGAATTGCACACGAACTTAATCAGCCTCTTTCTGCTATACGTTCCTACACTCACAATGCAAAGCGCTACCTTGAGAAAAACGATTCAGTGGGCGCACTGGAATCTCTCGAACGTCACAACAATCTGATCGAACGTATGAGTTTTATTATCAATCATTTAAGAACATTAGCACGTAAACCGACAGTGCAAATAGAAACTGTTGAAATTTGTACAATCATTGAAGATACGATAAGACTGATGGAACCCATGATTCGTGAACATGATATCGCATTGGATCAGTCTTTTTATAGCAAAATAGTTTTTGTCCAAGCTGAAGCGACCCAACTGGGCCAGATACTGATCAATCTTATTTCAAATGCAATTGATGCACTAAAAGAAAGTTCAACCAAACATTTGTCTATAGTCCTTGAGGAAAATAATGAGAACATTATCTTAACCGTTAAAGACACTGGCCAGGGAATCACAACAGATGATTTGCCACATATTTTTGAACCTTTTTTTTCTACCAAAGCCGTTGGAACAGGGCTGGGACTTGGTTTAAGCATTTCTTATAGTATAATTAAAAACTTTGGCGGCTCAATAAAAGTCAAAAGCAAAGAAAATTCTAACACAACTTTTACGGTTACTTTAAAAAAAGCATCACAGGAATAATCAATGGCAAAACCAGGTAGAGTCTTATTTATTGATGATGAGGAAGAGGTCAGGCTTGCTTATAGCGACTCAATCAGATTAGAAGGTTATGATGTAGTTGCCATTGAAAGTGCTGCTGAAGCTCTTGAGCATATTTCACAAAACTGGAACGGGATCATCATCAGCGACATCAAAATGCCTTTAATGGACGGCATGGAACTTCTTTCCAAGGTAAATAAGATTGACAACAAGATTCCGGTCATATTGATTACAGGGCATGGTGATATTGAATTGGCTGTTACTGCAATGCATCAAGGTGCCTATGATTTTATTACTAAGCCAGTTGATCCTTTACAAATTCTGGATATAGTTCGGAGATCACTCGAAAAAAGGAATCTAGTCTTAGAGAACCGAGATTTGCGGATTGCCTTAGATTCTCTGGGAGCAATGGAACAAAAACTGATTGGCAAATCACCAGAAATGCAGGCTTTAAGACAAAGCATTGTTGACTTAGCTCCCTTGAATGTAGAAGTCCTGATTAATGGAGCCACAGGCACAGGCAAGGAAGTTACAGCACGTTGTTTACATAATTTTGGGGTTAGAACTGGCCGCTTTGTAGCCATCAACTGTGGTGCAATTCCAGCATCAGTCATTGAGAGTGAGTTGTTTGGTCATGAAGCGGGTTCCTTTACCAGTGCCCAAAAAACACGTACAGGTAAAATTGAATATGCTGATGGAGGAACTCTTTTTTTGGATGAAATTGAAAGTATGCCTTTACAAGCACAAATCATGTTGCTCAGAGTCTTAGAAGAACGAACCATTACGCGTTTGGGTGGAAACGAAGAAATACCTGTCGACATACGTCTGATTGCGGCATCCAAAACAGATTTAAAGCAAGCAGTTGCAGATAAATTATTTCGCGAAGATCTGTATTATCGGCTACAGGTTGTCAGTCTAGATTTATCTCCACTTAAACATCGCAGCAAGGATATCCCAATGCTCTTTCAGCATTTCACAAAACTAGCGTCACTGAAATACCGCAGACCTGTACCAGAGCTGAGTCCATATTTTTTACAGATACTGTTGCAGCACGATTGGCCAGGAAACATCCGTGAACTACGTAATGAAGCCGAACGCTTTGTATTAGGTCAAGTACCTGCCGCCACTGAACAGGTACAGGATCAGAATGACCAAAAATGCAGCAGCTCATTGAATGAACTGCTTGCCAACTATGAAAAAAAATTAATTCAGGATGCACTGCTTCAAAACTCCGGAAAAATAGAACACACAGCAGACGAGCTAGGCATTCCCAGAAAAACTCTCTATTTGAGGATGCAAAAATATAATATTAAGCGTAAAATTTATCTCTGAATCTCCCATTTATTTTCTTCCTTCATCCAATAAAATAATGTGTCACTTTTGACACATTATTCTATGATTCGTGTCATTTTTGACCAGTAAAGTAAATTACTAATACCATCTAGTATACTGTATTTACAATTTTTTATTTTAAAATTTAATAAAATAATACTTGGCCCCCTGATTGCTCTAGTAAATTGCGTTCAAAATAAATTGTGCGCAAACTCATAACTATCAAGGAGCAATATGATGAAAAGAATACTGTTAAGTATGCTGGCTTTCTGCCTGACTTTAATTCCAGCTATAGCAATGGCGATTGAAGGTAAACTCACAATTGTCACTTCTTATCCACCTGACACAACAAATACTGTTAAAAAAGTCTTCGAGGCAAAATATCCTGGTATACAAGTAGAAATGCTGAAGAAGAAAACTTCAGCCGGTATCAAGTACCTGCAGGAAACTGCAGTTAACAATACTTCAGATATGTTCTGGGCTTCTGCACCAGATGCATTTGAGGTTTTGAAAGGCGACAATCTGCTGCAAAAATATGATGTAAAGGTCAGTGGTATTCCTGAAAAAGTCGGCGCTTTTCCAATCCATGACCCTGATGGTTATTATAAAGGTTTCGCTGCATCCGGTTACGGAATCATGTGGAACACTCGCTACCTGAAGGCAAAAAAACTTCCTGTTCCTGCACGCTGGGCTGATCTTGCCAAGCCTGTATATAACGGACACGTCGGCATGTCTGCACCCTCACGTTCCGGAACAACTCACCTGACTGTTGAAACTCTTTTACAAGGTGAAGGCTGGGAGAATGGCTGGGCTTTGTGGAAAGCAATTGCAGGAAACTTCAAAACTGTTACCGCACGTAGTTTTGGTGTTCCGGATGGAGTTAATTCAGGTCAATTTGGACTTGGTGTAGTGATTGACTTTTTTGGACTTTCATCACAGGCTTCAGGTTTTCCAGTAGATTTTTTGTATCCACCAGTAACAACTCTGGTACCTGCAAACATTGCAATCGTCAAAGGCGCACCTAACCGTCCTGCTGCTGCGGCTTTCATTGAATTTCTCTTGTCAGTTGAAGGTCAGGAAGTCCTGCTGGATCCAAAGATTCGCCGCCTACCTGTGAATCCGGACACATATGCTAAAGCACCTGCTGATTTTCCAAATCCGTTTAAAGACAAAACTCTAGGTGCAGCAGTAAAATTCGATTTGATGCTCTCTAAAAACCGCTACAATGTGATCAATTCAATGTTTGACGTGATGATCACTTACCGACTTGATGAGTTGCGTGCTGCAACCAAAGCTATTCAAGATGCTGAAGCAAAGCTAAGCGGAAAATCAAATGCTTCTGCACAGAAGCTGATCCAGGAAGCCCATGCACTGGTTAATGCTTTACCAATTTCTGAAGCAAAGGCTGGTGAGAAAGGGTTCAACAGTATTTTTAAAAAGAAACGCAAAAAAGCCTCCACCAAGGTCACAGGCCGCCAGGCTGAAGTAGAACAGGAGTGGGACACTCAAGTCAAGTCCAACTATGCTCAGGCTAAAAAGCTGGCCGAGCAAGCTGCTGCAATGCTCTAAGCTTTCTCTTTGCTGAACCCGGCATTTGTTGTGTCGGGTTCTATATCTCTTGAATATTTCTCATAAACAATAGATCATTACGGACATGCGTTCCTTGTCACGTCATCAGATTGGTCCCGCCAGTCTTGCCCTTTTGCTGGGTGCTTTCCTGTTCGTTTTCCTGATTATTCCGGTAGCAAAAGTAATCTTTGTTGCCTTTCAGGATCCCAGTACGGGTGCGCTCACCTTGATCAATTTTAAAGATTTTTTTTATACTTCACTCTTTCAAGAGTCTTTTGTAAATTCATTTTATGTGGCAGCAATGTCTGTCCTTGTTGCATCCTTAATCGCACTTCCGCTTTCATATTTCACGACAAGGTTTAATTTTAGCGGAACACTGCTGATTCAGACCCTTGGCATTATTCCCCTGATCATGCCGCCATTTGTTGGTGCAGTTTCAATGCTCTTGTTGTTTGGTGAAAATGGTTCCCTTAACCTGCTGTTCTATGAATGGTTTGGGTTCACAGTCCCGTTTATGGAAGGTTTAAACGGGGTCATCATGGTAGAAAGCATCCACTATTTCCCCTTCATTCTGATTAACCTCTCAGCTGCACTTAACAACATTGACCAGAGTATGGAGGAATCCGCCCAAAACCTTGGATCACACGGAATTAGTCTTTTTCGTCGCATTGTGTTTCCTCTGGCTATGCCGGGTTATGTGGCAGGAGCATCATTAGTATTTCTAAAAGTATTTGATGACCTCGGAACGCCTTTATTGCTCAACGTCAATAAAATGCTGGCTCCACAAGCTTATTTACGCATCACTTCAATTGGTATTTCTGATCCAATGGGTTATGTGATTTCAGTAATCCTTGTCGTATTTTCATTGTTGTCTCTTTGGACTTCATTCCTGGCACTGCGTGGCAAAGATTATGCGACAGTTCAAAAAGGTGGTGGTGGATTAATGAAACGTGATTTAAAACCACTAGAAAAAACAGGCTGTTATATAGTGGTGATTTTCATACTGCTTCTTGTTTTATCTCCACATTTAGGTTTGGCTATTCTCTCTTTTGGTACTGTGTGGTCTTATAGTGTCTTACCAGATGCCTACACATTTAATCATTACCTGCAAATGATTTCCAGTTCTACTCAGCTTATCAGCAACACACTGATATATGCAGGACTTGCCGCACTAATTGATGTTGTGCTGGGTACAACGATTGCGTATCTTGTCTGGCGGACAAATTTAGTAGGTAGAAAATGGCTCGATTTCATTGCAATGGGTGCAGTTGCTGTTCCCGGAGTTGTACTTGGAATCGGCTACTTACGTACTTTCTACGAATACAATGTCCCCTTCATAGACAAACCTCTGGCATCATGGTGGGTTATTATTGTTGTGGCGCTTTCAATTCGACGGCTGCCTTATGCACTACGTGCATGTGTTGCAGCTATGCAGCAGATTAGTGTTGCCCTCGAGGAAGCAGCCGAGAATCTGGGAGCCAACAAAAGACGGACTGTCTTTCGGATTGTTGTCCCTTTAATGTCCGGAGGAATCGTCGCCGGTTTTATAACCAGTTTTGCTACGGCATCTGTTGAACTGTCTGCAACCCTCATGCTGGTTTCTACTGAGTCTGATGCTCCATTGGCTTATGGAATTTATGAATTCATGCAATCCGCGTCAGGACGCGGTCCCGGTGCAGCTCTTGGTATTGTTGCCGTCATCATTGTTGGAGCAGCAACCTTTGCTTCGCACCTTTTCGTCAAGTCAAAGCAAGAAGTATTATCACCCGCAGTTGCCGCTGCCGCAAAAGAATAAAAATGGAAGTGAATAAAATGACAGACGCAGTAAAAATCAGTATTAAGAATCTGAGCCTCTCTTTTGGCGAAACCAAAGTGCTTAAAGATGTCAGCATTGAAATTGAACCCGGTGAATTTTTCTCTTTTCTTGGTCCTTCCGGTTCAGGTAAATCCACCTTATTGCGTGCAATCGCCGGATTTGGACCACGGCCTGAAGGAGACATTCTGATTGGCAACGAAAAGATCGTTAAACTACCTCCATGGGAACGCAATGTGGGCATGGTTTTTCAAAGTTATGCACTCTGGCCGCACATGACTATTAGAAAAAACGTAGCTTTTGGCCTCGAAGAAAGGCGTACCCCAAAAAGAATAACCAATGAACAGGTAGATGAAGTTCTGGAAATGGTTGGCTTGCTGGAATTCGCCGAGCGACGCCCATCTCAACTATCAGGAGGTCAACAACAGCGCGTGGCTCTGGCACGTACCATTGTCATGAAACCCAGAGTTCTGCTTTTGGATGAACCGCTCTCCAATCTCGATACTAATTTGAGGGTCCAGATGCGTAGAGAAATACTGGAATTACAAAGGAAACTAAAACTAACCACAATCTTTGTCACTCATGATCAGGAAGAAGCCAACACCATTTCTGACCGCATTGCTGTTCTCAATCACGGCATTATTCAGCAAATTGGTTCCCCGCTCAAACTATATGATGAGCCAACAAACCGTTTTGTAGCAAATTTTCTTGGTTCAGTAAATTTGATCGATGGTGTAATAAATCAAGAGGACAATGTTTTTATTTTTAATTCAGCACAAGGAATATCTTTTTCACTTGCTGAATCCAATATAAAGCAGGGTAGTTGTACTGCCATGTTCAGACCACAAAACCTGAAGATTACACAAAAAAAGAAAAAACTTGATCCTACAGCGATTCAACTGTCCGGAAAGATAGAGCACCGTGAATTCCTGGGCAGTCGAGTCCGCTACTTAGTCAAAGTTGGTGAGCATTTACTGTTGGTTGACGACACACATGAGGCAAACTGTACTACATTTGAGATTGGAGCAACTGCGTCACTTAAACTCGAAAGTGATATGATTCGGATACTTAATAATTAATAGTCTTAATAATTTGACTCTAAAACATCTGCCAATAGAGTCAATTGGCAATTTTCTTTACTTTTCCACTTTCCTTCTCTCCTTAAACAACTACTATTATCAGGGTTTAACAGATCGACTCAGCTTCTCTGAGCAACAATTGTTTCTGCAAATAATTCTGATAAGACAGATAAAATAAATAGCTTAGTTTTTCGGCATCGGTTAGAATATCCGAAACAATAGCAAAGCCTCATTAAAAGACATACACAAGTTGGGTTAAATATTTTCATTGTCTAAGGGACTAAATGTTAATTATTTTGATCCTGAACTCACATAACTTTTACTAAAATATGGATCCTAAATTATTCAAATTTAACACTTTAAGTTTACACGGAGGGCAGCGTCCGGATGCCGAAACAGGCTCACGGGCAGTGCCGATTTATCAGACTACCTCTTATGTTTTTAAGGACAGTGACCACGCGGCTGCGTTATTTAACCTGGAGCAGGGTGGACATATTTACAGCCGTATATCAAATCCAACAGTCGCGGTCCTGGAAGAACGAATCGCAGCCCTTGAGGGCGGAACAGGGGCTGTGGCAACCGCATCCGGACAAAGTGCGTTGTTCGCGACTATCATGACCTTGATGGGACAGGGCTGCCACATTGTTGCATCAGCTTCACTTTATGGCGGCAGCGTCAACCTTTTCCAGCACACTTTGCCGCGTTTCGGTATTGAAACCACTTTTGTAAATCCACGTAAACCGGAAGAATTCCGCAAAGCGATTCGTCCGGAAACGCGCCTCGTTTTTGGTGAAATCATCGGCAATCCCGGACTCGAAATTTTAGACGTTCCTGCAGTCTCGAAGATAGCGCATGAAGCCGGTTTGCCCTTGTTGATTGACGCGACATTCAACACACCGTATTTATGCCGTGCCCTTGAATTGGGGGCAGATCTAGTTTCACACTCTGTTACCAAATGGATGGGCGGACACGGAGTTGCGTTAGGCGGCGTGGTAGTTGAAGGTGGACATTTTGACTGGGAAGCTGACGGAAAATTTCCGACACTCACTGAACCATATGCAGGTTATCACGGTATCAATTTTTATGAAGAATTTGGTCCACATGCATTTACGATGCGCATGCGTTCTGAAGCAATGCGTGATTTCGGCCCTGCGATGAGTCCGCAAAACGCATTTTATCTGTTGCAGGGTTTGGAAACTCTACCGCTCCGTATGGACCGGCATATCAGCAACACCAAAATATTGCTGGAATTTTTACAGTCCAGTGAACAGGTTGCCTGGGTCACACATCCAACTTTGCCTACACATCCTGATCATGAACTCGCTTCACAGATTCTACCCAAAGGTGCAGGGTCAATAGTTGCTTTTGGTGTCAAGTCCGGAAGTTCCGGTGGAGGACGTGAAGCCGGAGCTGCGTTTATAAACTCTGTACAACTCGCATCTCATCTGGCAAATGTCGGTGACGCGAAAACACTCGTGATTCATCCAGCCAGTACCACTCATGCACAAATGGATTCTGCAACCATGAAGCAAGCCGGATTGACTGAAGACATGATACGACTCTCCGTCGGATTGGAAGACGTAAACGATTTAATCGATGATTTTAAACAAGCCTTGCGTAAGGCCGCAAAAGCAACAGGAGCAACAAAATGAAACTACAAGTTCGCGGGGCCGAAACCTTTGCCACTACAGGAGGGCGTCCGTTTGCCCCAGAAAAGCCCACCATAGTTTTTGTGCACGGTGCAGGGATGAATCGCATTGTGTGGTATCTCCAGACGCGCTACTTCGCACACCACGGATACTCCGTCCTCACGGTGGATCTGCCCGGACACGGGAGGTCGGAGGGAACCTTACTTGGCAGCGTTCAGGAGTTGGCGGACTGGATTCCGGATTTGCTGGATTCCGCAGGGGTGGCCAAGGCCGCCCTGGTTGGACATTCGATGGGATCGCTGATCGCACTCGAAAGCGCAGCACGACATCCGGATCGTGTGAGCAAGCTTGCCTTACTTGGTGTGGCTTCAAAAATGCCCGTGCATCCGGATTTGCTGGAGGCCGCCAACGCAGACGATCCCTTGGCCTATGAGCTGATGATGGATTGGGGCACCGGGCCAGTGGGGCATTTCGGCAGGCATCCGGTGCCGGGATTTTCCCTGATTCTCGGAGGCCAGAAGCTACTGGGGGTTGAGAATCCCGGAGTGCTGGGAAATGACCTTGGACTCTGCAATAATTACCAGAGCGGGATGGATTCCGCCACGAAAGTTAGCTGTCCAACTTTGATTGTGATGGGCAGTGAAGATAAAATGACTCCGCCTAAACAAGGTGAAAAACTGCTTGCAGCAATTCCAAATGCGAAAAGACAGCTCATTCAGGCTTGCGGACACATGATGATGATCGAAAAATCAGATCAAACTTTGCAGGTTTTAAAAGATCATTTTTAGAGTATTAAAAATTAATTCAAGCAGCTTTTAATCTCATGTTTCAAACCCGTTCCAGCAACAGAGAAATCCCTTGACCAACACCAATACACATTGTACAAAGTGCATAACGTTCTTTGCGTAACTGCAGTTCTCTCATCGCAGTCAAGACAAGCCGCGCTCCGCTCATACCGAGCGGATGTCCCAGGGCGATTGCTCCTCCATTTGGATTTACACGTGGATCATCATCGTCCAAATTCAAGGCCCTCATTACGGCTAGAGCTTGTGCAGCAAAAGCTTCGTTGAGTTCAATGACACCAATTTCATCCAGTGATACTCCAGTCAGCTTGAGTAATTTCTGAGTTGCCGGTACTGGTCCGTACCCCATAATTCGCGGTTCAACACCTGCAGTTGCCATCCCGACTATTCTAGCCACAGGAGTCAGTTTTTGTTTTGTTGCCATTTCCTCTGAAGACACAATCAATGCAGCTGCGCCGTCATTAACTCCAGAAGCATTGCCAGCAGTAATGCAGCCGTTTTCCCGAAACGGCGTGGACAATTTTCCAAGTTTTTCCAATATTGTTTCCGGACGCGGATGTTCATCCTGATTGATTATCAATGGATCAGCTTTTCTCTGAGGAATACTGACAGGAATAATTTCGGTTGCCAGTCGTCCAGACTGCATTGCCTGTCCTGCTTTTTGCTGAGAATTCCAGGCAAAAGCATCCTGATCATCTCTAGCAATCTTGAATTCTGCTACCAAGTTTTCTGCAGTTTCCGGCATTGAATCAATACCGTATTGTTTTTGCAGCAACTTGTTGACAAAGCGCCAGCCGATTGTAGTGTCATAAATTTCTGCATTTCGCGAAAAGGCGGATGTAGATTTTGGCATCACAAAAGGTGCGCGGCTCATGCTCTCAACTCCGCCCGCAATGAGCAGTTGCTGATCTCCGGATTTGATTGCTCTTGCTGCAATTCCCACTGCATCAAGTCCGGAACCGCAGAGACGGTTTACTGTTACACCGGGTACAGTCTGCGGCAGTCCGGAAAGCAAACTAGCCATGCGGGCCACGTTTCGGTTATCTTCTCCCGCCTGATTGGCACAGCCCATAATTACATCATCCACCGCTTCCCAGTCCATTTCCGTATTTCTCTCCATCAGTGCTTTAAGCGGAATTGCGCCCAAATCATCTGTACGCACACTTGACAAAGCACCACCGTAACGTCCCACAGGCGTCCGGATTCCATCACATAAATAAGCTTCTTCCATTTTTGTTTTTAGTTTTTGATTTTGTTGTTAGTTTGGTATCACTGAAATAGATTTTTCTTTTGTCATCCCGGACTTGATCCGGGATCCAGATTTCCCAAAAGTAAAAGAACAAGAACTTTAGCAACACTCCTGGATTCCAGCTTTCGCGAGAATGACAACTTTTTGCGGAGCCTTCATGAATAGTTTAAGTTGTGATAGTAGCGTCAACTAAGAATCACCTTTTTGCCGCAGCCACTCAGAACACTGGTAACGTTCTCCGTAAACTTGTTGCAAATTATCCAGTGTTTTCACTACTGAAGATATTCCCCATTCTTCTACCCACTCTAAAGGTCCCTGGGGATAATTAACTCCTTTGCGCATGGCCAAATTAACCCCTGCGGCATCCGCAACTTCTTCCTGCACAAGCAGTGAAGCTTCATTGGCCAACATGGCAACAGTGCGTGTCAGCACCATTCCAGGAATGTCTTTTAAAACTGAAACCTGTTTGCCCATTAACTGAAAAAGACCAACTGCTTCCTGCAGTGCTTTTTCAGGGCAATTTTCAGCAGGTGCAAGTACGATACGTGAAGACTGCTGATAATCCAAACATAAATCGAGTGAAATCACTTCATTGCCAAGTTCAGCAGACCGTTCTGAAGAACTTTTTCCATTTGAGCAGACAACTGCTGCACCTGAAGGCAGACAGATAACTCCTTTTCCAGAAGTACTTTCCTGTTTGAGTGCAGAGCTTTCAATTAATTTTCTCAGTGTTTCAGGCAGCAAATCCGGACCTTCCAGAATGAGCGAATCCGGTCCAGTTGATTCAGGTGCATTAATTGTAATTTGCTTTTCGACATCTGCACCATATTCAAAAAATCCCTGTCCTGATTTCCGCCCTAAACGTCCGGAATCCACCAACTCTTTTTGCAGCACAGAGGGAGCAAAACGAGGATGACGCTGGTAACTTTCCCAGATCTGACAGGTCACTGCATAATTCACATCCAGACCAATCAAATCAATCAGTTCAAAGGGCCCCATTCTGAAACCACCGCAATCACGCATAATCGCATCACAGCTTACAGCATCAGCACCTCCTTCTTCAATGATCTTCAACGCTTCACTGTAAAACGGTCGCGCAACCCGGTTAACAATGAATCCCGGACTGGAACGCACATGTACAGGACTTTTGCCCCATTGTTCTGCAAGTGAAAAAACAAAACCTGCCAGCTCAGAATTCGTTGCTGCTGAACTGACAACTTCCACCAGCGCCATCACCGGAGCAGGATTAAAGAAGTGCATACCGACCAGCCGTTCAGGACGCTGCAGTACGCTGCCCATTTTGTTCAAATCTATTGATGACGTGTTTGTCGCTAAAACAGCATCTTCCGCAAGCAGTGTTTCCAGTTGAGAAAAAACATCCTGCTTAATAGCCAAGTCCTCAATGATTGCCTCAATAACCAGTTTGGCAGATGCCAGTTCTTTCAAAACACTGGCGGCACTGATATTTGCCAAAATTTTAGCTTTTCTCTCTTCAGTAATTTTTTCTTTTTTTACTGAGCGTTCGAGTCTGCCGGCAATATTTTTAACTGCAGCTTGGGTTTGTTTTTGCGAAACATCATAAAGCTGTACCGGGTGTCCTGCTGTGGCTGCAATTTGTGCAATTCCTTCCCCCATCGTCCCTGCGCCAAGCACTGCGACGGGATAGTTATTTGATTCGATTTGCATTTGTTTTTTATTTAAGACGAGATAAAATAGGGACTTAACAATAAAGTAGTATTAACATGCAACTATATTAACCCATCAGTCATGCTCATGCAAATCGAAAAACTATCTCTGCTTTGCTGATAAAGTTACTTGCTTAGCAGCAGACAATCATTTAAGCTTTGAGGCTAACTTAAACTCCTGCAAAGGACTATTAAACAAACAAAAACGAATATAATTCCATGAAACCGCAGATCCGCAAAATTGTCATTCAAGTTGAAGAAATACATCAGGAAATTGGACACAAGATTGATCCACCGGCGCGAAAAGTGACGGTTGCGGCAGTAATTAAAAATCCGTATGCTGGAAAATATGTTGAAGATTTAGAACCGCTTTACGATTTAGGTGCAGAAATTGGAGGTTTGCTGGCCCAAAAAGGAGTTTCCGCATTGGACGTAAAACCAGAAGAAATAGTCAGTTACGGCAAAGGGGCGATTGTCGGTCTGGATGGTGAAATCGAACATGCTGCTGCAATTCTGCATCCACGCTTCGGAAAACCGGTCCGTGCTGCTGTTGAAAAAGGTGATGATATAATTCCTTCCACTAAAAAAATGGGAGCCCCCGGATCTGTGCTGGTAATGCCGATAACCAACAAAGACAGTATCTGGAGTTTTGATCACATGGATGCCACCGAAATCACACTTGTCGATGCACCTGGAGCAGATGAGATTGTGGTTGCAGTTGCTCTTGCTGACAGCGGACGTCCGCTTGCCAGAATAGGTTAGCAGCTAATAATAAGGGAGAAATATTATGTTTAAAGCAATGATTTTACTAAAGCGCAAAGAAGAATATTCACAGCGTGAATTCCGCAACTGGTGGCTTGGTGAACATGCACAACTTGCCATTCAATTGCCGGGACTGCGCAAGTTATGTTTTAATCCTGCAGAAAACGCTGAGGCTGTCTATGATGGCGTAGCAGAACTCTGGTTCGACTCTGAGGCAGAATTTACAGCAGCATATCAAACAGAACTTGGAAAAGCAGTCGCTGCTGATTCAATGGCTCACGTCAGCCGCAGAGATCGTTTGTTTGTTGATGAAAATATGATGATGGATGAGTAAAAAATATCAGATAATAATTTATTGGAGGCCTGTTCTATAATTTTGTGCTCAACCTGAGTGAAACTTTTTTCCGGGATAAAATTCTACCTGACAAACTGATTCACTTTCAGCTAGCATTAATTATCATATAAAAGGTCCAAATGAATATTTTATTCATCATTAATGATGCCCCCTATGGCACTGAAAAAGCCTACAATGCACTACGCATCGCAATGGCCCTGCAAAAAGAACAAACTAAACCACAAATACGTATCTTTCTGATGGCTGATGCAGTTGCTTGCGGACTGCTCAACCAGGAAACGCCTTCCGGTTATTACAACATCCAACGTATGTTGAAATCAATACTCTCCAAAGGGGGAGATGTAAAAACCTGAGGAACCTGTTTGAATGCCCGTGGTCTACGGGAACTGCCTTTGATCGATGGTCTGGAAGTCAGCAACATGGCTCAACTTGCAGAATGGATTGTGGCGTCTGAAAAAGTCCTCACCTTTTAAATTGCTTACGAATCAATTGCTGAAATGTTTTGTTCACCGGAACACCTCACAGAACCATAAGAACAAAACACACAACAGTCACCGGGTTTTGCTGAAAAATCTTTACTGCAGAACCTGCAGCGGTGCAGACGAATTCACATATCAGAAGGGATAATTTCTTCCGAAGATTGTCCACAATGCGGACAGGTGAGAACGGAAGTCAGATTCTCAATTTCACTTGGTCGAGGTAATGAGTTTTCAGTCATGCTTTGTTTGTGCTCTGAGTGGCGAAAATTTCTGAATGCGATTATTGCCAAAATCTACAACGTAGATATTTCCATGTGAATCAACAGTCATATCAGTCGGACGTTCAAATCTTCCTGGATCACTACCTTGCGTACCAAACCCTAAGAGGAAGTCCCCATCTGAGTTAAATATCTGAATGCGGTTATTGTAAAAATCTGCCACATAAACCCGACCTTGCGCATCCACTTCAATTCCGGTGGCCACATCAAATGATCCGGAAGAGTCTCCCTTGAGACCGGAGCCGAGAAATCCTCCCCATTTGGATACGAATACTCCTTTTGAGTCAAACTTTTGCACTCGATTATTATAAGCATCCGCGACATAAAGAGAGTCATCCGGCCCAATCGCAACATCAGTGGGATAGTCAAAGTTTCCGCCAAAAAACCGGCCTTTCTTGCCGATTTGCGGCAAGGCGGTATAATTTGCGGAAAAGTGTTGAATGCGGTGATTGTAAAAATCAGCGACAAAAATGCGCCCTTGCCGATCCACTGCCACACCTCCGGGAGCATCAAATTCGCCTTTTCCTGTTCCGGAAGAACCGATGAACGACAAGTAATTTCCCTCACTGTCAAAAACTTGAATCCGGTCATTGATGTATTCGGCGACATAAATTTTGCCATCCGGAGCCGCCGTTAAGTGCATCGGACGATCCAACATTTCGGCTTCTTTTCCGGCTTGGCCCCAACTCAACACAAATTCACCTTGAGCCGTGAATTTCTGAATACGCTGATTTCCGGTATCGCTCACATAAACAAAATCATCGCCGTCAACCGCAATTCCAATCGGACGCATAAATTCTCCGGAAGCACCGCCTTGACTTCCCCATTGAAGTAGAAAAGGCGGCGGACTAAATTCTTCTGCGGAGGCACTTTGCAAAAAAACAAATGCCGACAAAATAGCAATTAGTACTGCAACAGAGCCTCGAACTTTCCATGAGATATTCATTTTGATTTTTTGCTTTGAGGTTACAAATGTTGCTCAATTCCCAAAGCGAATTGATATTGTTGTTTTTCCTGTTCGCCGTTGAGATTTTGTTGCACCGGAAAAGATACTCCGCCGGTGATCATCCAATTTTGGTAAGACCAGAGAAAAGACGGCCCCATAAATGTGGAGTGTCCTCCGGTGTTTTCCAGTTCTTGATTATTCAAAACGGCTTTCTCTTGCTGTTTGCCGAAAAGCTCCAAGAGAAAAACCGTGTCCTGCTCCCAATATTCATTTAGCCAAGGCCGGAATCCAAAGGATGCTCCGTAAAGCCAAGCATTGCCTTTTTTTAAATATTTCTCGTTTTCGCCATTGAGACGGTAGCGTAAATCGGCAAAATAATAAAGTGTGCGGGATTCCCGTCCAAGCGTTAATCCGGCGATTATGTCCGTCGAACCGCTTCCTAAAGACGGCTCGCTTTCGGTGTCGCCCGTCGGCAATTTGACGGCGGCTAACAAAGCGATTTGATCTTGGCGGCCCTCTGCGAAATCCTTGCGGTAAAAACGCCATTTGGTTTGCAACATGACATCTCCCGTTCCGGAAGCCTGCTGATCTTCTTCAACTTTCTTTACTTGCGGAACTTCCAGTGCAACCGCCCAGTCGGCAGTTAAACCGTAAGTCGCATGAAGATGCAAGGCCTGTTCATTTCCGTCTTGCTCTTGTTCGCGTTCATATTTCAACTCTATTCCAACCCCGTCCTTATAAATTGTATGGGGTCCGGTACCAAAAATAGGCCCATGTGCCTGAGTGAAATTAGCGAAGGCAAGAAATACAAAACTTGCGGATGACAACCATTTTTTCCATTTTTTAGACATACTTTCTCCTTTTATGATTGAGGTTGAGGAAGAATAATTTCTCTTGCCGTAAAACCACTATCGATAACGGCTTCTTTGATCGCCTCCACATCAATCGTCGCCTCGGCCTCAAAAGTCAACAGCACTTGGCCCTCATTCATCTTAATCTGAATGGTCTTCAAGCCTTCGAGGGTTTTTAGTTTCTTTTCCACCCCAAACGCACAAAAGGGGCAAGATAAGCCGTCAATTTTGACGACCACTTTCTGTTCCTGCGTTTCAGTGGCTTGCAGGGATAAATTGCCGAGCAACAGAGAAATCAATAAACTCAACAAAAAAACAAGGAGTATGGTTTTGAACGATAACGCTTTCATAAGGTTCTCCAGATTAAGGTGAGTAATCAAATACGATTATCAATTTTGAAACGCCGCCTCTTCCGCTGTGACACAGGATTTGCCCTGGCCGTCTTTCCGGAATCGGAGTCCTCCCCAAACAGCAAGTGCCGCCAAAAGCAACACTCCGGCAACCGGGAGTACGGAATCAGCAATCCAACTGAGCAAGGCTCCCGCGCCGATACCGCTGAAGATCAGGAGCGGCAATCCACAACAGAGTAAATGGGCGATCAGCAGAAGGCCGACACCGGAACCGCTCAACGGTTTTTCGGAAGTGGAATGCCTTGTTCCTCTTTCAGTAAACTCGAATGGAGTTTCAAGATTGTAGTGCATGTGACCTTTTTTTAAGGGGTTGTGGTTTGAAGTTGCAGCCAGACTTCAAGCTGAATAAAACCGAACCAGACCAAAATAGGAACTGGTGCGGTGGCCAGCATTATCGTCAGCAGGAACCCCGTCCAGCGGTATTTGCGAGTGAGACCGCAAACCAACGCAATACCACCACCTCCGCCAAACAGATAATTGCCGGGAAGGTTGAACAGAATTGCTAACGCTAGATGACGGTAACGATTCAAATATCGAACTATCAGCGGGTATTTCCGCAATATACCACCAAAAGTTGTTTGCTCCGGAAAGTTCTCAATTCCAAATATCTGATTCTGAACAGGCAAAGGGATGCCAAGTCGTTCCATCCAGGCGGTGATACGCTCGCTTGACAGATTTCGTCCTACCACGAACGCCAACATCAGACCACCCACTGTGGCAAAGTAAATCGGCAAGATACCTTTTTGACCAAAAACGCACATGAGCAACAGACCTAGTTCCACCCCCGGAATGAATGGTAGGCTCAACAACAACAGATACACCAAACTGCCAGCCAGCAGCACACTGCCGCCCCACTGACTTGAGCACCAATCCAGAAAGTCCTTGAGTTTATTTAACTCTCCTTGCATCCAAAAATGGCCCAGTGTCCCCAACACCATCAATAACAGCACGATCAGGATTAGGCGAGGTACGAATCGAATCGGCAACGGATAAAAAAACCGCATATTGACCTTATGAAAAGAAAGCATGATGGCCGCAGAAATTGTAGGTATGAATCATTTTGAAACCTGACATCTACAGGTACCTCTTGAACGGGGCATAATCATGGCGCGATAATTCCGTACCGGTTGATTGACACAATTCGTTCAGCATTTCATGACGAGCAATCACTCCCTGAAACTGCTCCAAAGTATAAGAAATATCCTGTTCAGTGAGAGAAACAGATTTTGAAAAAATCAGGGGATAATTCCCTTTGACCTCTTTGGAAAACAAGCCCGTTTGTTCCGGAGGACAACTCATCAACTGAGCCAGAGCCTCTAAATGTTGCCCTCTCCCACGAGCGGCATCCTCAGAAATCTGTTCAATTGTCCTGGCAATATAGATGGCTTGCTCTGCATTCTGTCCAAATGTTTCCCGGCAATTCCGCCCACCCCAAAGACAATCCGAAGTTCCTGAACTGGTTGTATTGTTTGTGGTGGTGTAGCTACTGTAGCTACTGGAGAAAGGCCCGCGCAAACGAGGTCCATCCGAACGATCTCTTTCCCGACCGCCCATCATACCGTCCATCATCTTCATCATGCCTCGACCTCCTGATGTGCCTTCATTTGCTGTCGAGCCTTCTTCTTGAGCAAAAATCATTGCAGGAATCCAGAGTGCCAAAAGTAATATAACAAACATTTTTTTTGTGTTCAAATTCATCTTTACCTCCTCAATTGAGTAATTGTCCACTGGTTAACCAGTAGTACACGATATAACTTCCGGACAACATCAGAAATGCCGCAGAAATTTTTTGTACATGAGGCATGAACTTGCGCAGTTTTCCGACAAGAAAGCCTTCCTTGAACAGAGCGGTCCCCATAGTGACAACCAGCAAAACCGACCCCATTCCCAAAGCATAACTGAGAAATTGAATCATCCCTGAAAAGAAACTTCCCGCAGTCATAGCACTGCCTGCGACCACTAGAAAAATCGGCAGGGTGCAACTCAGGGATGTCGCGCCGAAAGCTACGCCAAATAGGAAAAAACCCCGTACACTGACCTCTCTTGGATCCCCGATCCGATTGGCCAACTGGAGAACCCATCCTGCGGAGAGATGATGCCCCCATAGCATCCAAATTCCCAAGGAGACCAGCCCTATTCCAATCCACAAGGCAATCCAGGGCATGGCTTCAATCAACACTGTTCCTCCCGCAGAGAGTAGACTCCCCACGCCTCCAAACAACAAGACAAATCCAGAGGCAACAACTAGAGTCACCCACAAGGCTTTCCAGACCCTGCGGATTTGAGATTTCTGATAAAACTCGTTGTCTTCGGCTCCCATGTAAAGCGAGAGATAGACCGGAAGCATAGCGAAGCCACAGGGATTGACCGTCGAAACCATTCCGGCACCAAACGCATAGCCCACTGGAAGATAATCCGCCAGCCGAGTCATCCCCTCGACTGCTATCGCTTGTAGCCCCATCACAACCCCATTGTGACCGCGAGTTTCAGTTGTTCGTAAGAAGTTGCGCTGCCATCCCGATACACCTCCTTGCCTTGCTGGTTGAGAATAATTGTGGTCCCCGGCGTTCTCACCCGCAGGGCGCGGACTGATTCGTGAGTGGTGTCCTGAGCAATAACAGCCCGTTTCAAGCCCACCGTCTCAAGATACGTTTTCCAACTTTCCAAGGGAAACTGCGGCAACACATTAACCGCCACCACCTCCACTCCCTGTTTCCAGAATTCCGTCTGGATTAGTTCCAGCGCGGGAGCCTCCCGCGCACATTCACTTCAACCGGGAAAGGAGAAAAACAGGATAAGCGTTTTACCCCGATGCTCGGAGAACGTATATTTTCCCTGTAAGGTGTCCACACTTACGTCCGGAACAACTTGTGTCGCCCCAAACACGTTCACACTGCTTATTAAACCAACAGCTATAAGAAAAAAAAGTTGCTTCATATTCTTATCCTTCTTGAGTTGAATTTTTCAAAGATTGAGGAGGGAGTTCGCAAAAATATCCCCTCCGGCCTGTTCGTTTTCGAGCGTAAATACTGAAACCTGCTACACCCGCCAGCATCAATCCAATGCCCCACGGCAACAGAGAGGCATCAAAATAGCCCAGTACTCCGCCAAGAGTGAACGAACCCAAGCTAGCCAACAAAATGGGACCCGCCGCACAACAAACCACCATTCCGGCCATTCCGGTCATGAGTAGTACCTGTTTCATTTGAATCTCCTGATGAAAAGTTGAAAAATAGTTGAGATTGAGACAGTTCACCAGTTGTCAACTGCCATGAATCCACGGCAGTTCCCCCGCATCATCCCGTACCCTTTGGTCATATTCCAATAAGGCTCACGAGAGGACACTACTTGCTCGCCATCGTTCTTCAGGTCACCGTCATAAGCAACCGGTTCACTCAAAACACTCGCGCGATAACCCGTATCGCTGATGGCTTGAATCATTTGTTCGAGAGTGACTTTTTCAGGATCGTAAACCACTACACCTTTGGATTCGGCATAACTGACACTCGCTGAAGCAACGCCCTCTAATCGTTCCAGAGAAAACTGAGCACCAGCGGCACAACTCTCACAGGTCATTCCCGAAATACGGAGTTCTAACTGATTTAAAACGGGTTTCGCCTGAAGCGAAAACATTCCAAATCCAAGTAAAAATAGACTCCCGAAAGCTAATAACGATGTTATTTGTTTCATTTGAATCTCTCCAATGAAAGGTTTGAAAAAATAGCAGGTTCTCCCTCATTCAGAGAACACCACTCACGTTTCCGCTGGCACGGCCAAACGGAAAATTTGAGGAATTTGTTAATTCCCGGCATTCCTCCAGATTTTCAAAATTTCAGTCAAACTAAAACATTTCCAGCATTTTGTTCCAAGGCAGAAAAACCAGATTCATCAGCGATAAAAACACAATAGGGCCGATGGTCATTTTCATACCGATGGAACGAAAACGCATTTTTCTGGTGTAAAGTCCATAAACATGAAACAATCGTCCAATCAAAAGAAAAATGCCAAACACATTCACAATAATCAGGTTCACTTGATTGTACTCAAGAGAAAACAACAACAACAGTGCTATCGGCAAATACTGCGTTGCGTTGGAATGCGCCCCGATTGCAATGCTCAATTCTTCATTGCCGCCGTCACCGATGTAAATTTTTGTTCGTCCTCTCGTCCGCATGACCTTTATGGAAAGCACCACTACAAGAATGGCCGATAAAGCAATATATAAAGGTGTTATCATTTTGGATACCTCTTCTTGAAAAGATAATGGATAGGTAGTGGTTATCTTGTAACTGATAGCGATTTTCCAATCATTCCCAAATCGTTCCCACGCTCTGCGTGGGAATGCCTACCGGACGCTCTGCGTCCCGTGTTGCACCGCCGGAGCGGTGCAGTCTGCATTCCCACGCAGAGCGTGGGAACGATTAGTAACAGTTACAAGATAACCACTACCAATGGATATTATCCCGCACAGCAGGAAAGTTTGGCGACTTCTTTGTTAAAAGTTAAAGTTGCCAGTTTCAACCCTTCCACTTGCGTCAAATACGGAAACAGCATCTTCCGCATATCCTCGACTGTGAAACCGTATTTTTCGCCGCAATGGATCGCCATTGCCGCCGTTTGTATGATCTCGCCTCCTTCGGCGGCCAACACCTGCGCCCCAAGCAAACGCTTGGTTTTGCGCTCCGCCACCAACTTGATTAGGCCTCGTGTATTCCGTGCCGCAATCGCGCGCGGCACATACTCCAACGGAATTTGAGCCGTCTCTACCTCATGCCCCTGTGTTTTGGCTTGAGCTTCTGTCAGACCGACTGTTGCAATTTGCGGATCGGTGAAAATCACTTCGGGAAGAATGCTCAAATCCAGTTTCGTTTCACTACCAGTCAAAGCATTTTCTGCGGCAATCCCTCCAGCGGCGGCGGCCACATAAACTAATTGGGGACGATTGGTAACATCACCCGCCGCGTAAATATCCGGATTACCAGTTTGCATAGCGTCATTCACAATTATGGCCCCTGCAGAATTTAATTCTACCCCGACCTTGTCCAAACCGAGATTTTCCGTGTTCCCGCTTCTTCCCGTAGCCATCAACACTTGTTCCGCCCGAAACTCACGGGACTCTCCACCCATCGTGGCGATGACGGTTTTTTCTCCGCCTTCTTCCTGAATTTCAAGAAGCTCAACTCCTGTGTAAACGGCAAGGCCTTCTTCACGGAAAGCGGCGGCAATGCCTGCCGAAATCTCCGGTTCATGTTCCGGAATCAGCCGCTTGCTACGTTGCAAAAGGGTCACTTTTGCGCCGAACCGGGCAAACATTTGAGCTTGTTCCAGCGCGATAAAACGTCCGCCGATCACAATCATGGAGTGCGGTAAATGCCGGAGTTCCATCGCCGTGGTACTGGTCAAAACTTCCACTGCTTCAATTCCATTTAAAGGCAAAATACGAGGCTTTGCTCCGGTGGCAATGAGGATTTTCCGGCTCCGAAGTACGGTTGCTCCATCAATAAGCACACTGCCATCGGCTTGCAATTCGGCTTTTCCGCGAAGCGATGTAATTTGCGGATAAGAAGCGATAACGTCGATGTATTTTTGCTGGCGCAAATTCTCGACTAAGCGATCTTTTTCCGCAATCACAGTTTCCCAATCCAGACCATTCGTTTTTGTATAAACGCCTTTGAAAGCATGATGTCCAGCGTGGTAATAGGCTTCAGCCGCACGCAGTAGAGCCTTCGACGGAACACAACCTACATTGACACAAGTTCCGCCAATCGTTCCGGCTTCAATGATTGCACAGGAATATCCGGATTCTGCCGTTTTAATAGCTGCGGCGACACCCGCGCCACCGGAACCTATTATCACCAAATCATAATTTTCCATATTTCCTCGTTTTTGTTCTCATTTTGTCAAGCAGATCAACAAAACCAACCAAAAAGCCCGCAATCTTGGGGAATCGAGTTGGGTTCGGCAGGTTGCACATTTAGCACTTTTGCCCCGTAACCAGATTTTGTGATTGCCGCCACAATTTGTTCCGGATTCGTCTGTGTCGGATCGTACCAAACGAAACCTTCCGTTAAAGTGATTTTTGATGCGCTTACGCCTTTCAGACCTGAAAGGGACGATTTGACAATCGCCACTCAACCGCCTCAAGTCAAGCCGCTCAAACTCAAGGCCGCCTGTTCAAGTGTTCGAGTTTCCTCGTAAGGCTCGCTTTGCGACAACACGGGAGTCATCAGCAACAGCAGAACCATTCCTAAAAGTAAAACGCACCTTACGCCGATTTTTCTCATACAATCTCCTTCACAATGAAACCAGAAAAAAGTCCACATAAGTTACCACACTCATGAGAACAGTTGAAAAAATCAAGGCCGCTACATTCCAGCGTTTGCCCTGCATCTGACAAACTTGGGCATCGCAAGCCCGCTTGCGGAGAAAGAACAACCAATAAGACATTCCCAGTCCGAGCAGTCCCAAGGGATACAAAATAAAACGGTATTGCATCGTTACCATCATGAATCCGCCGCTACCTACTCCCAATAAAACTATCGTCATCGGTAATACACAACACAGCGATGCACCGAATGAAGTACCCAGACTGATTAACGCCGGTTTTAAATCCGCAAAGCGAGCCTTATATTGCATGATTCTCCTTTCAGTTTTGAGATGTCGCCTGTTCCGGAATGAGCGAGAGAAAAGGATGCTCGGTCAAAGAATAGAACACCGTTTGCCCTTGCTTTTCCGCTTTTGCAATGCGATAAGCTTTCAATTTAGCCAAATGCTGAGAAACGGCAGCGGCTGTCACACCAAAAATATCCCTTAAATCAC
>JACNJW010000030.1 GCA_014382365.1 SAR324 cluster bacterium
AAAAGCCCTCGAAGCGACTGTTTCTGAGTCAGGCCGCCAGTTGCACACACCGAAGGTATCTGCGATTGAGTTTCCCCCCTCCTGACGGTTCAAAAACGCTGATTTCCGCTAAGGAAACAACTTTTCACCGCCAAGGGGTTTCGTTCAAACATCTCGTAATAAAGACGGAGTTTGGAGGAATAGTGTATGGATTATCCCTTTTTTATATTAATTGTCAAGAAAAAAATGACTTTTTTTGACTTTTTTGGCAATTTTTTGAATAAAGTTGAATAAAGACGGTTATTTACCACTTTTTCAGTTATGCTGTTTGCATCCGTTCTGCCGGGAAAGCAGGACATTACAGATACGGCCAATTTGAATGTTCAGTACTTACAATAGTCCTGAGCACAAAAATTAACGCAAATAATATCCCTCTTCATAAAAAAGGACAAGTTGATTAAATTATTACTGGATGTGGATACAGGTATCGATGATGCCCTCGCACTTTTTTATCTGGCTCAGGCTCAAAAACAGGGCCAGCTAGAAATTCTGGGCAGCACCACTGTCGGCGGAAATGTTGAAGTTGCACAGACGACATTGAATACTCTCAAGATCTGGGAGATGCTGGAACTGGATATTCCGGTTGCTGCCGGAGCAAACAATCCGCTGTTGGTTCCACTGAGTCCCGCTCCATTTGTACATGGAGATGACGGACTGGGAAATTCTTTCCTCTCTCCGCCAAAAAAAATGCGCGCTGAAGAATCGGCTGCAGAGATGATTTTGCGGCTCAGTCGGCAATATTCAGGAGAATTGACTGTGTTAACCACTGCCCCCCTGACCAATATTGCTGTTGCTCTTTTACAGGATCCTAGTCTCGCCCAACGAATCAAGAAACTGGTGCTGATGGGCGGCGCAGTATTTACAGGAAATGTTTCTGCAGTTGCTGAAGCCAACATTGCCAATGATCCTGAAGCAGCACGGATTGTTTTCCGTTCCGGAATAGAGATGACCATGATCGGACTTGATGTGACCCATGAAGTCTATTGGGAAGAGCGGGATCTGGAACCTTTAATAAAAATTGATAATCAACGCTCGGCTTTTCTGCTGCAGATTATCCGTTTCATTTCAGCAGCCTACGAAAGCCTCTCCGGCTGGAGGCGCATCGTTTTGCATGATCCACTGGCGGCAGGTGTCTGTCTTTTTCCGGATTTGGTAAAAACCGAAAAACGTTATGTTGATGTGGAGTTGAATGGAGATTTAACCCGCGGCATGACCGTAGTCGACCGGCGCGGTAGAACTCCTCTGGGAGAAGAAAATATGGAGGTGGCGCTTGAAGTCGACGCAGAACGCTTCAAAACCCAACTCATGCAAAGTCTGCTGGTTTGGATTCAGGAAGGTTGAAGTTTTGGTCGTTGTGTTATCGTCCGCCGTGTATATTCGTAAATATGTCATTCCCGCGAAAGCGGGAATCTAGGAGAAGCTACTAAAGATCACTTATAATTTCCAATACAGAAAAGACGTATAAATATTTGTACAGGAAGTATTAATACGGTCTATTTCGGAAACATCAGAATACAGTTGCCTGTCTATTTCAAGACAAGAATTTTAGCAGCATTCCTGGATTCCGGGTCTGCGATATACTTTGCCCGGAATGACAATGAAGAGGATTATTGTGGCTACACCAAGCCCGGAATGACAATGAAGAGGATTATTGTGGCTACACCAAGCCCGGAATGACAATGAAGAGGATTATTGTGGCTACACCAAGCCCGGAATGACAATGAAGAGTGGAAGTGTTGTGAGTAGGGCTTTGATCCTCAGGCAGTAAGAATGAATTGCTCGTCTTCCATGAGTTCTAATCCGGAACCGACCCAGTCTTCCGGAGAAAATTCCTGCAGAAGTTCAATAACCTCTTTGCGTGCTTCCAGGTCAACCGGAGAGTAAGGCAGCCGAAAAACCGGTTTCGTTGCTCCGGTCATGCTCAGCACAGTATTCAGGGCATTGGGGCTGGGTACATGAAAAAGCCAGGACATCAACGGCTGTAAACGTTCATTAAGCATGGGATCATCTTTATCCATCAGTTGCCGCATCAATCCCGGCATTAAATTACTGATCACTGAAATCACACCGTGAGAGCCGTGACGGTGTCGTCCTTCAAAGCACTGGTCATCATTGCCGGACCAACATGCTATTCCTTGTTTTTCATAATGTGCCATCCGCTCGTTTCCGGCACATTCTTTGACACCAATCAGGTTTTGATGTTGAGCCAGCTCTTCAATTATTTCCGGCTGCAGATCCTGTCCGGTTCTTCCGGGAACATTATAAATGATTGAGGGGCCTAAATCTAAAACCCGCGTAAAATGCTCCTTGAGACCTGCATCCGAAGTTTTTCCATAATATGGATTGATCTGCAGTGCTGCATCCATTCCAAAAGCAAAGCCGTACTTGGTACCCTTGATGGCTTCGCGTGTGTTGTTGCTGCCGGTGTTACCGACAATTGCCAGACGGTCGCCAAATTTATTTACACTGTGGGCAATCAGCATCAGATGCTCTTCCCAGTCCATTAAATGACCTTCACCGGTGGTTCCGCAGACTATCAAGCCCTGCACACCATTTTTGATTTGAGTTTCAACCAGAAAATCATAGCTCTCAAGGTCAACATCTCCATCCAGTTTATAAGGAGTTTTGATTGCGGTCATCAGACTCGCAGATTTTATTTTTTCCATCATTTTAATAAATTTTTGTTCCAGTCAAAAAGAGTGGAAGTAATTAGGTTTTTCTATTCTAGACAGAATAAACTCAGGCAGCTGCAAAGTTTATTATAGTTTTTATCTGATCATCAAAGTTCATACAGTCTACTTCAAAGTGCCAAAACCTACAAGACAGGCCGCAAAAAAAATCAAGGCACTTTTTTCAGGTTGGACTCGTAATAGCGCGTGTAAAGATTTCCACGTTCAGTGAAACGGACTCCATAAACATTACTGCGCAAACCGGGCCGAAAAAAACTGTTTTCAATCACACCAAACCACTGGTCGGTCAGATGTTTTTTCAAAACTATCTGAACACGGTCGCCTTCCTGAAAGCGCGGATTGATGGCTTTCGGCATGGGACAGACCTTTTTATAGAGCGATGTGTCACCATAACAAATCCAGGAAGCACGGATGATAATGCCGATCCTCTGCGGACCACCATTGACTTGAATATAGTCTGTAGGTGAGAATGAAGTGATTATTTTGCGTGAACTGTTGACGATCCGGTCAAAGACTTCCAGCTCATAGGCACGGTACTCGGCAAACGCTGCACTTGAACTGAGCAGCAAAAGTAATAAAGTCAAGTTGCAGCGCAAGATCCGGCTCATCGACTTACTCCCTCCAGACTGGCACCATCAAAGATTGTGTCCTGATCCTGCACTCCCCGCATTGAGGCTCCGTTAAAAATGCTTTTTGAAAAGTCTGCTTTTGTCATGTTTACATCATTGAGGCTGGCATCACTCAGTTCTGCACCGCCGGCTTTGGCACTCATTAACAGGGCTTCGTTTAAAACGGCAGACTTTAAGTGTGCATTGTGCAATGTTGCAGAAAAGAGTTTGGCTCTGCTCAGATCACATTCCTGCAGAGAAGCTTCTGAAAAATTGCAAAAATTTAAAACTGCTGCCTGAAACTGGGAAGAATCCAGGTGTGCACCGGTGAATTCAGAACCAGTGAAGTCTGCATCTGCTGCTTTGAGCTCAGAAGCCCTGGCGGCACTGAAATCACAAACATGCATTTTTGCCCCGGTTAAGTTGGATGCAGTCAGGGTTGCAAAAGAAAAATTACAAAGATTTCCTTCTGCCGACAACATAAATGAATCTTTGATAAACGAACCACTGAAATCTGCACTATGCAGAATTGACCGGCTGAGGTTGACCTCAATCAAGATGCTGTCACGAAAATCTGCCTTGCTGAGATCACATTTTGTGAAAGATGTCTCCTGGATGTTGCTGCCGCTCATTTCACACTCACTGAGCAGGCATTCATCAAAGCGGGTAAAAGCAAAATCAGAGCCGTTGAAGGTGCTTCCGGTAAATTTGCATTTAGTAAAAATTGCACCTTCAAATTTAATATGATCGAGATCGAGTCCTGTCATGTCAACCTCCTTTAAAGGAACTCCACGCTTGACCTGGCGCTCAACATCTTTTCTGGTTATATCAGCCATAATTTTAGTTTTCAGTTCAGCCGGGAAGCTTAATAAAATATTGCTGGTAACTTTTCAACAGTTCTTTACAGGAACTGAACTTAATTCCGTTTTCACCAAAGCTGTAGGCTTTGTCGGTGCTGGTAGTTGGTACGTTGAAGCGTGAACGGCGGACATTGATCAGCGTGCCGGCAGATATTTTTCCACTGATGAAAATAGCCCCGCCGTTTGTGAGTTTATTTAAATCATAAATTTCATCAAAGGCTTCCCGTTTACGGAGATCAGTGAAGGCACTCAGAACATTTTTGTTGGCTTTCGTTTCCAGTTCATTCAAAGTTTCAATTTTTTTCTCATCCCAGCCGCTTTGTTCCAGTTCTTCAAGAATTGTATTAATTTCATCAAGGTCATCCTGCAAAGCATAAAGGGCCTCAGTGGCTTGTTTTTCGAGTTCATTAAATTGTTTGCGGTTATTGAGTGAAATGCCAACCTCCAAACTAGTTTTTGGGCCGCTGGGGGAATCATCTTCTTCATCCGCAGTTTCTGCGGCAGCAGGTAAACCAACATTTGGAATGCGGATTAGATTTCCGGCCTGAAGTTCTCCGCCGGAGACATAACCTTTTGCAGAGCTGAGCTGGAAAGTTGATCCGCAAAAAATCTTTGAGTCAATTACATACTCATCCACAAATGCATGTTCTGCAATGCTGACCTGAGCACTTGTGATTGTATTTGCATGCAGTGAACTGCCGCACTGCACGATAGTTCCTTTGAGACCCTGTGCTACTCTAATTTCACCGAGGGAACGCAGCCGTGCTTTGCCGACAGAACCACCAATGTCAATCCGCACTGCTTCAACGCTGCAGCGGTCAGAAACGTTTCCGCGGATTATCACAATTCCATCAAAGCGCACATGTCCAGTGGTTGCATCTACTTTTTCGAGGACCTTAAGCTGTTCCACAGAAATGCTGTCAAAATTAAGACAAACTACTCCGGCTTTAGTGGCAATAATATGGGTGCCTTCAGGATTATATCTGGTGTTGCGTCCCGGACGAATACGGTACTGTTTTCCGGATGAAGCAGTAAGCAGTTTTCCGGTAATTGTATGACCGTCTTCTCCCATAGTGGCCGTTTCTACACGGACCAGTTCCTGTCCTTCTTCTACTTTCTGTAAAACCGGCACCTCACGCAGGTTTACCTGGGTACCCTTTTTAGGTCGTGCTTTTTCTGCCAGAAACAGCAGTTCCGGAAAACCGTTTTTTCCCTGCACAGCAGATTTCCCCTGAGCAACTAAAGCAGGTTCGTAATAAAATTTTTCTGCCAGAATTTTTTCAATTTTTTTGCTGCTGATTCCCTGAGTGATATTTTCTTTTTTAAGTGCTGCAACGACCTGTTCCAGAGTCAGAGGATTCGCTGCATTTTTGGGAGGAATAATGTTGATGAAAGCCTGGGCTTCGTCCTCACTCAATTCTATTTGTAGAGTAAATTCAGAGGTCTCAAAATCAGTCAGAAAATCGAATTCTCCACTGGTACGTTCATAAATTTCCAATAGTTGTTCAGGAACATAGTCTACATCCATCAGGTGCAGTTCTGCCTGAATATCCTCCATTTTGGCAGTTTCAGCACCAACCAACTGCTCTGGAATACGCAGCAGGACTTTTCCTTCATTTATCGAGATTTTATATAAATCTGCCTTAGGCATTTTCTGTCCGTAGAATTTTGGATCGTGGAGGAGGTTTTTGCTGAATTAAGTTTAATTATCCTGAGTCATTAGTTCTAGTGTGGTACTGCAATGATCGACTGCAACTTTTCATCCAGACCGCAGTGAGAGAACTACGCTGATGCAGAGATTGTACAAATTTCTCTCCTGAGTTTGGGAAGGCACGGCAAAACTCGGGAATCTAAGGATTTATTTCATGATCTGCTTTAATTCTTCCGGACTCAAAGCTCTACTTTCTCCAGACTGTAAATCACCAAGATTAATTGGTCCAACCTGAAAACGCTTAATTTTTTGGACCGGATAACCAAGAGTCAGAAACATTTTTTTTATTTGCCGGTTTGTGCCTTCTTTAAGAAAAACTTCAAGCCATGTTTTGTCATTGACAGTGTGCAAAACTTTAACCTGAACCGGCAGGTGCTGGCGTTTTTCAATCATTGGGCCTTTGCGCAGAGTTGACAAATCCGCATTTTTAACCAAGCCCCGGACCTTGACAAAATACCCCTTGGAAACTTTATGCCGCGGATGCATCAGTTCCTGTGCCAGATCACCGTCATTGGTCAGCAAAATCAGACCCTCTGCGTCATAATCCAGTCTGCCAACCGGAAAGAGTCTTGCGGATGATCTTGGAAAAAAGTCGCCGATGGTAGTACGTCCTTCCGGATCGTTGAGTGTCGTGATGCAATTTTTAGGCTTGTAGAGTGCATAAACCAGCGTTTTTTGACGTTGCGGAATTTTGACCCGCTTGCCTTCTACACTTAAATGGTCTTTGCCAACAACCATTTTTAATCCCATTTCCCTGACTACCTCTCCATTCAGCACCACCTCTCCTGCCAGGATTAATTTTTCTGCAGCACGCCTTGAGGCAATTCCGGCCTGAGCAATCACCTTTTGGATGCGGACAGCGTCTTTTGTTGTATGTAAATTTTCCATCAGTTGATATTTTCTACCGGGAGAAAGTCCGGCTCTTTTTCGATTTGTCTTAAAGCATTTTCAGCAGCAAGCTGACTGGCCAATTTTTTGCTGGCACCGGTGCCTCTGCCGCATTCTTTTTCCCTGACAAAAACTGCCATGGTGAATTCTTTTTCATGATCCGGACCTGATTCTTCCACAAGTTTATATGTAGAAGGAATGCCGATCAGTTTCTGTACATGCTCCTGCAGTTCAGATTTATAATCCCGTGTAATATGGTCTTCTCCATCTTGAGGCAGATGTGGTAAAAATATTTTTTGAATAACACGGGTGATTTGTTTGAGTCCGTCTTTTTCACGGCTGTCGAGATAAATTGCAGCCATTACTGCCTCAAATGTATCTGCCAGTAGTGAGGTTTTATTACGACCTCCAGTCATTTCTTCACCTCTGCCCAATAACAGACAAAGACCTAAATCAAGCCCTCGTGCCTGTTTACTGAGTCCGGATTCACTAACAAGACTTGCACGGAATTTTGAGAGACCACCTTCGTCCAGTTCAGGAAACTCCTCCATCAGCATTTCGCTGATAACCAGATCCAGGACTGCATCACCAAGAAACTCAATCCGTTCGTTATTTTCAAAAAATTCATCTGTCTCTGCAGGCAGGTAAGATTTGTGTGTTAAGGCCTGCTGCAGTATTTCAGGATTATTAAACTGATAATCAAGACGTTGACAGAGGTTGCGCCATTCTTCTTTCATTTTTCTACCGTATTCTTCGTTTGCACCAGACCCAAATGGTATGTGGACTGTAGAGTCCAAGGCTCAAATAATGCACCAGACCATCAGTTAGTGTCTGCTCAATTTCAATAAGTGAAGCACCACTGGGACAGGCGGACCTGATTTGAGCAGGGCCGTCAATCTGACTTTCGTTGAAAATCATGCTGATGCTGGAAATTTCATCATCATGATTTTCACGCAGCAGATCAGTATCATGATAAACCCTCGTGGTATAACAACTTGAAAGCAATAATGCAGCAGCTGCTGCAAGCAACAGAGGAATTATTTCCGGCTTAGTGAAGTTGAAATTAAAATTGCTCATTTGCCGATAATTTGATGAGGTGCAGGGCAGTCTGCGGATTCCGGCTGAGAGCTTTAAGGCCAGTTCCTGCTCGGTTTTATCGCCAGCTCTTTCCGAAAACTTAAATCAATTAATCCTATTAAACTAGCTCAATTATGTGCTCTATGACAAGTTTTATCGATACCCACTGTCATCTGGACAAACTGGAATCAACTCCTGAAGATGCAATCATCGAGGCAAAACAAGCAGGAGTAAAGCACCTGATCACCATTGCAGTAGATGCACTGTCCTTGGATTTTGTTTGCGGTGCGGTACAGCAATTTCCGGAAGTATACGGCAGCGTCGGCTTTCATCCACACGATGCATCAGCATTGACTGCTGCTCTGCTGCAGAAGGTTCGTCAACTGGCCCTGCAGGAGAAAAAACTGATCGCAATTGGTGAAATTGGGCTGGATTATCATTACTTGTACAGTTCTGCAGAAGTCCAGCAACAAGTATTCCGTGAGCAGCTTGAGTTGGCAGTTGCACTGAAATTACCGGTTATTCTGCACAGTCGGGAGGCCGAAACCGACACTCTGAATATTCTCAGGGAACAGTCGGGAGCAGTTTCCGGAGTGGCACACAGTTTTACCAGTTCGCTAGAAATGGCTAAAAGTCTGGTGGAAATGGGCTGGCATCTGGGGATTAACGGAATTGTAACTTTTAAAAATGCAGAAGATCTGCGTGAGGTGGTACGCTGGCTTCCGCTGGAGCGTTTGCTGCTGGAAACAGACTCGCCTTTTCTGGCTCCAATTCCTTTTCGCGGGAAAAAGAATAAACCGGCACATATTCCTGCCATAGCAGCTTTTATTGCAAAATTGAAAGAAATTTCACTGGAAGAATTGGCTCAACAAACTACTGAAAACGCCCGACGGTTGTTTGATTTTTCCTGATTACAACAATGAGCTGGTGCTGAATTAAAGACAAGTGTGGTTGCCGCCTTTTCCTTTTTCATAAAAAATTCCGCACAATTGCTGGTTTTTTTCACAGTTATTGCTAAGCACTTTTAGAACCAAAGTAAAGCTCAGGCTTTGGAGATACCGAATCCGGGGCCTCACGCCTCACTTTTTGACTGCATAGGAGAATTTTGTTATGGAACAAGGAACGCTGTTTGGAACGATTCTGGCGTGGGTATTGTTGTTGATCGCAATGACTTTTGACTTCACCACATTTCAAATGAAGATGGGGAACTTAGCGTACTTTGTCGATATTCCCTCTTTGATGATCGTTTTTGGAGGCACAATCGCTTCGACTCTGATCGCTCATCCGATGGGTGACGCAAAAGGATTTATGGGTTACATTGGTGCGTCATGGAAACCGAGTACTGTACAGTTGGTTGAAACGTTGACCTTGATTGTCGATGTTTCCAAGATTGCCCGCAAAAACATTCTGGCCATTGAAGATGCACTGCCCAGCATCGAAAACCTTTTCCTGCGCGGCGGTTTAAGACTGGTGGTCGATCGGGCTGACCGTGAGGCAATTGTAGAAATGATGGCCCATGAAGTCAAATACACAATGGCTGGTAAAGACGGAGAAATTGCAGTTGTTGGCACAATGGCTTCTCTTTGTCCTGCCTGGGGTATGTTGGGGACACTGGTGGGACTGGTTTTGCTGCTGCAGAACCTGGATGATCCATCCGCGATTGGACCTGCCATGGCCGTGGCTTTGATCACAACTTTTTACGGTTCTCTTTTCGCAAACACCATTTTTTCTCCTGCCAAGACAAAACTTGAAATTTACCAGGGCGAAGAAAAAGTACTGATGGAAATGATCCGCGACGGCGTCCTTTATATTGAAGGCGGACAACGTCCGGATTTTATTGAAAATGACTTGATGAACTATCTGCCTCCGGCACAAAAAACTATGTATGAAGCTCTTAAGTTTGAAGGTGGTGAAAGTGGTGCTGCTGAAGGTGGAGAGTAAGCTGAACCGGAAAAGGGAGTAAGTCATGGGTCAGATGATTGATGAAGAGGATTGTGAAATTTGTATTCCCTTTGATCAGGAATGGATTTTCACATATGGTGATTTGGTGACACTCCTGCTCTGTTTCTTCATCTTACTTTTTTCGATGTGCAGGACAGATGTTGAAAAAAGTAAACAGATTTCAGACAGTCTTAAAGGTATGCCGCCCGGCAGTCCTTTTATCTTCAATGGACAAAGTTCAAATCTGGACAAAGCTTCAAAAGAACTGGATCAGTTGGAAGTTCCGGATGACGTCTCAATCAATGCTTCAAAAGCTGGGGTGGAAGTTACTTTCAGCAAAACAGTAGCCTTTGAACAAGGTTCGATATCAATTTCAGAAAAAGCAAAAAAAACGCTGATCAAAATGCTGCCGATCATCGGACAGCTGCAGAACTTTATTGAAATTTCCGGACATACTGATGAGTCCGACGCAAATCAGAAATATCCTTCAAACTGGGAACTTTCTGTGGCACGTGCGAGCGTGATTGCGGCTTTTCTGGAATCAAGGCGGATTCCTGCAGATCGTATTCAGGTGGCAGGATATGGAGATTCACGCCCACGCTTTAATCCGGATACTGCTTATAAACGCAACCTGAACCGTCGAGTACAAATTTTACTCTTGCCGGAAGACCAAACTCGCTGAACTGCTGCATTATAACTTATAACTAGAAAACCAATTTAAAGATGGGTGAACTCATTGATGAGGAAGATTGTGAAGTCTGTGTTCCCTTTGATCAGGAATGGATTTTCACTTATGGTGATCTGGTAACACTGCTGCTGTGTTTTTTTATTCTCCTGTTTTCCACTTGTACTTATGAGACAATGAAATTCAAAAGCCTGGCTGCGAGCTTCAAACCACTTCCTGCCGGGACTCCGTTTATGAATGAAGGCAAGGACTCAATTGTGGAACAGATTGCACAACAGTTGGAAGAAAGTGAGTTGGGCGATGATGCAAATATCAACGTTGAGGAAAAAGGCGTTGTGATTGCTTTCAAGGCCAGTGCATATTTTAAAGCAGGTTCCGCCAAGTTGAACGCCAAAGCACTGAAAGAGATGGCCCGCTTTTCAAAACTGATCTTTTTACTGCCAAACAAAATTCAAATTGAGGGTCATACAGAAAAAAATCCGCCAAAAAATTGGGATTCAACCTGGGAACTGGCTGGAGCACGTGCAGCAAAAATTGCCCGTTATTTTATTCAAAACGGACTTGAACCTGCAAAAATTACTGTCAAGAGTTTTGGCGCAACCCGACCACTTTTCCGTGAGTCTTCAGCTGCTCAAAGAAGCCTAAACAACAGAGTGGAAGTTGTTGTCCTGCCGTAAAATTCAAACTCAATCCAAGTTTCGACCGTAAACTATTGTTTCCTGAAAATCGTAATTCTTCCGTTTATTTTCCGGAAGCTCTTCCGGACTGATTTCTCGGAATCCGCATTGTGTAAAAACATGAGATGCAGCGGTACTCAGAGCAAAGGCCAATTTGCAGTCACTTGAGCGAATCTGATCCGCAGCTGCCTGAATCAATTCGCTGCCGATTCCTTGATTACGATAAGCTTTATCAACAGCCAGACTGGCAATTTCTGCAGCAGAGCCGTCTGCATAATAGGTGACTTCGCAGCAGCCGACAACGTCCTCATCTACACAAAATACCAGATAATTGTCGATTTGCTGTTCGATATAGGCCGAAGTTCGCAACACGATTGCTGCATGCTGAACAGGACTGCGCAGGATTTCTAGGATTGCCTGCAAATCACTGAGTCTGGCAGAGCGGGTGCATTTGTAGGAACTGTTGGTAATCATCACCCCAACACCTTTTGGTGTAAGCAGCTCTGCCAGTAAAGCTTCCTCAAGTCTGCCGTCCAGTAAATGACAGCGTTCAATACCCCGGATGCAGGCTTCAGTCAGAGTATTTAACTGCAGGCGCTGTGATAAGGGCAAATCCGGATTTCGTTTCAACCATTGCTGAATCCCGTTTGTAGTCATTTCCAGAGAGTCTGCATCTGCAAAATGCGGTAAAGATGAGGTGTCCAGTACGATAAGTTTTTTAGCTCTTAAGCGGGTTGCTACTTCAAAAGCAACCTGATTTGGATCAAGAATCCACAATCGTCCCTTTTCTCCAAGTGCAAAAGGTGGTAAAATAACCAGCTTGGAGTCGGAAACTGCCTGGCGGATAGTTTCCAGATCAAGGCCGCAAACGTTGCCGGTGAAATGCGGGACATTGATTTTGGCAAAGTGCTTTTTTTCTGCAAACAAAAAATGACCGGATAAGGCCTGAAGTTGTTTTCCGCAACTTCTGAGTTTGGTCAACAGCTGCCAGTTGGTAGTAGCAATGGCTTGTTTAATTAAGGCTAAATGTCTTTCTTCAGCAACCAGGACACCGTCTTCTGTCTGACATTCAAAGCCTTCTGCAGACAACAGGCTGCGGATTTGTGGTTCTGCACCATGGACTAAAACGATCCTGATACCAACCTGTTGCAGCAGTGCCAGATCTTCAATAACTCTTGAGTTTTGAACTTCGAGAATATTGCCGCTGAGCTGAATTACGAATGTTTGTTGATCGAATTCCTGCAGATATGGCAGGGTTGCACGCAAATCATGAATAAAACCGGAGAGTTCTGAATCTAAAGAATGCTGAGGCATGAGTAAGCTAGAAAAAAAAGTTAAAACGGATCAGACTCCGGAAATAAAACAAAACTCGGATATTTTTTCAATCGTGATTCCGACCTACAACAGCGCCCTGCTTTTGTCACGCTGTCTAGAGGCTTTGGAAAAACAATCGGCACCAAAATCTGAATTTGAAGTAACGGTTGCCGATGACGGTTCCACCGATGAAACAGTGGAAATGCTGCGTCAGTTTCAAGCACGGACTGAATTAAAGTTTCAATGGACTACAATTCAAAATGCAGGTCCGGGAAATGCCAGAAATGCGGGAGTTGCAGTCTCATCCGGAAGCTGGATTGGCTTCATGGATGCAGACGTCATTCCTCGTCATGACTGGGTTGCAAGTGCACTTAAACAGCTAAAACTTAATCCGGATGCCGGAGCCTTTGAGGGATCTACTGAAGTCACTCAGCGCAACCGCGCAACTCCATTCACACATCAAACCGAAAATACTGACGGCGGACGCTATCCTACCTGTAATTTTCTGGTTCGCCGCAGCTTAGCACATTTTCATCCTGCATATCGAATTCCCTTCCGCGAGGACACAGATTTAGCCTTCAGTATTCTGGCAGCAGGTTATGCAATAATTTTTGTGCCGGAACTGGTTGTTGAGCATCCACCTCTACCTTCGAGCTATGCACGTCCTTTGAATTTAGCGCGCCGCTATTATTATGACGGCTTGCTTGCACGCAGGTTTCCGGAGCGTTATCAAAAAGAACTGGACGCGCATCTGCTGCTAGGTTGTAAAATTCCGCACCTGAAGAGAAAATTATACGCTATCTTTGCTCTTTCTCAAATAGTTTTTCTTGCAGCACTGCTCCTGGGATTTGCCGGGACAGCTTTTTTTATCTCCGGGAGTGCATACCTGGGAGGTCTTGTGCTTACTGCAGCAGCAAGTCTGCGCTATGCCAAACTGCGGGACTTGTCTTTTAAAGATTGGCTGGTTTTTGTTTTTCAACTGCACATTCTCCCCTGGGTTATGGGATACTCCTTACTGCGCGGTTGGCGTGATTTTCGCGGAGAATCAAAAAATATACCGGATTGAAAATGTAAAAATAATCATGAAAATTTGACTATTTTCTCTAAGCAATTCAAAATAAAATGTTGTTCAATGCTGAGTTAAACAACAATTTCTGCAAAGCAAAAAGAAATTATTACATTAATCTGCAGCAGGAAAAAAAATTACTCTCAGTTTACATATTAACGACTTTGCCAAGTCAGGCAAATGTCTGCAACAAAAATAATAAATTAATTAAATATGTTTGTTACTTACAAACTTTCTGAAAAATCGTTGATTAAACTACAGAAGAGTGGAGTCAGTGAAGCTGCCCTGAACGATCTGGAAGAGCTGGAAAACCGCGTTTTTGCAAATTCGGAATCTTTTCTGAACAAGATCAAAAAACTACCTCAAGCAAAAGAACTGCTGAAAAATGAAGAAAACATCTTAAAAGCAGCCAAGGGTTTTTTTCGTCTGGATTTGCTGATTCCCAACCGCACTATCAGGGAGTGGACTGAGGCTTTGATTTTTGCAGTTGTGGTGGCCAGCATTGTGCGGACCTACATGTTTGCACCATATCAAATACCATCGGGTTCGATGCTGCCGACAATTCAGATTGGCGACCATATTTTTGCCAGCATGTATTCTTATGGTTCTCCAATTCCATTTACTGATGTCAAACTCTTTAAAAAACCAGTTAAACGCGGCGATATCATCATTTTCCCATATCCGCGTGATCCTTCGATTGACTACATAAAACGCGCTGTGGGACTTTCTGGTGAGACGCTGGAAATTCGCAATGACCAGGTCTTTATCAACGGAAAAAAGCTGGAAGAACCATACGCTTATTATGAACCAAAAGAAAGACTGTCGCGACAGAAGCAGGGTTTGATGTCGGCCACTCCAGTCAGTCGTTTCGGTCCAATTAAGATTCCTGAGGGCAAAATATTTGCGATGGGAGATAACCGTTACAACAGTGCAGATAGTCGTTACTGGGGTTTTGTAGATATTAAAACCGTTGTTGGTAAAGGGCAGATTATTTACTGGTCCCATGATCCGGGAGAAACTTTATTTGCCGGTTATCGATTTGGACGTTTACTTGATTTTTTGAAATAAATTATCTGCCAGTACAGTTTTGTTGAATGAAAATATGAAAACAGCAAATACACTATCCAGAAACGATCTCTGTTGGTGTGGAAGTGGGAAAAAGTATAAAAAATGCCACTTGGGACAGCAGCCAAAACAGGTGGCATCGCCACCACAAAAACAGCAGCCGGCAAAACGTAACATCATCCTGAAAAACGCAGAGCAAATTGAGGGCATCCGTAAGAGTTGTCAACTGACAAAAAATTTGCTTGATATGGTAGAGGAACGGATCAAGGAGGGGGTGAAAACCAATGAAATTGATGAGTGGGTTCATAAAGAAACACTGGCCAATGGAGCGGTTCCGGCACCCCTTAACTACGGCCGCGGCCAGGGACGGCGCAGGATGCCTTTTCCCAAAAGTATCTGCAGTTCTCTCAACAATGTTATTTGTCACGGTATTCCAAATGACAAGGCTCTGCAGAATGGTGATATTGTGAATATTGATGTTACCTGTGATTTAAACGGCTATTTTGGTGATGCCAGCCGTATGTTCATCATTGGCGAAGTTCCTGATAAAACACGGAAGCTGGTGGAAGTTACCAGAGAATGTCTGGAGCTAGGAATTGCTCAGGTTCGACCTGCAAACTCATTGGGCGATATTGGTCATGCAATTCAGCAGCATGCAGAAAAAAATTGTTTTTCAGTCGTCAGAGATTTTGCTGGACATGGAGTTGGAATTGAATTTCACGAAGCTCCTCAGGTGCTGCATTACGGACAGCCCGGTACCGGTGAAACTCTGCGGGAGAATATGATTTTTACGATTGAGCCTATGATTAACGTGGGCAGTTATGACTGTAAAATTTTAGGTGACGGTTGGACTGCAGTTACTGTGGACGGCGAGTTGTCTGCACAGTGGGAACACACTTTACTGGTCACTGAAAGTGGAGTGGAAGTACTGACTGCTTAAGCAGGTCAGTACCAAAAATGACATGAATGGATTCTAACTTGTTAATTTAATTGTGCTTTAGAAACAGCCAACGATTAAAGCTTGTATTTTCAGTTTGTTTTTTCTAGCATACAGGATGATCTTATACACCTTATAACATGATAAAAAGATATGGGTACTTGGAACAAACCTCCAAATAAATCACCTTGGGATAAAGGTACACCTCCTCCGGATATTGATGAACTGCTGAGTAATCTTCAGGACAAATTCAAGATTGGACTACCAAAAAAAGGGGGGCTGTCTTTGATCATTGTGCTGGCAATTGTGCTCTGGCTGGCTACTGGTATTTTTATCATTGACCCGGAAGAGCAGGGTGTCATCAAACGTTTTGGAGAGATTACGGATGTAGTTGGTCCCGGGCCGCACTATCACCTGCCATCACCGATTGAAACAGTACAAATTGCACCGGTAACAGCAATACGGAGGCTGGAGATTGGTTTCAGAACAATTCAGATTGGGCCTCCGGCAAAATACAGACGTGTTTTAAAAGAATCATTAATGCTGACTGGAGATGAGAACATCATTGATGTGCAGTTCATTGTTCAATACCGTATTTCTGATTTGGAAAATTATCTTTACACCTTGACCAATCCTGATGAAACAGTTAAATCTGCTGCTGAGTCTGCAATGCGTGAAGTGGTTGGTGATACTTCGGTCACCAAGGCTCTGACTGTAGGTAAAGGTATTATTGAAGATTCAACAGCGAGTCTGCTTCAGCAGACTATGAACAGTTACTACAGTGGAATAAAAATTGAGAATGTGAAACTGCAGGATGTGCATCCGCCGGATGAGGTCAAAGACGCTTTTAAAGACGTGGTTAGTGCCCGTGAGGATCGTGAAAAAATGATTAACGATGCAGAAGGCTACAGGAACAACCTGGTTCCTAAGGCAAGGGGTGAAGCCGCACAACTGATTAATAATGCGAAGGCTTATGCCAAAGAAAAAGTGTTGGTTGCGACCGGTGAGTCGGAGCGTTTTAATTTGGTCTATGAAGAGTACAACAAGGCTAAAGATATTACCCGGGAGCGCATTATGCTGGAAACAATGGCCAGTGTACTACCAAAGGTAAACAAGGTGATTGCGGATAAGAAACTTGGTGGGAATATGTTGCCGTTTTTACCGCTGAATCAGGTCATAAATCAGCCGAATAAATAAGCAGGTGAAATAATCTGTTTTTGCCTGCAGAATAACAGCCCGGTTATCGGGAAGTTAGTCACGTCTTTCGTGCACTCTGAATTCATGATGTTTTCAGAGTTTATTTAAATTACTCATTTGGAGGTACTAATGATTGCAGTTGGTTCAGAGGCTCCTGACTTCAAATTGGCCAGCCAGTTTGATACGGAGTTTTCCTTGAGCGAATTCAAGGGGACAAAAAATGTAATGTTGGTGTTTTATCCACTCGATTGGACACCTACCTGAAGCAAAGAAATACCCGGCATTGAATCGATGATTGATCAGTTCAAAGCCGCAGACACTCAAGTATTGGGTGTGAGCATAGACAGTAAATATTCACATGACAACTGGGCAAATTCTCTGGGTGGTGTTTCCTATCCGCTGCTGCAGGATTTCCATCCAAAAGGAGCTATGGCTCAAGCTTATGGAGCTTATCTGGATGAAGCCGGAATCACTGATCGTGCGACGGTAATCGTAGACAAGCAGGGAGTGGTTCAATACTCTGTTGGAGTTGGACCAGGTGGTGAGCGTGATATTGCAGAACTCTTAGCTGAATGCCAGAAGGTAAACGGTTAAGTTTTTTTGGATTTCATTTTAGAGGCGCAGGCGGTCCTTTTTTGGGGGCCGCCTTTTTTTTGCAAAATTATTCAGAAGTTTAAATAATGGTTCTTTATTTTTACGAAGACTGTGAGTATTCACAGATTGTGCTGAACACGATTGCCAATCTGAAAATAAAGGATAAATTTACTTTTAAGGATATCCGCCTGAATCCGGACTATGCCAGGGAACTGGCAGATTTGACTGGAAATGACATTGTTCCCTGTCTGGTGACAACAGAGGGGCCAATGAAAGAAGCAAAGGATATTCGTAAATATCTCGTTTCAAACTTTATGTAAGAGACTCAGGTTTCTTCAAGCCCCCGCTTCATAATCAGCTTTCCTGACCGTACCATCTCTACGAGTCCCATCGGTCCTAAAAGTTTTTCCAACGCATCAATTTTTAAAGAATTTCCGGTTGTTTCTATAATCAGGGACTGGTCAGTTATGTCAACTGTTTTTGCCCGAAAAACTTCCACAATCTGAAAAATTTCTGCACGCTGCTCTGGTTTTACACTGACTTTAAATAAGGCCATTTCCCGGTCTACAACATCGGTGGTCTGATGACTGCTTGCATGTACAACATCAACTAATTTGTTGAGTTGACGCAGGATCTGGTCATAAGTACTGGGCTCACCCTGTACGACTACTGTGATTCTGGAAAAATCAGCATTGTGTGCAGGTGAGACAACCAGTGAGTCAACGTTGTAGCCGCGACGTGCAAAAGTTTGAGCAAGCCGCACAAGTACTCCGGGTTTGTTACAAACATAAATACTTATTGCAAATTTTTCTTCCATAGACTTTTGATGATGTTCAGTTTAGCGCAAGTTTTATAAGTGTATTGAATTCATACATCGAGAAACTATAATTAATAATGTTGATTCAGTTAAATTAAAATCAGGTGCTGCCAACCGGTTTTTCCAGCTTTCTGGATTTTGGAGGTTCGTCAATCAGCATTTCTGTCAAAGCTGCACCTGCAGGAATCATCGGAAAAACATTATCTGCTTTAACCACCTCTGCATCAATGATGCAGGGGCCCTCATTATAAGCCAGCGCTTTTTTTAGGACTTTAGTTACGTCACCTGTACGTCGCAGGTGAAAGCCTTTGATTCCATATGCTTCGCCAACTTTAACAAAGTCCGGATTACCTTCCATGTCTACACCGCTTTCACGGTTGTCAAAAAACATTTCCTGCCATTGTCTCACCATACCCAGGTAGCGGTTATTAATGATCAAAATTTTTATTGGCAGTTTATGAATTGCTGCGGTTGCCAACTCAGGCATTGTCATTTGGAAACCACCGTCTCCCACAACTGCAACAACCATTTCTTTTGGATTACCCAGTTGTGCTCCGATTGCTGCAGGGAATCCATAACCCATCGTTCCTGCTCCTCCGCTGGACAACCATTGACGCTCGCGGATGGTTCTGCAGAATTGAGCCGCCCACATCTGGTGTTGACCAACATCTGTAGAAATAATAGCATTTGATTTAGTTAAACGGTCCAGTTCAGCTAATACATGCTGGGCACGTAACCCTCCTCGTTTGGGAAATTTCAGTGGATATTTCTTTTTCCAGGACTCAATTTTCCGCAACCATTCTTTGGTCTCAAGCTTCTTAACCAGTGGAAGCAGTTGCTCCAAAATTTCAGCTGCATCTCCATTTACTGTAATATCCGGTTGAATTATTTTTCCGAATTCAGCAGGATCGATGTCAAGATGAATTTTTGTTGCATTTGGGCAGAACTCACTTACCTTACCAGTGATACGGTCATCCCAGCGGGCACCGATAGCCATGATTAGATCACACTCAACAACGGTTTTGTTGGCATAAGCTGTGCCGTGCATTCCAAGCATTCCAACGGAAAGTGGATGCAGTTCTGAAAAACCGCCTTTCCCAAGCAAAGTAGTTGTGACGGGTGCCTGAAGTGTTTCAGCTAGTTTTTTTACCAGTTTTCCTGCCTGAGAAATAACTACACCTGCACCAACATAAAGTAGGGGGCACTTAGATTTTGAAAGTAATTTTGCTATTTTTGTGACGTCTTTTGCGTCCCCCCGGGATTTTACCTGATAACCTGGAAGATCCATCTCTGTCTTAAAATCTTCTTTCCACTCATTCGAGACAACATCTTTGGGTAAATCAACCAGAACCGGACCCGGACGGCCTGTTGAGGCAAGGTGAAAGGCTTCCTTGACGATCCTTGAAATGTCTTTCACATCTCTGACCAGGTAGCTGTGTTTGACCACCGGCATGGTTACACCAAACACATCTGCTTCCTGAAAAGCATCCTTCCCCAAATTAGGTGTGATTGTCTGTCCAGTAAAGACTACGAGAGGAATCGAATCCATGTGTGCTGTCAGGATCCCTGTGACGGTGTTGGTTGCACCAGGTCCGGAGGTTACTAGAACTACTCCTGTCTTTCCAGTTGCTCTGGCATAACCGTCTGCCATATGCGTTGCCCCTTGTTCATGTCGAACGAGGATCATTTTTAGCTCCGGTGCATCAACAAGTGCATCAAAAATCGGCATACATGAGCCTCCGGGATACCCAAAAATGCACTCAACTCCCTGATTTTTCAGTACTTCAACTAAAATTTGAGCACCGTTCATACTTTTTTTCATGCGGAATGTCTGTGATATTGTCAAGATTTACATAAAATATAACACTAATTTGTTGATGATTCAAGAAATAATGCAAATTATATGAAAATAATCTGATTTAAAAGGGTGTAATAAAAATATTAGTGTTAATTGCATTCGTCAAACCTTAATAATGGCTAGTGGTTTCTAAAATAGGTGTCAACTTTCAGAAAAACATTCTACTAAAAATAATTTTTGAAAAAAACCAATACTCGACACCTGTGTCCGACACAAATTATTTAGCAGAAAAATGACATAAATTAGCGAATTTTATTGATTATTTAGCTGTATTTGATAGAACTAATATTCAGTATATTTTGACTGCTCATCGAAAAAAGAGGTTTAATTTGTTTTCAAAGGACATACAGACTCAGGTTGACAAACTGCTGAGCCGTTATCCCATCAGGCAAAATGCTCTGATTCCCATTTTGCATCTGGCCCAGAATGAAAATGAAGGCTGGCTCACTGAGGAGTGGATGCAGCATGTGGCAGATATTTGTGAAGTACCCCTGACTCATGTTGAAGGTGTGGTAACGTTCTACACGATGTTCCGAATCAAACCCCCCGGGAAATATCATCTACAGGTTTGTACCTGCGTTCCCTGTTGCCTTGTTGGTGGAACGGAACTGCTGGAACACACAGAAAAAAAATTAGCAATTCATGCAGGACATACAACAACTGATGGAACCTTCAGTATAGAAGAGATGGAATGTATAGGGGCCTGCAGTAATGCTCCTGCAGTGATTGTAAATGAAGACTATCATGAGCAGGTAACTCCGGAAGATATGGACAAAATGATCGATGAGCTGAGGCAATAAGAAATGTTAGAAGAAACCCTGGTTCTTTTTAAAAATATTCGAAATCCTGAATACGACAAGTCGCTGGCCGGTTACAAAAAATCGGGAGGTTTTAAGTCCTTAAAAAAAGTTTTTGGCATGAAGCCGGAAGATGTGGTTCAGGAAGTCAAAGAGTCAGGAATCCGAGGACGTGGTGGAGCGGGTTTCCCTACGGGACTTAAATGGAGCTTTATGGCCAAAGATACCGGGAAACCCAGTTATCTGGTGGCCAATGCGGATGAGTCAGAGCCTGGAACCTGTAAGGATCGTGAGCTGATGCTCAAGGATCCACACCTGTTTTTGGAAGGGCTGATGATTGGAAGCTATGCTATTGGCTGTCATCATGCTTATGTCTATGTTCGAGGAGAATATTTTCCCTCCATCAAAACTTTAAATAGCGCAGTTGATGAATTATACGCAGATGGGCTGCTGGGGCCGAATCCGCTGGGTAGTGGTTTTCAACTGGACATCACTATTCACACTGGAGCCGGTGCTTATATTTGCGGTGAGGAATCTGCGTTACTGGACTCGTTGGAAGGTAAGCGCGGTCATCCCCGGGTTAAGCCTCCTTTTCCTGCAGTTTCCGGTTTCAATGCTTGTCCAACCAGCGTGAATAATGTCGAAACTCTGGCCTGTATGCCCTTTATTTTAAGTGATGGTGGAGCAGAAGCCTTTAAAAGTTTTGGGCCACAAAATAATTCCGGTACACATCTGGTCAGTCTGAGTGGGCATGTCAATCGTCCCGGAGTCTATGAGTTGAGGATGGATGTCAATATGAAAGATATCATTTATGACATCGGCGGCGGAATCCGGAATGGAAAGAAGTTGAAAGGAGTTATCCCTGGAGGCTCTTCTTCGCCGGTAATGACTGCAGATGAAGTGGACGTGCTTTATAATTTTGATGATCTGGCCAAAAAGGGCACCATGATGGGTTCGGCGGCAATGATGGTCTTTGATGAGGACACAGATGTTGTCAAGTTGCTGCATCGAATTACACGTTTTTATGCTCATGAATCCTGTGGTCAGTGTACGCCCTGCCGTGAAGGGACACATTGGTCACGTCAGATTGTCCGCGATTTCCTCAGTGGAAACGGGAGTGATGAAAAGTTAAAACTCCTTAATCGTGTTGGCGGGAACATGATGGGTACCACGCTTTGTGCTCTGGGTGATGCTGCAGCCATGCCGATCCAGAGTTTTGTAAAAAAATTCCCGGATGAATTCCGTAAATATTACGCTATTGCTTAACGAGTATCCATGCCTGTCTTTCAAATTGATGGTGAACCGGTTGAATATGAACCGGGTGAAAAAGTCCTGTCCGCTGCTTTAAGAAGCGGGAAAATGATCCCACACTACTGTTATCACCCTGGAATGTCGGTTGTTGCCACCTGTCGCATGTGTCTGGTGGACGTGATTGATATGGGTAATGGACGCCCTGCACCAAAACTGCAGACGGCCTGTTCGATGGATGCAACAGAAGGTATGAAGGTCGAAACTCTGAATCAAAAAGTTGAAGAGGGACGCAAACTTGTCAACGAGTTTCTACTTGTCAATCATCCTCTGGATTGCCCAATTTGTGACCAGTCCGGCGAGTGTACGCTGCAAGACTATGCTTTTGAATATGGTTCCGGGAAGTCGGAAATGGATTATTCTAAGCGGGTAAACGGCTGGCGGGACATCGGTACTTTTGTGGCCTTGGAGCGGAACCGCTGTATTCAGTGTTCCCGCTGTGACCGCTTTACAAGAGAAATTACCGGCACAAATGAATTTGGTATGTTTAACCGCGGACACGAATTGACGGTGGATACTTATGCGGACAGACCAATGACAAATAAATTCCAGGGAAACATGGCAGATATTTGTCCGGTAGGTGCAATCACTGAAAAAGAATTCCGCTTCAAACGCCGGGTTTGGAAACTGAAAAAAAATCACTCCATTTGTACTGGTTGCTCCACCGGGTGTAACATCACGATTGAACATGACCGTAATGAGGTTTTTCGGCTCAAACCTGTAGAAAACCAAAACGTTAATAAATGGTGGTTGTGTGATGAGGGACGCTTGACATACCGCTTGATGAATGAACGAAAAATGAGAATCCATCAACCGCTGGGACGTGTGGATGGTAGTCTGGCAGGAATTTCGTGGGAAGAGGCCTATTCAGCAATTGCTGAGCGGGTGAGTGAACTTGCCCCTGAACCTCAAGCTGTACTTGCTCTGACCGATACACAGGCAAGCAATGAAGAGTTGTTTTTACTGCAAAAGCTGCTCAAGGATGTTTTTGCTGCAGATAATGTTTTTTGTCCTTTACCAAAATGGGAACAAAGTGAGAGCGACTTTTTTATCAATACCCTCATCACCTCAGATAAAACTCCAAACCGGGCAGGTGCACTTGCTCTGCAGATTCAAGGTGATGAGAAAAATGAAAGATTAACAAAAACAATAGAGAACGATCTAAAAGTTGTTTTTGTACTGGGAAATCCCTTTGCTGCAGACCTTGACGTGCAGCAAAAAATAAAGCAGGCACAACTGGTAGTTCATCTTGGAGTTTTTTATAATGCCTGGAGTGAAATTGCAGACGTTGTACTGCCTGGTCAATATTATTCTGAAAAAGTCGGTACATACACTAATAAGCAGCAACGGGTGCAAAGTACTGAAATTGCAGTTCAGCCATTACGCAGGACTCGCCCGGAGTGGCAGATACTTGCAGAATTGTCACAAAGGCTAGGGCAGAAAAACTCTTTTGAGAACGTGCCTCAGGTCTTTACTGCAATTGCCGGTGAAACCGCAGCATTTTCGGGGCTTAATTTTGAAAAAATAGCCGGCCTTGGAATCGAATTGACAAAAAAAATAAAAGACAACGGTAAGAAAATTGTCTCAGTACAAACTTAAGTTAGTCTGAACTTAACCATCGATGTACAAAAAATAAGATGTTAATCATATTTTATATTTTCGCAGCACTGAGTGTTTTTGGTGCATTGGGAGTCTTGTTTTTACGTAACCCAATCCACAGTGCACTTTCTCTAGTGGGTACATTTTTTTGTTTGGGTGCTATTTATGTGATGCTCAACGCAGAATTTGTAGCAGTAATTCAGGTTTTAGTTTATGCAGGCGCAATCATGGTACTCTTCCTCTTTGTACTGATGCTGCTCTCCTCAAAAGACAGTGGAGATTATGTTAACAAATGGACAATAGGAAAAATACTGGCAGGTTTGTTGTCATTAGGCATATTTGTCCAGATAGCCGGTCTCTTCACTGCAGAAAATTTAGAGTTGGGTCCAAAGGGGACATATCCACTGGAGGTAGTGGAAGAAGTTGGTTCAATAGCACTGATAGGCCGTCTGCTTTTTACAGATTATATCTTAGCATTTGAAATTATTGCAGTACTTCTGCTCGTTGCCGTAATAGGGGCGGTAGTGATTGCAAAACGTCGTTTCCAGTAAGGTTGTTTTATGATTCCCATTGAACATATTTTGTTGCTGAGTGCACTCCTATTCACAATTGGAGTGATGGGCGTAATGTTGCGCCGCAATGTAATTGTAATTTTTATGAGTATTGAGTTGATGCTCAATGCTGTCAACTTGTCCTTTGTAACTTTTGCAAGGAGCATGGACTCAATGACCGGTGTAGTATTTATCTTTTTTATAATCGTGGTTGCCGCGGCGGAAGCAGTGGTAGGACTGTCGATTATTCTCTCGATTTATCGGACACGAAAAACACTAAATATTGAAGAATTTAATTTATTAAAGTGGTAGGCATGTCACAAATTTGGTTGGTTCCAGCATTTCCCCTGCTGGGATTCATTTTGAATGCTTTTTTTGGAAAACGTTTCGGGACACGTTTTGTAACTTTTATTGGCCCACTGGCTGTCGGATTGGCGTTTGCGCAGTCTCTTGTACTGTTTTTTCAAATGCTTGAGATCAAAGGGAATGTACTCAATGAACATCTCTATACCTGGATTTCTTCAGGTAATTTTGAGGTGGGAATAAATTTTACAGTCGATCAGCTTTCAGGCCTCTATTTGCTGGTAATCACCGGAGTTGGTTTTTTGATTCATGTTTATTCAGTTGGTTACATGAAGGGTGAATCCGGTTACTATCGTTTTTTTGCTTATCTGAACTTATTCGTATTTTTCATGCTGCTGCTGGTTCTTGGTGACAGTTTTTTACTGATGTTTGTGGGTTGGGAAGGAGTAGGACTTTGTTCCTATCTGCTGATCGGCTACTATATTGAAAAAGATTCTGCTGCAGAGGCTGCTAAAAAGGCTTTTCTTTTCAATCGCATTGGTGATTTTGGTGTTTTGTCGGCAGTGATGCTGATTTTTCTGGCTTTTGGTTCAATAGAGTTTGCGAGCGTTAATGCAGAGGCTGCTGCACGTTTAGAGTATGGCGGACCACTGGTGACGGCAATTACATTACTGCTCTTTCTGGGTGCAACAGGTAAATCCGCGCAAATTCCACTTTTTGTCTGGTTGCCGGATGCAATGGAAGGCCCGACTCCGGTTTCCGCCCTGATCCATGCAGCAACGATGGTGACTGCCGGTTTATACATGGTTGCCCGCCTGAGTCATTTGTTTGTGTTGGCACCTTTCACAATGAATGTGATTGCAGCAGTTGGTGCGATCACGGCTCTGCTGGCAGCAACGATTGCGGTTACGCAAACGGATATCAAACGGGTATTGGCTTATTCAACTGTCAGCCAACTGGGATACATGTTTTTGGCCATGGGAGTTGGAGCTTTTGGTGCAGGAGTTTTTCATGTTATGACACATGCTTTTTTTAAGGCACTTCTCTTTTTGGGTTCCGGATCAGTAATCCTGGCAGTGCATCATGAGCAGGATATGCGAAAAATGGGTGCACTCAAAAACAAACTGCCGATCACCTACATTACCATGTTGCTGGGCACATTGGCCATTTCCGGGATACCGTTCTTCTCAGGATTTTTCAGTAAAGATGAGATCCTCTGGAAAGCCTTCAGTTCTCCTTTTGGAAGCCCGTGGCTCTGGGGTGTTGGTTTCATCACAGCAGGGCTGACTGCATTTTATATGTTTCGGATGATTTATTTGACGTTTCACGGAGAATCCCGAGTGGATTCACATACTGCAGAACATGTCCGCGAGTCTCCTTTTTCGATGACCTTACCATTAATGATCCTGGCGGTGCTTGCAGTCATAAGCGGTTTCTTTGGAGTACCGCACGTCTTCCACCTTTTGCCTAACGGAATGGAAGTTTATTTTCATAATTTTTTCGCAAAGCTACCAGTAGAAGGTCACGGTTCGGTTTCGACAGAATGGTTATTAATGGGGCTTTCGGTTGCATTTGCATTGATTGCGTGGTTTATTGCGAGCCGTCTGTATCATTCCGGATTTGCAGTAGCAGCAGGACTGCGACGCAGATGGGAATGGGCTTACCAGCTTTCTCTCAACAAATGGTATGTTGATGAAATATATAATGCAGTGATTATTCAACCTGTCCGTTTTCTCTCAACACATTTGCTCTGGCGCCTCTTTGATCAAAATATAATTGACCGCGGGGTAAACACAACGGCTATTGTTGCTCGTGCAGTTGGCAGCACTCTACGTCCTTTGCAAAATGGTTTAACTCAGAATTATGCTCTAATCTTCATCCTTGGAACTTTCCTTATTCTTTGGTACGTAACGTAAAATAATTGTTTGAATTTTACATTTGCTGCTGGAAAGATAATTTCTGTCAAAATAAAAATCATGAAACGTTTTCTATCTCTTTTCTTGTTTGTTCTTTTTTACACGGGCTTGCCTGCTTTTGCACTGGAAATTGGTGTCGTAGACCTGAATCAGGCTCTCAATCAATCAGAACCAGGAATTCGTTCAAAGAACATTCTGGAAAGACGCGGGCGGCAAAAACAACAGGAATTTAAACTTGAAGAATCAGAACTGCGGAAACTTGCTGAAGATTTACGTAACAACCCGCTGTTGACACCAAAAGCGAAGAGCGCTAAAGAGCAGGAACTGATTGCACGGCAGCAGCAACTACGTGAAAAAGTTCGCACTATCGAACAAGAAATGAGGTCGGAGGAGCGTCGTTTGACAGAGGCAATTTTTAAAGAGCTGAAAACAGTAATTCGTACAGTTTCCATCAAAGAAAAACTGGATTTGGTTCTTGAAAAAAATGCTGCGCAGGTAATATTGTACATGAAAGAAGAAACGACAGATCTCACTCAAAAAGTAATTGACGCATACAATGCACTTAAGGCCGGGAGCAATGGATGATGAATTTAGAGCAAATCAAGAAAATATTACCACACCGCTACCCTTTTTTGTTGGTTGACCGGGTGCTTGAGGTGCGTGAAGGTGAGTACTGTAAAGCTTTAAAAAATATTTCCGGGAATGAGGAGGTTTTTCAGGGGCACTTTCCTCAACAAGCAGTTCTGCCTGGGGTAATGATTATTGAAGCATTAGCACAAACAGCAGGGATTGTAATCGATTCAGGAAAAGCTGAAACTGATACCGGAAGTATCGTTTTTTTTGCAGGAATCAATAATGCCAAATTTCGGGTGCCGGTAGTTCCCGGAGATCAACTTATTTTGGAAACGACTTTGAAAAACCAGCGCCGAAATTTTTGGGTCTTTGAGGGTAGAGCAAGTGTTGATGGAAAGTTGGCGGCTCAGGCTGAAATCAAATTAATGCTGCAACCAACATGACAAATAGATTCAACTCTGAGGAAGTGCGTAAAATAGCACGTCTTTCTTCTTTGGAACTTTCAGCAAAAGAAGTGGAAGTTTTTGCAGAGCAATTTTCAGGTATTCTGGATTATTTTGAGGTTTTAAAAACAGCAGAAATTCCGGATGTTGCTACCGATGTGGAGGAGAGTCATTTAAGTGGCAGTCGGGAAGATAAAATGATTGAGTCTCAAGTTTCTCCAGAGCAGTTCAGCCCATATCTGGAAAATGGTTTTTTCAAAGTACCACGGGTGATTGAGCAAAGTAATTAGAAAGATGACCGGAAAACAAAAACGTTACCTGCGTGCTTTGGCGCATCCGTTAAAACCACTGGTAAATCTTGGGAAACAGGGACTGTCTTCAGAAAGCAGACGGGAAATAGAAACCCAGTTACTGGACCATGAGTTGATCAAACTCAAAATACTTGACAGCTGTCCCTTGTCAAAAAAAGAATGTGCAAATGAACTGAGCAGAGTCGAGGGACTTGAAGTTGTACAGGTAATTGGAAAAACACTCGTGCTTTATAGTCCTCATCCTGAAGAACCGGAAATAAAACTACCTGCTGTAACTGCCAGTTGACTCTGTAACGGCAACGCACCTTTGATTGACAGCGGCTGTCTTTCATAGAAAATCTAGAGTCAAAAAGACATAAAACAGTTCCTCACTTTTTGTCGAAAAAGAGTCTTTCAGGTGCTCTTGGACTTTACAAATTAATTTAATTGTCTCAACTTGTATGGACGACACATTTTACATCACGACACCAATCTATTACGTAAATAGTCATCCGCACATTGGACATGCTTACACTACGGTTGTCACAGATGTTCTGACTCGCTTCCATAAACTCTTTGGCGCAGACACTTATTTTTTGACAGGTACCGATGAACATGGGCAAAAAATAGTTGAATCTGCAGCAAAATCCGGCCTTCAGCCACAAGAATTTGTGGACCGCATCAGTCAGGAATTTCGTGAAATGTGGCCGCATCTGCATATCGAAAATGATCAGTTTATTCGTACAACTGACCCTCAACACAAAGCCTGCGTACAGCAAATTTTACAAAAAATATTTGATCAGGGTGAGATCTACCTCAAGGATTATCAGGGACTTTACTGCGTTGGCTGCGAGAGGTTTTTGGATGAAGCGGAGTTGGAGGATGGTAATTGCCCTGATCATCAAACCCCACCGCAACTGTATAAGGAACAAAATTATTTTTTCCGCATGAGTGCCTACCAGGATTGGCTGCTGGAAGAATTAAAACAAAACGAAAGCTGGATCTATCCTGGTCGTTACCGTAATGAATTGATTCAATTTCTTCAGCAGCCACTTCAGGATTTGTGTATTTCACGCCCAAAAAGACGCCTGAACTGGGGAATAGAGTTACCGTTTGATGAAAACTTTGTGACCTATGTCTGGTTTGATGCACTGCTGAATTATGCCAGTGCCTTGGATTGGCCGGAGGGTGAAAAATTCAAAAAGTACTGGCCGTATGTTCACCACACTATTGGCAAGGATATTTTGAAAACACATGGTATTTACTGGCCATGTATGCTCAAAGCTGCAGGCTTGCCTGTATTTAAAAAACTGGTAGTTCATGGTCATTGGATTGTGGGTGGCAGTAAAATGAGCAAGTCATTGGGAAATGTTGTGGACCCACTGGCCATGAAAGATCAGCTTGGTGTTGATGCCCTGCGTTATTTTTTACTGCGTGACATGAGTTTTGGTGAAGACTCAAATTTTACTGAAGAACTGGCAATCACCCGTTACAACGGCGATTTGGCAAATAATTTTGGTAATTTACTCAACCGTTCAATCAGTATGAGCCGAAATAGTTTTGAAGGTTGTATTCCGCCCTTGGCTCAAATTGGAGCAGAGGAAAATAATATTCGTAATATATTCATCCAAGGTGTTGAAACATTTCAGGAATATGTTCAGTCTTTTCAGCCGCACCGTGCACTGGAACACGTAGCCTGGCTCAGCAGCCAGGTCAATAAATATATAGATAGCTGTAAACCATGGAGTCTGGCCAAACAACCAGAAGATCGTGAACGTTTGGGAACGGTACTGTATACGGCATTAGATTTGACAAGAATATTAGTTGGTTTGCTGGATCCGGTTATGCCGGAAAAAATGAGTGAGGCACGTAAAGCCCTTGGACTAGGAACAGAGAAGATAACATTTGAAAAACTCACTCCAGGGTTATTGGAATCAGGCACTGAAATGCCTGAACCAAAACCGTTGTTTCCTAAAATGAAACTTTCGGCTGAGGAAAAACCTGCTGAAGTAACCCAGACTGAAAAAAAAGTAAGCACAATTCCTGATGAGAAGAAAGATTGGTTTGCCTTTGATGATTTTCAGAAAATGGAATTGAAGGTCGGCCATATCAAAACTTGCCGGAAAGTTGAAAAATCGGCGAAGCTGCTTTGTTCAGAAGTGGATTTGGGTGAAGACCGTTTACGTACCATTGTTTCCGGAGCAGCGGAATTTTACTCAGCTGAAGAAATGCTGAATCGACGTGTACTGGTTGTAGCAAATTTAAAGCCGGTAAAATTGCGGGGTGAAATTTCTGAAGGAATGATCCTTTTTTCAGATGATAATGGCAAACTCGTTTTGATTGAAGCTCCCGAGGGTGTAAACCCTGGTGTGACTGTACGCTGATAAGCCGGAAATGGATTGACAATCTGTGCTCCGGGTGGAAGACTGTAAGATAAAATTAATTCTTAAAAAGACAGACAAAAACTATTTGATCGAAGGTATAAAGTGAGCATTGCATCAGGCTACCTGCCTATTTTAATTATGATTGTACTTGGAATTGTTTTGGCTGGAGCCTTGAGCTGTATCGGGTTGTTTTTGGGGCCAAAGTTGAGAGGAGAAGTCAAAGAAACTCCATTCGAATCAGGTTTCCTGAGAAATGGCATGGCAGGACATCGATATGACGTGAAATTTTATATGACTGCACTAGTCTTTCTGATTTTTGATGTTGAAGTTGTTTTCCTTTATCCCTGGGCAGTGCAGGTACGTGAGTTAGGCTGGTTCGGCTTTGTGGCCGCCTCAGTCTTTCTGGGCATATTGGTTTTAGGTTTGGCTTACGATTGGAAAAAAGGGGCACTGAACTGGGAGTAGACAGTTCAGAGAAATTGAGGTTCAATAAATGAAAAACGACTTAACAGGATAGATTATGGATACAGATTACGGTGGTTTTAAAACCACAACATTTGACAGCGTGGTCAACTGGTCAAGGAAATTTTCACTTTTTCAGTATCCGTTTGTAACAGCCTGTTGTGGTATGGAATACATGTCCGCAGCTTGTTCTCATTATGATATCTCTCGATTTGGTGCAGAGATTCCTCGATTTTCTCCAAGGCAGGCAGACGTGCTCTGGGTGGTCGGCACAATAACTCATAAAATGTCACCAATACTTAAAACAATCTATGATCAAATGGCAGATCCAAAATGGGTGATTGCCTTTGGAGCATGTGCATCTTCAGGCGGATTTTATCAGAACTATTCTGTACTGCAGGGAATTGATCGTTTAATTCCCGTGGATCTCTATATTGCCGGCTGTCCCCCACGTCCTGAAGCAGTGCTGGATGGACTGCTTGAGTTACAGAACAGTATTCAGGATGAGGGCCCAAAAGCAAACGGAATTACCCCGAATGCAATCAGATACAAAGATCAGAAAGTGGATCAACTCCAGCGCTATTTTGATATACCAAAAAAAGAAGTCTTTGAAAATTTGCAAAATCCCAAAAGCAACCGTATCAGCAAACCTGGGTTTAGTTACTCTGAAGACCATCTTAATCTAAGACCACATATTGGCTATGACTCTCCAAAGCTGCAGAAAGAAAAAACTGCACTTAAAGAATAATAATGGTAATCGTTCTCTAAACTTGAAGCTAAAAGATACTAATGAGTGAAGAAATTTCCACGAAACAAATGGAAACAACTCCGGAAGCAGGAGAATTAACAACTCTGCTTCAGCAAGAATTTCCACAGGCAGTTACCGGTTTTCATGTTCATCGGGGAGATGAAACTGTAACTATTGAAAAAGCTGTATTGGAACCAGTATGTCGCTTTTTACGTGATGATTCACGTTGTACTTTTGAGATAATGATGGACTTGACTGCAGTTGATTATCTTGAACAGAGTAAGGAAACAAGATTCGAAGTGGTTTATCATTTTAAGTCGCTGACTCATGGACACCGCTTAAGGTTGAAAGTTCGTTTAGCAGAGGATGAATGTGAGATAGCTTCAATCCACCACTTGTGGAAAGCAGTAGACTGGTATGAACGGGAATGTTTTGATATGTTTGGAATAAATTTTGTTGGCCATCCAAACCTGAAACGTATTTTAATGTACGATGAATTTGATGGCCATCCGCTACGCAAGGATTATCCAATTGATAAGCAGCAGCCTTTGATGGAACTTAAAGAGATAGACGAACGGTACGTATACGGGAGGCACGCATGACCGACATGACAACACTCCAATCCCGAAATGCAAGTATGAGTTCTAATGAAGATTCTACTTCATCGGTAATGACCATTGAAATTGGGCCTGCACATCCTGCGATGCATGGAATTGTACGCTTTACTACCCAACTGGATGGTGAACTCATCGTAGGAATGGAAACAGAGATTGGTTATCTTCATCGTGGTTTTGAAAAAGAATCTGAGAATTCAAAGTGGATCCAGGTCATTCCATACACAGATCGGTTGAATTATGTCTCACCTCTGCTGAATAATATTGGTTACTCAATGGCAGTGGAAAAATTATATGGAATAGAAGCACCCAGACGTGCAGAGTTCACTCGGGTGATCATGGGTGAAATATCCAGAATCACAGATCATTTAACCTGTCTTGCTGCGGTTGCTATGGAAATAGGTGGATTTACATTTTTCCTTTGGGCCATCAAAGCACGTGAATATCTTTGGGAACTGGTTGAAGAAATGACAGGAGCCCGTCTAACGACAAATTGGACACGTTTCGGAGGAAATTCCACAGATCTACCAGATGGATTCCTCTCAGAACTGTCGGATCGCCTGATCAAGTTGAAAGACGTAATGGCGGAATGTGACAAACTGCTGACCCGCAATAAAATATTTATAGACCGTGTCAAAGATGTGGGTTGTTTTTCAAAAGAAGATGCACTCTCTTTTGGTTTTACAGGACCTTTATTGAGAGCATGCGGAATTCCATATGATGTTCGCAGAGCGGATCCTTATTCGGTATACAATGAACTCGACTTTGAAATCCCCGTAGGTTCAACAGGTGACTGTTTTGATCGCTACTTAGTTAGAATGGAAGAGATTCAGCAAAGCATTAAGATCATTGAACAGGCTGCAGACAAACTGCCAGAAGGTCCATACATGACTGACGAACGAATGCTTCGTTATCCTGATAAGAAAGATGTTTATGGAAATATTGAAGGGCTGATTGATCACTTCAAATTGGTCATGGAGGGCCATCAACCTCCTGCCGGAGAAATTTACATGCCGATTGAGGGTGGGAACGGTGAGGTTGGGTTTTATCTTGTATCCGATGGTAGCGGCGATCCTGTTCGAGTTCGGTTGCGGCCTCCTTGTCTCAACCTCGTGGAAGCTATGCCCAGCATGACAATAGGACATTATGTTGCAGATATTGTAGCAATTTTTGGTTCAATTAACATGATCGGAGGCGAGTTGGATCGCTGAACTCCAACTTTTAAACAACCAGATCTAAATAAACAAAGATGGATATTCTCTTAGAAATTATAATGATTCCAGCAGTTTTGGCTTTGATCAAGATTGTGGTTATCATACTACTGTTTGCCTTGCCCTTGGGAACTTTATTAACGTTGATGGAGCGTAAATGGAGTGCCATGATTCAAGACAGGGTGGGACCGAATCGGGCAAATATAGGCAGTTTTACAGGACATGGTCTGTTGCACCTTGCGGCGGATGGACTGAAGTCGATTTTTAAAGAAGACTGTATTCCAAGAGGTGCAAATAAATTTTTGTATTTGCTAGCTCCATTTTTTGGCATGATTTCAGCGGTTGCAATTTTTTCAATTATTCCAATCGCTGGGCCTATTGGGGATTTCACGTTTCAGGTTGCAGATGTAGAACCAGGTTTGTTATTTATCTTCGCCATTACATCGCTTAGTGTTTATGGTGCGGTGCTGGCTGGTTATAGCTCAAACAGTAAGTTTGCATTACTCGGAGGAACCAGAGCCTCTGCCCAAATGATTTCTTATGAGGTGTTCATGGGGCTGGCTTTGATGGGTGTTTTTATGGTTTATGGAACAACACGTGTCAGTGGTATTGTTGACGGTCAGAACGAATACTGGTTTGGTAATCTGATTCCCATGTGGGGTGTTTTTACTCAACCACTGGGTTTCATACTCTTCTTCACTGCTCTTGTGGCAGAGACTAAACGTCCTCCTTTTGACGCACCAGAAGGAGAGTCAGAATTGGTTGCCGGATATTTTCTGGAATATTCAGGAATGCGCTGGTCCGCTTTTATGCTGGCAGAATATATTGCTATCGTTGGGGTCTCTGTCCTGATGACAACTCTCTTTTTCGGGGGTTATCATGTACCATGGCTGCACCTTTGGGAAAGTGCACCTCAGTGGTTGGTGACCATTCTGCAGATCATCAAGTTTAGCATTGTTACAATATTTTTCTGCTGGTTCCAAATTCAGTTACGCTGGACAGTACCAAAGTTTCGCTTTGATCAAACCATGAGTTTGGGTTGGAAAAAACTGTTGCCGCTTTCTCTGCTGAACTTGTTTGTAACAGCATTTGTCATTCTTGCATTTGCATGATGCCTAAAAACGAAGCATGAATTACAGAGTGAAGTAATGGATTTGACATTCATGCGTCAGGGCTATGATAATTCCGGTCTGAGCAAAGAGCAGCTAAAGAGCGATCCGTTTTTGCAGTTTGAACTCTGGTTCAAGGAAGCAAATGAAGCAGAACCAATTCCAAATGCAATGAGTTTGGCGACAGTATCTCAGTCAGGAGAACCTAAGTTGAGAACTGTTTTACTTAAGCTTTTTGACAAAAACGGTTTTGTGTTTTTCACAAACTACAAAAGTAAAAAGGCCGTTCAGATTTCTACAAATCCAAATGTTGCGCTACATTTTAACTGGGTAGCTCTGGAGCGCCAGGTAAGTATAAATGGAGTTGCAGAAAAAATTGAGACGAGTGAGTCTCTCAAATATTTTTTGAGTCGACCCCGTGGCAGTCAGATGGGTGCATGGGTTTCTGAGCAAAGCTCCGTAATTTCATCCAGGAAAATTCTGGAAATGAAGTTGGATGAAATAAAACGCAAATTTTCTGCAGGAAAAATACCGCTCCCAGATTTTTGGGGTGGATACAAGATTGTACCAAAAAGTTTTGAATTTTGGCAGGGACGGCCCAATCGACTGCATGATCGATTTTTATACTCACTTACTGATAATACAAAGTGGGTAATTGAGCGTTTAGCGCCTTGAAAAAAATTACGAATAATTAGAAATAAATTTTGTTCTGAGGAACTATGGATTTAAAAGTCAAACAAGTTACACGAATAGACGGTGCAAAAGAAGCCTTATTCCTGCCGGCTATTTTTACTGGATTAAGATTGACAATCAACCATTTCTGGCGCAACCTCTTTGGTGCAAAAGATGTAGTTACTGTCAGTTATCCGGAAGAGAAACGTCATATTTCTACGCGTTGGCGTGGACGTCATCGTCTGACACGACGGGAAAACGGATTTCTCAGTTGTGTAGCCTGTTATATGTGTGAAACGGTTTGTCCTTCAAAGTGTATTCACATTGAGGCAGGAGAACATCCTGATCTTTCAGTTGAAAAATATCCTGTAGTATTTGATATCGACGAGCTACGCTGTGTTTTTTGCGGCTTGTGTGTAGAGGCTTGTCCAAAAGATGCAATTCGAATGGACAGTGGAGTTATTTCTTTGGCTTATACTTCTCGTCAAACTTTTAATTATACCAGAGATCTGCTGAGAGACAGTTACGATCCAAAAGCACACTCCAATCCTAAATATGAGGATATTGACCTTCCATCTCCTACCAATCGTGCAGCAGCATTGCCCAATTCTAAAGGTGTGCCCGCGTCCTAAAATCTTTTCATGAGCACCGCTATCGAAGATTTCACAGCAGAAGAAAAGCAGGTTCTTTCTTTTTACGTAAGCAATACTGACCGTTCAATTTTTGCACTCACCAATCTTCCTGAAGTAATCAAAGGTGCACTGTTTTCCCGCTATTCCCGCTCAACTCTTGGCCTGCGAACCTTACTTCTCAGAGATTTTATTCAAGAAAAAGAAGCCAGGTTTTCAGAGATTCAAGCCATTGGAACAGGTGGAGATTCTGCAAAAAAATCTCAACTTGCCATCGAATCTGCACAAAAGTTCTATGACAGAATACTGGATGGTTTTGGTGATGATTCGATTGGTGAACTTGGTGGTGCACACCTGGCACTGGAAAATATCTCTATTTTAGCTACGAAAACTGTAGAAGATGCACGGATTGGAGGCTCACCTTTAGAAAAATCGACTCGCTACGTCAGTTTTGCAGAAAAGATTAAGGGCGAATATCGATTTTATCAGGAACCAACTCTGATGAACTCAGTGCACCGAGATTTGTATCTGCAGACCTGCCGCAACTTATTTGAAACCTACGTCCGTTTTACAGAACCAATCCGGGATCATGTGCGCAAGCAAATGCCTATGGACTCAAAAAGCAGTCCGGCTGCCTATGAACGTTCTGTGCGTGCACGGGGATTTGATATTATCCGGGGCTTGTTGCCTTCTGCCACTTTGACCAATATGGGGGTTTTTGGCAACGGTAGATTTTTTGAAACTCTGATTGCAAAATTGAGAGTTGAACCATTTGGGGAACTGAACGAAATTGCCCAGTCTGCTTTTGAAGAGTTGACAAAGGTTATACCTTCTTTTGTACGACGTGCTGAGGCGGAACATCGGCATTTTCAGGATTTTCAAAACTATAATAAGCAGCAGCAGCAGTTGGTTCGAAAATTTACTGAAAAGCATCTAGGACAATTGCCTGCAGATAATGCAGAAGCGGTTCGTTTAATTGATTTTGATCCGGAAGCAGAGACAAAAATATTGGCAGCTTTGCTTTACTCACATACAGGGATTCCTCTGCAGCAAATACGGGAGCAAATACGGTTCTTGCCGGAGTCGGAAAAACTTGGACTAATTGAACAGGCAGCCGCATTAAGAAATCATCGGCGGCATAAATCTGAACGTGGATTGGAGTTAGCATTTTACACCTTCGATATTTTGGGTGATTATGGCATGTACCGCGACCTGCAGAGACACAGAATACTGACCCAGGAGCGTCAACCGTTGACAACGCGTTTTGGCTATGACACGCCTGTGGAAATTGAAGATGCTGGTTTGGGGGTAGAATATCATGAATTAATGGCCCGTTCAGCAGAGGCCTTCGAGACAATTGCTCTAGATTATCCTGAGGAGGCCCAATACGTAGTGCCAATGAGCTACAATATTCGCTGGTATGTCCACATAAATTTACGGGCTTTGACTTGGCTGACAGAGCTTCGCAGCACGCCACAAGGACATAGCGGTTATCGTCGAATTGCTCAGGAAATGTTTCGTAAAGTTGAAGCAGTACAACCATTGTTGGCAAAATATATGAAATTTGTAGATTTAAACGAGTATGCACTTGGCCGCCTGAAAGCAGAGCAGAGGCAGGAAGACAAACTAGTTTAAGCTTATTTGGTTGTTGCAGATAAAGTTTCAGCAGTATTTTACTGGATTACAGTTTGTGCATCTTAAGCTGCAGGTGTACAGTATTGAATCGTCAACGCTTAACGCCTAAATATTTTTTAAACAGGAGATAAAATGCCGGAAATTACAAAGGTCATAGACCACCCGTTGGTTCAGCATAAACTTTCGCTGATGCGTAAAAAAAGTACCTCCACACAAAGTTTTCGGACTTTGATTCGGGAGGTTGGAACTCTTCTCGCTTATGAAGTGACCAAAGATTTACCACTGATATATGAGGAAATTGAAACTCCATTAATGAAAATGCAAGCACCTTTTTTGGAAGGCAAAAAACTTTGTCTGGTTTCAATATTAAGAGCCGGCAATGGTTTACTGGATGGATTTATGGACCTCGTTCCTTCAGCAAGAGTTGGTCACATTGGACTTTACAGGGATCCGGAAACACTGGTTGCAGTTGAATATTATATGAAACTGCCGGATTTGATTAATCAGCGCCTGGTCCTGGCTCTGGATCCGATGCTGGCCACTGGGCATTCTTCTGCAGCAGCAGTAACGCGCTTAAAGGAAAACGGTGCGTCTAACATACGCTTTGTCTGTCTATTGGCTGCACCTGAAGGGATTGAATATTTTAATAAAACTCATCCAGATGTGCCGATTTACACTGCTGCAATTGATGAAAAATTGAATGACCATGCCTATATTTTACCAGGTTTAGGCGATGCAGGTGATAGGATATTTGGGACAAAATAATCATGGAGGTAAAAGCAGAAAAAAAATTTCAGGTTAATGCAAAGATCAATGAAGTCTGGGACGTTCTCACAAAGCCGGAAAAAATAGTGGTATGTGTACCTGGAGCACAGCTGACAGAGACAGTTGATGATGACCACTTTAAAGGTAAAGTCACAGTCAAAATAGGACCTGTAATTGCTAAGTTCACTGGTGAGGTTGAATTCAGTAAACGAGACAGTTCTACTTTTGAGTTGGTAATGCAGGGCAAAGGTGCTGATATTCGTGGAAAAGGCGGAGCAACGATGAATATGAATCTCTCCCTGAATGAAATTGAAACTGGAACCGAAGTTCTATGCATGATGACTGTCTCAATCACCGGCCGGATTGCCCAGTTTGGTGCCAGAATGATCGAGGCAGTTAACAATAAACTTTTTGAACAGTTTATAAAAAATTTTTCAAATTTATTGTCAGAGTCAAATGATGAGGCCAGTCCAACAGAGATTAGTAAAGATGCAGAACCGGTCAAAGCAGCTTCACTTGTTGGTTCAATTCTTGTGTCAGAACTCAAAAGAAAATTTGGTAAAAAAGTGGAATTGGAATGAAAAATTCCAGTTTATTCTCTGTGAATATTTTCAATGATTAGTGCAATCATACTGGCTGCTGGTGAATCCCGCAGAATGGGAGAACAAAACAAACTTCTACTTTCATTTAGTGGTCAGGTTTTGATCCATAAAATAGTCGAAACTGTTTGTAACTCAGTAGTTGATGACGTTTTGGTTGTGCTTGGTTACGAAGCAGAAAATATTAAAGCTGTTTTGGAAAACCTGCCTGTACGCTTTTTAGAAAACAAAGGCTACGAAGAAGGCATGACATCTTCCATCCAAACCGGAGTTCGGGCAACTGCAGAGGTTAGCCAGGGCTTGTTGATATGCCTTGCTGATATGCCCTTTGTTGACAAAGCGGACCTCAACCGTTTGGTTCAGGCTTTCACTGATTTAAGTAAGACAGAAAGCTCTCTGATCATTGTACCGGTGTTTCAAGGAAAACGCGGGAATCCGGTATTATTTTCCAGCAAATTCCGGGATGAAATTCTTCTGCACGATGGAGAAGGCTGCCGCGGAATTCTCCGTAAACACCAGCAAAGTATCCGGGAAATAGAAATGGATAGTGAGCATGTTTTGCTGGATGTAGATACTCCTGAAGATTATTTATTACACTCCTGAACTGTAACAAAACAAATAAAACAAAATGTCCAATGAATATTTTGAAAAACTAGCTGAACTGACCGCCAAGGAAGTTCCATTTGCAGTTGCCACAGTGATTAAAATCAGCGGTTCGGTTTCTGCCAAGCCGGGGGCAAAATCAATAATTGACGCAAAGGGAGAGACTTTGTTTGGCTGGGTTGGCGGAGGATGTGCTGAAGAAGCCGTGCGTGAAGCCTCAATGGAAAGTTTGCGAGACGGACAAACCAGGATTGTGCCGTTGGATCTTGATGATGAAATATTAGGAGTGGGAATGCCTTGCGGTGGAACCATGGAGGTTTATGTGGAACCGTATATGCCACGTCCAGAATTGATGATTGTGGGGCACGGACGCATCGCTGAGGTCTTGGCAGAACTGGCTCACACAGTTCATTTTTCCATTACGGTCAATGATTCTGCTGCAACCCGTGAAGACTTTCCGCAGGCCGAGCGTTTAATCACAGCTGATTTGGATTTCAGTCAAATGAAAGTTGGTCCGCAGACATTCGTCGTTGTAGTTACGCAACACAAGGGTGATCAGCATTCGATTAAAAAAGCTCTCGAGGGTCAGGGTCCATATATTGGTTTGGTGGCCAGTACCAAACGTGCAAAACTGGTGTTTGAGTATTTGCTGGATGAAGGAGTGGAACCGAAAGAATTGAAGCGGGTACATTCTCCGGCAGGTTTAGATTTTGCCGGAACAACTCCGGAGGAAATTGCTTTGAGCATCGTTGGTGAAATGGTGAGCATCCGGCGCGGTGGTTCCGGAAAATCAATGATGGAATTGAAAGAAATTTCTCTCTGAATTCTGTGCTTCTGCCCCACATAATCCGGATCAAACAAATAATATTTATATCCAAATTCGTCGAATTTTGCTGTTGTCTTATAAGCGAAACATATGCAGAACCTTCAAATAACCTCAAAGCTGCGTGAGGATTTTCCAATTCTTAAAAGGGAAATTAATGGACATTCACTGGCTTATCTCGATAATGCAGCAACGACTCAAAAGCCGCAAAGCGTGATTGACGCTTTGGTTTGCTTTTACGAAAATCACAACAGCAATGTCAGTCGTGGTGTTTATACTTTGGCAGAAGAAGCAACAGAAATTTTCGAAGACGGCAGGAAAAAAGTTGCCAAATTTATTGGAGCCGAGAGTTCTTCAAATATTATTTTTACCAGAGGAACTACTGAATCGATCAACTTGGTCGCTTCAGCGTGGGGGGAAAAAAATTTAATAAAGGGTGAGAGGATCATAGTAACCGAAATGGAACACCATTCCAATTTGGTGCCCTGGCAACTTGCTGCACAAGCCTCTGGAGCGGAACTGGTTTATTGGCCGCTTTCTCTGGAACATGGCAGTTCCTGTGTTGGCCGTCTGGATTTACATAAACTAGATGAATTGTTGACAAATTCCGTGAAATTGTTGGCAGTTACAGTGGCCTCTAATGTGTTGGGTACGGTCAATCCCATTGCTGAAATAGTAAAAATGGCACATGATCGCGGTGTTTTGGTTTTGGCGGATGCAGCACAGGCAGTAGCCAGAATGCCAATTGACGTTACCGAGTGGAACTGTGATTTCCTGGCTTTTTCCGGACACAAAGTTTACGGTCCGACCGGAATTGGAGTGCTTTACGCAAAACAAGAAAGGCTCAACGAAATGTCTGTGTTTCAGGGAGGTGGAGGAATGATTCGCAAAGTAAGTCGACAAGCATCAACCTGGGCTGATGCTCCGCAAAAATTTGAAGCAGGAACACCTCCTGTGGCAGAGGTTTTCGGATTGTCGGCGGCTTTGGAATATATGAAAAAATACGGAATGCCGGAAATTCAGCAGCACGAACTGCAGTTGACGGAACATGCCCTAAAAAGAATGGAGGAGTTTCCGGATTTGGAGTTATATGGTCCAGCGGATATTTTCGAGAGAACAGGTGTAATTTCGTTTAATCTCAAGAATGTACATCCGCACGATGTGGCACAGGTTCTGGATGAGTACGGAATTGCGGTACGTGCAGGACATCACTGTACGCAGGTTTTACACGAGCAACTGGGGATACAGGCCAGTCTCCGGATGAGTTTTGGTCTTTATAACGAAATATCTGAAATCGACCGTTTATTTTCTGCACTGGCTCAGGTTCGACGGATTTTTAATTGAGGTAAAATGAGAGATTGTAGGAAAACTATTTTTTGAATTTCAGATTATAGTTTGCCTATGCTTGAAAAAATAGACCAATGACAAATCCCACTATTTATCGAAAACTTTTGCTGAAACATGCACGGCATCCAAAAAATTCTGGACGTTTGAAAGAACCAGATCTGCGGGCTACTGCCTACAATCCACTTTGTGGTGACGAACTTGAGCTGACACTGTCCATGACTGGAACCGTCATCGAGGCTTGTAAAACTCAAGTTCGGGGATGTGCAATCTGTCAGGCTTCTGCGTCAATGATGAGCGAATTGATCATAAAAAAAACAATGACAGAAGTTGTACAGATTAGTAGTCAATTTGCTGACAGTCTGCAAAAAGAGACAAATGACATTCCACAAGATGTGGAATGTCTGCGTCCGTTAATTGCTTTGAAAGCACACCGGAGCCGGATCAAATGTATGAAACTTGCGTGGGAAGCACTCGAAGATTGTGCTGCACAAAACCAAACTTGAATTCATTAAACATTAACAAGGAACTGTAACAGGAATCTTTTTATGTTATCTAATGAAGCAGAACAAATCCGGCAAATGCTGGAAGAACAAAATTATGTGGCAGACCCTGGAGTGGTTATGTCAGTTTATCTGGCGAAAACTCTCCACAAACCATTATTGATAGAGGGTCCGGCTGGTGTCGGCAAAACAGAAATTGCAAAAGTATTGGCAAAGGCCCTGCAAACTGATTTAATTCGGCTGCAATGTTATGAAGGTCTTGATGCAAATATGGCACTCTATGAATGGAATTATCAGCGTCAATTACTGCACATAAAACTTGAAGAGGGCAGTGAAAAGTCTTTGCAGGAAAGAGAAGAAACTATTTTTAGTGAAGAATTTTTATTGAAACGCCCCTTACTGCAGGCAATTACGCATCCCAAATCACCAGTATTATTAATTGATGAATTGGACCGCTCTGATGAAGAATTTGAGAGTTTTTTATTGGAAATATTATCGGAATGGCAAATTACAATTCCAGAAATCGGCAGTATCCGTGCTAAGGAAAAACCTTATGTTATTTTAACCAGCAACCGGACTCGAGAGTTGTCGGATGCAGTAAGACGGCGTTGTTTTTACTTGTGGATGGATTATCCGGAATATGAAAAAGAACTGGCTATTGTCAGGAGTAAAGTCCCCGAGATAGATTTACTGCTGGCCGAGCAGATTTGCGTTTTTATGGAACTGATCCGCAAACAAAAACTGGAAAAAATTCCTGGAGTTGCAGAAACTTTAGATTGGGCCAGAGCTCTGGTTGCCCTGCACCAGGATCATTTGGACCCGGAAATAGTGGAGGCTACTCTCGGAATCGTTTTTAAGGACCGCATCGATGTGGAACATGTGAAAAATTCACTGACTGATTTTTTTGAAAAGGTTGGTGTCAAAATTAAAGAGCTTCCTGTAGAATAAACTAGGTTCTTTACATGCACCTCGTCTAAGTAAGAATCAATAATTTTGAACTTTTGAGCAAAAATGCAGGACAATAAAAACAGAATTATTTTACTGGCCTTAGCTGCTCTCGTTGGGGCTGGAGCCTTTTATATGAACTCAAAGAATGAAGAGCTTGCTCCTTATACTGTAACTAATGTTTCAACACCAGCAACTTCAAATAAAGAGGATAAAATGACAAATTCAGCTTCAACTGAAACCATCACGACTGCAAGTGGTTTGCAGTACAGTATACTATCAGAAGGTTCTGGAAGTGAAAATCCGGGTCCGAGCAGTGTTGTCTCTGTTCATTATCGCGGAAGACTAACAGACGGTATTGAATTTGATAGTTCTTATAAACGGAATCAACCAGCCACATTTCCGGTCAATGGCGTTATTCGCGGATGGACTGAAGCTCTGCAGATGATGAAGGTCGGTGATAAATGGGAACTGACAATTCCACCGGAACTTGGTTACGGAAGTCAGGGTGCCGGAAACACTATTCCTCCGGATGCGACACTGATCTTTGAAGTGGAACTACTTGAAATAAAATAATTGTAATTTTTGATAACAGTTTTGGGCCTTTATCAATATTGATGCCCAGTTGATGCTACACTTTATTTTTGAAAATTCTTTAGTGTGTCGATTATTTCCTGAAACAGGTGAAGTACCATCTCTTCAGTCAGTGGACCACTGTTGAGTGAAGTTAGGCGATTCATCAATTCTAGCTCCCGCTGCGGCACGAGCACATCTGCCTGGCTTTTTTGCTTGATTGCTCCTATCTGAATGACACACCTTGCTCGTTCATTTAATAGCTCAAGCAGCTTTGCATCCAACTCGTCAATACGTTCTCTCAATTTATCCAAATGTCCACCATTATTTTAGTTTGAAAAACAGGAGTTTATTGCTTTGGAAGATTTTTTTGAAGCAATAAAAAAATATAAGACCGTATGTAAAGTAGCAAATAGTTCAAAAAAGGCAATAGCTGCAGTCAATAAAATTGTTAATTATGGAAAAATCTTGTATTTGACACATAAAAACGATATAATTCCACAATTAACTTTAATTTACTGCGAATACTTTTTTGAGAAAATGATATGCGAACCAGACTGGTTGTTGCTAACTGGAAAATGAACGGTTCGTTTGCCTTGCTGGACGAGATGCTGAGTATTCTTGAACCACTGATGGACAAAACAGCCAGTGAAGTGGTTTTGTGTCCACCGGATGTACTCCTGTCTTCGATGAAAAGTGCGGTTGAAGGAACACAAATCGCAGTAGGTGCACAAAATGTTCATTCAGAAGTTTCTGGTGCTTTTACAGGCGAAACATCTGCAGGACTACTACAGGAATGCGGAGTTCAATGGTGCATTGTAGGACATTCAGAACGCAGGAATTTGTTTGCAGAAACTGATGAATTTATCCGTAGTAAGACAGAAACTTTACTCAAGCACGGGATTCGCCCAATTCTATGTATTGGTGAATCGTTGGAGCAACGAGAAGCAGGAAAGCATGAAGAAGTTGTGATTGCACAACTTGGCAAGGGATTAGCCGGATTGGCAGTAGATGACCAAAACCGTTGTGTAGTAGCTTATGAACCAATTTGGGCGATTGGTACAGGCAAAACTGCTACTCCTGAAGAAGCAAATTCTATGCATAAAATTATCCGCAAGGAGTTGGAGTCACTTGCAAGTCCGGAAGTAGCAGAAAAAATGCAAATCCTCTATGGAGGCAGCGTTAATGCTGAAAATGCGGAAACATTACTTTCTCAGTCTGAAATTGACGGTGCTCTTGTAGGAGGAGCAAGTCTTAAAACTGCTGCTTTCCCACAAATTGTCGTTGCAGGCAGTTAATCAAAACACTTTATTGACCAGTTTTTATGTTTGAATTATTACTTGTTATTCACGTTATAGCATGTATTGCCATTATCTTTTTTGTTCTCCTTCAATCTGGTCGCGGAGCAGAGCTTGGGGCCGCCTTTGGTAGTGTCGGACAGGCCAACTCCGTGCGGGGAAGTATGACTGGAGTAGGTAAGATTACAACTGTTGTGGCAATTGTCTTCATGCTAACATCGCTCTCTCTAGCATTTCTTTCCTCAGAAACTGCACGCGATTCTGTAGTTCGTGATTTGAAGCCGAGTGCGGTAAATGTACCTGTGTCTAATCAAATGCTTGTTCCTGAAGAAACACAAAAAGAAGAGGTACAGGAAGAGGTTCCTGCAGCTGAACTGGAACAGAAAGTTGCACCACCCATAGATTCCAAATCAGGCAACTAGACTCTGATTATGCTACGTCGCGGTCTCTTATTGCAGTGCAAACCTGCAGTGTGAGGCTTTCAAACAATCTTTCCTGTCTCACCGAACTATTATAAATCTTTGTGCAGTCTTTTTGTTTTTTGCCAAAGGCCCTCTCTTTAGAAATTAGCAGACCTCAATTTGCAGTCAGAGCAAAACCTACAGACAGGCACAAGTCTTCAGCCTAGTTGTTTGGGTGGTATTTGTTAAATTTAATTTATTTTCAACTCTAACTTTGTCAGTCGAAACTTTTTTTAACCATTCTCATTTAAGTCCTGCATTTTTCATCAAAGTTGTGCAACCAATATTTTTTGGCACGTGTAAAAGTGGCCCGGATAAAATTTTATACAAGCAACAGCACGAAGTATAAACCTTTGTAGTCTGCATGAAGCAGCTCAACATTGCGTCAACAGATCTTTTACTAAAGCTTGTCAAACTTAGAAATTATGTGATAAAATCCACTGAGACTTAAACTTAATTCTGATGTTAACTGCCAGAGTGTTTGTTTCCAAATGGACTGCTGATTATAGATTGTTTAAAAGTGAAATCGAAACGAATTGTTATTAAAATTGGCACAAATGTTTTGCAGGAGCAGGATGGCAAACTGGATCATCAGTTAATAAGTGAACTGTCCGCACAAATTGCCAAAATTCGCAAGCATGGTCACGAAGTGTTAGTGGTCAGTTCCGGATCTGTGGGAGCTGGTCGGGAGTTGTTTTCTCTCAATGAGTCCAGTAACACTTTGGCTTCGCAACAAATTTTAGCTTCTGTCGGTCAAGCGAGGTTGATTCAAATTTATGCGGATGCTTTTCGAAAACATCAAACTACAGTTGCACAGATTTTATTGACACGAGGAGATTTCGGTTTACGCAAGTCTTACCTCAATATTCGAAATACTCTAGAAAATCTACTCAAATATAAGATTGTACCAATTGTCAATGAAAACGATGTTGTCGCAACTGAAGAACTGGAAATTAACTTTGGAGATAATGATTTGCTCGCTGTTTACCTGGCAACCTTAATTGGTGCAGATCAATTATTTTTTCTGACAGTCGCCCCCGGACTACTCAAACAAGAAGAAACATCCCAAGGTGTTTCTTCCACAGTAGTAGAAAAAGTGCAGGAACTTACGGATGAAATTTTGAAACATTGTCTGCCTGTCACTTCAGCTGCTGGTAAAGGTGGGATGGAAAGTAAAGTACGGGCTGCAGGCATGGCAATGTCTTTTGGAATTGATACATACATACTGGACGGAAAAATTCCTGCAGGAGTGAGTGCTGTCATGGAGGGACAACTGCGGGGGACACATTTTGTGGCTCAGGGCAGAAAAATCCGCAGTTATCAAAAATGGCTTGCAGCAGGAGCTCTCAATAAAGGGGCTCTGATCATTGATGCAGGTGCAGAACGAGCATTATTGAAGAATAAAAAAAGTTTATTATCCAAAGGCATCATTCGTATGGAAGGACAATTTGATAACAAAGATCTTGTTGAAATATGTAATCAGGATGGTGTTCGGCTTGGAATTGGAAGAGCAGACATTTCTGCTAAAGATTTGCGTATTCAGCTGAAAGAACAAAAACAGACAAATTTAACAGGTGAAAGGCCTTCCAGAAAACCTGTTATTCATCGAAACCATCTCTTTTTGGAGTAAGTTATGACTGTTAGTCAACCGTCTTTTAATGCCAGCAACAGCATAATTGTTCGTCTAAAAATTAAAAATAAAGTTGGAATGCTAGCCACAGTGACACAGGTCATTTCCGAAATGGGTGGAGTCGTTGGTGCTATTGATCTTGTACATTCCGAAGAAGGTATTTTAGTGCGTGACATCAGTATATTTACATACGATTCTGATCACAGTAAAAAAATTGTGGAGGCAATTAAAAATCTTTCAGGGATTGAATTTGTAAATTTCTCTGACCGCACATTTCTAGTTCATTTAGGCGGCAAAATTGGAATCAGAAATCGAATTCCAGTCAAAACTCGTGATGATCTTTCCATGGCTTATACGCCTGGAGTAGCCAGAGTATGTCTGGACATCTTCGACGAACCTGAAGATGCCTACAAATATACCATCAAAGCAAACACTGTTGCTGTAGTTACAGATGGAACTGCTGTATTGGGCCTCGGTGACATTGGTCCAAAGGCAGCCATGCCGGTTATGGAAGGTAAGGTTATGCTTTTTAAAGAATTTGCCGATATTGATGCATGGCCGATTTGTTTGGATACCAAAGATACAGAGGAAATAATCAGGATTGTGAAGGCCATTGCACCGGGATTTGGAGGAATTAATCTCGAAGATATTGCCGCACCTCGTTGTTTTGAAATCGAACGTAGACTGCAAGAAGAGTTGGATATTCCTGTTTTTCACGACGATCAACATGGTACAGCTGTCGTATCCACTGCTGCATTGATAAATGCCTTAAAGTTAGTTAATAAAAAAGCTGGAGATCTTAAAGTAGTTATCTCTGGAGCAGGTGCTGCAGGTACAGCCTGTTCCAAGATGATTCTGCAACTTGGTGTCAAGAATCTGATTGGCTGTGACAGCAAAGGTGCAATTCACGCAAAACGCAACGATCTAAATTCCAGTAAACGCTGGTTTGCAGAGAATACAAATCCGGATCAGGAAGCCGGTTCACTTAAGGATGTGATTGCGGGTGCAGATATTTTTTTAGGTGTATCTGCACCAAATATTCTTCAGCAGGAAGACTTAAAGCGGATGGCCAAAGATCCAATAGTCTTTGCTATGTCAAATCCTGATCCTGAAATTAGTCCGGAAGAAGCAATGCCGGTAGTGGCAGTCATGGCAACCGGACGGAGTGATTATCCGAATCAGATCAATAATGTCCTCTGTTTTCCAGGTATATTCCGTGGAGCACTCGACAGTCTTTCCAGTTCAATAAATGAAGAAATGAAGTTTGCTGCTGCACACGCAATTGCCAGTACAGTAAAAGATTCACACCTTTGTGCGGACTATATTATTCCGAGTGTCTTTGACTCCTCGGTTGCTCCAAAAATAGCAGAAGCGGTACAGGACGCAGCCTACAAAACTGGAGTTGCACGTAGAGTAGTAAGCTGATTAAAGAGCCGTCTTTTGATGTTTTAGAAAATATTTAAAAATTACTTAAGTTTTTAGCAGGAGAAATAATGGGATTAGCAGATCTGGGAACAATTTCACTGATGGCTGCATTTGCAGTCTGTCTTTATGGAACAGTAGTTCCACATTTGGGCGTTAGAAGTAATAACTGGAATTTAATTCGTTCTGCCCAAAATGCAAGTATACTTTCTTTTTTCCTTGTTGCAGTTGCCTCAGCAGTATTGGTTAATGCACTGGTGTCCAGTGATTTCAGTCTAGGGTATGTTTGGGAACACTCTAGCACAGACATGCCTTTGTTCTACAAGTTATCTTCATTCTGGGGCGGACTGGAAGGTTCACTGTTATTTTGGGTTCTGGTACAAAGTTTTTTTGCCATGGTTGTTGCTTTCCGTTATCAATATTCCAACCGTGAAATTATCCCTTATGTAATTGCCACCCTGAATGCGATTATGGCCTTCTTGCTGTTACTGCTGATTGGCTGGTCGAATCCTTTGGATTTGCAAATTGCAATTCCTGCAGAAGGACGGGGTTTGAATCCCCTTTTGCAAAATCCTGCCATGGCAATTCATCCTCCGTCACTGTATCTTGGATTCATAGGTTTCAGTGTTCCTTTTGCTTTTGCGATGGGTGGTTTAATTCGAGGCAAAATGGACAATGAATGGGTTTTGACAACACGCCGCTGGACGTTGATGGCTTGGTATTTTCTCTCGGCAGGACTCATTTTAGGAGGACAGTGGGCCTATGAAGAATTAGGATGGGGCGGCTTTTGGGCCTGGGATCCAGTTGAAAATGCGGCCTTTATGCCCTGGCTGACGGGAACAGCTTTTTTGCACTCGGTGATGATTCAGGAAAAGCGTAACATGCTTAAAATATGGAATGTGGTGTTGATTATTCTCACCTTCGGATTGACAATTATCGGTACTTTTCTTACTCGTTCAGGAATTATCAATTCGGTTCATGCTTTCACTCAATCAGAAATTGGACCGGCGTTTTTGATTTTTCTGGCTTTAGTGCTGGTTATTGGTTTTGCATTACTTTTCAAGCGAATTCAAATGCTGGAATCAGAACACAAAATTGAATCGGTGCTTTGTCGCGAGAACGCTTTTTTAGCTCAAAATGTTTTACTGGTTGGAATTTCGTTTACGGTTTTACTCGGAACTACATTCCCCTTGCTGGCAGAGGCTGTGCGGGGGACCAAGCTTTCCATTCAGGCTCCGTTTTTTAATACCATTATTGCACCAATGGGTTATTTGTTACTATTACTAATGGGAGTTGGAACCCTGATTGCGTGGAAGAAATCAAGTTGGGAGGGACTGCGTCGGAATTTTGCAAATCCAATGATTTTGGCGACTGCAGGTACATTGTTTTTGGGATGGTTTTTGTCAGATAGGAATTTACTTTGGAGCGTTCATACCATTTTCTGGCTGTCAATATTTGTGACTGCAACCATCGTTTTAGAACTAGTCAAAGTGGTGCAAGTCAAAAGCAGACAAACAGAAAGAAACTTCTTAAAAAGCCTGTTTTATGTCATCTTAAGAAATCCACGGCGTTACGGTGGATTACTGATCCACTTTGGAGTCGTTTTAATGTTTCTGGGTTTTGCAGGAACATTTTTCAAAGTGGAACGGAATTTAACACTCGAATCCGGAATTCCCCGGCAGATTGGCGAATATAGTTTGGTTTTTCAGAATGTGGCGGAATTTAAGGTAGGTAATGCTACTCACCGTGCGGCAATTATAAATGTATATGACAAGGAAGCTAATCTGCTCGAAATCATGAAACCGGCAAAAAGCTTTTATCCCACCCAACCCCAACCATTGACTGAAGTTGCGATTCTACGCTCTTTTTTGGAAGATCTGTATCTAATATTTTCCAGTGAAAATGGTGGTGAGAAGGACACGGTGACGCTTCGTGTGTTTATAAATCCGTTGGTAGGCTGGGCCTGGATGGCTCTACCTGTTTTCACATTGGGAGTGGGGCTTAGTATGACTTACAGACCCAAAAGCCTTGTGGCCCATGAAACAATTTTGCGTGAACGTTATCTGGCGGCTCAAGCCTGAGTAATTAAACTAACAGCACTCATGGAGCTTACAGTGAAATGAATCTTCAAACTCTGTGTAGCTGCAGTAAATAAATTTAGCATACAGTATGTGGAAATCTTGGAAATTTTGGGCAGTTTGGTTGTCAGTGGCAGGGTTTGTTGCGTTACTGGCCTTCGGGTTTACTACCGATCCTAAAAAAGTACCTTCTCCCTTAGTGGGCAGGTTTGCTCCTGAGTTTGAAGTGAAAGCACTGAATGGTAAGGGGAATCTTCGTTTGAGTGACTTAAAAGGCAAACCAGTATTGCTCAATTTCTGGGCTTCCTGGTGTCAGGAATGTAAGATTGAAGCTCATGTTCTGGAAGCATTTCATCAAAAATATGGTGCAGAAACAAAACAAATTGTGTTGGTTGGGATTGCAATTCAAGACACTCCTGAAAAAGCAAAAGCCTTTGCACTAGCTTTTGGAAAGAGTTATTTTCTGGCCTTGGATGATCAGGAAGGAAACATTGCCATGGATTATGGTATCTATGGAGTACCGGAGACATATTTCATTGATCCGGAGGGTTTCATCTTCTATAAGCACATTGGGGGCGTCACTTCCGAGCTACTTGAAACACAATTTAAGCCTTTCCTAAAATAACTAAAAACCACAGAATTTTGGCAAATGTTGAGATAATCCTTGTGCCAGAGCAGTGAAGTCTTTTACTCATTTTAAAGCAACAAATTAATAGAAACAGCTTAGGCTTTGATCTGGTTTTCAAGCTGCTGAGTTGTGATGAAATATAGGTCTCTTGTGAATGAGTGATTCCTTTTTAAGGAATGACACGCAAACGCAAACGATATGGAGTTTCAGAGCGTAACAATTTTGGTAAGGGAGCAAGACGCGCTTGATTTAATCCATTCAACACGGCGAGTTGAAATTTTACTGATTTTCCTGGAGAGCTAAGTTTTTGTTCCACTACTTTCCCTGAGCGGTTTATACTCAGTTCTATTTTAAGCACTAAACTTGGATCAAAGCTATGATGCGGCATGAAATGTGAGGAAAACTCTTGCCGTAGCTTTTCGTGATAAGAGGCTCTCGTCTGTGCGAGTTGTTGTTTTTTCAAGAGTCTAGTAGTCATTCTTGAGATAGTTGTCTTAGCATTTTTTGTTTTGTTATCAGTAGTAAACAGGGACTCATTTTTTTTGTTCTGATCAGAGTTAATTTTATGAGTAAGAGGCGGATGAGCAAAGCGGAACTCAATTTTAAGTTGTTCATCAGGAAACTCTTCCGGTAACGGAGGTAGAGCAACAAGACGGGTTGCTTCCAGGGCAGCCACGCGCATGTTGTCTGAAACCTCACCCAGGCTGTTGACCTGATAACTGTCCACGAGCCCGTCTCTTTTTACAATAGCCTGTATAAAAATTTCCCCTCCTTCTGGCAATGTACCTGCCAGATAATCTGCCGGAGGATGATTCCGCCAATGATAGTAGACTAAATCACTCCAGCGTCCTAAGTAATTTTTATAATCCCAGTCGTAATTACTAAGGCGGTATTTTTGATAAAAACGTATTGTTAATTCCGGGCGATACACGAGACTGATTTTATTTAATTTTCCGGAGACTGTTTTTTTTAATTTTGTAGCCGCTGAATCCTGAGGTCTTATAACCTCCTTTGAGGTTGATGACTCCAGCAGAGGCAGGCTTTCGGTTAGTTGAAAGTCGGATTCTGGTATGTCTATCAAATCCAGGAATTCGAATTTAAGAATGAAATGAGGAGCAAGCATCGCTTCCGATTCAGTCGGACTGGCCTCTTTAAGATAATCTTGCTCTCCTGCAAAACTTTTTCCAGAAAAAAGCACCCAATCACCAACATTAAAATTTACCAACCAAGCATGCATGTCTGTTCCCGGCAGTATCAAAGTGTTGTAATCTAAATCCGTGTAGGCATTGTTCCAGGTGGCAATTGAGATTTTGAATTCTGGAATTGTTCGGTTTTTTTCAGTTTTATCAGGAAATGCCAGCGCAAGTTCAATTTCCAAAGTTACTTTACCTTTTGTAGAAGTACGCAACTTCTTAATTTGACCGATCCACTCTGTCAATTCCCGCTCTTTCAGCTGCTCCTGTAGAAAAATTTGCCGTTCTTTCCGTAGTAAAAATTTTTGAACTGCATTGGATGTGGTTTTGTATTGGAAAGCAAATTCAGCTAATTTACTGATGGTTAATTGCTGCTGTTCCGGAATCATGGCTTCAAGTATTTCCGGAGCAGGATTATTGTTGTTGGATTTCTGAGGCTGATTTCCCCAAGCTGTTGAAAACAAAATAGCAAAAGTCGGAAACAGACAAATTAAACAATTAAATTTACGGAATAGCATTGTATTTTTAAGTTCTATTAGCACTAAGCACCATGAGAAAAGAAGTGAATATGGCAATTAATAATTTGGATATAATCAATATTGAGTCTATTTTTTATTGTTTTTCTCCATCTTTACTAAACTGGACGAGAAAAATATCTTTGCCACCACTGTGTTTTGCACCATCCAGTCTGCCCTCCGTAAATCCAGTAATATAGATTTGTCCTTTTGCACCTAAAGCCAGCCCTAAAGCGCGGTCATTTTCTGCTGTTCCGAATTGTTGAAGCCAGAGCAGTTCACCAGCTGAATCAAGTTTTGCTAAAAACGCATCCTCTTGACCAAAGTGAGACTGCTCAGTCAAACTACTTTCAGTATAGCCTGCCACCAGGAGTCCCCCTTCCGGAGTCCACAAAACAACAGTAGATTGTTCAGATTTCGTGCCTTTGAAGACGTGCAACCATTGTTGCCGGCCTTTTGAACTAAATTTTGCTACAAAAGCATCACGGTCTTCAGACGAATTTTCAGTATATTTTTTGGTTTGCGGAAGATAACCTGCAATTGCAAGCACCCCATCTGTTCGAACGGCCAATGCAGTGCCGGATTCATTTTGAGGAGTTCCAATTGTTCTACTCCAGCGTTTAGGCCCCATCTGAGAAATTCTCATTAAAAAAATATCTGCGCCACCTTTTGAAACATTACCATCAAGTGCATGATTGATATTTCCAGTTAGAAAAAGAGCGTTTTCTGTATCAGCAGCAATTGCCTGAAGTTTTAGTTTCTGACTTAACTCAGTAGTCCAGACAATTTCGCCGGTTTTTCGAATCTTCATTAAGTTGTAAGGAACTGCTGCAGGAATATAAATGTGATTATCCTGATCCATTGCAATTCCAATCCCTGAGGCTCTGGCTGGGAATTTTATAACTTTTGAAAATAGTTTTTTGCCATCTTTTGTATATGAGACCAAGATAACTGCAGAACTGTTGATTCCTTGAGAAAAGGCACTTAAACTGAGATTTCCAGATTTATTTTTCTGCATTACTGCTGCTGCTACAGGATGTCCAAAACTTGGTTGCTGAATCCAGTTTAGTGAACCGTTTGCTGAATATTTTGCCAAAAACAAATCAGAAGTTGCTTCACTTTTGCCGTCACTTGTGTGTCCAGTAAGATAGATGTGGCCCTTGGAATCAACGAAAACGGCTAAACCGGCATCCTCGCCGGATGTCCCAATTTGCTGGCTCCAAGTTGTTTTAAAACCAGGTTTGACAGTAATGTTTCTTTTTAATGTCAGACCATTTGCAGTTTTGATTTTAGTTGTCAGTCGAACCTGATGGTATTTTTGTGCAGCAAAAATTGCACTTGGAGACACAAGTATTTTTGTGCCGCCAGCTTTTAATTCGGGCGGATTCATACGTACACAATTACTAAAATTATTAGTAGATATTTGTATTGTTCCGGAACATTGTGAATCTTTAGAATTTACTGTCAGTGTCAGAGGATCCATGGATTGATTAAAATTTAAAACGATTGTTGCATCTCGTTTGCTGGATTTAGCGTTATTTTTTGGTTCAAGTGAAAGAAGTTTGGGAGGTTTTGACGAAAATATATTTTCATTTTTGACAGTGATTTCAGGAGTTCCACTGCACCCTACTACAAAAACTAGCAATATAGTTGCAACAGCAATAATTGAAAACTCAGTTAAAACTTTAGTTGTTAATAATTTGTAATGACATTTCATAACTAATTATCTTTGTAAGATTTGACTTTGTTCATACTATGCGGTTTTACTCAGAGCTTGTCAACATTTGAACTTGATGAAAACCTCAGGACGACAAAGTTACTGAAAAAATTAAAATAATATGTTTAAAATAACGGTCCATTCTGAAAGTCAATTGAGCGATAATATCTGTGTTATTTTCTGAAAAATATTACTATTTGTTTTGGCTGTTGCATTTGTTTTTATTGTTGCTGTTTTTCTCAGTTGGCAACCATGCTCTGGCTCAAGCCCAAAACTCAAAACAAATACCTGCAGATAAAGTTTCAAGAGTGTCTGAACTATGGAAACAGGCCAGTCAGCGTCAATTATACAAACATCCTTATTGGCTGAAACTACTGCACTTTTATTCAATTGGTGAATCGGTTGGCCAATGGAGTTTTAAAAGTGATATTGCCAGCACCAGTTTCTTTCTTGCGGAAACTGGAAAAACAGATCCGAAAGCCGAACTTAAGGCAACCTTAAGTGCGTTGCTCTCTCCTAAGATACAGCAAAGCAATCAACATGCTCGCTGCAAGTTTATTGCCCGCTTCAACTGGCTCAGGAGTGAACTCGATTTTCCTGAGTTGGAAGAATTGAAATGTCCGCTTTTCGAACGTTGGGCTGATTTGAAAGAAGCAAAAGAATTGAGTATAGTCTTTGTTTCAGCATTTCTGAGAAATCCGGCATCAACATTTGGTCATCTTCTCATAAAGTTTAATTCAAGTAACCCTCATTTTGGACATTCTCTTCTTCGGCCAACACTCAATTTTGGTGCAATTACTAATGCAGATGACAACCCCTTGGTCTATGCTTTACGAGGATTATTTGGGGGCTATGATGGTCGTTTTAGTGATGAAAGATTTTATAATTTTAATCACGTATATGGTGAAAATGAGCTGCGCGATTTGTGGGAATATCCACTTCATTTTACTAGAGAACAACAGAAGAGGATAACTTACCATGCATGGGAATTGCTGCAGGGTGTTAATTTTACTTATTATTTCTTCCTCGATAATTGTGCCTACAGGATGGCAGAATTGCTGGAAATGGCCTGGACAGATTCAACACGTATCAATACATCAGGTGCATTATGGGCTATTCCAATTGATGTAATATTTAAACTGAAAAAATTCAAAAGCAGCAGCGAAAATCATTCTCTATTGGGTTATCCAAAGTTGATTCCATCAAGACAAAGAAAATTGCAGAGGCGCGTTGCCCAATTGGATAATAATGAGCAGGAGCAGTTGAAACAACTGATTGATGCTGAAAATAGTTTTGACTCTGCTGAATTTCTAAGTTTTTCAAGACATTCACAAGCACGAATACTGGATGCTTTGCTGGACTATCATCAATATGCAATAAATGAAAGCTCGAAAGAGCAATATAGGCTGGATAGAACTAAGCTGTTACAGGTCCGTAGTAACTTGCCAATACTCGAGAAGATAGATTCAACAGAGACGGTTATATCGCCTGTAGAGGGTTCTCCTCCCATGAGGTTTCGTTTTGGAACAGTATACAATGACAAACTGGGGCCGGCGTTTGAACTGGGAACCTGGGCAAACTATCATGATTTGCTGGGAGAAGAGTCCGGACACTTTTCAAATGCAGAGGTTGTTACACTGGATTTACGGATACAGATGCGAAAAAACACGTTTGCAATAACTAAATTCCAGTTATTTAACATACAAAAATTAGCACTCAATCCAACGGGTATTTCGGATGATAACGAATGGTCGTGGCGTGCACGAGGAGGGTGGGAACGTGAAAAATTCACCTGCTTTCCGTGTCGCCAATTCAGAGTTGCAGGAGGTTTTGGTAGAGCTGTTTCATTGGGGAAAAAAGATTTAGAGTATATTTTTGTTGACCTGTTTGCAGAAACTAAAAAAGACACAATTTCAGCAGTGGCTTATGGGCTTGCCCCGCATTTTGGAATGACGTGGAGTCCAATCTCCAAATGGAAAGTGAGATTTGAAGGGGGTTGGTTTACAAGAGTTTCCGGACCCAAAAAACAATACTTACGGACTCTTTTTGATCAAAGATTGACACTTGGGCAAAATTGGGATATACGGCTTGAACTAAGGCAGAATGAAAATATTGAAGCTACTTTTGCCCTTCATTATTTCTGGTAAAGATACAAATGCGGGAGATTAGTCTTCATTCTTAGTTTCTCCTTCATGTCTCATCAGGACAGGATTGTTAAGATTCAACTTACCTTCCGAAACGAGATATGTCAGCCCACTACCTAACATTGTGTATCCATCTCGCAACACCCTCACTGGTTTGGGAATGGTAAGAACATCTTTTTTTGCATCATAAATTGCTGTTTCCGTGTGAACTTCTGAACCATCATTCCGCAACAGAATCACATTCCCGGAAAGAGTAACTCGATTGTCGTTTCTCTCTAGCAGACCCTGATCTGCAGTAATATACAAATTTACCCTCGGAGTTGGTACCATAGTGGATCCAAGCTCCTCCGTTTTGAATTCTGCAGAAGTGTTGTCTGGAGCAAACACCCATATTTTGACTTGTTCAATCCGCATTCTAAAGGATTTTTCTGAAATAACTGCCCTGATTCCTTTCAGTTTCCAGCTTTTCCTTTCTAACTGGAATTCATTGACGGTTATTTGTTCTAAATCCAAAACTCCTTTCTCTTCAAAAGAAGTAATATTATTTGGTTGTTTAAAGGTGAAAAAGTAAAAAGCTGCACCCGCAACTGCACCCAGCAAAAGAAGAACAACTAGTTCTTTGCTGTTTTCATGAAGAAAGGACGAATAGGAGGGAAGTCCTCGTTGTGCCATGGTGGATTGATAATAAAACAGTCAGAAACTGAAAGCGAAAATTGGTACTTCCCATTTCGAATGATCAGGCTTTTCTGAGCGAGCATACAGCGGCAGCATCTCAGCTTCAATAAATGCAGCAGCTGGTTGTTTAAAGTTTGGTGAGGGCAGTTTCAGAAGAAAAGATTTGTCAAAACTCAGACCGCTCACTACGAGATAAATTCCCAGACCGTAACCAAGCACTCCCCCAATTGTAGTGGCGGTAATTAGTGATTCACGAATTTGTATTCCAGAAACAAGGTGGTAGGAAACCCCCATTGTAGCACCCCACGCAGAGCCCCAGAGAGAGTTCCAGAAAACAGAATACATCACAGGTTTTTGAGCACCATTAGCAGGTAAAGCAGCCTCTTGAGCCAATATCAGAGGAGTGTTTATAGATCCTAGTAAGGCAAGTATGATAAATAATTTTTTCAGCCGCAGGCTCATTTTCTAAGTTTGTGAAAAGATTTCTAACATTCAAAATTTAAAACTAAATATTTGTAAATTGAAGAATTGACCGGATGTCATCTCTTTTTGTGTTGAAAGTAGATTGTGTATGGGGCGCCTTAGATCGTCTGTACCGAGGAGTTGATCTAAATTTTCCGGTAAAGCTTGGTCTGAAGGTATAACCATAGCATTCTGTAACATAAAAAACCCAAACAATGCACCCAATGCTGTGCCGGCAATGAATCCATTTTTTACTGTACTTTTCAGGGTGACACTTGGATTGAGGGGGTCCATAAACCAAACCACAACTCCTAAACCTGCTCCGAAGACTCCTCCACCAAGCGTATAGCCCAGTTCCTGTTTCATCAATAAGGGCCCTGTTTCCTGTGCCTGTAGAGAAACGCTGCTCAGCAACAGGATAAGTAATGGAATAATCAATATAATTATCCTGCGACGGAATTTGCAATTTTCAATAAAACAGTCTGCTGAATTAGTCACAGAAAGTTCTGCTACGGGACATTCCCTCATGTGTATTGCTCGATTTTTATGACACCAAATGCTAAAGTATGAACATAAATTCTTCTAGATAAAAACAAAGAGTTCAAGCCAGTTTTTCTGAGTTTGAATGAGAATTGCATTTAGGCTTCTGTTAAATTATTTATAAACGGTTAGTAATTCGTTTTTTCACTCTTTTCAAAAAGTATCAGTCTCCTGATTTATGCTCTTCAATTTCACCAGTCGGCGGACAACCTTTATTTTAACAACTCTTTTAGTTTTGTTGTTTTCTGTAGTTAATCTTGCTGCCCAGGATTTTAATGCTGACCCTTTCCCTTTTGAGGGAGGTGATGAATTTGGTTTTGAACAGTTTGGTGATGATGAATTCCAAAACAGTGGTTTTGATTCAGGAGGGTTTCAAGATTATGGAAACCAACCGACCAGTGACCCTTTCGATTCTCAATTTGATTCAAGTGATCAATATCTTGATGAAGGCTCATTTTCAGATGAAACTGAATCAAGTTTGAAAGACGATTTAATTGCCCGTCGAGAATTATTATCAAAAGAGGGTAAAAATGCCCCATCCAACCTTGGTTACGGTGCAGGTACTGGATTGATGATGGGTACCTGGTTTGCTTTTATTCGAAAAGAAACCAATACCCGTGATCAGTTTCGCACAATTGGAACCAGTACAGTTTTAGGTGCTTTAATTGGAGTCATGCTGGGTACTCGCAGTGTCTGGAGTCCAGGAGCACCTCGCCCGCCAGACAGCTCAGTTCCCATCAGTTTTCTGCAACCTCCGGCAGGCTGGTTATTTGCCCAAAATAAAGAGACGTTTAAAATTGCCTACCGTTGGAAGTTTTAGCAACTCCTGCGCCATATAAAGCTTTCAGGTTACAAGCAAAGATAGTTAGTCCAGTACACTAGCTTTGTTCATGAAACTTGAAATAAAATTCCATCAACTACCTCTAATAATTTTGTGCAGGAGACGCATATTCTCTCTGAATCGGTAACTGATCGTATTCAGCAGTATTCCGATTCCGATGCTTCCAAAACCTAGCAGCATCAAACCGGTTGCCAGAATTGCAGTTGGGACCTTATTCACATAGTCATCTTCTAAGTAATCCAGGATAACCCATGTTCCTGAAATTCCTCCTGCTAAAATAAAAGCGAGTCCAATTCCACCAAAAAAAGTGAAAGGTTTGTAAGCTTTGGCAATTCTGGCAATTTCTGAAAGTACCAGAAAGCCGTCATGAAAAGTCCTTAATTTTGACAAAGAGCCTTCCGGACGCTCACGGTATGGCAGGGGAACTTCTTCAATTCTAAATCCATAGTCCATGATCCTGATTGTCATTTCGGTCTCTACTTCAAAACCTGAAGAAAGTATCGGGATCGTTTTCACCAGTTCGCGATTGTATGCACGATATCCGGACATGATATCTGAGAGATTGCTGTTAAAAATCCAGTTGACTAATCCTCGTACCAAATTATTGCCAAAAACATGCAGAGGCCTGAATGAATCTGCTGTATACTCTGCCAAGCGCACTGCAACAGACATATCTGCATCTCCATTCATGACTGGTTCCAGCAGTTGTCTGACATTTTCGGCAGAATACGTGTCATCCCCGTCAACAATCACATAATAATCAGCATCAACTTTTTTGAACATACTCGCAACAACATGTCCTTTCCCCGGGCGTGTTTCAGGAATCACTTCTGCTCCGGCTTCCCGTGCAAGAGCTGCGGTGCTGTCCGTGCTGTTGTTATCAAACACAATTATTTTTGCCTCAGGAATTGCTACCTGAAAATCCTGGATCACTTTTACTATAGTAACTTCTTCATTCAGACATGGAATTAGAACTACAATTGATGTTTTTTGTTTGCTGCTCATGAGTTTCAATAATTAGTTTATGCTCAAAGTTTATATTTTTTTTTGATACTTCGCAACTCTTGTTCAATTTCAGAGTCTTTAATATTAATTTGAGTAGCAAGCTTAGATTTTGAAGAGTTTTGGGCACGTTTGTTTTTAAAGCGCTCTAACTCCGCTTCAACATCATCCAAAGTGTTTGTTTGCACCTGCGATTTTGAGTGTGTTTTAGTTTTTGAATTATTTTTTCCACTGTTGACTTCATCTTCATCATCAAAAGCTTCAACTGCTTCCTGAAAAATTTCCTGTGCCCATTCTACAAACTTTTCCAATGGATCTTTTAAACTCAAGCCAAAGTCTTCCAATATTTCTCCAGCATCACGAAGAATATCCTCTAAAGTGTCCTCAGTTTCTGTAGACGATGTATTTTGAGAACTTGTGGAAAAGTTTCTTTTTCCATTAAAGCTGCTCCTGCTTGAAGAAGAACTTGAGCTTGTCTGGTTTTTCTGGTCATGTGGTTGTTGAAGCTTTGTTCCTGTTTTACCGAGTTGGCGGTCAAAAACACGTCGTCTTTCCGGATCTGCAAGAGTTTCGTATGCTTGAGAAAGACGGATGAAGTTTTTTTGCTGGCGTTTACGTTCTGCATCAGGTGCTTGTTGAAATAAGTCCGGATGACAAGATTTTGCTTTTCTGCGAAATGCCCTGCGAATCAGTGAAATATCTGCAGTTGAGGTCACTTCGAATAATGTATAGTAATTTTCCAATTTTCTACAAACAACTAATTATTATTTAACTATGGAACGCATCCTCTATTTTGACTTAGAAACCAAGTATTCTGCCGATGAAGTGGGCGGTTGGGGAAATATCGAAGACATGGGGATGTCAATCGGAGTGATTTGGGACACAGTCGACGAAAAATTCCATGTTTATATTGAACACCAAATCCAGGAAATGGTCGATCATTTTTATCGTGCAGATCAAATTGTTGGTTTCAATCATGTTGGTTTTGACTACCGTGTAGTAGCAGGAGTACGTTATGCCAACTCTCATGAGCGCTCCCAACTTCACACAGAACTTGCCGGTCTAAAAAATTTTGATATGCTGCTGGAACTAAAAAAACTACTTGGTCATCGTCTAAAGCTAGAGTCAATTGCTCGCCCTACTCTTGGGACCGGTAAATCTGCAGACGGCCTGCAGGCCCTGAAGTGGTACAAAGAAGGTAAGCTCGATAAAATTATAGAGTATTGCAAAGTTGATGTTGAAGTCACGCGTGATGTTCACCGTTATGCCTTAGAAAAAGGGAAACTGCATTATGATTCTAGGAGTGGTATTAAAACTGTGAATGTTGATTGGAGTGGTCATCCGGAAAAACTGGAACCACAGCAATTATCTTTGTTCTAAATGCTTAAGATGTAGCTTAAAAATGTTGGTAAGTTCCAGATTGCCAAAGACAAAATTTTACTATATCTATGAGTGCCTTGAGATTGAATTGTTATTTTCATGACTTTTATTGAAAAACTGGAAAAACAAATTTCTGTCAGTCAGAGCTATCTTTGTGTAGGACTTGATCCGGACTGGGCCAAAATTCCGGAGCACTTGCCCCGTACTCAGGAAGGTTTACTTGTCTTTTTGCAGGAAATTGTAAAAAAGACACAGGATTCTGCAGCGGCATTTAAACCGAATTTTGCTTTCTTTGAAGCTTTGGGGCCTACCGGTATGGAAGTGCTGCAGGAAATAATACGGAGCATTCCTCAGCAAATTCCGGTTATTGGTGATGCAAAACGGGGAGATGTAGGACACACGGCTCAGTTGTATGCAAGGGCAGCTTTTGAAACATTTGGCTGTGATGCCGTCACGGTGACACCATATCAGGGTGAGGATTCATTGAGGCCTTTTTTTGATTATCATGATCGTGGAATCTTTGTGCTCTGTTTGACCTCAAATGCCGGAGCTGTAGATTTTCAACTGCCGGAGTTACATTTAGAGGTCGCCAGAAAAGTGAATGAGTGGAATGTCTCAGCAAATGCAGGTTTGGTGGTAGGAGCTACCAGGCCGGAAAATATTGCGGCAATCAGAAAAGTATCCGGACAGATGCCGTACCTCATACCGGGAGTCGGTGCGCAAGGCGGTGAGTTGAAAGGAACTCTTATCTCAGCAGAGGATGGCACAAAAATCCCATATTTGATCAATGCTTCCCGCAGTATTCTTTATGCCTCAACTTCTGAAGATTATGCACTAAAGGCAGGTGAAGCAGCTAAAAACTTGAAAGATCAGATCAATTTGTGCCACTCAAATCTGTGAGCATTCCGGTTATGCCGGAGAAAAAACTTTGTTCCGGAACAGCAAATTCTGTCTGCAGTTTAACTTGTCCCAACAGTTTCCCATCCAGCCAGTATTCGAGTCCGCCTAATAATTGTGCTATTTTGACAGGAGCTGCAGTTTGTGCAGGAAGCTGAGGAATTGTTTTCAGGCGTGCACGTTCTTCCTGATTCAACAAAATACTTAGAGTTTCATTTGTCTGCAGTAAAACAGCATCTACTTCCCCATTTTCTATCTTAACTGAAAAAGGTACTGACTCACCTTTCTGGATCAGTTCATATTTTAAATAACTTTCAAAACCATAATCCAGCAGATGTTTGACAGCCTTACTCCTCCAACGTGGGTTTTTTGCACCTAAAATTATGGCAATAAAGCGTTGACCGTCACGCTTTGCGGATGAGACAAGATTGAAACCGGCACGGCGATGGTATCCGGTTTTCAAACCGTCAAAACCACGATAATTGCGGATTAAGCGATGATTGGTATTTAACAACTGGAATTTGCCATCACGGAAACTATCCAGTCGGATGGAAGACCAACGGAGATATTGAGGATGCTTTAACAACTCCATTGCCAGCAAATACAAATCATAGGCACTGCTCACATCCAATTGTTGACCACGTCCTGGTGGCAGGCCGTGAACAGAATAAAAACGTGTTTTCTTCATGCCAAGTTCTTTGGCGCGTTCGTTCATTTTTTGGATAAAGCCCTTGTCGCTGCCGTAAACATGTTCTGCCACGGCAACTGCGGCATCGTTTGCGGATGAAATGACGGTAGCTTTCATCAATTCACGGAGCTGAAAAACTTCCCCTTGTTTTAAATAAACCTGATGTCCGCCAATTTTACTGGTCCAACGCGATATTTTTACGCTGTCCTGCAAACTAATTAGTCCTGATTCAATTTGTTCCAGAGTAATCAGTGCAACCATCATCTTAACCAGCGATGCAGGATATATTTTTTGATGCATTCGGTCGTGTTGCAAAATACGTCCTGAATCAGCATCTGCCAATAAGGCTGCTTTGTAGTGAGAGCGGTAGCGATTGATGTTTTCTGCAGAGCTGGCCGGATTGGCGCTGAGCATTGTGGAGATGAAAAGTGTTCCTGAACAAATAAGTTGAATAAATAATGTTGATTTTCGCAAGGTCCTATCCTTCCAATGGAATTAGGTGTTGAGTTAAAACTGTTAATGTCTGGCTATCTTCTTTTCAAGGATTGTACCGTGTTTTTTATAATCAGTCAGTTCATATTTCGAATTATTCAAAGGTACAAATAATTATTATGTCAGTTTGGAAAAAATATAATTTCAGCTCAAGAGGTTTTGAAGTAGTTGAAAACACCAAAATGAGAGGTTCTTGCTTGACATTTACTTTGCTTTTTCCTACTCTGAAGTAACTTCGTTAGGGGTGGGGGTTCCCGTAAATGGAACCACCTGAGAAAGTCCCTTGGAACCTGATCCAGATCATGCTGGCGCAGGAAAACGATGCTGCTTCATTGCCGTTTCTGCAATCATCTTTCCAACACACCACCGTTCTCAACCCTCCGAATCATGTTTTGAGTGAGTGTCAGGAATGTCCTGCAACTTGCCGTAAATCATTATTATTCCGGAGATTGTCATGAAAACTATCATCAAAACAGTTTTTTTTCTGTTTTTAATTTTTCCAAATATCAGCTTCAATTCGGTTTTGGCCGAAGAGTTAACAATTTACACTTATGATTCTTTCAACAGTGACTGGGGACCGGGACCAGTAGTTTTCAAGCTTTTTGAGGAGCAGTGCGGCTGTACACTTAAAGTGGTTTCTCCCGGTGATTCCGGAACAGTGCTTAATCGTGTGATTTTGGAAAAATCAAATCCTCAAGCCGATATTCTGCTGGGTTTGAATAACAGTGAAATAGAAAAGTCATTTTATTATGATTTGTGGATACCGTATCGTTCTTCGTTATTAGACAAAGTTTCCGCAGATTTACGTCTGGATAAAAAACACCGTGTGACTCCGTTTGATTATGGTTTTATTGCCTTCGTTTATGATAGTCAAAAGATAACAAATCCACCAAAGAGTCTCGGGGACTTGCTAGATCCAAAATACAAAAGAAAAATTGTGATAGAGAATCCAAAAACATCTTCTCCAGGTCTGTCGATGCTGCACTGGACTATTGGCGTTTTTGGTGAAGAAAGTTATTTGGAATACTGGAGGAAGTTGGCGCCAAATTTACTCTCTGTAACCAATGGTTGGTCTGCAGCATATGGAATGTTCACTAAGGGTGAGGTGCCGATTGTGTTGAGTTATGTAACAAGTCCGGCCTATCACTTGGAATATGAAAAAACTGAGCGTTACCAGGCTGCTATTTTTCAGGAGGGGCATTACCGTCAAATTGAATCTGCAGGTATTCTCAAAGGAACAAAACGTTTGAAACGGGCACAAGAGTTTATTGATTTCATGCTCTCAGAAAAATTTCAAAATGTGATTCCATTGACAAACTGGATGTTTCCGGTAATACAACACCAGCCGCTTCCTATTTCATTTCGCATTGCACCACACCCGAAAACTGCACCGCAACTAGCTGCTGCACGAGTGCACAAGCAAAACTCAAAATGGCTCAAAGCATGGTCACGGACGATGTCGGAGTAATAACTTAGGATAATGAAACGTCATCCGTTAGCACTTCTACAAATAGCCTCACTGCTTCTGTTTGGTGCAGGTTTTTACTGGCCTGTTTTGAATTTCCTTTCCGGCAGTAACCCTTTGCAACCTGCAGAAAGTTTTTTGCAGTGGAAATTCTTCAAGGAGTTTTTGAGTGATCCCTGGAATTTACAGGTAATTGGTTTTTCATTCTATCAGGCATTTTTAAGTGCCCTCCTTTCGATTCTTGTCGGAATCCCTGGAGCCTGGCTGTTAACACATTATAACTTTCCCGGACAGCGCTGGTTTCGCCTGCTGACATTTCTACCTTTTATTTTGCCTTCTATTCTGGTTGTATTGGCCATGGTTTTGTTTTATGGAAATAACGGCTGGATAAACCGCGGATTGATGGCCTTAATGGGAACCGATGAGCCGCCAATACACTTTCTGTACTCACTGCCAGGGATTTTGATTGCACATGTTTTCTACAATTTCCCACTGGCTATGAAAATTATTGCAGACCAGTGGGAAAAAATATCCCAAAAATATCTACAGGCTGCCTGTTCTCTCGGTGCCGGAAGTACGAGGCGTTTTTTTGGAATCACCTTACCTTTGCTGCTGCCGTCTATAGGTTCAGCTTTTGTGTTGATTTTTTTGCTTTGCATGAATAGTTTTGCCATTATTCTGGTACTTGGAGGAGGTCTGCGTTACACAACAATTGAAGTTTTGATCTACCAGTTGGCACGTATTGACCTTAATTTCTCAGGAGCAGCCAGTCTGGCCTTTCTACAGGGAGGTTTAAGTTTAATTGGCATGGCAGTTCTACTCAATAATAAAGAGCGGAGAGTTGAGCAGAAATGGGTCAATAAAATTTGGTTGCCGGAAAAACTGAGATCTTTCTCCCTCAAAGCTTGGCTGGGTTTATGCTGGATTTTACTACTCATGATTTTTGCACTGGGGCCGCTTGTTGCTATTGTGTTGGATTCATTTCGTAAGTTTGATAATGGTGAATGGATTTACACCTGGTTTTGGTATGCTGAACTTTTCAGCATGAGTGAAAATAATCATTTTCTCTCATCTCTCTGGAATTCATTGCAGATAGGTTTTGGCAGTGCATTGATTTCATCTTTTTCCGGGCTTGGTTTGGTGAGTTTGATTGCCAGTCAAAAAGGAGGGAGACGGCGTTTCTGGGAAATATTTGCACTTTTTCCGATTGTACTTTCCACTGTTGTTTTTGGAGTCGCCTGGTTCCATTTTTTTCAAGAACAGTTTGCAGGCTCAGTTCCGCTGATATTTGTAGTGATGACAATGCACGCTCTTTTGACATGTCCTTACTGGATTAGAGTGGTTTTACCCAGTCTGGAAAGTATACCTCAACAATGGCACATTGAATCAAAAATGCTGGGCAAACATGCTTTTGAATACGGATTTCGAATTATGTGGCCCTGGTTGCGCAAAACATTTTTAATTGCATTTTTTTTCAGCTTTTCACTTTCTCTGGGTGAACTCAATTCCACCATGATGATTGCAGATGAAACTGTACGTACGCTTCCACTTGAAATCTATGGAGCTATTTCAGGGTATCGCTTTTCTTATGCTTCTGCAGTTGCGGTTATTTTGTTGTTGCTCTCAGTACTGACATTCCTGTTGGTGGAACGCAGCGTTGGTCGTTTTGGTTTGCAAAAATAATTAAATGAATGTTTTCTGTAAAAAAACTTTAAATTGCTAAAGTAAGAGGTTAACCTGAATAAACAATTTAGTCTCAGTTTAGTAACCAAAGAATCGTACAGGGAAGGAATGTATGGAAGTTGGGAGCGTTAGAGAGGAAACATGTAACGTAGAGGATACTGCTTGCGAAAATATTCAAGCTTCTGTTGTGGAGCAGGGGTTGGAAACCGCTATTCTTGCTTATGCAATCAATACATTTCCTTTTTCAGGCGCTTTTGAAAACGTTCCCGGATATCGTGAAGAAGAGCTTCCAGATTTGATTGAAGGCCTGATTTCTGAAGGTATTGTCAAGGTTGGTTTCTATTACGAAGAAATGCAGGAAAATCTGACTATCTTATATTTTCTTCGCATGGAAGAAGAAAAACATGTTGTGCTTGGTCTGGATCCAAATGAAGTTTGCGTCAGTATCTCAAATGTTGATGGAATTTTTCGTTTGAACGATGAACAATACCTCAAATTATTAAAAATTCCACTCTGCTGAATCATTTCTGATTTAGCAAAATCTTCCAAAAAATCATTTTTTTCCTCTATATACCATGTCAGAGCACTCAGCTTCTCAAGAATCAAGTACAACAGCAACAGTTCAGATTGCATTGATTGGCATGTCCGGTTCAGGAAAGTCTCATTGGTCTGCAAAATTGAGAAAACAGGGTTTTTACAGTTTTTCCTGTGATGATTTGATCGAAAAAAAATTGAAAGAAGATTTGGAGCTTCAAAATGGAAAAAAGATTTCTATGGCTGAATGGATGGGCCTTCCTTATGAGCCCCAATACGCAGATGCTGAGCAGCGCTACTTGAAATATGAAGTGGAAATGCTGGAGTATATTTGTAATAATTTGAGCGCAGAAAAGTACAACAACCAGAATGTTGTTGTTGATACGACAGGCAGCCTGATTTACACCGGAGACGAACTCATTAGCTGCCTGAAAAAAAAGACTACTCTGGTCTATTTGAAAGCAGCAAGCGGGGCCATAGATGCCATGTACAAATCGTTTTTGCAGAACCCAAGGCCGGTACTCTGGCACGGTCATTATGATAAGAAATCCGGTGAATCAGATAAGGAAGCACTCTTGCGTTGTTATCCGCAACTGCTGAAATGCAGACAGAGAGAGTATGAACGTTTTGCAGATGTTGTGATTGATATTGAAACTCTGAGGAAAAGCGGCTTTGGTGTCAAAGAATTTATAGAAAAAATACAAAGCTGGCACTAACTGCTTTATTTAAATTATGAAATGATAACATCTAAAACTCTCTAAATTAATATTGTTCAATATTCGCTTTTCGCTTGAAAGACTGCGCTACTGCGCTATCATCAAATATGTAATAATTATGCCCTGTAAATGAGATGTCGCTTTAGATCGTTTTACAGGTCTTGTTTTAAACAATCTTGCTCTTGGAGGCATTATGGCTATTAACTTACCAGCTTTACCTTATGCGCAAAATGCGCTTGAACCACATATTTCTGCAGAAACGCTTGAGTTTCATTATGGTAAACACCATCAGGCTTATGTAAACAATCTGAATAATTTGCTTAAAGGTACGGGACAAGAATCTGCCAGTCTCGAAGAAGTAATTATGAATTCAGAAGGCGGTGTTTTTAACAATGCAGCACAAGTATGGAATCACACATTTTACTGGAATGGCATGTCACCAAATGGTGGTGGTGAGCCTGGAGGAGCATTGATGGAAGCAATCAGTGCAACTTTCGGTTCCTTTGATGATTTCAAGGAACAGTTCTCAAAATCTGCAGTAGGTAATTTTGGTTCAGGCTGGACTTGGCTGGTGAAGAATGAAGACGGTAGTCTGGAAATATACAATACAAGTAATGCAGGTACACCAATGACAGCAGGTAAAAAAGCCCTGCTTACGGTTGATGTCTGGGAACATGCATATTATGTGGATCGTCGAAATGCTCGCCCAGCTTATGTGGAAGCCTGGTGGAATCTGGTTAACTGGGACCAGGTTTCTGACCTGTTTATGGCATAAGACACTTTCTTATAAAATGAAGCTCTGGGTTTCTTTCCTACAATCCAGAGCATTCCAACCTTGGTAATTTCCTCCTCAACACTTCTCAAGTGGCATGAGAATTGCCTTTTTATCTGACTGATACGCATGATTCATCGAAAATAGTGTGTGCATATTTCAGCTCAGTTTTGGAGCAGATTTAAATTTACCAATTTCTCCAGCAGCCTGCCATGCCAGTGTATCAACTGCTTTCTGAAATACCGTTGTTTCCACCTGTTGAAGAAGCTGAAGCTGACGGTTTATTGGCGGTTGGCGGTGATTTGACAAAAGAGCGTCTGCTTGAAGCATATCGTAGAGGAATTTTTCCATGGTATGAAGTTGGGCAGCCGATTTTATGGTGGAGTCCTGACCCGAGGTTAATATTAATCCCTGATGAGTTAAAAATTTCCCGTAGTTTACGTAAAATATTACGCAGGGGACAATTTGAAATTCGTTTTGATTCTGCATTTGAAGAAGTTATAAAAGCCTGTGCGGAAGTGCGGACAAAGCAGGGAGAGGGTACTTGGATCATTCCTGAAATGCAGCGGGCTTATACAGAATTGTACCAGGAGGGCTTTGCCCATTCTGTTGAAAGTTGGCTGGACGGCAAATTGGTCGGAGGTCTTTACGGAATTTCAATCGGGCAATGTTTTTTTGGTGAATCAATGTTCAGTACAACGAATAATTCTTCTAAAGTAGCTTTAGTCGCACTGGCTGAATTATCACAGCAGGTTGGAATAAAACTGATAGACTGCCAAATGAGCACACCACATCTACTGAGTTTAGGAGCTAAAGAGATTAAACGGGAAGTATTTCTAAAAAAACTAAAATATTTTCTTGGGCCTCCCACACTCAAAGGACAGTGGAATAGTACTTCTGTTGAATTAAAAATGAATTAAAAAAAGAGTTGAAATGCCGGATTCACAAGCAAAAAAAGTTTTTAGGATACAATTGTCAGTTTCAATAGTACTGCTTTTGTTCACACTGAGTGGATTAAGTTTGGCAGCTGCATTTTATCTGGGTGTTATTTCTGGAAAAAGTATGCAGAGACCTCCGGAAAACTCAGCTGCAGGAACTGATATTTCTGCAGAGAAACCCATGTCTGCAGATGAACTAAAGTTTTTTGGTTTGGGAGAGCGGAAAAAAGATCAAGACACACTGGATCTGGAAGAATTACGGAATTTAAAAAAGAAAACTAAAGAACTGACAAAAGCTCCACAATCGCCAAGTTCTGCTTTGCCGCAAAGACCAAAAGCCGATCCTCCAGAAGCATTAGTATCCGAAAGTCCTGCAGTTGAGCAAAAAACTGTCACAAAAAAAACTGTTACTATACCTGTATCAAAGTCCCCCAAAAGTCCTCAAGTAGTAAAATCACCTGTTGCACAGAGTAAAAAAGAAGTTGCTTACACAATCCAGGTGTTGGCATCACGAAAGCAGGCAAATGCCAAAAAGCTGGTTGAAAAACTAAAGAAAAATGGTTTTGAGCAGGCTTTTATTTACAAACATACTGCAGGCAGCAAAACTCTTTATCGGGTTCGCGTTGGTAATCTGAATCGTTCAGGGGCTAAAAAATTAGCTGATCAGCTTAAAAAGCTCAAATTTATTGATTCCGTCCATGTTACACGCTTTTGAAGTGTGCTCAAATTAAGCTTCAAGAATTCAACTATATTTTATCAAAAGCTCTGCATAGGTAGCCATGGGTAATTATTGGCGCTATTCGCGTTCCGCATATTACTCAGTGTTGGCAGCACTGCCGCTGTTGGTAGCTTATGAAATATTGGTTATCATGACCCAGTCCCGGTATTGGGGACTGAGAAATGCTGCCGATATGTGGATTCGCACCTTCCTGATGGCCTTTGAATTAAAGGCACAACACTTGACATTCGTGATGATAGGTATCTTAATTGTGTTGATTCCTTTAGCAAAATCTAATTCTTCAGGAGTTAGTTTAAAGCTCAGTTACTTTGCATTGATGCTGGTTGAGGCATTTGCTTACAGCCTCTTACTTGGGGGAGTACTACAGTCAATTTTGCGGGTCAGCGGATTGTCTGCTGCGGGCCCCGGAAATGGTGTACTGCAGAATTTAGCACTGTCTTTGGGTGCAGGTTTGTTTGAAGAGATTATTTTTCGAGTTATCTTGCTCAACCTGCTGTTTATAGTCTTGAAACCCTTGTTGAAAAATAAGGTTTCAACTGCAGTAATTGCAGTCTTAATTGCCTCTTTTCTCTTTTCATTGAGCCATTATGTAGGATCTATGGCAGAATCATGGCAGCTTTACAGTTTTATGTTTCGCTGGATTGCAGGTTTGTTGTTTACAGTTCTTTATTTCATCCGCGGTTTTGCCATCACGGCCTATACCCATGCATTTTATGATATTTGGGTGCTAGTTTGATTTTGAGCTTTCAGCTTCTTCATGAGAAAATTATAATCATAGTGAGTATTTATTAGCATATTTTCTAATTCCTAAACAGATATAGTTGTTAAAATGAAAGTTCCTTTGCTCGATCTGCGACCTCCATTGGAGGAGCTGCGTAATGAAATTGTAGAAGCAGTTACTCAAGTCATTGATTCAACCCGCTACATTATGGGACCGGAAATAGATGGTCTTGAAAAAGAAATTTCTGCATATTGCGGAACAAATGACGCGGTAGGAGTTTCTTCCGGAACCGATGCGCTTTTACTGGCATTAATGGTTCTAGATGTAGGTCCCGGCGATTTCGTCTTAACGAGTAATTTTTCCTTTTTTGCAACCGCTGGGGTGGTTGCCCGTTTGCATGCAACTCCAGTTTTTGTGGATATTGATCCGCAAACTTTAAACATCGACCCTGAAAGTTTGAGCAGAGTTTTAGCCGAGATGGATTCGCAAACCCGAAAACGTGTGAAGGCGATTATTCCGGTACATCTCTACGGACAATGTGCGGACATGGAAGCAATATTAAAAATATCCAGTGAGTATAATATCCCTGTGATTGAAGACGGCGCGCAGGCAATTGGTGCAGAATGTGAAATTGACGGTCAAATAAGGAGTGCCGGCAGTTCAGGAGATTTTGGATGTTTTTCTTTTTTTCCTTCAAAAAATTTAGGCGGCGTCGGTGATGGCGGAATTGTTACAGTCAATAACTCTGAAATGGCGGATCAGTTGCGTCTCAAAAGAGTTCATGGCGGTGAGCGTAAATATTACCACCGGGTCATTGGCGGTAATTTTAGGCTGGATCCAATTCAGGCTGCCGTGATTCGTGTTAAACTGCCTCACTTGAATAAGTGGCACAGGCAGCGGCAGGACAATGCGGAGCACTACAATAAGTTGTTTGCTGAAAAGGACTTAGGTGGGAAAGTTCGGACACCTTTCGTCGGCCATTCTGATAACTTGCAGAATCCACATATTTATAACCAATATGTGATCAAAGCAGAAAGACGCGATGAATTGCAGTCGTTTTTAGCAGAAAATGATATTGCCTCTGAGGTTTATTATCCACTTCCTTTTCACCTGCAGGAATGCTTCCTACATTTAGGTGGAAAGACAGGTGATTTTCCAGTCTCGGAAGCAGCAGCAGAAGAAGTGCTTGCCCTACCTGTTTATCCCGGAATGACTAAGGAAATGCGGGAAACTGTAGTAGAGCAAATTGCAAAATACTACCAGTCCTAACCTTCTTTTTCCTTAAGCTTTTCCTGTCTTTCTTTGATCACTTTTTCTTGCACAAAAGAAGGACACTCTGCATATTTTTCAAATTCCATCGTGTAATTTGCTTTACCTGCAGACATTGAGCGAAGAGTAGTTGCATACCCAAACATTTCTGCTAAAGGTACTCCGGCATTAATTACGGTATCGTCACCTTTTACTTCAGAACCGTAAATTACACCACGTCTTGAACTAAGGTCTCCGATGACTGGTCCCTGGAATTCACCTGGTGTTTCCACTTCAACTTTCATAACTGGTTCCAGCAAAACAGGGTTTGCCTTTGCAACTGCCTGACGCATCGCATAGCGGGATGCAAGTTGATAAGCTAAATCACTTGAATCAACATCATGGTATTTCCCTTCATTAAGCGTGACCTTAATATTAACCATCGGGAATGCTGCTAAAGGACCTTTTTCCATCACATCCTTGAATCCTTTTTCACAGGCAGGAATATGTTCTGATGGAATTGAACCGCCAAAAATTTTGTTCTCAAACTCAAAACCGTCTTCATGGTCCAAAGGCAGTGGTTCAATAGAACCTGCGACACCAGCAAATTGTCCGGAACCACCGGTTTGTTTTTTATGCAAATAATCGTATTCCGCTTTTGAAGTGATTGCTTCCCGGTAATTGACTTGTGGTGCACCAACAACGACATCAACTTCAAACTCTCTGCGCATTCTCTCAATATAAATGTCCAGATGCAGTTCTCCCATTCCGGCAATTATTGTATCTCCTGATTCTTCGTCAGAGGACACATGAAAAGTCGGATCTTCTCGCATGAAACGTCCCAGAGCTTTACTCATTCTCATGTGCTGCTCATTATCTTTCCCTTTAACTGCCAGTGAAATAACTGCATCCGGAACAAAGATAGATTCACATGAAACGCGAACGCCATCACCACAAAAAGTATCACCTGAAGCACAATCAACTCCAACCATCGCAATTATGTCTCCGGCTTCTGCAACATCAATGTTTTCGCGGTCATTCGAGTGCATTCTTACCATCCGGCCGACTCGCATCTTATTGCCGGTTCGTGCGTTAATAACCTGATCACCTTTGACTAGTTTTCCCTGATAAACCCGGGTATATGTCAACTGACCGAATTGTTCTTCAGTAAGTTTGAAAGCCATAGCTACAGTAGGTTTCTCCGGATCACAGCTTAACATTACTTCTTCTTGGGACTTAACCTCAGTTGCTTTGGTTGAGGCAGCTTCAAGTGGAGATGGCAGGTATTTGATCACTGCATCTAGCAGAGACTGTACTCCTTTATTTTTGAATGCACTTCCCATGTATACAGGGCACAGTTCCAGTGATAGTACGCCAATTTTTACTGCTGCATGAATGCTCTCTTCTGAAATTTCTTTTTCTTCCAGTAAATCTTCCATCATCTGATCATCAAACATAGAGACAGCTTCCAACATTTCAGCACGGTAACTCTCTGCATCAGCCTGCATATCAGCCGGAATTTCCTCAACTCTCAGTTCATCACCGTGTTCGCCTTCAAAATAGATTGCCTTCATTGTCACAAGGTCAACTACACCTTTGTGATTTTCTTCAAGCCCTATTGGGAGCTGCATGGCTACCGCATTCAAATCAAGAATGTCGCGGATACCTTTAATTCCGTTATGCGGGTCTGCTCCCATTCGATCTAATTTATTAATAAACGCAAGACGAGGAACACGATAACGTTTCATCTGTCTGTCTACTGTGATTGATTGTGACTGGATGCCGGCCACCCCACAGAGGATCATAATAGCACCATCTAGAACTCTTAACGATCTTTCTACTTCAACAGTAAAGTCAACGTGCCCAGGGGTATCAATGATATTGATCTTTGTATCTTTCCATTCTACAGTAGTGGCCGCAGAGGTAATTGTGATGCCTTTTTCTTTTTCCAACTCCATGTGGTCCATGGTAGCACCGGCACCGCCACCGCGCACTTCTTCTATCTTATGTATTTTTCCAGCATAATATAAAACCCGTTCAGTGAGTGTTGTCTTTCCACTGTCAATATGGGCTGAGATGCCAATGTTTCTTGTATTTTCGAGAACTTTTTGTGATGCAGGATTCATTTCCTAATCCGGATTGAGTGAATATTTGTAATATAATAAATAAAATATAATCCCTCAGTATAGTAATAAACCTGAAGATTATCAAGTAGTTTTCTTAACTTGGAGAGAAGAGGAGTTTTGATGTTTGATTCGAGACAGCTTAGTTGAACATTAACTTTGCGTGATTGAAATTGCTAACATAACCAATTTGTGCAGCAAAAGCTACGCCGGCATCGTGCAGGGCTTTGAGTATGGAAGGTGTTTGTTCCTCCGGAACAGCGACTAAGAGCCCACCGCTGGTTTGTGGATCCAGCATTAATTCTTGCTCAATTGCTGTAAGTCCTGTTGCAAATATCCAGTCTTTTTCAACCAGATTTCGATTTGTTTTATTTACTCCGGTACTAACCCCGCGCTGATACATTTCTTTGGCTTCAAGCATCAAAGGAATATCTGCCAGTCTATAATTCAGTGTCAGGTCCTCACCAGGAACCATTTCCAGACTGTGCCCGGCCAGTCCGAATCCGGTGATGTCTGTTGCAGCATGTACCTCAAAACTATCCAGTACTTCTGCTGCAGTTTTGTTGAGCTCTATTAAAAGATCCAGACATTCCTGAAGGGCTTTTTTGGAAACCAGTTTTTTTAAATTGGCATTAAACAAGACGCCGCTTCCCAAAGGCTTGGTCAAAATCAAATTATCGCCAGGTTTTGCACCGGTATTTCTCCAAATATTATCCGGATGCACCAGTCCGGTAACTGCCAGTCCAAATTTTGGTTCATCATCATCAGTTGTGTGACCACCTAAAAGTACAGCACCTGCCTCAGTTATTTTTTGCAATGCACCACTGACGATGCCGGCCAAAATTTCATCATCTAGTTTTCCGGCAGGGAAACCCACTAAATTTAGGCAAGACATGGGCTTGCCACCCATGGCATAGACGTCACTAAGAGAGTTTGCTGCAGCAATTTGACCAAACAAATAAGGATCATCAACAGGAGGTGTAATAAAATCAGCGGTGAATACTAAAGCCTGTTCAGCATTCAGAAGATACACTCCGGCATCATCGCTGGTGTCAAAACCAACGAGCACATTACTGTCGATATTTTGCGGTAGGGAAGCCAGCAGTTTGTTCAATCCGACCGGATTGAATTTGGCTGCTCAACCACAGGTATTTGCTAAACTTGTGAGACTGGGCTTCTGGATAAATTTTCTCAGATTCATAAAATTGTTTGTGTTATTTGTGAATTTTCTCAAGAAAAGTTTGGCGAACAACAATTTATTAATAACTCCAGCAGCAACAACTGCAAAAGTGGGAATTTCAGGATTTCAGGAAAGCATTAAACAAACAAGACTTATAGCTCAAAACATTTTCTGATAGACTCAGGAATACTGTGTGCCTGTAAACGTTTGGGGTCAGTGGAATGAGGCTTGGCCCAGACCCGGACTTCGGTACCTTTTACACTCAGACGCCCATTGTTATGGATTTCATGTGAAGCAATCAAGGTTTTTTCACGCCACTCACTGATCCAACTGGTTACCTCAACTACGTCACCATATTGTGAGGGATAAAGAAATTCTGAATGTGCATCTACAATGGGCAGACCAACGACTCCATATTGTTCCATCAAGTCCCCCATGTTTGCACCCGCCTTGTCAAACAAGTGATGTGCACTCTGGTCAAACCAAATGAAATAATTTGGATAAAAGACGATTTTTGCAGGATCACAGTGACCCCAGCCGATATGAATTTTGAGTGTGTTTTTAAGCATGATAAAAGTGATTAATATCAATGGAATGGTTCCTCCTCGCAGTTACGGCTTCAATGAGCCAGAATGAAGATG
>JACNJW010000071.1 GCA_014382365.1 SAR324 cluster bacterium
TTGGGGGTTTACCACTGATGGACACGGATAAACACTGATCTTTGGGTTGGGGGTTACCACTGATGGACACTGATACACACAGATATTTATATCAGGAAGAAACACACAAAATTATTGGTTGTGCATTTGAGGTGTTGAACTCGTTGGGGCATGGCTTATTGGAAAAACCGTATGAAAATGCTTTAGTTGTCGAGTTTAAACAGCAAGGACTTCCTTACAAGCAACAACCCCGTTTTCCGGTTTTCTACAAATCAGTTCAGGTTGGTGAATATATTCCTGACCTGATTTTGTTCGATAAAATCATTGTTGATACCAAGGTGATCAAATCAATTGGCAATAACGAAAAAGCCCAGATCATCAACTATCTGAAGATAACTGGACTGCGAGTCGGCTTACTATTGAATTTTAAACATCCCAAACTGGAATGGGAACGCATCATTTTATGAAACCACTGATGGACACTGATAAACACTGATCTTTGGGGTGGGGTTTCCCACTGATGGACACTGATAAACACTGATCTTTGGGGTGGGGATTACCACTGATGGACACTGATAAACACTGATCTTTGCGTTGCGTTTTAACCACTGATGGACACAGATTAACACAGATATGCATTATACAGTTATCTGTGTCCATCTGTGTCCATCTGTGGTAAATAGTTAAAGGGACACAATACTTACATTTGAGTTTTGAAGTGGATCCAAAATAAAAAGCATTGCACTAATGTCAAAAAAGCATACAATGGTCAGACTGACCATATTGAAAAAGGAGAAAAATATATGCATACATGGCAACTACAACAAGCAAAGAGTCATTTTAGTGAGGTGGTAAATTTGGTATTAACGGAAGGTGCTCAGATGGTAACTCGCAGAGGTAAAAGTGAGGTTGTGATCCTGGCAGCAAGCGAGTACCAGAAACTAACAAAAACCGTTTCCCTAAACCAGATACTCAAACAAGCTCCTCGTGGAAATGAACTAGATATTACTCGTTCTCAAGAGGGTGTCAGAAAAGTAGCATTATGAGCTATCTGCTGGACACCTGTTTTCTTTCTGAGTTTGTAAAGCAAGAGCCATCCAAGTTGGTCCTGGGGTGGATGGAGCAACAAAATGAACAAAATCTCTACATATCTTCCATTACATGGGGGGAGCTACAAAGAGGAGTGGCCAAATTACCTTTCTCTCACAGAAAAAGTGATTTAACAGTATGGCTAAATCAAATGAAAGAAAGCTTTAGCTCAAGAATCCTACCTATATCTGTCGATGTATCAGAGCAGTGGGGGTTAATGACTGCCGATTTAGAATCTCGTGGTCTAGCTATGCCATTAATGGACTCACTGATCGCAGCAACTGCTCGCCATTATCAAATGACCTTGATAACAAGAAATGTAAATGATTTTAAGGATACACAGCTGCAGTTAATAAATCCTTGGCAAGAGTACAAGTAACGGGGTCCATGTCTGCGTTTTTCAATAATTAAAGGGACACAATACTTAATTATTTTGCTTACCGAATATTGCCATAAAAATACTGACTGGAATGGGAACGCATCATTTTATGAAACCACTGATGGACACTGATAAACACTGATCTTTTTTAACACACATTATCTCACCCAGACAAATGATTAATTTTTGAGTAATATTTTAAAAATTTTAGCTGATTTGCCTCGCCGAGTCAAAGCCGCATTTTTAATGTGTTTTGATTTTGTGGTATTGTGTTTTGCAATGCTGCTGGCATTTGCGGTACGTTTTGATCCGAACTCCCTGGAACATCAATTTCGGATTTTGTCTGAAGGAATCTGGGTATTGATTGCAGTGCAGATGCTGGCTTTGCTGATCAGCGGATTGTATCGTTCCGTTTTGCGCCATGCCGGTTCTGAACTGCTGGTTTTGCTTTTACGTTCAGTATTGCTCGGTGCCGGGCTGTTTGCGCTGCTGGATTTAATGCTGGAAGAATATCGCATTCCGCGTTCAATCATTGTAATGAGTGCTGCATTCTCATTCCTGGGTTTATTGTCGACCCGCCTGATGATTCGCTGGGTAGTGCGTCTGCACGTGGTTGAACCGCAGCAGCGTGAAAATCTGCAACGGGTGGTAATTTATGGTGCCGGATCCGCCGGTCTGCAGTTATATGATTCACTGCGCCAGGAAGGCAGATATCAGCTTGCAGCGTTTGTGGACGATAATCCTAAGCTCCAGGGCGGAATGGTTCGTGGAATTTCAATAATTTCATTTACTGCTTTGCAGGCACTGCATGCCAAAATTCCACTGGACTGGGTGCTGCTCGCATTGCCGGGTGTGAAACACGAGGAGCGAAAAAACATTCTTCAGCAAATCCGTTTGCTCAAAGTTGGGGTACGCGTTCTGCCGACTGCAGACCAGCTGATGCGCGGAACTGCCGATGCTTCGCAGCTGCAGGAAGTTGATATTGCGGACTTGCTGGGGCGGGACGAAATTGTTCCGGATGAAAAACTGCTGCATCAGGATATTGAAGGACAAACTATTTTAGTAACCGGTGCCGGCGGTTCAATCGGCAGTGAGATGTGCCGCGAAATTCTACGGGATTCTCCAAAACTGCTGGTTCTGCTTGAACTGAATGAATTTTCGCTCTACCACATCGAGCGCGCTTTCCGCAACCTGAGTTCGGTTCCAATTGTGCCCTGTCTGGGGTCAATACAGGACACCGCGCTCTTAAAAAACATACTGCACGAACATCAGATAAATACTGTTTACCATGCTGCGGCCTACAAGCATGTGCCGCTGGTTGAAGAAAATCCGCTTGAAGGTTTACGCAACAATGCACTTGGAACAAAGGCACTGGTTGAAAAATGCATTGAAGCAGAAGTGGAGGCGTTTGTTTTAATTTCTACAGACAAAGCGGTGCGCCCAACCAACGTGATGGGGGCCTCAAAACGAATTGCAGAAATGATTGTGCAGGACGCAGCCAGACGTTTTCCGGAACGTAGGATAGGCATCGTTCGTTTCGGCAATGTACTGGACAGCAGCGGGTCTGTGGTTCCGCTGTTCCGTGAACAAATTAAAAAGCGCATGCCGATTACAGTGACTCATCCGGAAATTACACGTTATTTTATGAGTATCGGAGAAGCTGCGCGTCTCGTCATTCAGGCTGGTGCAATGTCCAGAAACGGTGAGGTATTTCTGCTGGACATGGGACAACCAGTTAAGATCCGGGACCTTGCTCTGCAAATGATTGAACTCAGCGGTTTAGTTCCTGAAAAAGATATTCCGCTGCAATATACCGGTCTGCGTCCCGGTGAAAAACTCTATGAAGAACTCCTCATTGATCCCGCCAAATCACAACCGACAAAGCATCCCCGCATTTTCTCATCGGAAGAACCTCTCCCTGAATCCGAAGTACTCCAAAAAGAAATCCAACTACTTAGCGAAGCCATTTCAAAACGTGATCTGAACTCCGCATTAGCATCCATGAAAAGACTTGTTCCGGAATATAAGCCCGATAACGGACAATAATTGTTAACGGCAGAATTTTGATGAATTCGCAATAAGTCAAAATAAGAGACAATTATGTCATTCCTGCGAAGCTTGTCCTCGGCTTGATCGGGGAGCGTCAATCTGTTATTTCTGAAACTTACATGTTGCTGGATTCCTGCTTGCGCAGGAATGCAACAGTGTGTTTATAATTATAAAAAAGGTGACACCAGATTTGGTGTGATTAAAATTAATAATACAGTATGATAGGTATATTAATAACTACTTTAACCGGAAACAAAAAAGGATATATGCCAAAGACAAATATTACGATATTTATATTGCTGCTCTTTCTGCTTTTTCTGGGCGGCTGTACAGAAGAATCGAGGAATAAGATTTTCAAACAGGCCGATAATGTTTTAGGAAAAGATCTTCGTGTTTCATATGTTGCCGACAGCGGAACCATCGTTAAAAGTTGGACTGTACGGGACGGAAAGGTTACCACCCACAAAGACGAACGTGGTGCCGCAAGTGGTTATTACTATTTCTGGAGCGTCGAAAGCGGGTATGTTCAGGTACCGATTGTGCGGACCATTGTCGAGGAAATTAAGTAACAGTTGAGATAGTCGAAAAAAGTTTTCTAAGTCTGTCTTTTTGAAAGTAGTGAGAACTCTTTCAATAAGATCCCTCACATTAGTTCGGGATGACACATTCTATTTATAAAATGCTTAGGATCAGCTAATAGAATAACGGTGAAGATCCCTCACATTTGTTATGAATTAAACTTTCCGCTCAAGCCAGACTCCAATCCCCTGTGCGTTGAGCTGATAATCATGGACCAGCAGTTCATCCTGAAATTTTTCAGGCAGTTGACAATTGTGACTGCGAAGTCTGTCTTTGAAAATTGTGCGTACACCAGCCGCAAGTTGAGTCTGCTCAGCCCTGCCTTGCTGTTTTAAATCCAAAGCCATTTCAACTAATTGATCCAGACAGCCAAGTAAATCCTGTCCCAGTTTCTCAACATTTGTAACCCTGCCGAAGTGAGTCAGATAAACTGCCTGCAGTTTGTAACTCAACAGCCGCTTCAGCGTTTTCTGCATGGCTTCGGGATCAAACTGAACCGGAGTTGTTGTTGGAAAAATAAAAGCACCGTTTTCGTTATCAAATTCGCGGTAGGAAATTCCAAAATTATCGCCGGAAAAGAGAGTGTTTGAGCGTTCATCAATCACACTGTAATGATGTCGTGCATGTCCAGGCGTATCAAGTAAAAGCAGGGAGCGTCCGTGAAAATCGAGGCGGCTTTCGTCTTCTGCAATTATTATCCGCTCTTCCGGAACCGGAATGATTGTGCCATAAAGTTTGCGAGTGTTTTCCTCCCCGTAAACTGCAATTGTGCCGGCAATCAGTTTTGCGGGATCGATCAGGTGTCTTGCTCCTCTGGAATGGACCACCAAAACGGCATTCGGAAATTCCTGCAGCAGTGCTCCGGCTCCACCGGCATGATCAAGGTGAACGTGAGTTGGCATCACGTGTGTCACTTTTTCCGGCGTAATTCTTTTTTCTTCAAGAACCTTGAGCAGTAAAGGCACAGAAAGTGTGGTTCCGGTATCAATGAAAGCGGCATAACCGTTTTCTACCAGCAAGTGGCTGGCAGCAAAACCGGGCCGGACATAAGCGGCATCAATCGTAGTTACACCATCAGGGTGATCTATTGGAGGAAGTGGGATGCAGGATTCCTTCATAAACAAAGATTAAAAATCCTCATCAACCAAATCGATTTCTTCAGTCAGTACTGAATCATCGGACTGCAGGGAGGTACCGTTCAGGTTTTCGTCAGGATATGTTTCTTCTGCCTCCAACGGGGGGTCAGCTTCAGGATCAAGCAAGGAAATTTCTTCGGGAATATCTTCTGCTTCAGAAACGAGATTGATGATATCAGCCTCATTTTCTTCAACATCCGCGCGGCTCAGCTGCAAAAGAATGCTTTGTGCAATTGATGAAAAATGCACGGGTCGGATCAAATAATCCAGGGCGCCGGCATTCAGAAACTGCAGCCTTTTTTCTAAACTTACAGGTCCGGAAAGACAAATAAAATGAACCTCAGGAAACTGATCTTTTGTCTGCTGCAGAACTTCTAAAGCAGCAGGATTTCCTGCAGTACCGGTTTCGATGATTACCAGATCAAAAGGATCTATTTTTAACAGGCGCCAGAGGTTTTGTCTTTTAGTGACATAATCAACCTCTAAGCCGGCACGTTCCTCCAGGTATTGTCCCAACTGATCAGCCTGATTTTTTTCGATTGCATATATTACTACCTGCGTTCCTGTAAAGCTGAGTGGATTTATTTCATCTTCAGAAAATTTATTTAAAAACGCATCAGCCGACATAGAATCTGAAAAATCAGCCTCCTCCTCTTCTTCCTCAAAAGCCTCATTTTCAAGGTCCAGCAAATCCTCTTCTTCCAGTGGTGGAAGCTCCTCAAGAGCGTTGATACTTGTTTCTGCAGCCAACTCATTTTCCTGCTCTTCCTCAGCCTCATCTTCTTCGATATCAAGAATCAACTCTGCAAGATCCTCATTTTCTAAATCAAGCCCAAGTTCGAGTTCTTCCTCAGTCAGAATTTCTTCTGCATCAGACTCTGTATTTTGCTTGTTTTCCTCTACAGTTGCCATAAGCTCTCCCTCTCAGTTAGTTTCCGGAAATAATGCTGAATCAGCCGGTATTTAATTTTTATGCTGGAAACGATTAATAATTTTTAGACTGTCATCTGCAGAACCGTCAAATTCGCGGACTGCCAGTGATATTCGATTATCTGCATCGAGTGCCTGCCAGTATCTTTCTGCAGTTTCTTCAGCATTAGCCTCAAGCGGCAGCAGAAGCGGATCACCCCGAAAAGACGGCAGCGGATTTCCGTCACCCATGTATGTCGTCAGGCAATAACCAAATCCTGCAGGAATGTCTGCATAGCGGTAATAGTTATAAACGGAATGCTCTGCCGAGAAATCACTTTTGCTGATTTTTGACAAAGTCATGACAGATTTCTGCAGCTCAATTAAAGCTGAAATCCGCGGTGTAAAATTCGGTGCATCCGGTTCATGTTTTTCAGTCTGCAGCGCAGTATAAATACTGCTGCCGGCAGCCAAACCATCATAGATGGTATCAGTCTGACTTCCGTTGCTGATAATAATCTTTCCGTCAAGATCCCGCATGGCATTGTAGATGATCAGCGCCGGATCTTCAACCAGAGAAGGATCTGCCGCTTCGGTACGCAGGATTCCGTTTTGGTGCCTGAAAATTCTATTTCTACTGTTTGAGCTGCGACCCATGATCCAGTAAATCAGCAACCATGAATTATTTAGGCTGCGGCCAAGCACAATACCGCGTCCCGGATATACGTTTTTTGCCAGATGCTGCTGAAAATTTTGCTCGGCTAATTCGTTTTGCATCAGTATTCGTATAATTCAAATTGTTCGTGATGCAGATCATCGGATGATTTAAAACTGATGCTGCGTCCCATTTCTTCTTCCAGTGACTGAACTGCTTCCTGTTCTTCATGCTGGATGTAGCGGTAAACATCAGAATGCAGATAGACTGCAATTGAACCTTTTGTGTTTCTACGACAACTGCGCCGTACTTCACGGAAAGCTTCGTAGCTGACTGTTGAGGAAGATTTAATCTGGCCGCTGCCCTCACAATAAGGACAGTGATCACGCAGGTAGCGGTTGAGATTTTCACGGTCCCGTTTGCGTGTCATTTCTACGAGACCCATTTCGCTGATCTGCAAAATCTTACTGCGGGCCTTATCAGTTCGCAGGCGGTCCTTTAGTGTCTGATAAACCATCTGCCGATGCTGCTGGGTTTCCATATCGATGAAATCGATAATGATGATGCCGCCGATATTGCGCAGCTGCAGCTGATAAACAATTTCCTCTGCAGCTTCAATGTTGGTACGCAGAATGGTTTTTTCATGACTTTCCTTACCCACAAAACGTCCGGTATTGACATCAACTGCAGTGAGGGCTTCTGTCTGATCAATGACCAGATGTCCTCCTGAACGCAGCCAGACCTTGTTGCCAAGTGCACGGTCGATCTCATTTTCAATACCAAAATGATCGAAAACAGGTTCCGGTTTGACATAATTTTCAATGATCGAACTGTAACGCGGCAAATAGGAGCGCACGAACTGGCGGACTTTTTGATACTGCTTTTTGTCATCAACAACCAGTTTGCGGATGTCTGCAGAAAAAAGGTCACGGATTGTCCGGAAAATTACATTTAAATCTGAATGTAAAAGTGAAGGTGCAGGCAGGGTTTTGTATTTTTCCAGGATATCACCCCAAATCGAAACCAGGTAATTGATATCAGAATGCAAATCTTCTTCAGTGTGTCCTTCGGCAACCGTTCTGATGATAAAACCGGAATTTTCCGGCCGGAGACGTTCCACCACATCACGCAGTCGTTCGCGCTCCTTTTCCTGGCTGATTTGACGTGAAACACCAAGTGTCTGTGAAGTCGGCAGATAAACCAGATTTCTGCCGGGAATCGAAACATGGCTTGTGATACGCGCACCTTTGGTTCCAATTGGGCCTTTGGAAACCTGCACCAGCACGTCCTGACCTTCTTTGATCAACTGTGCAATCTGCTGTTTATCTCCATTTTTTTTGACAGGTTTTCCCAGAATTTCATCCTCCGGAAGAATGTCGTCAATGTGTAAAAAAGCTGCCTGATCTGTACCAATATCCACAAAAGCAGAGTCCATTCCCGGTAAAACATTTAATACCTTACCCTTGTAAATATTGTCCACAACACGCATTGATTTTTCACGCTCATGGTAAAGTTCAGAGAGCACACCGCCGTCCATCACGGCAACCCGTGTTTCATGCGAAGTGTGATTGATGATTATTTCTTTGGTCATAATTTGATCTGAGGTTTCGTAAATAGTTTAAGATCCTCTATAGTTTTTTCAAACCGCAGAGAGAAATCTTAAAAATATTAGTTTTTAGCAAATGTAGTATTTCTCGCATTGCTCGAAATGTCACGGTTTTAGTCTTTTTATAAGTTTTGCTTAATTATGAATTACAGGAGATGATTTCTCTCATTTCCTGTACTGCCTGCGAAATTCCCACAAAAATAAATGGTGATGCCGTCTGCACCAGCCGGTTCTATCAGTCCTGCTGCAAGTACTGGATCCGGTCCGCTGATTTGACGGGCCTGCCGAACTGTTGCAACATGGTCGATGTTGATGTGTAATGCAGTCATGTTTTTTTAATATTTTTACTGTGTCATCAAAATTGATAGTTCTGCAAAAAAGTGTTTAGTTTTGAATTATTAGTGGTTCATCTTAGTTGTTTATTATTTTTTCATTCTTAACCCAGACAGAAATAATCGGCCACTGCTGCAGTACAGTGATTCCTGCAGGAACAACGACGTTGGGGCTGACTTTAGGATACTCTCCAGGCTCAAATGTTGAAAGATCAATTTCACCAAAAAGCTGTTCGCGGTCAATTGCCTGAATCAAATCTTCCGGTCCTTCAACGAAAACATTGAATGTTTTTGGATTAATAACACTCACATATTCGATGTTGCGCAAATATACCGGAACATTGGCAAAACTTTTCTTGATTGGCAAACTTTTGATGGTTATAACTGCAGAATAATAATCAACATTCTGATCAATTATCTGTACATTACCTCTTGGTAAATCCAGATCTACACGGACAGTCACACTTTCTTTCAGACCTTCGAGTTCAATTCCATGTGCAGAAATATGATCCAGTTTTTCCAGCACGGAGCTTGGACCGCGCATGGTCAAAGTATCCGGAACGATTTTGATATTATCCAAAAGGTAACCTTTTTTAGGAGTACCCTGATAGCGCGGTTTGATCGAGAAAGATTTTTCAATCAACTCCTCGATGCTGACTGTAATCTGCGAGGGATGGATGCGCGTAATCTGCACCTTAACGGGCGATAAAATATTTTTTTCAGTCAGCACATAGGAAAGCGTTCCCTGCTGGGCTTTATCCAAATCCAAAACAGCCTGAATTTCGAGTGGATTAAAAGACTCCCTGCTGTTTGTGTGTGCCACAATGTTAACCTGCGGCGGATTTGAAGTGACCTGAAAAGCAGGAGAAACGTTTTTAAAAACAACCGGAGCATAAAAACTCATTTGAATCGGCTCTCCGGATTTTCGAGCCAGGAACCAGACAAAAACTGCCAGGACTACTGCAAGTACTTTGAAGGAAATGTTAATGCGCATGTGTCAGTTCAGTTTGATTCAGGAGGAGGCTTGTCCTCTTTTTTTAAATTAGCGGCTGCAGTCGAATTTTGTCTGGTCTGCTTTAATTTTGATTTTCTGAAGGTGTCCTTTGTTTCCTTTGCCCTGATGGCCTCAGGAATGTTTCCGGCAAGTACATCCAGCAGAGCTTTGCGGATATCCTCATTTTTTCCACGAATCAACTGTCCACGGTAACTGAGACTGATTTCCTTGCGCTCTTCAGATACTATCAGTACTGCTGCATCAGTTTCTTCAGTCAGGCCGATTGCAGCACGGTGCCTTGTACCGAGAGCAGAACTGAGACGACTGTTCATTGAAACCGGCAAGATACACTGAGCTGCCAGGAGTTCACCCTTGTTGCTGATGATCACTGCACCATCATGCAGTGGTGACGCAGGGTTGAAAATACTCAGCAAAAGCTGTTCACTGACAGTGCCGTTGATTAAGGTGCCGCGGTCACTGAAGTTTTTCAGTCCTACTTCCTGTTCAAGCACAATCAGGGCACCAATTCTGAGTTCAGTCATCTGCAGGCAGGCATGTAGAATGCTTTCTACAAGATCCCTTTTTTGTTGACTGTTTTCACGGAAAAGAGTGAAAACACCAATCTGTGCCAGACCGTTGCGGATATCAGTCTGAAAGAGCACCACCAGCACCAGCACCAGTGATTGTCCCAAATTATCCAGCAATAACTGTGTGGCTTCCAAATTCATGATCAGCGAAACCAGATAGAGTGCCAAAAGCAAAACAAAGCCCATCAGCATGGGGATGGTTCGCGTTCCTCGGATCAGCAGTAGAATGCGGTAAAAAATTAATGAAAGGAGGACAATATCAAACAGATCCTGCCAGCGAAGGGAAAAGTTACCACTGAAAATCGGCAAAAGTGTTTCCACTGCAAAGTCTCCTGATAAGGAAATGGGGTTTTAGATTAATCTCTGATGGGTTCGATTATAGTCTGAACTCAACAATATTTCATTTAGACTACAGTTGAAATCTTAAATGATGAACCTGTAAAAAGTCCAAACGGTACACCTGTTTGTCATTCCCTCTTTTGCGGGAATGACAACTTTTTACGGAACCATCTTAAATAATTGATAATGAAAAATAACTCTTTTTTCTGGAAATTATTTATGTCAGCAAAAAAGTTATTTTTTTGACACAGTTTTTTTCGTTTTTGGCGTAATTTCCTGCATTAGCTGCAGAACCTGCTCGCCGTCAATTGTTTCTTTTTCAAGCAGGATTGCTGCCAGAGAATCAAGCGCTTTGCGGTATTTTTTTAAAATCTTTGTTGCACGTTTATAAGAAGTGTTCAGAATATCCAGGACTTCTTCATCAATCAACCGCAGAGATTCGTTACTGTATTGGGAGTGCTGCTGTAAATCACGTCCAAGAAAAACCTGCCCGGAATCTCCGGTATAAGTCAGCGGACCAAGCTTCTCACTCATTCCCCACTGGCAAACCATTTTACGCGCCAGTTCAGTAGCTTTTTTCAGGTCATCACTGGCACCGGTTGTGAAACGTTTAAAAACTAATTGTTCTGCCGCACGTCCTCCCATTGTCATGGTTATCTGTCCCAGCAAAGAGCGTTTGTTATAACTGTGCCGGTCTTCTTCTGGCAGCAGCATCGTGACACCTAAAGCACGTCCGCGCGGAATAATGCTGACTTTGTGTACAGGATCAACTTCTTCGATTCCAGCTGCCACCAGTGCATGTCCAATCTCATGATATGCAGTAGTTTCTTTTTCTTTATCATCGATCATGAGGCTTTTTCGTTCTGCACCCATCATGACCTTGTCGCGGGCATATTCAAAATCCTCGTTACCCACGGTTTCCTTATCCTGACGTGCTGCCCAAAGCGCTGCTTCGTTGACCAGATTTGCTAAATCTGCACCAGTGAATCCCGGGGTTCCGCGGGCAATTTTATTCAAACTGACTTTTTTATCAAGTTCAATGTTTTTACTGTGGGTTTTGAGGATGTTTTCCCGTCCTTTAATATCCGGTGCAGGTACAACAACATGGCGGTCAAAACGTCCCGGTCGCAGCAGGGCAGGATCGAGTACATCCGGACGGTTGGTGGCTGCAATGACAATAATACCTTCATTGACTTCAAAACCATCCATCTCAACCAAAAGTTGATTCAGAGTCTGTTCCCGTTCGTCATTTCCACCACCAAGACCAGCACCGCGGCTGCGTCCTACGGCATCTATTTCGTCAATGAAAATGATGCAGGGTGCATTTTTTTTACCCTGGGCAAACATATCGCGGACACGGCTTGCACCAACTCCGACAAACATTTCCACAAAATCAGAACCGCTGATGCTGAAAAAAGGAACTGCAGCTTCACCGGCAATGGCTTTGGCCAGCAGCGTTTTTCCAGTTCCAGGTTCTCCCATCAGTAAAACACCACGCGGTATTTCTCCTCCCAGTCTTTCAAATTTTCCGGGATCTTGGAGAAAATCTACAATTTCCTCCAGTTCTTCACGTGACTCGTCAATCCCCTGAACGTCAGAAAATTTAACAGGATTATCTTCAGTATTGGTAATTCGGGAGCGGATTTTTCCAAAACCCATTGCACGGTTGCCGCCACCCTGAACCTGACGCATGAAGAAGAGCCAGATTCCAATGATCAGGATCATCGGCAGCCAACTGTTGAGGATGGCCATAAATAAACTGGTCTGGTCAGTCGGTTCAACCTGTACTCTTACCTGATGACGGTCCAGGATTTCAAAGAGTGCAGGATAGTTTGGTGTCTGTGTTTGAAAAGAACCGTTGGTATCACTGACTCCATGAATTTGGCTTCCGCGGATTGAAACTTCAAGGACTGATCCTGTTTCAATCTGAGAAATAAATTCTGAAAAAGTAATTTTTCTTTCATTGGATTCTCTGGGGCCGACGAGATTAAAGAGCATCAGCATTACGAGACCAATCACCAGCCAGATTCCGATATTTCGTAAAAATGTATTCACTGTATTATCCGTATATATTTTATGATTTTAACTTATAGATTTTTTCACATTTGTTTTGCAAACGCAAGTTTGAGACTAATTAGTGAATCGTTTTTAAACAATTTTTCAAGAACTCAACAGATGCAGGCAAAGTTACTGAATTAATGTCTTTGCAGAATTTCATTGCTGCCAGAGTTAAAAAAGAGTTTAGCGGATAATAAAATCATTGTTCTGCAGTTGAACTGCCGGCATGTTTTACACTATTAAGGAGTAAATAATAGTAGTTTTCAATTGACATTGCTGAGGATTCAGCATGTTTTTTACTTGACAAGCAAGCCGAAAGTACCCGAAGATGCTGTAAAGACTTGGTTAATTTTCAAAGAAAATGTAGTGAAAGAAAATAAAATTAATTTGCGCAGAGCAGGTGTTTTTTCTCAGCAGTTAAAACTTCCGCTGCAGGAGTTACTGCAGGAGTGGTCAGCAAAGCATAATATTGAAATTGTTGCACTTGTTGATACAGAAAATAACGGTGACACTTTAGATTTAGTTATTTCATTTGGTGGAGACGGTACTGTACTGGCTGCACTGAACCGTTTCCCGCATTGTCCTGTGCTGGCAGTTAATTTTGGAAATGTCGGTTTTTTGACTGCAGGTGACCGTGAAGAGTTGACTGAAATGCTGCAGAGGGTGCAGCAGGGAAAATACATTATCAGTGAGAGATCTGTGCTTGAGTGCAGTCATCCCGACGGCACTGATTACGCAGTGAATGAAATTGTTGTGCGCGGTGCAACCAGACTGATTGCAGTTGAATTGACTATCAATGAACAACATATCCGGCGTGTGCGCGGTGACGGAATCATTGTGGGAACTGCAACTGGAAGTACTGCTTATCTGCTGGCTGCAGGTTCACCAATTGTGATGCCGGAGTTAAGCTGCATGATTATCGCAGGTTTGAATGAGTATGACTTCAGATCCAGACACCTGGTAGTAAGCGGTGATTCACAGGTAAAGCTCAAAGTTGCAGAGCAGACACATGAAAAAGAAATATATCTTTCTGCAGACGGTAAAGAAAAAGTGCCGCTGAAAATTGGCGATGAGGTGCTGATCAGGGAATCTGCACGCAAAGCAAAATTAATATTTCTGGAAAAAAATTATTTTTTTCACAACCTCTCTTCGCGGCTTTCATGGTTCCGCAGCGGAGAATAATTGTCGGTTTGGCTGATGTCCTTGAAATGGCGTTTTACAGGCGGAATTTTGTTTTCATCGACATTACACGTTTTGCTGCTCAGCGCCCTATTGTTTTGGTACCCGGGTATTATCAACAGGAATATTTGGCCCTGGCAGGACTGGTCACCGTTTTTTGCAGACGAAACGATTTTCTCTGCAGACGAAACAGGTTTTTCCAGAGATGCAGCAGGTCATAATTTCAATGCAGATATAATTTTTCCGGATATAGTTTTATCAACTCCGCAAAAGGGAATCCGCAAAAAAACTAAAAATAAAATAAAAATTGCTGAACCAAAAATATCTCTGCAGGGAATTTTGGCGCAGGTGGAAAAATATCCGGCCCGTCTGCAGGCAGGCGATGTTCAAAAAAAAGAGTTTTCAAGTCGTTTAGGCACACTGCTGGCAATGTTAAAACCAGTTCCGCGGCCAAAAAAAGCGGTCAAAAAAAAGTTGCCGGGTTTCAATCTTGTGGATTTGAAAAAATACCGTCAGGATCTCAATCTTTTTTTGTCAAAGCGCTGGGAAGTGCCGATCCATTTAATCGAAAGTCAACTTGCTGTTGTGATTCAGTTTGAAATCAACAAAGATGGGCGTATAATAAGCTGGGTTCAAGAAGAATCGGATAACACTGTACTTTTTAAATCTGTGAAAAAGTTATTGAAAAACTTAAATTATTTTCCAGCCTTGCCAAAGTCATATCTTGAAGAATCATACAAATTTGGTGTCCGGTTTACGCCGGCAAACTTCCGGAAATGAGATGTTAGTGAAGTACACAAATGCAGTTTGCAGACTTGGATTTTGCAGGAAAACCGGTTGGATTTTTTTGTACTTGGTGATGTTTGCGGTTTTTTCTGCAAGTCCTGTTTCTGCAATTGAGTATATTGAAATCACAAACCCCAAGTTTGTTCCCCTCAAAGTTGGACTGTTAAAAAATGCCAGAGCTGAGTTGCTTCCACTGCAGGAAGTTATCAAGGCAAATTTAGAAAAAACACTTTATTTTCAAATAATTTACGGAACAAAAGCAAGTTTTGAGCAAGCCGAAGAAATTAGTTTTCAGTTGGATTTGGCACAAAAAAATGATTCATCCCAGCTCGAAATTACACTCCGGACTCCGGAACTGAAAAAACCGCTTTCTCAGCAGTCATTTCCGCTGCCGAAGCAGGAGGATTTGAGAATGCTGGGACTGCAGCTGGCCGACTGGTTTGTGGAAAAAACTTTGAAATTCAAAGGTGTTTCAGCGAGTAGAATTGCCTACACTGCACAAAAAGCAAAGCGTCGAAAAAACATCATGCTTAGTAGTTATGATGGAACTCTGCAAAAACGTTTCTCATATAATCTTGGTTCAAACAACCTGTCGAGCTGGTCTTTTGACAGTCAAAATATTATCTACACCACACTAACCCGCTCCAGTGCACAGTTGGCAATTCAACCGGCAATTCGGCTGCGTGCCAAAATTTTCACTTTTCCTTCCGGATTTCAACCACTGGGTGCCAGCTGGAATCCGGATGGTAAGTCGATCTTGTTGACCCTGATGAAGAAGGGAAATGCAGATATCTACAGCTACCAGCTTGCAGATGCAAAACTGGAACGTATTTTTGCCTGGAAAAGTCTGGAAACTTCACCTCAGGTATCTCCGGACGGCCGGAAGCTGGCTTTCGTTTCAGACAGTGCCCGACCACGCCGGCCGCAGATTTATCTTCACGATTTTCTGAGTCACAAAACTGAACGGATAACTTTTCGCGGCAACTACAACAGTTCGCCCAAATGGTCTCCGGATGGAACTAAGTTAGTTTACGAAAGGCAGAAAAAGGGTTTTTTCCAAATTTTCAAATATAATTTACTCACCCGACGGCATCTTCAACTGACATTTGGACGTTATGATTCGGAAAAACCCGACTGGTCTCCTAATGGTAAACAGCTTGTTTTTTCTGCAAAAAAGAAAAATGGAGCAAAGTTATATTACATGTCTTCTTTAGGAGGAAGAACTGTCAGGGTTACCACAAATCCACCCTCCATTTCAGAAACAAATCCGGTCTGGAGCAAATAGTCAAATTGCCAACGGAATCTGCGGATTTATGTAGTGATTTGAAATAGTTCCACTTTATTCTTCAGCTCAAAAATTAATAAAATGCAGAAAATTAGACAAAATAACAGCACAAACATATTACAGAAACGCTACCTGCTGTTTTCACTGTTGTTACTTATTTTTACTCTTGGCTGCAGCAGTACTCCGACTCAAAAAACACTGCCTGAAAAAAACACTGATGCAATTGCTGCACTCCAGAAAACGCTGCAGGAGCAGGAGGGATTATTGCAGCGTCTGCAGGCACTAACTGCAGATCTGCTGATACGCAATAATGAACTCGAACAGACTCTGCCTCCGCAGGATCTGCTTGAATCTCTGCAAAACGGTTTTGTTGAACTGCGCAAAAACAAAATTAAATTTGAAAGACAGCTGTCGCTGCTGCAGAAACAAGAGTCCGGTCTGAAAAAACAGCTTTCGATTTTGCAAAAAAAACAAAAACAATTTGCAAAAAAGCTAAAAAAAATTGAAGCAACTTCAGCCGGATTTTCACGAAATCAACAGCAAATCCTTCGGGGGCTGCTGGCACTGCAGGCAGGAAATCCGGATCAGGCAGTTGTACAGTTGCAAAATATTTTGAAATCAAAAAAGCCCTCGAAACTAAAAGCAGAAATACTACTGGCACTTGCCAACGGATTTTTAAGACAGGGTCATGCCAAACAGGCAGCCTCACATTATGGAGTTTTTCTGCGGGAATATCCTGAAAGCAAACAGGTTCCACTGGCTCTGTTTTATTTAGCAACTGCCATGCGGGAACTTGGTGAGCAAGAAAAACAAAAAGTTTTGCGGCAGGAATTAATCAAAAACTATCCAAAATCCTCTTTTGCAAAACGTGCAAAAAAAGAACTGCAGAGTTCAGGGTTATCTTCAAATTAAGTACCGGAAATGAAAAAAAATATTTTAGGAAATTCCGGAATTGCAGTCAGCTGCCTGGGACTCGGTACCATGACTTTTGGAGAACAGAATTCTGAAGAGGAAGCTTTTGCGCAAATGGATTGTGCATTTGCTGCAGGTATTAATTTCATTGACACTGCAGAAATGTATCCAGTGCCTCCGCAGGAAAAAACTTTTACCAGATCTGAACAAATTATCGGCAAATGGCTGCAGCAAAGAAAATGCCGGCAGCACGTTGTTTTGGCCTCAAAAATAGTGGGGCCAACTGTAGAATCGCGTGCAATGGGCAGTTATATTCGTGACGGCTCAAATCATCTCACTGCCAAAAATCTTAAATCTGCACTTGAAGGAAGTCTGTCCCGTTTAAAAACAGAAACAATCGATCTCTATCAAATTCACTGGCCGGACCGGAATGTTAATATTTTTGGAAAACGCGGATTTGAAGCACCGGAAGATGCAGAAATCGAAAATGTCGAAATTTCGGAAACACTGGCTGCATTGGAAGATTTGCGGAGTGCAGGAAAAATCAGAGCATTTGGGGTTTCAAATGAAACTCCCTGGGGCATGATGCGCTATCTCAGTCTGTCTGAAAAATACGGCTGGAAAAAAGTGGTTAGTATTCAAAATCCGTTTAGTCTGCTCAACCGTACTTTTGAATCCGGACTGGCAGAAATAACGTATAGGGAATCCGTTGGTCTGCTGGCTTACTCTCCGTTGGCTTTTGGCATGTTGACAGGAAAATATCTGGAGGGACAAAAACCTGCACAGGCACGTTTGACGAGGTTTTCACGGTTTCAACGTTACCAGACAAAAAATGCTTTAAAGGCAACCCGAGATTATGTACGTCTGGCAAACGAACACGCTTTGGATCCGGCGCAGATGGCTTTAGCCTATGTGCGCAGTCGGCCGTTTTTGACAAGTGTACTGCTGGGAGCAACTTCAGTCAGGCAGTTGGAAACAAATCTGGCGAGTGCTGAGTTGATGCTTTCAGATGAAGTGCTGGCTGGTATTGAAGCCATTCATAACCGAATTCCCAATCCCTGTCCCTGAAATAATTTTCCGGAACTGGATTAACGCCAGCGGTAGCCAAGGAGTATTCGCTGACCTTCTACACGTTGTTCCGGAAGGTCGTCGAAAATGATTTTTTCGCTTTTTTCACTGTACCATGCAAGAGACCAACCGGATTCACCTTCAAGTCCAAAACCCCATCCACTTCCGCTACTCCATTGAATTCCGGAATAAGAACTCTGCGATTCAATCCATGTCAGAAAATATTGTCCTGCATGCATTCCAATAAATAATGGTCCCATCCATGCTCTCAATTCTGCGCCAAGGATGCCTGCCTTGTAATATTCATATTTTGTGTTGTCCGGCAATACGCCTTTTCCGCCGAATTCTGTACCGAAAAGTGAGAAAGAAAAAGAATCACCCAAAGCGAACTGATAGTCATACTGGACACCACCTATTTTGGAAGTCTGATATTCTGCCTCAGTTTCATTATTAACCGCATTTAGTTGTCCAAAATCCAGAAACAACCCCAAGCCGTCTCCGGTTCCAGCCTGCAGGACGGATGTCCAAAATGTCAATGCAACTGTCAACAGTAAGATGAAATTCAATTTCATTGCATTCTCTTTATAATGAAAATGTTAGCCTAAAAATGCTTGATACTGTTCATGTATTTCGCAGCCTCAAGGATGCCGTTGATTGTGAGCGGTTCCATTTGAAAAACCTGTTGGACATAGGGTGCAACGGTCCGGCTCCAGTATTGTTTGGGAGTAGGATTGATCCAGACTACAAAAGGAAAATGTTCATGCAGGGTTTTTAAATTTTCCAGACTAGGCGTGGACGATTCTTCCCGAAATTCAATTGAGCCAAATGGTGCCAGCAATTCGTGGGGACCCATGTAGGCATCTCCAACAATGAAAACCCGATAATCAGGACTGTTTTCCATAACATTATGCAGAGAGACAGCTTTGCGGCGGGCTTCGTCTTCATAAACCTGATCGTAAATTGCATTGTGGAAATAGTAGGTTTTTAAATCCTGCGGAAAACGGCGTTTAATTTTTGCAAAAAGTGTTTGGACTTTTTGAGCATGGACCCACATTGAATTACCGCCGTTGTCCAAAAGCAATAGAACCTGTGTGCGATCCTGCTGTTCACGCATCAGATGAGGAACAACGATACCGGCGTTGCGGCCGGTTTCTTCTACCGTGCGTTTCACATCAAGTTTTCTGTCCGGATGCATGTCCTCAATGTTTTTTAAAGCCTGCAGTGCCGCATCCATGTTGTTATCGGTAATTGGTGCATCCAAATCAACAGGATAAAAAGAAGGGTCGCCCAGTACCTTTCGTGCAGTTCCTGCGTGAGGAGGTCCGCCGACACGGATACCGTTCAGACCCTGTCCTGAGTGTCCGTAAGGAGAAAATCCGTGACTGCCAATCCAGTGTCCTCCGCCGCTGTGTGCAGTTTTTTGCTGCTCCATCACACGTTTCATGCGCTCAATCAATTCTTCCAGAGAGATCTTGGAATAGTCCACCATTTTATCACTGATATTCGGAGGCCCGGAAGGAGGATTCCCTTTACGGTCTGCCAAATCCGGATTGTCGTCATCAAGGTGTTTTCTGGCCTCAAGTTCTTTTTGAATGTTGGCCTGTAAATCAGATTGGAGTGTCTCATTTAAAAACTGATCAATGAGTTTTTCATAATCAATTTCACCTGCAATGCTTCCGGTTTCCAACTTTTGACTCAACCAGTGTTCATATGCAGGTGAGTTGCGGATGGCATCGTCAATTGTGTTGTAATCAGTGGTGTCAATTCCTAAAAAATAATCCCAGAAAGCCAGCGTGTATGGTGCAAGATCTCTTCGTGATTTGCAGATCAGATGCCGGGAAACATCAAATAAGGATCCCAGATTTGTTACCAGTCCCATTTCCATGGTCTGATACATATCCAGCAAAGTACGCACATCAGTCTTAAAACCGTATTGCCGAAGGGTTTCGGGGAAGCCTGAAAACATGGAGTTATTCTGAATTTGGTGTTTTTATCTTTTGCTTTCTTATCTGCTGGTCTTGTAAAAAGTCCGGCAAACGTCTCATTTCGAGTGCAGAGAAAAATCTATTTTTTCTTAAACTCTAATATTATAAAGATTTTTCCCTACGGTCGTAGTGACAAATTATGGACTAAAGAGTTTTTACGAGTTCATCTTATCTGGAATTTTGAATTTGTAAAATGACTACGTAGTCTCCGTATTTTAACATTGCTTCAGGTAATGGATCAAACTGAATTTCTTCCAGAGTCATCATAGTCGTTTCATCAAAACCCCTTGAACCACTGCTCTTTATGATTTTTTGTGCTGCAACAGTTCCGGATGAATCGATGCTGATTTCTAGCTGAACAAACATTCCGCTGCGGAAAATCTGCAGTGCATAGGTTACGTCAAGCAGTAATTTACTGATATGTTGGTTATATGCATCTCTGGCAGCAATATAAGGATCAGCTGCGGGTTTTTTTGGAAGCTGCTTTTCTACCGTTTTCGATGTTTTCGGTACTTCCGCAGTAGCAGTTTTGGTCTTTGTTTCTGGTGTTGTAATTTCATCAAGCAGTAACTTTTCCAGCATTCTTTGAACAAGTCGGTCTACATTGTTGATCAAATCGGATGTACTGCAGTTGCTGCAGCTTTGAGTGAAGAATTTTTCTGTAATTTCAGGTGTTGAAAATGAAGTATATTTTAAACTCAGTTGAGTCTCGTTTTTATACCGAATAAGCTGAAACAAAAACAGTTCATCCGTCATTAGTTGCAATTTTGGATTTTTGATGAATTTCAGCACTTCTCTCACACAGTCACTGTTGCTGCAGTCTTCAATATCAATGCTGCTGATTCCCTGCTCAACGGCCAATCCCAGTACTTTATGTGAAACAAGCTGATAACGTTGATTAAGTTGTTCCCGTAAATAGTTGAACAGTATTTGCTGCTCTGCAACAGACACATCTCCCAACACAGACAAAGGTGCAACCAGTGCCCTGACAGGCTCAGCTTTAGTTAATAGCGGCAAAAATAAAGTTGCTGAAAAGAAAATCAGTGCCAGACATAATGGCTTAAACTTGGATATTATATTAGTTTTGTATGGGGTATTAAGCATCTTGTGCTCCTTTATAGTATGTTTTCTGAAATTGCTGGTGATGCAGGCGTAGTGAATTCTAAAACTGTATCATTCCTGTTTATGTGAAAAATCCTAGCTAAAACTGTAACATAACATCTTATAAATTTCATTTTACAACCAAAATATCTGTGCAGATTACCGGCTAATTACAAAACCGGTGATAATAATTGTTTTAATTGAATTAAAGTATTGACAGTAATGTAGTTAGCGGTTAATATTATGAGCTTTGCA
>JACNJW010000033.1 GCA_014382365.1 SAR324 cluster bacterium
GTTTCTCGCCTGATAAAAAAAAATCTTTTTCAAAACCAAAAGGAACTCAAAAAGGAGAAATTTTAAGAATAATGAATGACAATGAAAGAGGAAAGGATGGATTTTTGAAAAGCGACAATAAAGACTTTTATTTTTCCTTATCCTCTAAGTTTCATTTAACGCCAAAAGTAGAAATAGGAACAAAAGTTGAATTTAGTATAGTGCCGTCAAAAGATGGAAAAAAGGAACAAACAAGAATAACAAAGATTATTGAATAAAAGCCAACGCATAAAGCCATACACATTGCCAAGTCGCTCAAAAACCAACAGCACGAGCCAAAACTTGTCAATAAGTATGTCTTTGCCAACTCAAAAAAAAAACCAAAAGAGCTTAAATCTTGCCAACGCTCAAGACATACAAAATTGATAACTTTAGAACCTAAAATTGAAAACAACAAAATGAACCAACTTACTGTTATAGATTTTTTTTGTGGGGCGGGTGGCTTTTCTGAAGGATTCAGACAAAAAGGCTTCAGAGTACTTAAAGGTTATGATAATTGGCAACCAGCTATTGATACATTTAACCATAATTTCGAATCTGACTCTACTGTAAAAAACATTCTTGACTTTAAAGATTCTATCGAAGAAATTGACCTATTACCAAACACAGACATCATTATAGGAAGCGTTCACTGCCGAATAGGCAGCTTAGAAATTGTTGAGAGGGAGCAGACTCCAATAACTTTTGTTCACTGCCGAATAGGCAGCTTAGAAATACGTGTCTTGTAAGGGGACGAGTTGTTGAAAGTTCACTGCCGAATAGGCAGCTTAGAAACCCCGGTTTTGAGGGAGTATTTGGGGCATTTAGTTCACTGCCGAATAGGCAGCTTAGAAAAATATGGTTGAGGTGTTCAGAGAAGTGAAACGGTTCACTGCCGAATAGGCAGCTTAGAAATCATCTGCTAATTTCCCAAATCGCTCCCTGCGGTTCACTGCCGAATAGGCAGCTTAGAAAAATTTGGGTATACCTGAATAAAACATGAGGCCGTTCACTGCCGAATAGGCAGCTTAGAAAACTTGTGAATGGAGGAAGCCAAACTGGACGATGTTCACTGCCGAATAGGCAGCTTAGAAACCACTCAGGGACTTCTATAATAAAAGGCGTTCGTTCACTGCCGAATAGGCAGCTTAGAAAGCGGTCGCAGCTTTGTACGTATTCATTATCGTGTTCACTGCCGAATAGGCAGCTTAGAAACAGCGGAGCAAGTGGGTTAAAGGGGCAGAGAAGTTCACTGCCGAATAGGCAGCTTAGAAAACAGCCCTTGTGCATGTGTTATTCAATACCCAGTTCACTGCCGAATAGGCAGCTTAGAAAGATACTGTTGAAAATACAACAATGGGTGATACGTTCACTGCCGAATAGGCAGCTTAGAAAAGAGTAAGACAGACCAGTCTGAGCCTTGTTGTGTTCACTGCCGAATAGGCAGCTTAGAAAAATTAGTCGAAACGATCATTAAATAATGATCAGTTCACTGCCGAATAGGCAGCTTAGAAAATCGAAATTTAATACAGACTTGCCACAACACCGTTCACTGCCGAATAGGCAGCTTAGAAACACGGCCTGGCAGAGTGAGACGTTGTGCATTCGTTCACTGCCGAATAGGCAGCTTAGAAAATGCCTGCATGTCGGCCTGGTTCTGCATGATAGTTCACTGCCGAATAGGCAGCTTAGAAAATGAACTGTTGTCTGGTATCCAAATTCAGTCCGTTCACTGCCGAATAGGCAGCTTAGAAAAATATAGACAGGCAATACAAACAACACTTGGTGTTCACTGCCGAATAGGCAGCTTAGAAATGGATATTACCCCAATGTGTCTTTTTACTAACGTTCACTGCCGAATAGGCAGCTTAGAAATATAACAGAAGGGACAGGCGGAATTGTGACGCGTTCACTGCCGAATAGGCAGCTTAGAAAGACCGAATCCAGCCGGCTCTATGTTGGTTATGGTTCACTGCCGAATAGGCAGCTTAGAAATAACAGACAGACCGATGAGGAGTTAATCCGGTGTTCACTGCCGAATAGGCAGCTTAGAAATATAAATAAAACATGAACACACGACACCTCCCGTTCACTGCCGAATAGGCAGCTTAGAAAACCTCCTGCAAAACTTTCTCACTTAAAAAACTGTTCACTGCCGAATAGGCAGCTTAGAAATTTATCATCACGAAACCCTACATCCTTCCCCTGTTCACTGCCGAATAGGCAGCTTAGAAAAGATGAACCCCAAGGTAAGTCTCCAGATGTTAGTTCACTGCCGAATAGGCAGCTTAGAAAACTACTACCGGGGCCTCCTGTAATATGCAACCGTTCACTGCCGAATAGGCAGCTTAGAAAGGTTCATCGAATCGTTGGCTTGCTCTGCTTCAGTTCACTGCCGAATAGGCAGCTTAGAAAAATATCTCCAGCGAGTTCAAGCGACGTTCTCGGTTCACTGCCGAATAGGCAGCTTAGAAATTACAGTTATTAACAGCTATTAATTTGCAACAGTTCACTGCCGAATAGGCAGCTTAGAAAGCTGGGAAGGTGAAAGAGTAAAAGTTGCAAAGGTTCACTGCCGAATAGGCAGCTTAGAAATTGACTAACTCTTTTTGCTTATTAGATAACTTGTTCACTGCCGAATAGGCAGCTTAGAAAATCTGTAAAGATAAGAATTTATGCTTATTGTCGTTCACTGCCGAATAGGCAGCTTAGAAAACTCATACAATCCCCCTTCTGCCTCGCTCGTGGTTCACTGCCGAATAGGCAGCTTAGAAATGCAAGATTCCGCACTTCATCCCATGCAACCCGTTCACTGCCGAATAGGCAGCTTAGAAAATCAGGACAATTAAACATTTCCTTACCTTTTGGTTCACTGCCGAATAGGCAGCTTAGAAATTCAGCGACGAAACAGACCGGCTCAAACCTCCGTTCACTGCCGAATAGGCAGCTTAGAAACGAATGATATATCTTTTGAGTTCGCACCACAAGTTCACTGCCGAATAGGCAGCTTAGAAATTTTTCGACATCATTACCGCCGTATGTGGAACGTTCACTGCCGAATAGGCAGCTTAGAAATTCATTCTCATCAATGAGTCCCAGACATCAGCGTTCACTGCCGAATAGGCAGCTTAGAAATCTTCCCAAGATTGCGCCAAAACGGTATTAACGTTCACTGCCGAATAGGCAGCTTAGAAATGTATCTTCACCACCTAATAATGGTGAATCAAGTTCACTGCCGAATAGGCAGCTTAGAAAAGTTGCGATGCTGTCAGACCTGCACCATATCTGTTCACTGCCGAATAGGCAGCTTAGAAAAATATTCATACGTGACGACTCTGTAATTGAACGTTCACTGCCGAATAGGCAGCTTAGAAAAATGATTTCTCGATTGCACAGAGTACAGCTTCGTTCACTGCCGAATAGGCAGCTTAGAAAAAGAAGTCCGGCCATCGCTTTACCACCACCATCGTTCACTGCCGAATAGGCAGCTTAGAAAAAGAATTTGCGGTCGCAATACTGGCATGTGTCGTTCACTGCCGAATAGGCAGCTTAGAAATCAAACTTTGTCGTATATACATTAGAATAATTGTTCACTGCCGAATAGGCAGCTTAGAAATCGCTCGTGCATTGCTCTGTTTATCATTGACAGTTCACTGCCGAATAGGCAGCTTAGAAAGATGCAATTTATTAGTTCTTTAGCTTCGCTATGTTCACTGCCGAATAGGCAGCTTAGAAAAGTTATCGCCAATTTTGTACTCTCCTGTGAGAGTTCACTGCCGAATAGGCAGCTTAGAAAGCAAATATCTCTTAATTTCTGAACTTTTCTCAGTTCACTGCCGAATAGGCAGCTTAGAAAAATAATTCCTCTGGGGATTGCTTTGCCGAGGGGTTCACTGCCGAATAGGCAGCTTAGAAATCATAACTCTCTTCTTCGTGGTGGCGTTTCTTGTTCACTGCCGAATAGGCAGCTTAGAAATGTAGTCCTCCAATGACATTAGCAGTGTGTGGGTTCACTGCCGAATAGGCAGCTTAGAAAACTACCCATTGCTTATTCCAGTAGCTCCAGATGTTCACTGCCGAATAGGCAGCTTAGAAATGTTTTGGATGTAAGCCTGAGCGTGGGTATGGGTTCACTGCCGAATAGGCAGCTTAGAAATTGTATTCTCTGACTTCTTCAAAATAGACTTCGTTCACTGCCGAATAGGCAGCTTAGAAAAATGAGACAAAGCAAACGTATAGCCCTTGCCAGTTCACTGCCGAATAGGCAGCTTAGAAATGCAAATGCAAACCTTTATCGCCAACAACCTGGTTCACTGCCGAATAGGCAGCTTAGAAATTCTTCTGTCATAAAGACGAGTTCACAATCATGTTCACTGCCGAATAGGCAGCTTAGAAAAAAGTTTGGAGGTGAAAATTAAAGTTGGCAGTGTTCACTGCCGAATAGGCAGCTTAGAAAAATCACGGCGCTGTTGACTTCCTTCTGCGGATGTTCACTGCCGAATAGGCAGCTTAGAAAATATTCTGATCAACCACGTTCGAGAGTGCTTCGTTCACTGCCGAATAGGCAGCTTAGAAATTCTCCTTCCAGAGTCATGTGAATAATCTAATGTTCACTGCCGAATAGGCAGCTTAGAAAGTTAGAATGTATCTGCACATTGGGTATCTTGTGTTCACTGCCGAATAGGCAGCTTAGAAAAGAGAGCACACTCCGGAGAATGCGCTCAAGCTGTTCACTGCCGAATAGGCAGCTTAGAAATTTACATAACCCCCGGTGAATGACCAGAATCTGTTCACTGCCGAATAGGCAGCTTAGAAATAGCAGAGTATTAGGTGATTCTGCTGTTACTTGTTCACTGCCGAATAGGCAGCTTAGAAATTTCAGCGACGAAACAGACCGGCTCAAACCTCGTTCACTGCCGAATAGGCAGCTTAGAAACAAGATCGCGGGCGTTGTTGTAATCGTTTTTTTGTTCACTGCCGAATAGGCAGCTTAGAAAAATGGGCGAGGCAAGAGAGACAGGAATACATGGTTCACTGCCGAATAGGCAGCTTAGAAAACAAATCCGGCGCTGACTCCTGCGCTCACTTTGTTCACTGCCGAATAGGCAGCTTAGAAAATTCAGGTGTCAGGAGAAACCCAGACAAATATGTTCACTGCCGAATAGGCAGCTTAGAAATGACCAACTGTGTAGCCAATTGACACCCCATTGTTCACTGCCGAATAGGCAGCTTAGAAAACAACCGCCAACCCCTACTGCGTTCGTTCGATGTTCACTGCCGAATAGGCAGCTTAGAAAAGGTTCGTAGCATATTCCGCTTGCTCTGCAGAGTTCACTGCCGAATAGGCAGCTTAGAAATGTGCAGTGCCGTCTCCGGGAATTATATCAGTGTTCACTGCCGAATAGGCAGCTTAGAAAGTAATTTCTTTTGAATATTTTGAATTATCCAGGTTCACTGCCGAATAGGCAGCTTAGAAATGAATCCGCAGAATCGTAAAAGTTAATGTCAAGTTCACTGCCGAATAGGCAGCTTAGAAAGACAAATTTAGGAAACGGCGAATATTATACGGGTTCACTGCCGAATAGGCAGCTTAGAAATCACAGTCTGCATAACTCTACTGTGCTGGATAGTTCACTGCCGAATAGGCAGCTTAGAAATGAGAGTTTTTCTTTAGTCATTTTTGGTGACTGTTCACTGCCGAATAGGCAGCTTAGAAAATTATCTCTGGGATGACTGCCCATGGGATTGGGTTCACTGCCGAATAGGCAGCTTAGAAAAAAAGCTCATGCGTTCTCCTCTTCCATTTCTTGTTCACTGCCGAATAGGCAGCTTAGAAATAGTTGGTTAACCATACCGAAATAAGCATATAGTTCACTGCCGAATAGGCAGCTTAGAAACAATGCGTTTTTTTACCAACTTGATCTGTAAAGTTCACTGCCGAATAGGCAGCTTAGAAAATCGAAGGGTGGCATTAAGTTGTTAATTGGGAGTTCACTGCCGAATAGGCAGCTTAGAAAATTATGTAATTCGACACGTTTATTGGTGTTAAGTTCACTGCCGAATAGGCAGCTTAGAAATCAAGAACTAGAATATGTACTGTGATTACACCGTTCACTGCCGAATAGGCAGCTTAGAAAAACAGATATTGTTGAGAAAATTAATTTACAATGTTCACTGCCGAATAGGCAGCTTAGAAATCCATGAGTTCATCACCGGTGAAGTGCAGGACGTTCACTGCCGAATAGGCAGCTTAGAAAATTTAGCGGAACGGCGGGATTTCATCTTAGCGGTTCACTGCCGAATAGGCAGCTTAGAAATCTAATACGTTGCAATTACTACGTTCGCAGATGTTCACTGCCGAATAGGCAGCTTAGAAATATACCAAAACCACGGAATGCAGACTTAACATGTTCACTGCCGTACAGGCAGCTTAGAAAAACTGGCAGACAAAAAGGTTTCCTACTTTGAGCTTAATATCTTGTATAAATTCCCCAGTACGGCGACCTGGGCTACCAAGTCAATTAAAGCGTAACGAGAAATCTTTTCTAAACGACTGTGTTAATCTAAGTAAGATTTCTCCCTGCTGTCGAAATGACAAATGGAGTACTTCGGGTCTTTTACGGAGTCCCCAAAATGTGTTTTGGGGAATAAGGCAGGTGAGTGTTTAAATGGTTGAAAATGTTCAGGCAATCTTTTTGGCCAGCCCACAGCATTTTTTATATTTTTTACCGCTGCCGCATGGACATGGTTCATTACGTCCCGTAGTGGGTTGAGCACGGACGGGTTGAGTTTTTTTCTTTTTTGTCTCTTCTGCAGTTGGGGCCTCAACTTCGCCGTGGATAAATTCTACATCCTGAAGTAATGGTGCCGGTTCAGGTTCAACAATGGGGTTAGCAATTGTTAACTTGAAAAAAGTACTGATAGCTTCATGATCAATTCTATTCATTAAATCAGAAAACATTTCAAATGCCTGTTTCCTGTATTCGTCCAGAGGTTTTTTCTGTGCATAACCAACCAATCCAATTCCTTCACGGAGAATGTCCATTGAAAGCAAGTGATCTTTCCAGAGGTTATCGTTGACTTTCAATAAAATCTGTCTCTCAAGATCGAGGATCATCTTTGTTAAAATATGCTGGCGTTCTTCTGCTGGAACATCAGTTTCAAAATTCAGTTCTGCAATGTTGCGGAAAAATTCGATTTTTTCCTGATATAATTCTTCAATCCAACCGTAAAATTTTTCTGTATGTTCATCCGGCTTTAGTTCGTCTTCAAACCATTTTTCGTTTGGAACTTTTGCAAAAACGTCCTCAAAAGCCCTGTTGAATCCCTGCACATCCCATTGGTCTGCATATTTGTCCTCACAATACTGATCCATTAACTGGTCAACAACACCATCACACATTTCTAAAATAAGTTCCTGAATTTCATCACCAAGAATTTCACGGCGCCGACCATAAATAATGGAGCGCTGTTTTTCCATCACATCATCATATTCAAGCACATGCTTCCGCACATCAAAGTGATAGCCCTCCACTTTCTTCTGTGCATTTCCGATGGCCTTTGTTATAAAAACATGCTCAATTGGTTCATCCTCTTCAATATTGAGCTTGTCCATCAAGTTTGAAATACGTTCTCCACCAAAAATCCTCAGCAAGTCATCTTCAAGTGAGAGCAAAAACTGAGATGCACCAGGATCACCCTGACGACCCGATCGTCCCCGGAACTGGTTGTCAATACGACGACTGTCATGCCTGCCGGTTCCTAAAACAAAGACACCGCCGACTTCCAGAGTTTCAGGTGCAGGCTTGATATCTGTACCGCGTCCTGCCATATTTGTGGCAATAGTAACTGCTCCGAATTGACCTGCATTTGAAATGATTTCTGCTTCACGTTCATGCTGTTTTGCATTCAACACTTCATGTTCAATACCTTCTTTCTTGAGTAGTTTACTGATGGACTCAGAAACTTCGATCGAAACAGTTCCTACTAAAACCGGCTGACCTTTCTCGTTTAGTGCTTTGATTCTCTCAACAGTTGCACGATATTTTGCCTCAACAGTTTTGAAAACCACATCAGAAAGATCTTTTCGTGCCAATGGTTTGTTTGTTGGAATGACAACAACACCTAAATTGTAAATTTTCTTAAATTCATTTTTTTCTGTTTCTGCAGTTCCGGTCATTCCGGAAAGTTTTTTATACAGCCGAAAATAATTCTGGAAAGTGATTGTTGCCAAAGTCTGGTTTTCACGTTCAACATTGACACCCTCTTTTGCTTCCAGAGCCTGATGAAGTCCGTCACTAAAGCGCCGGCCCGGCATCAGTCGTCCGGTAAACTCGTCAACAATAACAACCTGGCCCTCCTGAACAACATAATCTACGTCATTCTTAAAAAGATAGTGTGCTTTAAGAGCCTGATTAACATGGTGCAGTATTTCCATGTTCTCATAATCAAACAGACTCGTCTCTTTTACCAGCAAGTCTTTCAGTCTACCTTCTATTTTTACAGAACCCTGATCTGTCAAGCTGATGCTGCGTGCTCTCTCATCAAGAGCATAGTCTCCGTCACGCACAATATCATGGTCCTCCAATTCTTCCAGATCTTCGGCAATGCTGTGCATTTGATCCTGCGGTAGTTTACCCACCTCCTCTTTACGGATTTCACGGCTGAGGCCGTAAACAAACTTATTGATCTGGTGATATTTTTCAACGTTGTCCTCAGTTGGTCCACTGATAATCAACGGAGTTCGCGCTTCATCTATCAGGATACTGTCAACCTCATCTACAACTGCAAAATTAAATTCCCGCTGAACATAATCCTCCAGAGAAAATTTCATGTTGTCACGTAAATAGTCGAAACCAAATTCGTTGTTTGTGCCATATGTAATGTCTGTTTCATAAGCAACACGGCGATCTTCATCATATATTCCATGCTGAATCAAACCGACACTCAAGCCCAGAAACTCATAGATCTGACCCATCCATTTGCTGTCGCGTTTCGCCAGATAATCATTTGGAGTGACAATGTGCACCCCTTTACCGCCTAGTGCATTGAGATACACCGGACACGTTGAAGACAATGTTTTCCCTTCTCCGGTTGCCATTTCTGCAATGTTACCGTGATGCAGTGCCAGACCGCCCTGCAGTTGCACATCGTAATGCCGTTCTCCAATAACACGCTGAGAAGCTTCCCTCACCAAAGCAAAAGCTTCAGGAATCAAATCATCCAGCGAAACTCCCTCTGCCAACCTGGTTTGAAATTCTTCCGTTTTTTTCGGAAAATCTTCATCCGCTAAAGCCTGTGTTTCTACTTCAAGCGCATTTATTTTATCCACTACTTTTCGGTAGCCCTTTAGTGTTTTTGCGTTTTCGTCACCAAAAAAATTTTTAACTTTTTTCCACATAGTTTCCTTGTACCACTGAGCGCATTGTGAGGATGGAGAACAGAGTTTCTCTAAATTTGCAGTGAGTAGTGTTTTTCTATATTAATCTGCTCAATTCCAGCCAAAATATGAGTAATTTTCAATCATGTAAGTGTAGCAAAAGCAGAATGCAGGGTCAAGAAATACAAAGTATTAACAAGTTAGGAACAGTCTTAACAATAACTTGCAATTCGGGAGTTTTAGCTTATCTTCAAAGTAGAATAAATCTGTTTTATAATATTTGGAAATGAAAAATATAATTTTACTGTTGTTGCTCACAACTTTGTTGACAGGATGTTATCCCGATAGCTTAAATTTCCGCCCCGGCTGGGCCACACGCTGGATTGAGGGTTCTCTGGTGGAAGATAGTGGAACACAACTGAATTCAAAGCCATTCATCATCGTGCTGGAATATTATTCACAATTCATTCAGTTTGAAAACGAATCTCCGCTTTATGCACCAAAGGCAAGGTTGGTTTTTCCGGATGAGGCAGGTAGATTTCGACTTAGTTTCAATCTTGAAGCCTCTGCTATTGAATTGGTATTTATCGCTTCAGGTTACAACATGCAGCGTTTTCGATTTCAACGGCAAATTGGAATTGGAGAATTAAACTATCATGCAGGTTTGCAGCGAAGCGAAGTTTGGCGCAGTCATTTCCTCTTGCAAACTGCACCTTTTCTGGATAATTTTATTCTGGAGCAACATTACCAAATGCCTGATTCTCAGCAGCAGTTTATCGGTGACTGGCTGGGTAAAGAGAGGGAGAAATTTGCACAGGAACAAAATACCTGAGGACACTTTCAGCTAAAAAATGTGCTGAATTTTTGACCATCGTGATAAGCATAATAAACATCTGTTAATGCTTTTGTTGTTCCAACCTCAATATGACCTTTTGAGTCCAGACTGATCAATCCATATGAATAATTGTAGTCGTCACTTTCAAGCATAGTTCTGGCAACAGCATCTTGCAGCGACATTCCATCGCCAACCCTGATAACCACCTTGGCAGCAGCTGCCTGCTGAGTAATCGCTTCACCAATGCCAGTACAGGAAACACCGGCTTTTCGTGAAGCATACGTGCCCGCAACAGTCGGACTATCACTTACTCGTCCAGGCATTTCGCAACCAATCCCACCTGTGGAAGTACCGGCAAAAATTTGTCCTGACTTATCCAGTGCTACCGCGCCAACTGTTCCATTTGTACCTATGCATTTATTTTCGTACTCCTGCATACGGAAGTCTGTAATCGGGTTATATTCAGGAAAACCATTTTTTCGGCAATATCCTGTAGCCTGATCTGCACTTAAAACAGTATGTTTTTCAGCTGAGAGTAATGCCGCAGCTTCGATTGGATGCTGAATATTTTGAACATTGATCACACCTGAAAATCGATTATTGTATCCATCCATCAAAGCCGCACTCATGCGCACCTGACCATCTGCCTGAAGTTTAGATCCAGTTCCTGCATTGTAATATGGATCATCTTCAAGCATCCGCACTGCATGCAGCACAGCTTCTTCTGCAGAACTTTTTTGTAATACCTCAAATGACTCTTCCCAAATTTTACAAAGAGACTCATGCATTTTCTGAGCTTCAGCCGTTTTACCTTCAAGACTTCCAGCTCCACCATGTATAATTAACTTCTCCATCAGTTAACTATTCCTCCCAACCATTACAAAGGCAGACCAATAATATGGTGCACTCCACTGAACATCATCCAGCATTTCCAAACGTGCTTCACGCATTGCCTGACGAGCAGACATTCCGGCAAGGAATTTGTCATAGAATTTGGTCATCAATAATTGGGTTCCGGCATCGCTGACTTCCCAGAATGAATTGATAACATTCTTCACCCCTGCTTCCTGGAATGAACGACGCAAACCATAAACTCCTTCACCCTGGTGTATCTCACCCAAGCCAGTTTCGCAGGCAGAAAGGACGACCAATTGTGTGCCCGACAAATTCAAACTCAAAACTTCCATCGCAGTTAAGACGCCATCGTTGTCTGTGTCTATTTCACCAAGCATAGAAGCGTTTGCATTTAATCCCGCAAAAGCAAGTCCTGCACGCAGCAAAGGATTATCTGCAGGTGGTGGAACACTGCTAGATCCACGGCTGAGACCCTGCAGTCGTTTTTTCAACTTTTCGTCTTCTTTGAGAAAGAACCCATGAGTTGCAATATGCAGAACCTCCGGAGGTGCAGACATTTTACGGAGCAAATTTTCTTCTGCAATACGCTGTGAATAAATGCTGCTACTACGACTGCCGCCTGTACTTTTGTCCTTTGTATCGGCAACGTCTTTGATGACTTCACCTTCTTTTTCTGCTCCAGGTAAGGGATCAAAATTTAGTCCACGCAATCCTGAACCCATCCGTGCTCCCTGTGAAACACTGCGGGAACGCTTGTGAGTTACTTCCCGTGCGGCTGGAGTTTTGAGAATTTTATCGGAATCATAATCCGGTCCGGCAATTATCAGTAGCTCACCTTTAGCTTCAGGCAGCGGATCCAGTGCCAGGTCTCTGGCAGAACTAATTATTCGCAAATCAAAATTTTCCAGCAGATAACTGTCATCTTCATCCGTCAAAACATCAAAGGGTAAAACATTCAGGAGACCGTCCGGAGAAATAAATATTGAAGCAGTTTCGCCCAGTGCTGCTGTAAGCGGTTGCCAAAGCACTTCCCACAGTTCCAAAGCAACACTTTTAACATCTTCATCTTCTGCACCTTCATCCTGCACTATTTCACGCAGTTCCATAACCATACTACTGATCAATTCTAAATCTTCGAATTCTACAAAGCTGAACTCACCTCCTTTAACCACAACTGCCACCAAACGAAATAAATTGTCTTCGCCACGAAAACTCATAAAATCGACCAGAGCATTTTCACCCAGCCCCTCAATTACCTCATCCACTGTTACCTGTTTGGTGGATTGACGAAAACGCTGGCTTTGTTCTCCAAGTTTGAGTTGGAGCATATTGACCTTCTCTTCCAGGTCATAAACTATTTTTGGAAAATCCTTCCGGTTGCCTTCAGTGGGACCGGATAATGTGAGTCCTGCTAATGTTTTCCGGGTTTGGGTCAATTCTTCCGTGATTGCCTGCAATTCAGGCGCACCAGAGAGCATTACGACTTGCTGTGTTTCGCTGGTAATTTTGAGCAAAATACCTTTGCGCCGTAAACTCACTTCAAAAAGATCGCGAGCCGTGCGTTCATCATTCATACTCAACAGCATCCTGATCAGAGCATGCTGTTCTGGTCGGTACAAACTTATATACGATTGACGTGTGTTGTCTCCCGCAACCCAAAGAACTCTGTCTAAAAAAGCATTTCGTCGCACAAATCCGGTTTTAAAGACTTTATATGCTTCTTCAGTTCTGCCCAAAGTTTTGAGCAGGTCTGCCAGATTGTTCAGAGTTTCAAAAGTGTATGGATGATTCTTCCCTAAAACTTCTTCTTCGAGTTTCAACGTTTCCTGGAACAATTTGAGTGCTTCAGCCTTTTTATCCTGCACCACGAGCAACTCACCCATGTCGTTCATGCTGCGTAAAGTATCAGCATGACGTTTACCAAATACCTGAGTTCTTCCTGCCAAAGCTGCACTTAAATGCTCTTCTGCAACAGCCAGATTTCCGAGTGATTTGTAAACACGCCCCAAGTTATTGAGAGCCTTCAAGGTGTTTTGATGATTTGCACCCAGCTGTTTGCTCCATTGCGCAAAAACATTACTAAAGATCGGCCTGGCTTCTTCATAACGTCCATCACGTAAAAACAGATAGGCCAGATTGTTTTGATTTGCAATTGTGTTTGTGTGATTTGCCCCAAAAACTTCTGTGTTGAGTTGAATCACTTTTTTATAGTTAACTTCTGAGCGAGTAAAGTCTCCCTGCGATTCATTGAGAAAAGCCAGATTGTTAAGCAAAGCCAGTGAGGTCGGATGTTTCTCGCCCTGAATTTTTCCGGAAATTGCAAATGCCTTTTTGAAAAGTGGTTCTGCTTCATCATATAAACCTTGATTTTCCAGCAGCAAAGCCAGATTATTCATGACAGAAACTGTCTGAGGTGATTCTTCACCAAGTGCGGCAATCATCACTTTTAAGGATTGGCGAAATAATTTTTCTGCTTTTTGATAATTACCCATACGGCGCCTGACACTTGCCAGATTATTCAAATCTCCAGCAGTATTCGGATGTGCTTCACCTAACAATAACAAATCAATATCATAAACCTGCTGATGAAAATCCAATGCCTGTTTTAACTTGCCTGTATCTTCATATAGCTGTGCCAGATGGCTCTTTGCCTGCACAACAAGCGGGTCTTCCTTTCCATATTCAGCAACTGCACCTTTGATACTTTCCAGAAACAAATTCTCGGAAAGTGAATAACGGCCCTGCTGACGATAAATTTCGGCAAGATTTTCTTTGCCTTCCAGAACAAGTAAACTCGTTTTATCCAGAACCTCCAACATCAAAGGTAGTGCTGTTTCAAGTAAATCCTGTGCAGGTTTTAATTTACCCTGAGAGACATACAACTTTGCAAGTTGTGCCGTAACAGAAAGTGTGTCTATATCTTTATTGCCAAGGATTGTCTTAAAAGTCTCAAGAGCCTCACTGAGCAATACCACTGCCTCATCGATTCTACCTAAATCCCTTAAATTAAGACCTAGAGTTTTCAGTCTTGCAGCACGTTGTGGATCATCTTCAGCAGAAAGCCGAAGAGCCTCCTGTAAAACCGGTTCAGCCATTTCCGGATCAATAGAATTGAGAAATGCCCCATAGTTATCAAGAACTGCAAGTGTCGTCACATCATTTTCACCTAAAGTGGAAACAACTGTTTCGAGAGTTGTCTGATAGAGCAGATTTGCTTCTTCCAACTGATCCAGTTCTGTGTGTAACTGAGACTGAAGCATAAGGCTGGAAATAGTTTCCAGGGCAGCTGCACCGAAAGCGGTTTTTGCTAATAAGACCGCTTCCTGTGCTTTTTCCAAAGCTCCTTTGAGGTTTCCTTCCTGGTACTGTTGTTCGATTTCTGTTTGTCGAACACTCCATAACGCAGTCGCTTCCTCTGTAGATGTTTGAGAGTAGGCAGGATTATCTAAAAAAAGTATCAGTAATAAAATTAAGAACAGTCCCGAAATTTCAGACCGAAAAAAAGAGATGTTCACTTGCATGGGTACCTCCTTAATTAATTGACAATATTTGATTATATTCCGAATTAATGGTACACGATACTAAATTCAAGAAAATGAATTCAGCTCACGTCCCCTTAATTCTCCTCCAACAAAGCATAGCTACTTAATAATGAAACACTTGTAACCGACTGCAGTTAAACACTGGTGCCGCAAAGGTGCAGTTTTAAACTTATGTTTTACCTTATATATCTCTAAAACATTTACTGTTACATTACCCGTTAAAACGTGCTTCTGCAATTTCTAAATTTTTTGTAGAAATCTCCCACTGCTTGAGATACTGAGTAAGTTTATCACCCAACTCAGTCTTTTCGGATTGTAACTCATAAACTTGCTCTGGCGTTGCCTGTTGATAATAGTCATTTGCACCAAATATTTTTTCAATTTCAGAAATATTTTTTTCAGTTTCTTCAACTTGCGTTTCAAAGCGTGTTAACTGTTTTTTTAATTTTGAAATCTCACGCTGCAATTCTTTTCGCTCATTATAACTCAAGTCTTCAATAGTAACCGGCTCCGCTTTAGTTTGTTGACGGGTCGTGGAAATAGGCAGGTTACGGTTCAGATAATCATCACCAAAATTTTCCAGATATTCCTGATAACTGCCTGAAAAATCCCGAACACCGTCCGGAGTCAATTCCAGAATCCTGGTTGCTACTTTGGAAACAAAATGACGGTAGTGACTAACAACCAGTACGGTTCCTTCAAACTCCCTCAAGGCATCTCCAAGCGCGGCTACACCCTCCAAATCCATGTGATTAGTTGGCTCATCAAGAATCAGCACATTACGTTTTTCAAGCATGATTCTGGCAAAAAGCAGGCGTGCGGACTCACCTCCACTCAATGCAGAAACTTGTTTAAGAGCCTCATCTCCGGAAAGTAAAACCCGACCGAGCAAACCTCTAATTGCTCCTATCGGTTCGTGCGGTGCAGTTGCATAAAGCCAATCGTAAGCACTTATTTTTCCAGACAATTGTTCATGGTGATCCTGAGCAAAATAAGAGGTATGTGTTTCATAACCCCAATCGTGAGTACCTGAATCTGCAGCTAATTGTGCGAGAATAATTTTTAGTAAGGTAGACTTTCCAATTCCATTTGGGCCAATAATGGCTACTTTTTCTCCTCGCTGAATTTCAAATGAAATATTTTTTAGTACTTCTGTATCAGCAAATTTTTTGTTCACATTTTTCACTGTCAGTACTGTTCTTCCAGAAGGTCTCGTCTGTACAAAGCGTAAATCGGGAGAGATTCTGGAGGAGCGTTTAACCTCTGGAACATCCATTTTATCAAGCTGTTTTACCCGCGATTGAGCTTGCCTGGCTTTAGTAGCCTTTGCACGGAAACGGTCGACGAATGCTTGAAGTTCTGCAGTTTTCCGTTCATAACTTTCAATTTCTTTTAGTTTTTGAGTTTCAGCCAGTATCTTTGCTTCAAGAAATTGTTCGTAGTTTCCTGTGTAAAGTCTTATTTCCTCATAATCAATATCAACAATGTAGCCGGCAACAGCATTCAGGAAATTTCGGTCGTGTGAAATAAAAACCAGTGTTCCATCAAACTGCGTACACAAATAGTTTTCCAGCCAGCGGATCGATACAATATCCAGATGGTTCGTGGGCTCATCCAGCAACATCACATCCGACTTTTGAAAAAGCAACTGAGCCAGAAGAACTCTTAATTTAAAACCACCTGATAGGGCATTCATTGGTCCAGAATGAAAATGTTCAGCAATTCCCAATCCTGACAACAATTCAGCAGCAAAAGACTCTGCCACATAGCCGTCTTCTTCTGCAATTATTTCCTCCAACTGTCCCAGTCTATGGCCGGTTTCACTGTCCATTTTTTCAGTTGCAAGAATTTTTTCTTTTTCACTGAGTGCTTTACACAAGGCCGGCTTACCTTGAAGTACAACGTCAATCACCCGAAAGTTTTCAAATTGGAAATGATCCTGCCGGAGTACTCCAAGTGTCAAGCCTCGTGGAACATTAATAGTACCGGAAGAGGGTCTCTCTTCTCCTGTAATCAAACGTAATAGTGTGGATTTACCTGCTCCGTTTGCACCTACAAGTCCATAACTTTTTCCTGGATCTAAAGTTACAGATGTTTTTTCAAAAAGCGTTTTTTTGCCATAATTCATGGCTAAGTCAGTAATACTGATCATTACAAATTATTGTTATTTTCTATGGAAATTGATGTACTCACCTCATGAATGGCAGCTTCCAATTTGAGATTTACAAACAGAAGAGAACCGCATCTCATGTTTTAGCATGCTTATAAGTTACTTGTAATTTTAGAAAAAAACTTGATGAATCTCAACGCAATTCTAATTCATCTGCCTGCAAGGTCGGTCTGGAGAGATTTTCTGAAAACACACTTTTTTAATTATTGACACTCTTAAGGTTGCCGAGTATAAGATATTAAGTTATCTTGAGTTGTATCCTATTGCTAAAATATTTTTTACATTTTTCGTCTCATGCACAGAAATTCAAACCTAAGAGAACAGAGCGATTATTTTGATTCTCTGCTTCCGGATCAGGAATCTTTGCTGATTCAACTGTGCAATCATCTTTTTAAGTCCGGATTTGTTTTTGATGATTCCTCTCAATCAGAGAAAGAAGCAGGAGGTTGGGTTATCTATGACTTTTTTGAGCAGGAGGCTGATGTCATAAGAGAGCTTGTCTCAAGAGAACGCTACGAAGGATACAGTAATTATGTGAAAAATTTTAATTGGCCGGCAGAGAAACTGATAAAAAAACTTGTTCAACGAATTACCAGAGCTTTTGACCAGTTGGCTAAAGGATCACACCATCATTTCAATATTCGTTACAATATTTCACATGGGCTCAGACAGGATGATACACATCCTCTATACGATCTGCTTTTGTATGTTGAAACTTATTTCAGCTTGGTTCTGGATGACAAACCGCAGGTGGAGGAAGTACAGGAGGATGAACCTGATTTTTCGACTACAGATCTAAAAATAGAAGACTTGTTTCAGCTCCGGAGCCAGGTTCAAGCACGTATTGCAGGACGAGAACTGGTTAAAGGTTTTCTGAAACATATTGCAATAGCACGTGGTGTATCAGTTGACAGTTTGGTCTCTTTAGAAAACAAACCGGAGCGTCAATTCCCTCCTATACAATTTGTTCGACCTTCTCTCAAATCTACTCCAGACAAAATTTCAACAAAGGCAGAGCTTACAGAAATTTTTTCCACTGAAGAAATTCCGGACTCTGCGCTTGAGCAGGAAACAGTAGAAAATGCGGATGAACTTTTTGAAATACCTCTCGAAACTGATGTTGATGATTCTGCAACAGAACCTGCAGAGGAAAAAGAAGAAGAAAATGATAAAGAAGTTGACAGTCAAGGTGAGACGCTTCCTGAGAATGATACTTCAATTAAAGATCTTGCTGAAGATGCTGACAGTGGCAGACAGAAAATAGTAGCTGCTGAAGATCCTCCGGAATCAATTTCTGCAGCAGATCTCCTGAGTGACGTGGATGAAGATGAGGATGAGGAAGATGAAGAAGATGGCGGAGGTTTACTGCAAATTGACTCAGATGAGACTGATGTGGTTTTTGGAACAGCAAAAATCGGCCAGGCATCGATGGAAAAATTTGTACTTCAGTATCCTGACAGTACACTCAAATTTCTTTTGCGTCGAAATATAGACGGAAGACCACTTGCTCTTGAAATTGAAGCAATTCATTCAGAATGGGAAGACCGGGGGTTATCAAGAGGGCGTTTGAAAAAGTATCTGCTTAACCTGATGGAATGGTCAGAAGTTCCAAACTTACCTGTTCATGATCTGCTGCAGAAACTCAGGAACCGACTCTATGAAGTTTCACACTCTGACTAAAACCAGCCGTTTATAAATTATTATCAGTTTTTCAATTCTTCAACTAGTTTGCTAAAATAATCCAAACTTTCTGGATTGGCAAGTGCAGCAGTGTTTTCCACTTTTTCTTTATTGATAGTTTGCAGCACAGCTTTCTCTACTTTTTTTCCACTGATAGTTCGCGGCACCTCAGGAACAGCAAATATTCTTTCTGGCACATGACGCGGAGTAGTGTCCTGACGAACAGCTGCTTTTATTTTTGCAGTTAAATCTGCATCCAGTTTGAGACCTTCTGCCAGCACCACAAAGAGTACTATCCGAACATCACTTTTCCAGGACTGGGCAATGACCAGACTGTCCATAACTTCCCGCATCTCCTCAACAGGGCGATATACTTCTGAGGTTCCTATTCTAACTCCACCCGGATTAAGAACAGTATCGCTTCTTCCATAGATTATTACTCCTCCACGTTCAGTAACCTCAATAAAATCACCGTGAGTCCAAACTCCAGAAAATTTTTCAAAATATGCCTGATGATATTTTTTCCCGTCCTCATCATTCCAAAAATAAATTGGCATCGAGGGAAATGGTGTAGCACAGACTAATTCTCCTTTTTCTTCAACGACGGACTTCCCATCAGGATTATACGCAAGAGTATTCATACCAAGGCTTTTGCACTGCAGTTCCTCTGAGTAAACAGGAAGATTCGGATTACCTCCCATAAAGCAGCCGACAATATCTGTTCCTCCGGCAACTGACATCAGGGCAACAGACGCAACCTCTTCATAAATCCAACTGAACAAATCTGCCGGCAGCGGAGAACCTGTTGATAAAATTACTCTTAAAGAATCCAGTTGGTGATTTTCTTTTGGTGAATAATCTGCGTTTTTAACTGCAGCAAGAAACTTGGGACTTGTCCCAAAATGAGTGATTTTCTGTTCATCTACAAAACGCCACATCCTGCCCACATCAGGGAATGTTGGGGCACCGTCATACAAAATCAAAGTCGCTCCGGATGCAAGACCGCTGACCAACCAGTTCCACATCATCCATCCACAAGTGGTAAAATAAAATAAGCGGTCTCCAGGTTGAACATCTGCATGATATCGGTGTTCTGTTAGATGCTTGAGCAAGGTACCTCCTGCACCGTGAACAATTGATTTCGGCAGGCCGGTAGTTCCGGAAGAAAAGAGAATGTAAAGCGGATGATCAAAAGGAAGTTGTGCATATTTTATGGCTGTCGCCTTAGTATCAAGCAGCTTTGACCAAGGCAGTTCTTTTTCCTCAAGCACCATAGATGTTCCAGTAAAGGGCACTACATACACTGATTTGATTGAAGGAATTCTCTGTGTAACTTCACGGATTTTAAGATAACAATCATGTTCTTTTCCGTTGTAATAATATGCATTAACAGTGATTAAGATTTTTGGTGATATCTGCCCCAAGCGATCGTTAATACCATTAATACCAAAATCTGGTGAACAGGAAGACCAGATTGCACCCAGACTTGCTGTTGCCAGCATAGCAATAATTGCTTCAGGACAATTCGGTATAACTGCTGCTACCCGATCTCCTGTACTGACTCCCTGTGCCTTCATTCCGGCAGCACACTGCATCACAGCAGTTCTTAGCTCAGCATAATTTAAAGACTGTGTTGCGGCATTTTCACCTACAAAGCAGAGAGCCTCGTTTTCATCTTCACCTTGCAGCAGGTTTTCTGCAAAATTCAACCTTGCTCCTTCAAACCAACCGGATGATTCAGTACCAACCTCAGGACTAAAAGCAGATTTTGACATGACTTTAACCCATGCTTCAGACGAGCGCACTTTACAATCATGCCATACTTCTTCCCAAAACTGCTCCGGATGCTCAATCGACCAGTCGTGCAAAGTCGAATATTTACAGTCGGGTAAGTTGTAACGTTCTTTAATTTTTTTAGTAAATTTAGTCAACAGTGTTTTTTCCTGTTCTTCAGGACTTGGCTGCCAAAGAGCAGTAGACATTTTTCTCTCCAATTATTTAAATTTAAGGTCTACAAGTTTTGCAGTGAAAGTTCCATCCCAATCTTCTGGTACAATTTCGTCAATTGGGAAACCAAATTCTTTTGAGTTTCCGGAGTTCAATGCTGAAGAGTCACTGAAAGAATAATTATTGACAGGATAGAATTTATGAACTTTTGAAATTTCTCCTTCATCATTAAAGAAGTCAACACTCATTACCGCAATTTTAATCGTCTGCTTTCCTTTATTGACAATATTTCCAAATATTGCTGTTCCCAGCTTGCCTTTCGAGGTGCCAGCACCTATCCTCACACTCAGGAGTTCAACTTGGGATAGTTCGTTTTTTAGTTTTTCTCGTTTAATCTGTTGATAATATAAAACAAAAATACTGAGAACAACCAGAGTAACACTGAGAATAACAAGGGGCTTGTGACGCTTGAAAAACATGAGTCTTGCTCCTGTTGGGGCTTGCGGTTGAGAAAATGTGACCCTTAACTATAGAGAAAACAACTGGACAATGTCCAACTTTTTGAACATCGTGGTCAAACTAAAAACTGACATCTTTACAGTTTTTTGCAGGCAGACCTGGCACGAGTTAGCTATTTTAAATTGATTTAATTGATTTTTTTAATAAATGTATTGTAGAAGACGTTTTCGATAGTTATAGTATGACTACCGCATTCTCTCTGTCTTCGCTAATCCGAGCTTCAGGAAGAAGTTAAAGACAACTTTGGAAGAGTCTGTAAACTGTTTATTTTGTAATATAATTATTTAAAAAATCGATTCCATTTAATATTTGAGAAATATCGGAGGAGCGAATGGTTAAAGTCGACATCGTAAGAGCAATCCAGTTAGGAACTGATTTACAGTTCGGAGAAGCTGAAAAATTGGTCAACGATATGTTGGAAATGATCAAAGAAAAACTAGAAAATGGTGAAGATGTTCTGATCACAGGTTTAGGAAAGTTTGAGCTGCGCAACAAAAAAGCTCGACCTGGAAGAGATCCTAAATCAAAAAGGGACTACGAAATTTCTGCAAGGAGAGTCGTAACTTTTCATCCCTCAAAAGTTTGGCGTGACGAGTTGAACAACAAAAACTAAATCAAAGCCTTCCATGCAATTTCAGGCAGTCTGCTTTGATTTAGATGGAACTCTGCTGGACAGCTTAGCCGACCTGGCAAACTGCACAAATAGAATTCTTCAAAAACGTGGCTTTCCTCAACATCCCATAGATGCATTCCGCTACTTCGTTGGCGAAGGAGCAAAAATGCTGATGACACGTGCCCTCCCGGAAAATGTCCGTCAAGAAACACTCATTGAAGAATGCAGACTCGATTTTGAAACAGCATACCGTGAATGCTGGAATGAGAAAACAGTACCTTATACTGATATTCCGGAGCTACTGGATGCACTGCATAATTACAAGTTAAGATTAACTGTTCTCTCGAACAAACCTCACGAGTTTACTCTCCTTGCTGTAAGTCAACTGTTACCGAACTGGGATTTTGAGGCTGTCTATGGACAACGGGAAGGAGTAGCACGCAAACCCGATCCGACAGGGATGCTTGATATTTGTCAACAGTTAGGACTTCCTGCAGACGCATTTTTGTATCTGGGAGATACTGCAACTGACATGAAAACTGCTGTTGCAGCAGGCTGTTTTCCTGTTGGCGTTCTTTGGGGGTTTCGTACTGAAGAAGAACTGCGGGATAATGGGGCACGTGCTATTGTCAAAAATCCATTAGACGTCCTCAAACTACTGAACTAAAATAAGCAGTGTAAGACCTCCACACACTGAGCAGTACTAATCCAGACATTTTATTCTGCCGACTCATTCAAACCTTGAGCACCTCATTAAATGCTTCCGTTATAAACCTGCTGGCCATTTTTTTTCGATAACTCAATGTCATATCAGTGTTATCCAATGGTTTTGCAAGTTTCGCTGCTGCCTGTACTGCATCTTCAATCCGCTCCAAAGTTAGTGATCCATCCTGCAGTATTTTTTCTGCCTCATCTGCTCTGAGAGGAGATGAGCCTACTGCACCCAATACAATCCGGGCTTCTGCACAATCACCATTATCCTTCTGTCTAAAGGCAGTGGCTACTCCAAGTAGCGGAAAATCAATCGCATTGCGCCGACTTAATTTGCGGTAATTCATTTTCCAACCAATTCCGGATTTTCCTGAATAATAGGTTGGCAAGCGGATGGATACCAGCAATTCGTCTGCAGTTTTATTGAGAAAATTTGCTCCGTCATTTTTGTAAAATTCACTCGCTGGAACAATACGTGTCTTAACTGCTTCTCCAGCCGGACTGGCCAGACAAAACTCTGCTTCCAAAGCAACCATCACCGGAGCACAATCAGAAGACGAAACTGCCAGGCATTTTGGACTGCTCCGGGCCACCCAACACGTATCTCCGGATTTTTTCAGGCAAAAGCCGAGTGCTTTACGCCATTGATAGCTTTGGTTGTAATAAGTGCATCGTGTATCCAAACACAAATTTCCACCAATCGTTCCCATATTCCGCAACTGCGGAGCTGAAACCAAAGATGCGGCTTTTGCCAATGCAGGATAGTTTTTGAGAATGTCAGGATGTTCCGCAACTTCATTCAGAGAAACGCCTGCACCAAGCGTTAATCCTGTTCCATCTTGATCAAAAACCAGCTGGAATAGTTCCGGAATTTTTCGTAACCCTATCAGATTTTGCGGCGTGAATTGCTGCCGTTTCATATTTGGAAACAAATCTGTTCCTCCAGCAACATACATCGCCAATTCGCCGTATTCTGCTTTTAAAGCAACGGCTTCAGCAATGCTCTTTGGAGCATGATATTCAAAAGGTGGTAAGCGCAACATTTTTTAATTACGATTAGGAAATTATAAAACTGAATTATCCTCCGGCGGCTCAACTTTGAGGGCTTCCGGAAAAGTAATTTTTGGAAATTTTTTGGGACCGATTCTTCCGGATTTGCCTTTTTTTAAATTCTGCAAACCTTGAAATATTTTTTCCGGAGTTATCGGTACTTCGTCAACACGCACCCCGACGGCATTGTTGATCGCATTAGCAATGGCCGGCATGATCGGCAATAACGGTCCTTGTCCGGCTTCTTTGGCACCGTAAGGCCCTTCCGGGTCATGAGTCTCGATTAAAATTGTTTCGACTTCCGGCATGTCGAGAGCAGTCAAACTTTTATAATCCAGCATCGATGGAGTTTTGTGCAATCCGGCAGGATTGTCTTTTCCGGCACGATAAACCTGAGCTTCCATAGTGGCCTCGCTCAACCCCATGTAAGCACCGCCTTCAACTTGTCCGATGACCAATTTTTCATTGATTGCTTGTCCAATATCGTGTGCCAGCCAAAGTTTATCTACACTATAAAGTCCACTTTCAGGATCACAAGTTACTTCGGCAACACAGGCAGAATAGCTGTAATTCGGTGACGGGCCCACCCCGGCACCTTTGAATTTTCCACCACGGCGCGGAGGAGTATAGCTGCCTACAGAGCCGAGTGTACCAAATTTTGTTTCCGCCCATTGTACAGCATCCACAAAAGAAACCGGTTCTACTGAACCATTTTTCGAGACAACTTGTCCTCTGCGGAGGGTTAATTTTTCTGCCGGAATTTTCAAAACTTCGGCTGTCGCAGAAAGTATTTGTTCTCGTAAAGGACGAACTGCCGCCAGCGTAGCATTTCCGATCATCAGCGTTACTCGACTGGAATAACTGCCTAAATCGACCGGAGTTAAATCTGTATCAGCCGTAACCACAATCACCTGTTCAATGCCGATGCCCAATTCTTCGGCAACAATTCCGGCCAAAACAGAATTTGAACCTTGTCCAATATCGGTGCTTCCGCAAAAAATGGTAACACCGCCGCCGCGGTCGATTTTGATTTGCACTCCGGAATGCGGCATTTTGTTCCAGTAAATTGGTAAGCCTGCGCCGCTCAAATAGGAACCGCAACCCAAGCCGATGCCCTTGCCCAGAGTTGACTCAGTACGCCGTTTTTGAAATCCGGATGATTCCGTTACTTTGCGGATGCACTCACCTAAGCCGTTGGTGGTAACTGTGAGGTGATTGATCGTTTTGCTGTTGTCCGGCATTAAATGTCTTAAACGCAATTCTGCCGGATCGAGGTTTAAATCTTCTGCAAATTTGTCGAGCAAAACTTCGAGTGCAAAGCGAGGTTGCGGAGTACCGTGTCCGCGTTTGGGACCACATGGGGCTTTGTTGGTGAAAACCCGCATTGCTTCAAATTTGTAATTCGCAATCGGATAGGTCACGGTTTGCAAGGCTCCGGTGTAAAAAGTGCTGGCCACACCGTAACTTCCGTAGGCACCACCGTCCAGAAAATTGCGGAAATGCAAAGCAGTAATAGAACCATCGGATTTCATTCCTGCTTTGACAAACATTAAAACCGGATGCCGTCCGCGGTGTGTGTAAAAAACTTCCTCGCGTGTCAAGGTCAATTTCACCGGACGACCTGTCATCATCGCCAATTTGCAGACAACCATTTCATGTTGAAACGGGTCTGTTTTTCCGCCGAATCCGCCGCCGACCGGAGTTGCAATCACACGAATTTGACTGGCCGGCATTTCCAAAACTTTGGCCAAAGCCCGGTGAACATAATGCGGTGTTTGTGTGGAGGACCAGAGAGTTACCCGCCCGTCGGCTCCGTGTTGGGCAACTGCCGAATGTTCTTCCATCGGCAAATGCGTGTTGCCTTCGTAATAAAAAAGTTCTTCACGAATATGGTCTGCTTCGGCAAAACCTGTTTCCGTATCGCCAAATTCGAGGGCAACTTGTTTGTGGATATTTCCGGAATCGGCGTATTCGTGAATCTGTGCCTCCGCCGCCGGAACGTCCGGTGCGGGAAGTCCGGATTCCTCTCGCACCGGACGTTCCGATAAAGGTTTCAAACCGTCCTCAATCGTCAAAATTGAAGGTAATATTTCATATTCAACAACAATATCTTCCAGTGCAGCCTCAGCGGTTTCCTCATCAATCGCGGCTACTGCCGCCACCGGATCACCGATCATGCGCACCTTATCGACGCACAATGTTTCTTCATCCTGACTTACCGGCAAAATCCCAAATGGAATCGGTAAATCCTTGCCTGTCATTGCCGCCACCACTCCGGACCGTTTCAATGCCTTTGAAATATCAATGCTTTTGATCCGTGCGTGCGGGTGCGGACTACGCAACATTTTGGCGTACAGCATACGTGGTAAAAAGAGATCGTCGGCATAAACAGTTTCGCCCTTTGCTTTGGCCAAGCCATCGACCTTTGTCCATGATTTGCCGATCCACTGATAATTATTGTTTTTATTCATAGTATTGTGGAAATTATCTTTAGCATTTAAAATTATCTTGCAATTAATTGAAATAGTTGAGGATCTACATTTGCATCAAATCCCCAACCCTCTTTTTTAATTTCTGCTTTACTCAAGACTCGATCTTCAAAGACCAAATCCAACCTGAATGCTTTTTCAATTCTAATTTCTGTGACCAATAAGTGAGCATAGTCTTCATGATAATTCAGGTAAATCATGGCAGAACGACTTTTTAGTTCCTGGTATCCATAAGGTTCTCCAAGTTTTGCTAATACTTCCTGGGCCGTTGTTTTGCCAACCTTGAGAAAACCAGGAATTGTTTCATCTGATAATTCCACTTTTCCAATTCTGGTTTTGGAGCAACCGCTCAGCAGCAAAAATAGGATGATGCTGATTATCGTTAACATGAAAATAGACTTAGTCATTGATTTATCTCGCACTTCTTCGAGTACCTGGATTGTTTGAAGTTGCTGGCGCAAAAACTCCCCAACCACTGCCGGTTTTTTCAATTTTCACTTCTGAAACAACTTTATTTTCAAAACGAATAATCAACTCACTCCCCTCATAAGTTCCATAAAGAAAAAAGAACTCACCACGTTCATGGTTGTAGATCAGAGTTTCTTTGCCCACCACAAAGCGGTGTACCAGAGGCTCACCTAAATTATTAATAATTTCTTTTCTTGTCGTTTCGCCAATTTTAATAAAGGACGGAATTCCCTCATCGGCCTGAAATTTTCCGAAGGTGCTGATGGAGCATGAGGCCAGCATAAAAATGCTACCGATGGCAGATAATAAAATAAAATAACGCATGATATTTCTCATTAGGATTTTAACAATTTTTTGATACCTACTGTATTTCCGTTGTTTGTTTAGAGGCCTGTTCAACAGCCTCCACAATTTTTGAGTATCCAGTACAACGACATAAATTTCCGGACAAAGCCTGCCTTATTTCCTGTGCCTCCGGATTTGATTTTTTGTCCAAAAATGCTTTTGCGGTCATCAACATTCCCGGTGAACAGTAACCGCATTGCGATGCACCTTGTTCTGCAAAAGCAGTTTGTAGTGGATGTGGAACTCCGTTTTCGGCCAAGCCTTCAATCGTTTGAATTTCACAGTTTTGCACTTCGACCGGCAAAATCAAACAAGCCAAAACCGGCGCTCCGTCAATCAACACCGAACAGGCCCCGCACTCACCCAATTCGCAACCGTGTTTGGTTCCGATGAGGTGCAGATCTTCACGTAAAACTTCCAGCAAAGTTTTGTGCGTTGCAGTCCAAACTTCGTGTGATTCACCGTTGATATTGAGAGTCAGTAGTTGTTTCATTTTTATTTGTATTTTTTGATTTTATTACAGGATAGTTGGGTAATAATTCATTTCTAAATCGACTATAGGTCTAAAATGTTCGGTTTTCCAGTCATCCTGTCTAGATGTTTTTCACATGAAAGCGTTTCGCCTTCATTTCAAAACGCGGCAAGGTTCCGTAAGGCACAATCGTGATTTCCGGACGCAAACTCAAATCATTGCGCACGGCCTGCTCAACGGTGTTCCTGGCTTTGTCTGGATTTGAATTATTATTTAGTTCCAATTCAATCGCCAAGTTTCCCATTTCCCGCTCAGTGGAAACCGTGATCCGGAATTCTTCAACTTCTTCACAGCGTCGTACCAAATTTTCAACCGCACTCGGAAAAATATTGATGCCGCGCACAACCACCATGTCATCGGCACGTCCTAAGACTCCACCTTCAAAACGGGCAAAAGTACGTCCGCATGCACACGGTTCCTGATTGAGCCTCACCAAATCTCCGGAACGGTAACGGATGACCGGATAGCCGATACGACCTAAATTAGTAATGATTAACTCGCCTCGCTCACCAGCCGGAACTGCTTCCAGAGTCTCAGGATTTAGAACTTCGACAATAAATTCGCTTTCAATTATATGTGTACCGCCAGGCTGACTTTCGCATTCAAAACTGTGCGCTCCAACTTCCGAAGCTCCGGCATGGTCATAACATTTTGCCTGCCAAGCAGCTTCGATGCGGGCTTTTGTAGCTGGAACATTGGCACCTGGTTCTCCGGCGAGAATCAGTTTTTGCAGGGTAATTCCGCCCATATCAAAATCGGCTTCCTCTGCCGCTTCCGCCAGTCGCAAAGCATAAGTTGGAGTGCAACACATCGCTGTTGCACCAAGCTCTTTCATTAAACTAAGACGTTGCAATGAATCGCGACCTCCGCCAGGAATCATCAGAGTTTTGATTTGCCGTGCGCCTTCGACTGCCGCCCAAAAACCGATGAACGGCCCAAAAGAAAACGGCACAAACAAACGGTCATTTTCCGTCAAACCTGCTCCCGCCAAAACATGGCCCCAACAACGCCCCCACCAGTCCCAACTTTCCGGAGTGTCCAAAACACGCAACGGTGTTCCGGTGGTTCCGGAAGTTTGGTGAAAACGGGAGTATGCGCTTTCTGGAAAAGTAGTGTTTGTGCCAAAAGGCAAAACATCTTTTTGAGCTTGTACCAATTCCGCTTTGGTCGTCAGTGGTAACAGTGGCAAATCCTGGATTGTACGGATGTCTTTTGTCCCAACTCCTGCTGCATCAAATTTCTTTGTGTAAAACCTGTTACTCCCGTTTATTTTTTGCAGCATGGAGTGCAGCTTTTCAATTTGCAGTGAACACAAAGATTTGCGCGAACTTGTTTCCACCAAGTGATCGAAATATATCATTATTCTCTATTACCTTACCTGAATCCTGCTTTTAGATTTTAACAATATTTCAACTGACATTCTATATCTTAAACTGATTTATGTTTTTTTGCTTAAAATAAAATAGGAGTTCGTATGGCGGGAATTACATGGACTTTTCAAAACATATAATAAAGTACTATTTCATTGTAATCCAGTTTTTATGTAGAAAATAACCTGAAACATATATTTTTTTGAATTAAGCATCCATTATTGTGATGAAGAATTAAGTATTAAACCAATAGTCATGCTTTCACAAACAATTCTCTCGGCACGTTTGCTAGAATTTCTACATTGGAATCCGTAATAACAATGCTTTCTGTGATTTCCAGACCCCAGTCATCAAACCAGAGAGCAGGCATAAAATGGAAAGTCATGTTTGGTTCCAAAACGGTTTTATCACCTTTGCGGAAACTGACGGTGCGCTCGCCCCAATCTGGTGGATAACTCAAGCCAATCGCATAACCACAACGACTTTCTTTTTCATAGCCGTATTTAGCAATTGTTTTGCGCCAGGCCGCTTCAATATCCTCAGCCAAATTTCCGGACTTGGCGGCTTCTAAGCCTGCTTCGATTCCTTCCAGGACAGCTTTTTCCACTTCAATATATTTTTGTGGGGGCTTCCCCAGATAAACGGTACGTGAAAGCGGACAGTGGTAGTGCCGATAACATCCGGCAATTTCAAAAAATGTTCCGGAATTGTGTGGAATGGGTTGATCGTTCCAGGTTAAATGCGGTGCCGAAGCATCCGCACCGGTGGGCGTCATCGGTACAATCGCCGGATAATCACCGCCCGCTCCATCCACACCGCTGATAGCGGAATGATATATTTCTGCAACCAGATCATTTTTACGCATGCCGGGTTTTATCACATCTAAAATACGTGCATGCATTTTTTCCACAATTCGTGCTCCTTTGCGCATAAAATCCAATTCACGAGGCGATTTTACTGTGCGCTGCCAATTTACTAAAGCTGTTGCATCGACAAATTTTGCCTGCGGCATATTTTTTTGCAACGATTCCAGACAGGCAGCCGAAAAATAGTAGTTGTCTTTTTCGACGCCGATTGTTTTTTGCGCGAGGTTTTTGTCTTTAAAAATATCACTCAAATAATCCATTGGATGTTTTTGCGGATTTTGTACATAGTCATCTGGATAACCGATAATATTTTCATGCTTCATAAACACGGTGCGTTTAGCACCGTTTGCATCCATTCCACGTCCATACCAGAGAGGTTCACCATCCATTGTCAATACTGCGCACTGATGTACATAAAATGACCAACCATCGTATCCCGTTAACCAGGCCATGTTGGAGGGATCTGTAACGATCAACACTTCAATATTTTTCTGATCCATACTTTTCCGTACTTTCTGGATGCGGGTCAGATATTCTTCTTTTTCAAATGCAGGCATATTTTCCTTTGTCAAAAAGTTGTCGGTATCAGCTCGTCATTGTTCACTTAAAGCAGTATTCCAATAATTTAACTTCGTTGTTTTTTCAAATGTATAAATCGCAAACGCAGCCGTGTACAATTTAACTGCTCGTTACAATACTGTGCTCGAAAATATCTTCATAACTTTGCAAAATATATTTGAAGTTTGAGCTGTTTCTTTAGCAACAATACTATGCAGATTAAGATGACTATTTAATGATGAAGCCGTAAAAAATCTAAAATGCATACTTTTTTGTCATTCCCCGATCAGGTCGAGGACAAACATTTCAGATACTTAGAAGTTCCTGGATTCCCGCTTTCGCGGGAATGACAACTATTTACGAAGTCATCATTTAATTACTTCTATTCATTTTTCTTAGCCACAATAAAAACCGATATGTCTTTACCCTTTCTCCATTGGTAGTCAATTTCAAAACCAGCGCCAGTCAAACTATCTTTCAATTCTTCTGTAGTAAAAATACTGACCAAAGGCAGCAAACCTAAGAATTTTCCAATCGGCGCAATATATTTAAAAAATTTCAGCTTATCTCCAATACACACCGTGTTTGTAACAAAAACACCTCCCGGCTTGAGCATTTTATGAACTTTGGCCAGTACCTGTTCTTTATCGGCCAATAAATGCAAAATGCTGAGTCCCAACACAACATCATATGTTTCATTCGCAACCTTGAAATCATCAATGCTTGATTGCTGTAATGTTATATTTTTGATATTTGCAGCATCTACTTTGCTTTGAGCGATTTCAAGCATTTTCGACGAAATATCAATTGCTTGAATATGCTTTACAAAAGACGAGTGAATGATTGCGGTTGTGCCCGTACCGCAGCCAAACTCCAAAACCTCCATTTCCGGTTGAAAATATTGTTGCGAAGTTTGCAACTTTTTTTGGTAAGCATCCTCATCTGCAACAGGACGCATCGAATAGCGTTTTGCGATTCTGTCCCAAAATTTAATGTTTTGATCCATAACCCTCCGTTATCATGCAAAGACCTTCCGCACCGTTTTCGATGATACATTATTTCCACTATAAACCAAGAGCATATTTTGGTATTGCTCGTCCAGTTTTTTGCCAATTATCCAACAGCTCTTACTGTCGCGGCGCCTCCAACTACTAGTTTGCGTTTGAAACACAGCTCATGTCTCGCACAATTTCAGCTTAGCTGACTAACAAAGTTCCACAAACAAAATCTGGTACATCTGTAACGTGAGTTTAGTATCAAGCAGATTGATTCAGTTTTGCATTTCAAGCAAGCACAATTCCATGTTTGCTTAACGGCAAAGAGCGATAGCGTTTTCCGGTGGCTGCAAAAATCGCATTGGCTAATGCCGGCGCCGCAAGTGGAGTTCCTGGTTCACCGACACCGCCAATTTCTTCGCCGGATTCGATGATGCTGACGGAAATTTCCGGTGCACCGTTCATGCGCAAAACGGAATAATCGTTGAAATTACTTTGTTCGATACGACCGTCTTTCAATGTTATTTCTTCACCTAAAGCCGCCGATAGTCCGAAGATAAAGCCACCTTGCATTTGTGCGCGGATGGTGTCTGGATTGATGACTTTTCCGCAGTCAATGCTGAGCCATGCTTTGTGTAATTTGATTTCATTGGAACCATTTGCGGATATTTCCAGTACTGCACCGACAATACTTCCAAATGACTTATGAAGTGCAATGCCGAGTCCGTGACCTTCCGGAAGTTTGCGTCCCCATTTTGCCTTCTGGGCAACTTCTTCCAGAACTTTGCGGAAACGCGGTGCCTCTTCCAACAATTTCCGTCGATATTCAAACGGGTCTTGATTAGCGGCATGCACTGATTCGTCGAGAGCGCATTCCGTGTAAAAAGCATTGTGTGAACTCCCCACTGAACGCCAAAAACCCACCGGAACACCTATGTCTACCATTGAATAATCGCAATCAAAATCCGGAATGTCGTAAGGTAATTCACTTGCACCTTCAGTTGAAGTTGGGTCAAATCCGATCCAACCCATCGGCGGAATATAGCGTTTGAGAATGGACGGAAGTGCCAATTGATTTTCCCATTGCACCGGTAAACCGTCTGTGCCTAAACCAATTTGAAAACGGCTCATACTTGCAGGACGATAAAAATCATGTTGCATATCTTCTTCCCGCATCCAGATAAGTTGCACCGGTTTTTGTAAAACTTTGGAAACCGTAACGGCTTGCGTAACATAATCTACTTCAATGCGTCTGCCGAATCCACCCCCAAGTAAAGTGGTATGAATTTGGATTTGGTCTTCATCGAGTCCGGTAATGTCTTCGGTAACATCCATTGACATTTCCTGATTTTGAGTTGGTGCCCAAACTTCGCAAAAGTTTTTACCAACGTTTGCCGTGCAATTCATCGGCTCCATTGTCGCATGTGCTAAATATGGAACTTCATATTCTAAATCAAGAACTTGCTCCGCCTTAATTTCCTCTTTTCCTTCGTCATCAAGTGCTGTGCGGAGAATTTTGCTGACTTTGGTACTATCCAAATCTTGCGTCACTCCACCCTGAAATTGTGGATTCAGGGCTTCCATGCCTTTTTTTGCGTGCCAAGTATTGTCGGCAACGACCGCAATTCCGTTTGGAACCGGAACAATCGCTTTGACTCCCGTAATTTTTTTAGCGGCAGCCTCATCATAGGAAAGCACTTCTCCACCAAAAACCGGAGATTGCCGCACCGTCCCAAAAAGCATTCCGGGTAAGCGCACATCAATTCCGTATTGTGCTTTACCTGTGACTTTATCCGGAAAGTCTAAGCTCGGAAGAGGCTTGCCAATCAAACGAAAATCTATTTCTGCTTTGAGCGGTGGATCCGAAGGCACATCCAGTTTCCCGGCGACAGTTGCTAATTCACCGTAATTTAAAACACCTTTTTCGGCATGAATAATTTGCCCAGATTGTGCTTTACACTCGCTGACTGGAACATCCCATTTTTGTGCCGCTGCCGTTTTGAGCATTTCTCTGGCTGCCGCTCCAACTTCACGCAAAGGCTCCCAAAACCCTTTGATGCTGGCACTTCCTCCGGTGAGTTGCATGGGTTGATCCGGATTTTTGAAATCCGAATTTGCAGGTGCGGTTTCAGTTTTGATTTTTGACCAATCGGCTTCCAATTCTTCTGCTAATATCATCGAAAGCGACGTATTCACACCTTGCCCCATTTCTGAACTTGGCGCAATCAAAGTTATGATTCCGTCTGGAGAAATCCGTACCCACAATCCTAATTTCACTCCGCTTTTTTCTAATGTAACCGTGCCTGCTGCAAAAGCTGCTTCCGGCATAAAATTAAAACCGATACTCAATCCTGCACCAGCAAGTGCGGAAGTTGTCAAAAAAGTTCTACGCTTTAAATAATTATTTTTCATTTCAAGCTCCTTTTTCCTTAATCAATTCTGACGCATGTTGAATTCCGCGTCGCACTCTGTCATAAGTTCCACAGCGACATAAATTGGTGATATTTGCTTCAATTTCGTCAGCACTTGGTTGCGGATTATTTGCCAACAAAGCCGAGGTGGCCATTATTTGTCCAGGCTGACAATAGCCACATTGTGGGACTTGTTCAGCAAGCCACGCCTTTTGCACAGGGTGTTCGCCGTTTTGAGGCAGTCCTTCAATCGTGGTGATTTCTGCACCAACTGCCGCAATCGCCGGAAAACTGCATGAGCGTACTGCTGCACCGTTAATGTGTACTGTGCAAGCTCCGCATTCGCCGATGCCGCAACCAAACTTAGTTCCGGTCAAGCCGACCACATCCCGTAATACCCACAACAACGGCATATCGTCTTCCACATCTATTTGATGCTGAACTCCATTTATTTTTAATGTTTGCATATGTCTCCTTCAAAGTTTACTAATTTTAAATTTATTGATCTATTGATCTAAATATTTTTACTCAAAACTCAAAACAGCACCCAGTTTTTTTACCGTTTCTTTGTTGACCCGCACCACAACATTTTTTTCTCTACGCTCTGTAATGATCAAATCAGCATTTGATCATTCCTTTAAGTGGTGGGAAACAGTCGGTGCTCCAATATTTAATTTGCTCATAATATCAATAATAAAACAGTTCTCATCCTCGTAAGCACTTTGTTGAGTGTTTTTGGCAATTTCCATAATTAATTGAAAGGGATTCGGATTTGAAAGTGCTTTCATTGCTTTCATGATTTGATTTATTTCCATACTAACAATTTGTCAATTCGATAGTTATCGTAATGTTTATGTATGACACTGAAAATTATCAAGGTCAAAACTTTTATTCATTATACCTACAAACTCTTCGCACAGTCTCAGTAGTAACATTGTTTCCGCTGTAAATTTATGCTGTGTTTTGACCGTGCATTTTCAGTTTGTTGGCCATAATCCCGCCATACCCTTCACTTATATTTTAGAGATGTAACCTTAAACAATACGTAAATTCCTGCGATCAAACCACCTCCGGAAAGCGGAACAACCACACCTGATTACAGAGGACCAATACTCGCAACGAATCCGTATTTCAAAAAAAGTTCAAAATTTTTTTCTCAAAATCATTGATGTTTCTCGGATTGGTGCGGATGAGATATTAAAACATCGGGACGGCTTGAGTTTTGGAGGAACTATTTTTTGAGACACTCAGGTTTTTTGGAATTATGACCAAAGAAAATTTAGCTGATACGGAGTCCGCTACTTTTCAAGACCAAACGGTGCAAATGCTGGTACGTCTCGGTTATGCGACTCCGCCATCACCCTCTCCAAGAAGGGATTTGGGAGATTTGATATTGAGATAATACGATTTATTGTCACCCTTTCCAGGAATATTCTTTGCTCAACTGATCGGCTACTGCATCAAGTGCGATTTTTGTGCGTTGCACAATGTCATCGACTTCAGTTTTGGTGATTGTCAACGGCGGAGCAAAACCGAGAATGTCGCCGTTCGGCATTGCACGAGCAATCAGTTTTTGCTCCAGGCAAGCCGCAGACACTTTGGGGCCGACTTTCCAACTGACATCAAAGCGTTGCTTTTTGGTTTTGTCGGCGACAAATTCCAATGCGCCCATCAAACCAACACCTCGCACTTCGCCGACAAGTGGATGATCGTCAAAATATTCATGGAATTTTTGCTGAAAATAAGCTCCAGTGTCGCGGGCATTTTCGGTCAAGTTTTCTTTTTCAAGAATATTTAAATTGGCCAATCCGGCGGCGGCTCCAAGCGGATGTCCGGAATAAGTCCAACCGTGTCCCATCGGACCGAGTTCTTCCGAACCCCGCTCAATCACTCGCCAAACTTTATCACCGACAATCACTCCGGAAAGCGGCAAATATGCGCTGGTCAAACCTTTGGCCACCGTGATTAAGTCCGGACACATTCCGTAAAGATGCGAACCGAAAGGCGTACCGATTCGTCCGAAACCGCAAACCACTTCATCGGCAATCAAAAGCACATCATATTTATTCAAAACTTTTTGCACAGCATCCCAATAACCCTCCGGAGGAGGAATCAATCCTCCGGTTCCCATCACCGGTTCGCCAATGAAAGCACCGACAGTTTCCGGCCCTTCGGCCAAAATCATATTTTCCAGTTCATCGGCGCAATACTGCGAAAATTCTTTTTCGCTCATTCCGGCTTCAGCATTCCAATAATGATGCGGGGCGAGCGTGTGCAGAATTCCATCAATCGGCAAATCAAAGGCTTGGTGAAACAAGTTTAATCCGGTCAAACTTCCGGCGGCAATGCTCGAACCGTGATAGCCGCGATCCCGCGAAATGATTTTCTTTTTGTCTTTGTTGCCCAAAATATTTTGATAATAACGCACTAACTTAATTTGCGTTTCGTTGGCATCAGAACCGGAAAGTCCGTAGTAAACTTTGCGCATTCCGTCCGGAGCCCACTCAATGATACGCTGAGACAATTCAATAATCGCCTCGTTGGAATGCCCGACATAAGTATGATAATAAGCCAATTTTTTGGCTTGTTCATAAATTGCGTCCGCGATTTCTGTGCGCCCGTAACCGACATTCACGCAATAAAGTCCGGCGAAACCGTCTAAAAGTTCCGTGCCTGCTTGATTGCGGATATAAATTCCTTTTCCGCTTTGGATAATATTGACCGGAACTTTGCCGTGAGCGTGGTCGCTGGCGTGAGTGGAAGGATGAAAGACCGTATTGCGGTCGGTGCTTTGTAATTGTTCAATGTTTTGGTTTGACATGAGAGTCTCCTGAAAAAGTGGGTGATTGTTTTATTACATTTTATTTTGACAGGATTACAGGCTAATACTGGGAATAGGTCAGTATACAATATTGTACACAACAACCTTTTACATCCAGTTATCCGGTCATAAAAGACTTCTTAAAAAAAGTATAACGCAAAAATGACGAAATATTTTATTGAAAAAAGCAATATTGCAGGAATAAAAATAAAATAATACAGTTTGGAAAGTATTATTTTTGGATTTGACTCAAATTTCAAACTTCGAAATATCCAGATCAGCGGCAATAACTGCGATAGTATCCCAGTTTTTGACGTGAGCACGACCGGCACGAGTTATGAGGATACCGTCGGTTTGTGAATGAATTTCAACGGGAGACACATCGATATCTGTCAGACTGTGAATCATTCCAATCACTTGTCCTTCAGAAACAGAACCTCCTAATTCCACTAACGGCTCAAAAAGCCCTTCGCTAGATGCCATGATATAGCCACCAATATCAGGTGTTTCCATAAATCTAGTTTCCGGAACAGTCTCTTTTGACGGAGCTAAAATACTGAAATGCCGTAAAATATTTTTGATTCCGTTTTCTGCAATTCTAAGTGTGCGTGGACTGACAAAACCGCCACCTCCGAGTTCCGTAGAAAGGAAAATTTTTCCGGCGTTTTCAGTAACTGTATCCAGCATTCCATCACTATCTAATTCACGCAGAACCAAAGAAATTGGTGCACCAAATTGATGTGCAGCCGCAATAGTTTTGCTCATTTGTTCCTGATTCTCCAACTCATGCATCACCACACAAGGTTCAAAAATCATCGAGTTTCCACCAGAATGGAAATCTAAAACAACATCACTGCGCAAGACTAATTCCCGGAAGACATAATCCGCAATCAAAGAGGTCATTGTTCCTTGCGGGTTTCCAGGGAAAGCACGATTCATATTGAGACCATCCACAGGAGAGAGTCTGGTACCAGCCAACACTGCCGGATAGTTCAGGTACGGTACGATAATCAACTGTCCCTGAATATCTTCTGGTTTCAAGGTGTTGGCTAATTTTCTTAAAGCAATCGGACCTTCATATTCATCACCATGATTTCCTCCCGTAAAAAGAATTGTAGGTCCCTCGCCATTTTTTATGACAATGATCGGAAGCAGCAAAGAACCCCATCCTGATGTATTGCTTGAGTGGGGTATTTTCAAAAAAGTCCTGAATTTCCCGTCTTCCTCAAAAGATATCTTCTCTGTGAGTTGAAGAATCATAAATATGCTGATTGATTAATCTTTAATGATAATAGAGCTTAACATAAAATAGATTTCTCGCTGCACTCGAAATGACACGATTATTGGACCTTTCACAGGTTCATCCATCTGGTATAAAGAATTTATTAGTACAGCATCTGATAATTCACTGTACTATTGTATTGAAAAATCTTGTGCAGCAGAATTTTACAAGGAAGCCGGCATTCTTTTTGATGTTGATCATGACACTGAAGAGTCATGTACTTGCACTTGTAACAAAGACAATGAAGATGGTTTGAATTATCTTCCTCCAACCAGGATAGAGTCAATTTTCAAGGTCGGCTGCCCCACAGTTGTTGGAACCCAGCCACTGGCGGCCCCACACATTCCGGCAGCCAAATCCAAGTCATCTGCAATCATCGAAATTTGCTTGAGAACATCAAATCCTTTACCAATAAGAGTTGCTCCCCTAACAGGTTCGGCGATTTTTCCATTACGAATTGCATAGCCTTCCTGCACGGCAAAATTGAACTCACCTGTTCCAGGATTTACTGAGCCTCCTCCCATTTTTTTGGCATACAAACCAAAATCAATCGAGCTCAGCATTTCAGCAAGATTATCTGATCCTGGTGCAATGAAAGTATTACGCATTCTGGAAACCGGTGCAAATTTATATGATTCTCGCCGTGCAGAACCGGTGCGTTGAATACCAACTTGTCCTGCACCTATTCGGTCACTAAGATAATTTTTGAGTATCCCGTTCTCGATAAGTATTGTTCGTTGTGTGGGAGTTCCTTCATCATCCACATTGCAGGAACCCCACTTGTTTGCCATTGTTCCGTCATCAATTGCAGTCAGAATTGACTGCCCGACCCTTTCTCCAATTTTGTCATAAAAAGGTGAGGCTTTTTTGCGAATAGCTTCGGTTTCCAAAGGATGACCGCAGGCTTCGTGAAAAATAACACCACCAAATCCGTTGCCCAAAATAACCGGCATTGTACCACCATTGATATAACCTGCTCCGGCCATACGCAATGCAGATTGTGCTGCATTTTCTGCAAGTTCTTCCAGATTTAAATCCTCGAAAAATTCATAACCACCCAAAACTCCGGGACTTTCTCCTGCAGTTTGGGGTCCGTCCCCTTTTTCCGCAACCGCCGATAGGCGCATTCTGGAATAACTCCGTTCATCCTCAGTCCACAAGCCTTCACTGTTTGCAACCAGAATAGAACGTTTCTTTTCTGCCATGTTTACCGTCACCTGTTTGACTTCATCTCCATGCTTCCTTGTTAGTTCATCCAGATTACGGAGTAATTCTACCCGTTCAGATTTACTCACAGATTCCGGATTAATTGCAACATGATGAATATCCTCCACAGCTTGCTGTTCAAGTGCCTGCAAACTTTCCTGTCGGCTCTCTTTGTGTGATTGTCCTAAATTTTTTGTTAGTTTCAACAAATTCTCTTCATCCGGATCACTGCTGTAACCATAGTAGGCCTCATTTCCATAAAGTAAACGCACACCAATTCCAAACGAATTTGAGGAGTTGATTTCATCAATCTTCTGATCCAGCAGATTGATTGAGGATGAAACAGAATCTTCAACAAAGACTTCTGTAAAATCTGCCCCCTGCCTAAGCCCATGTTCCAAAATTTTTGTGACCGTGTTTTCTGCTAACATATAATTATTTCAGCTAAATAGTTAATTCGTTTGCGTTTGCAAACATTGTTTCGTTTAAGTCTAATCTAAAACTAATTGTGCTGCAATCCGGAAACCAGTCAGACCAGATTATATTCCTGAATCATGCGGCCTTCTGCAAAACGCTGATAATCCAATTTGCTGACATCTACTGTAGTTGCCCGGCCATCAATCAAGATCTCAGCCATCAATTTTCCACAAATCGGCCCCTGCATAAAACCATGACCTGAAAATCCAGTCAGTAAATAGTATCCTGTTACAGGTGTTGGACCAATAATGGGATGAGCATCTGGTGTCATTTCATACAATCCTGCCTGTCGTGCAGTTATTCCAGTACTGCTAAGCAAGGGCATTCGCTCTACTGCAGCTTCAATATGTTTCAACTCCCAATCAGTATCAATACTCTGATCTGCACCAATTATTTGATTTGGATTAGACATCCCACTGAGTAAGCCATTACCTTCCCGGTGGAAATAGAGACTTTGAGCAAAGTCAATTACAAATGGAAAATCTTCCGGTAGTTCCGGCAGGGCTTCTGTAACCAGCCATTGACGCCGCAATGGAGAGACTGGTGTATTAACTCCAATTTTATTTCCAAGGTCAGCACTCCATGGTCCACAGCAATTGACTACGGTTTTGGTTTCAACATTTCCAAGTGTGGTATTAACTCTCCAAACCTGATTATTATCAATGTCAATAGAGCTTGCAGAACAGTTGGTGAGAAAAGTGGCGCCAAGCCTTTTAGCTGCGTTAATATAGCCCATCACAATACTGTTTGGATCAGCAAGTCCTTCTTCTGCATTGAAAGATCCAGCTATGACATCCGGGAAATTACAGGGTGCAGCAAGTCGACGTACTTCATCTCCTGTAAGCCATTCAGTTTTAATTCCAAGAGTACGTTGTAATTTCACTGCCCGCTTAAACGCCTCAACATCTTTTTCCCGAGTCAGTGCAAACAAATAACCGCATTTTTGTACCAATGCCGCTTGTCCGATTTCATCCTCTAAAGACTCGATCATGGCAAGGCTTTTTTGAGAAAGTCGGATATTGACTTCAGTCTCGAACTGATAGCGGATTCCACCGGCACAGCGGCCAGTCGCCCCTGTCCCAAAGAATTGTTCGCGTTCCAGCAACAGGATGTCCTTGTAACCGCGACAAGCCAAATGGTAAGCAGTACTTGCTCCCATCACCCCTCCGCCGATGATTACTACAGAAGCAGTTTTAGGAAGCTCTGACATATATTTTTTAGGCTTAGGAATGAGGCAAAAATATAATTTATTTGTTGATGTTTAGTTCACGATTCTGCAGAGAGAAAAGTAGAAAAAACCATCACATGAAAATCATATATCTGTATAACTGAGGTAGGCTTTCAAAAAGACTACTGCCTTTTCGGTTATTTTAGGCCCTCTGCGAAAAAAGAACTGTTGTGCAACTGAGTATTTATCCACTGTAGTCGGTTTTTTTTCATTCATTTCTCCATTGACATCTCTACTTGCAGTAGTTAGAACTTTTTGCAAAAGCACCGGTGTTGCATAATTAATTTCTTCCAGTTCCAGAGTCATCCTGGAGGCCAGCATCGTCATGGGAATACCATATAAAGTTTCGGCAAAGAAAAAACTCAAAAAACGTGCAACCGCTTCAATTTCTTCATTACTGCGCTGCAGTAACCAAATCGTCATTTCGCTACGAAAATCTGCCAATTCCTTCTTTTTGATTCCGGCAGAATTAATTCCCAATTTAGCCTCACTCAGATAGTCTTTTGTTTTTATCCGCATGAAGTTTAAAAAACCTCCAGATTTGCGAAATATCCTGTTGTTCAAAAAGCGCTTCTCAAAGTCACGCAAAATAAAGCGTCCCAACATAAGTTGCTTCAATATCTGTTTTGAAGCAGTGGCATCTTTCAAGTCAGACGAAACACGCTCTAACAGCAGGACAAGTTCTTTTTGCTCATTTTCAATGTCCAGCAAACGCTGAATTTCCTCTTCAGTAATTTGTGGATTATTGGCTGGCACTTCTGGAGTCAGCGGTAACTCAGCTACTTTTACCTGATATGTTTTTACTGCTGAAGGAGTTTGAGGAATAGTAAAATACTGGAGATAAAGTAAATAGGCCGTAGAGAGGAAAAAGACTCCAGTAAACAGAGGATATAATTTTTTCAGCTTCATGCTTCTTACCAGTTAAAATAAATGGTTTGTGAGCAGACCGGCTCTAGATTTTAGAGTTTGCTTTCAAACCAGCTTGGATGCGTAACGGCAAAGCATGAAGTTTGATAAAACCAATAGCGTCTTGCGGATCATAAGCACCTTGGTCTGCCTCCATTGTTGCCATATCCTCATCATAGAGGCTGTTAGGCGACTTTCGGCCGGTCACCATGCAGTTACCCTTGTAAAGTTCCAGACGAACTGTCCCGTTTACAGGCTCCTGTGTTTTCTTTACCATATCAAGTAGAATTTCCATTTCAGGTGAAAACCAAAACCCATCATAAGTCAACTGTGCAAAACGCGGCATCAATGTATCTTTGAGATTGATAACACCTCGATTCAGAGTAATTGACTCCATTGCACGGTGAGCAATATGCAGAATAGTTCCACCAGGTGTTTCATAAACACCTCTGTTTTTCATTCCTACGAAACGTGATTCTACCATATCAATCCGGCCTACACCATGTTTTCCACCCAACTCATTGAGGTAGGTCAACAATTTGGCAGGAGAATATGCTTTGCCATCTACAGCAACAGGGTTCCCCTTTTCAAATTCGATTTGAATATCCTGTGACTCATCCGCTGCTACTTGCGGTGATTTTGACAATTCAAACATTTCCTGTAAAGGAGCCTGCCAAGGGTCCTCCAACATACCAGATTCAAAACTAATGTGCATTAGATTTTCATCAGAACTCCAGGGTTGATCTTTTGATGCTTTTACCGGAATTCCATACTTTTCTGCATATGCCAATAGTTCTGTTCTACCAGGATATTTTTGGAAAAATTCTGGAATTTTCCATGGTGCAACCACCTTTATATCGGGTTTTAAAGCATAATAACTCAGTTCAAAGCGTACCTGATCATTGCCTTTACCGGTTGCACCATGTGAGACAGCAACTGCACCTTCCTTTTCAGCAACTTCAATTTGTTTTTTGGAAATCAGGGGACGCGCCAGTGAGGTACCCAATAAATAAGTTCCTTCATAAAGTGCATTCCATTGAATTGAGGGCAACACATAATCCTGAACAAATTCTTCTTCAACATTTTCGATCAATACTTTTGCTGCGCCTGCTTTTTTACCTTTTTCGATAATAGCATCCAAATCTTCAACTTTCTGGCCTAAATCAAGACAGAGTGCAATGACTTCATAACCTTGTTGATCAAGCCAATGAACAAGGACAGAGGTGTCTAATCCACCGGAATATGCTAATACTAGTTTTTCTTTCTTCATAATCAGTTTAAATGTGTTTCAGAAACTTGAGTAAGCTGAGTCTCATCTGACTCTTCGTAAATATCAGGATATTTTTCTGGATCTGCAGGTTTTGTACGAATCACTTTGAGGGCAACCGGACCTTTTTTACCTGACCCGACTTCAAATTCGACACGATCTCCCAGGTTGAGAAAACGAAATCCGGCCTGCCTTATTTCAGACTGATGCACAAAAAGGTCATCACCGGAATCCTGTTCTATGAAGCCAAACCCCTTATTTGGGTTAAACCATTTGACTGTACCGTCACGTCGAACACCTTCTTCATAACTCTGCTGTTTTTTTGACAGTAACCCCAGTGCCAATAAAAGTACTATGAATGAAAAAACTGCTAAAATTATGATGATGTTTTCATTAACAATTATTTCAGTAGTTTTTTGATTCCAAAGAAAATATAGCAATCCCAACATTACAGCAGTTTGTGCTGCAATGATGGCAAACAAAGATTTGTTGTTCATGTTTTGTTATTTTATGCATTTGTTTTTTTGTAATATTCAGCTGCGAATTTTTTTGTTTTTCCTCTGCAACAATTGTATTTAAACAGTTTGTTCTGCCAGCCAACGCTCTGCGTCAATAGCTGCCATACATCCAGTTCCAGCAGCAGTCACCGCCTGACGGTATATATGATCCTGAACATCACCTGAGGCAAAAACTCCCTCAACCGAAGTATAAGTAGAACCAGGAGTAACTTTCAGATAACCGTTTTCGTTCAAATCCAATTGGCCTTCGAACAATTTCGTGTTTGGTGTGTGACCAATCGCAATAAAAAGACCTGTCAAAGGATGTTCTGTAACTTCTTCTGTTTTAACATTTCTGACTTTCAAAGATGTCATTCCCGCCATTGCATTGCCAACAACTTCTTCCACAACTGTATCCCAAAATATTGTAATTTTTTCATGATCAATAGCACGCTGCTGCATGATCTTACTTCCACGAAATTCATCCCGACGATGAATCAGTGTGACACTTTTACAGATATTTGCCAAATACAGGGCTTCCTCCAGAGCAGTATCTCCGCCGCCAACAACTGCTACATCTTGCTCCCTGAAGAAAAACCCATCACAGGTTGCACAAGCCGAAACGCCTCTTCCGCTGTATTCTTTCTCTGAATCCATACCCAGCCATCTCGCAGAGGCTCCAGTAGAAACAATCAATGAATCACAGGTCAATGTGTCTTTGTCTTCCAAAGTGAGTGTGAACGGACGTTGAGACAAATCGGCCTCTACCACGTCTCCAGTAAAAAATTGTGTTTCAAAACGTGCGGCTTGAGCTTTCAGAAGATCCATCATTTCCGGACCTTTGATACCCTCAGGAAAACCGGGATAATTCTCCACATCTGTGGTAATCATTAGTTGCCCACCTGCCTCACGCCCAGAGACGACAACAGGGTTCAAGTTGGCTCTTGCAGCATAGATTGCTGCGGTCAAACCTGCAGGTCCAGAGCCTAGAATAATAAGTTTGTGATGTTGTGTTTTTTCTGACATTTTTTATTTTTATTGTTTTTCAAGATTTGAAGTGTGTGCATTATAAAACAAAATATCCAAGATCATAATTTTTTACAAATACAATCTAAAACCGTTCTTATCTTAAAAGCATTTAAACTAGTTATAGTTTAGCATTTCGGACCACGAAATGATCAAGTCAATTCACTTTTTTAGAACTGTTAAGACAACTATACTTGGTAAAAATCTCACTTACGGCGCATTGACGGTTAGTAAGTTTGTCTGTTGGAAACTAATTATAACGGTAGTTCGATTCTAACCTAATAACAAAATTTTCTGCCTTTATTGAACCCGGTATCACACATTTTCAGAGCAGGTATCAGTTTTAAATCTTCAGTCGTTTTTCCAGTTCTTTAAAAGAAAATTCCAACAAAAGCGGAGATTCCTGAAGGGAAGACATCGGCCTGCCTAATTCTTCCCATTGAGCCAGCAAAGACGCCATTTCAAACTGAGACAATTGTTGTTCTGCCTTCAGGGCTGCATGGACTGCAACTACCTGACAGATATCTGCTAATATTTCTTCAATATGCCCCCGTTTTCCAAATAATGCCAGCTGATCCAGGATTTCTTTGATTACTTTTTCTACCTGATCTCCTTTCAACAATTCCGGAATCGTATTCACTGCAAAGGTACTGCCTCCAAAAGGACTAAATGTAAAACCGGAAAGTTCCAGAGGTTCAAAAGATTGTTCCAGCAGTACTGATTCCTGAGGTGTCAGTTCCAATAAAAGTGAAGCCTTGAAAGTCTGAACAGGCACTTCTTTTTTTTGAAGTGAATCCACATAATAATCATAGAGCAAGCGCTCATGAAGCGCTCGTTGTTCAATCAAGACAAGTCCTGCAGAATTTTCTGCAACAATATATTTATTTCTCAATTGTCCCAGCACCAGGATTTTTTTCGAAAGTTCCGGAAGAGGTGAAATTAAGCGTAGATTGCGTATCTCATTTTCTGCAAATTTCACTGGAATGGAACCCGGAACCACACCTGCTTTCGCGGGAACAAAATCCTGTATTTTCTCAGAAAATCTACTTTTTCCAGTGACGCCTGGTTTGTCGGCTGTTGCAGGGATTCCAATTTGATTTTGCTGACTCAGGGAACCGCGTGGTGGTGATTCTCTGGCTTCTTTTACAGACACTTTTTTACTGGCTGCAGGTAAAATCCCTGAAGGTAATTCTTCCAATGGCAATGAGTCATCCATTGGCAGTTCAATTTGTCCGGATACGCCTGTGTGGGATTTTTGTAAAGCCGAATGTTCCCTCCCAAAAAATCTGCGACTCGCTCCATCTTTCAGTGCTCGGGAAATTTGATCTGCCAAAATCGCATGTACCAGCTGATTATTCCTGAAACGAATTTCCGTTTTTGCGGGATGTACATTGACATCAATTTCAGTTGGATCTATTTGGAGATGAAGAAAAAATACTGGATGCTGACCTTTTCCTAAAAAAGTACCATAACCATCATAAATTCCATGATTGATGGCTGGAGATTTAATATTTCTCTCATTCACAAATACATACTGCCAGCGTCTGCTCGTTCTGGGTTTTGAGGGAAAAGAGATGAAGCCGGAAAACTTCAGATATGTTTCTTCATGTTTTACCGACATCATAATTTCCTTAAACTCTTCACCAAAAAGCTGCTGGATTCTTGTCTGCAGTTGCTGACCTCCAGTTAGATTAAGCAACAACTGACGATTATGAGTAAGGCGAAAATGGAGCTGAGGATTAGCCAGTGCCTTTTGAACTATATGCTGTTGAATGTGTTGAAGTTCAGTTGCAGTAGTTTTCAAAAATTTTAATCTGGCAGGTGTATTATAAAACAATCTTTCGACAGTAACTTTTGTTCCCAGTGGAAATCCTGTTTTTCCAACATGTTCCAGATAACCGCCTTTGATGAACAACTTGGTTGCCCCCTGACTCTCATCATTACAGGTCAAAATCTCAAAATGAGAAACTGCTGCAATTGAAGACAGTGCTTCTCCACGAAAGCCCAAAGTCCTGATACGAAACAAATCATCTTCATCAATAATTTTGCTTGTTGCATGCCTCTCTACTGCAAGTTGAGCGTCTGCTTCGTTCATTCCGCAACCGTTATCAAGCACCGAAATCATGTCCTTACCGCCATTTTTTACGTTGACTTGAATTGCCGTTGCTCCTGCATCAATTGCATTCTCAACCAGTTCTTTAACCACCGATGCAGGACGCTCAACCACCTCGCCCGCAGCAATTTTATTGATCAATGATTCCGGCAGAATTTTGACAATATTTGCATTAAATGAAGTTTTAGTCATTTTTTAGTGGTAACTTTTAATAAATCTAGAGTAAGTATTTTGGTGAAGCATTTTGTTGTCGAAAGTTTTGCATATTATACTTGAAGTCATCGTAGCTCAAAGACAATCGTGAAGCAAGATTGACTCTCAATTTTTCGCAGAATTTCCATTTTATTATTCATCAAATGCATTACTCACTCATTTCGAGTGAGTAAGATTTACACATTGCTGGCATGTTGGTCACTCAATGCGTAGTTTATCTTAATCTAAAACAATAAAGGAACGAATATGCGACTAAAAACTATTCTTGCCGGACTCGTAATGGGTCTGATTGCTTTTGCTCCTCTGGCAGCAACAGCAGATGAAACTGCAACGCTCCGGATCATCCTTACCGGAGATCATTACCTCCTTCCATCCCAAAAAGGGCGTGGTGGTTATGCTAAATTGGCCACAGTGGTTAAACAGGAAAAGGCCGGAGCCGAACACGCAATCTTCGTCCATTCCGGAGATGCATATTCTCCCTCGCTACTGGCAGGAATGCTCAAAGGTAAGCAGACTGTAGATATGCTGAATGCCGTTGGACTTGACATGATGGTACTGGGAAATCATGAGTGGGATTTTGGTATGGAGACTTTGCGTGAGAGGATTTGGGAGTCTAAATTTCCGGTACTGGCCAGCAACGTTGTGGATGTTGATGGATTGCCTATAGATGGCACTGTTCGTACTTCAATGCTCAGTGTAGGACCATTCCGTGTTGGTGTCATGGGATTAGTGACTCCGGAAACCGAAGTACTTTCCTCCGCAGGAACTGACCGTTTTTCTCCTGTTTTGGAGACAGCAAAAGCATTGGCTGAAGAACTGAAATCTCAAGGAGCAAACCTGATTGTAGCTCTGGCACATCTCGATGTCTTTGAAGATCAGGAACTAGTTGACAGTGGGATTGTGGATGTAGTTCTTTCCGGACACGATCACTATTATATCACCTGGGATGACGGTAATGTAGCCTGGATGGAGGCCGGTGAAAACTCGGAAAAAGTCGGCGTGATGGATGTAAGCATGACATCCTATATGAAACGTGGTAAAAAACGTTTCAAGTGGGAAGCAGACATGCGTATGGTAGACACCAAGAATGTTGCTGAAGATGCTGCTATTGCCTCAAAAGTTAAAGGCTATGAAGACCGCCTGAGCAAAGAACTTGATATCGAAATCGGTTCAACGAGCACTGAACTCGACAGCCGCAGAAAAACAGTGCGAACAGGTGAAGCCGCAATAGGAAATCTGATTGCTGATGCCATGCGTGCTGGTGTTGATGCGGAGATTGGTTTTGCCAATGGTGGTGGAATCCGGGCTAAGAAGATTTATGCTCCTGGAACCACACTTACTCGTCGTGATATTTTGACAGAGTTGCCTTTTGGTAATGTTGTAGTTAAACTCGGTCTAACAGGAGCACAAATTTGGGAAGCTCTGGAAAACGGAGTAAGTCAGGCCGAAAAAGGTGCCGGACGTTTCCCGCAGATTGCTGGAATAAGTTTCGTCTGGAATCCTAAAGCCAAAGCTGGTTCGCGCGTGGTTTCAGCCAAAATTGGTGGACAACCCCTGGATAAGGGACGCAACTACACAGTAGCAACCAATAACTATGCTGCAGGTGGTGGAGATGGCTACAAAGTCTTCAAAAAAGGTAAGGTTATCATCGATGCCAGTGGAGCCACATTGTTGGCCGGAATGGTGATGGATTACATCAAAACCAAAGGTACTGTCTCTCCAAAAGTAGAAGGACGTATCGTTGCTCAGTAATTTTAAATAGCAACAAAGCTAAAAATGGCGGGGCGCTTTGCCCCGCTTTCTTTTCACTATCTCCTGTCCAAGAATTTCCGGAATACTAATATCTTTGCTCAAACGTACAGGCATTTTTTCAGGCAACGATTCTAGTAGTAGTTTTAACTGAGGTGCAAGGAAATTAAAACCGAGTCTTGTTTGGGAAGCAAAAACATTTATCCTATATTTCCAAGTCTATCCGGAATCCCCCTAAATTATTTTCTGATTCATTAAAGAGATAATATATGCGTCGGCATCTCAAGGATATTCAGGTTCTGTTCTTTATTATCGAAACACGTGTCTTGATTCTATAATCATAATTCAAGTACATATCAACACTGATTTATTCAATGAGTACCGATTATGATTGATGAGTTGACATCCCCTTTTGGAAATTGTAAACTACTACCTTTTTAAATTATAAACAATTACCATTGTAAATTATTTTTACACACGATTAGCTCTAATTAATTTTCTTATCATGGTAATGTGCCTAATTACATTAAGTCAGGTGGCAAATATCTAATTCCGAATGCAAGCATGTATGTTTACATCTAACTGTTAAAAATTAACAAATTGTCTCGCAGGCAGTAGGTTGTAGTTAGCTTGTATATGGTGCTGTTATAAATTACTTGCACAATATTTACCCCTTGACATCTAGACCTGAGGTGCTATTGTCTTACTGGTAAAATCATAACTGTGGAAACGGCTGAAAATATTGTGGTAACGGTCGTCAATATTGTTGTAGTAGTTGATGATAGATCTAGAAACTTTCGTATAAAACAGGAGTTATTAGGAAAATGCCAAAATTCATAGTTTCATATGTTAAGTCTGTTGATTATGTTTCGACTAAATTCGGCAGGATGGCGATGTATCTAATCTTTTTAATGATTGGGACCTTACTTTTGGGTGCAATTACACGCAACATCTTGGGTATACCATTGTCCTGGACTGTAGAAATGGCCCAATTCACAATTACTGCCTACTATATTTTAGGTGGTCCGTACTCAATGCAGACAGATGACCATGTACGCATGGATTTGGTTTATGGACTTTATTCTGACAAAACCAAAGCCAAGATAGATGTATTCACTAATATTTTCCTTTTAGTCTATCTGATCGTCTTGTTGATTGGTGCGATTTCCAGTACCCAATATGCAATAGAATATGGACAGAGAAAATTTTCCCAATGGAATCCATCGATGATACCAATTAAAGTAATTATGACTTTTGGTATTTTACTAATGATTTTACAAACTGTCTCAACTTTTTTCAAAGATCTGGCAAAATCAAGAGGAGTTAGCATCACATGAGTTACGAATTAATCGGCATGACCATGTTTGGCGGCATGCTTTTAATGATGCTAACAGGTCAACGAATTTTTGCAGCAATCGGCTTTGTCTCAGCTACTGCTGCACTTCTGCTCTGGGGAACCGGCGGTGTCGAGATGCCTTTTAGTGCAGCCTTCAAGCTGTTTAACTGGTACCCTTTACTGACTTTGCCCTTATTTATTTATATGGGCTACATCCTTTCTGAATCAGGAATTGCAGATGACTTGTACCACATGTTTCATGTCTGGTTTGGTGGATTAAGAGGGGGGCTGGCTATTGGTACAATTGCGCTCATGATAGTTATTTCGGCGATGAATGGATTAAGTGTTGCGGGCATGGCTATTGGTGCCACGATTGCCCTGCCGGAAATGTTACGGAGGGGTTATGACAAAATCATGATTACCGGCGTGGTTCAGGCCGGCAGCTCTTTGGGTATTTTGATACCGCCAAGCGTCGTATTGGTACTGTATGGAATGATTGCGCGACAACCGGTTGGGAAATTATGGCTTGCTGGTGCTATTCCGGGTCTTATGATGGCAGGTCTTTTCATTATTTATATCGCTGTTCGCTGTAAACTCCAGCCAGATCTTGCACCTGCTTTAAGCGAAGAAGAACGAGAAATGTCTTTTAGTGACAAACTCAAGGTATTAAAAGCAGGCATTACTCCATTTTTGATCTTCTTTTTTATGACCGGCTTATTCATCATGGGGATTACCAGCTTGGTAGAAAGCTCTGCAGTTGGCGCGACAGCCGCAACGATCGCTGCTATTGCAAAAAGACGATTGAACTGGAAAGTAATAGAAGCCACTATGCGTAAAACGCTGGGTATTTCATGTATGTTTATGTGGATTATTCTTGCTGCACTTAGTTTCGGCGCAGTGTTTGACGGTATCGGTGCAGTCAAGTCAATCGAATCATTGTTTATTACCAACTGGAACTTAACCCCTTGGGAAGTGCTGATCATGATGCAGTTATCCTATCTGTTAATGGGAACTTTTCTGGACGATACTGCAATGTTGGTCATTGTTGCACCTTTGTATGTCCCTTTGGTTAAGGCTTTGGGTTTTGACCCAGTTTGGTATGGTGTTTTATATACCATCACTTGCCAAATTGCTTATATGACACCGCCTTTTGGTTACAATTTATTCTTGATGAGAGCTATGGCACCCAAGGAAATCTCTCTAATGGACATTTATCGTTCAATCATCCCTTTTGTGTTAATAATGACTCTCGCACTGACCTTGGTGATGGTATTTCCACAAATTGCACTTTGGCTGCCAGAGTATGTTTATTCGAGATAAAATACTTTAACTGAGCCTCTTGGCTCTCTCCCAAGCAGTTGAAACGTGGTTGCGGCTGTTGGGTTAAACTTAAAAACCACAATGAGGAGTTATCTTATGGAAGAAAAAGAAACGGTAAAACTTTCTGCAAGTAATCCGGAAGGACGTAGAGATTTCATTAAAAAAGCTGGTCTTGGAACAGCAGGCATTTTGGCCGCAGGAACAGCTCCAATGGCCTACGCAAAAAGCAATCCCATCAAATGGCGCTTACAAACCTACTCCGGTGCTCCATTAGGTGCACACGTCATCAAGCCACAAATCGAAGCTTTCAATAGAGCAGCAAATGGCGAGATGGAAATTGAACTGTATTATGCAGATCAATTGGTGCCTACTGATGAGCTCTTTAGAGCAATGCAAAAAGGGGTTATTGATGCTGTGCAAAGTGATGACGCGACTATGGCTTCTCCTGTTGACATTAGTGTCTTCGGTGGTTATTTCCCGTTCTCAACCCGCTACAGTTTAGACCTGCCGGTATTGTTTAAATACTATGGCATGAATGAAATCTGGCAAGAGGCTTACGATGAGGTCAAAGGCGTTGAGTGGCTGGGAGCAGGTGCCTGGGATCCATGTCATATTTTTTCAAAAAAACCCATTCGCAGCATTGCTGATATGAAAGGCAAACGCGTTTTTGGAGTGCCAACTGCAGGAAAATTTTTAGCTCGTTATGGTTTAATCCCTGTAACACTACCATGGGATGATATTGAGGTAGCACTTCAAACTGGTGAACTGGACGGCGTTGCCTGGTGTGGGTTCACTGAAGCCTACGAAGTTGGTTGGGCAGATGCCTGTGACTATGCCCTGCTAAATAACGTCACTGGAGCATGGTGCGGCTCTTATTTTGCCAATAGTGACAGCTGGAAAAAAGTTCCACCGCACCTTCAAGAACTGTTTAAAATATCCATGGACAGCTCACACTATTACCGCCAAATCTGGTATTGGGGTGGAGAAGCTAAGTTGCGTGTAGAAGGCAAGAAAATGGAATTGACCACTATTCCTGCCAATGAATGGGATCAGGTTGTTGCCGATTCAGCTGAGTTCTGGGATGAAATGTCCAGCATTAGTCCACGTGCCGCAAAGGTTGTACAAATCTTTAAGGATTACACTAAAGTAATGGAAAAAGCTGGTGTACCTTATCGCTATAGTTGATCTTTAACAAGGCCCCCTTGACCAACTGGTCAGGGGGCTTTCAATTATTTCTTGCCTGTCTTCTTCAACAAGCTGGTCTTCAAATCAACAGCTGTTTTTAGGATCGCTTTACTTTAAATACTACCCTCTACTATTCCAAGTTCTTTTGCCACATTCACAAAATGCTGAACGTTCTCAAAAGGTGTACGTTCCAGCAAACCATGGTTCAAGTTTAAAATATGGTTTTTTCGTCCACTTTGCTCTAAACATTTCCGGACAGCTTCAGTTATCTCGGCTTTAGTGCCGTCTGCCAAAATCTGATTATCAACGTTTCCCTGAAAAATCATTTTTGGTGCCAGTTTTTGTGCCTTGTCTAAATCAATACAACTTCCAACACTCAATACCGAAGCTCCGCTTTGGAGCATCAAATCGAGGTGAGGAGATTCCTTGGTGAACAAAATGGTTGGAGTAGTTGTTGTCAGAGAGCTGAAAATTTTCTCATGTGTCGGCTGCACATATTTTTTATAGAGTTCCAAAGGTAGCACATCAGCAAATGACTCAAATAATTGAACTGCAGCTGCTCCTGCAGCAATTTGGAAGTTAAGATAATCCACAGTCATTTCCGTCAAACACTCCAACAATGCTTGTGTGACGGTGGGTTGTTCATTGATAAAGGCTAATACTGCATTAATATTTCTGTTAGGACTACTGCCGGCAATCATAAAGAAAGCCAGTGACATCGGCGAACCTGCAAATCCAAGAACCGGCAATTCACCAGCAAGTTCTGCATTCAGACCTTTCAGGATTTGACTGACGGTTTGCAACTTTGTTTCCGGATCAAATGAACGCAGTGCCCTGACTTGAGCCATAGTCCGGACAGGTTCTTCCAAAATTGGACCCGGTGCAAAGCGGAAACCTGCACCCATTGGTGTCAGCGGAGTGAGGATATCCTGAAACATGATGATTGCATCCACACCGAGACGTTTAGGAAGTAATGAAATCTTGATTGCAATTTCAGGATCTGCAAACAATTTTTCCAGCGATCGTCCATCATTTTTTCTCAGTTGATTGTATTCAGGGTCTGTTCGACCGGCTTGACGCATCAACCAAACCGGAACACTGTCAGCAGCTAGATGCTTGAAGACACGTTCCATCAAAACATTCTTTTCCTTAGTCATTTCTATATTTTCTGGTTTGCATGTATTTGTATCAGTTAATTATGCTTGTGTACTCAGATTCCGATTGGTTCAACAAAGCTGAAATCTACTTGGCAAATAGAGAAATTCTCTGGACACTTCGGATAGCATGCTCCAACATAGTATTAGCTTTTTGTTTTTTTGATTCATCTCAGACTATATATTATGACAAGAACTGTCCCGGACTGCCTACGTTGCAACGACACCAGAGTTTTCATCAGTGTTAGACCACGTGAACGTTATGCTCATGCAAAACTTTGCGAGTGTGTCTCAATTCCCTGCAAAACCTGCAAGGGCACTGGTTTTATTGTAGAACAGGACAACTTCCAACGTGATGTAGCCATTGTCTGTCCTGACTGCGAACAAATCAAGCAGCATGTTCAGCTTTATAACAAAGCCCGAATACCACGCCGTTATCTGAACAGTTGCCTCGAGGCAAAAGATCGTGACTCAGAAAACGAAATGGTATTTGATTTACTGGGCAGTATTTTACGACTTCTGCCACAACGCCTGAGTAACCATAATCATTTGCAAACCGACTCTGAAGACCTAAAGGGCATGGTGCTGATGGGGCCTCCAGGAACAGGTAAAACACACTTGATGGCTGGTTTTGCCTATCAATGTACAATTGGCCATGGTATCTCCTGCATTTTTCAAAGTTTTGCAGAATTGCTCTCTGAGTTGAGACAGGGCTACTCTGATGGGAACTCCGATATGGAAATTATTGAACCCCATTTACAAACTGACATCCTCATTATTGATGATATGGGCAAGGGGCGTAACAGTGACTGGGAACTTGGAGTTCTCGACATGCTGATTTCTGAACGCTACAACCGTAACCAGATCATCATGGTCACCACCAATTTTACTGAAAGTGAAGAAAACACTCTAAAAGAACAAATCCGTGGTCGTGAAAAAACTGAAACCGAGCATTTCATTGCAGACACTATTCGCAGAAGAGTCGGTGAGCGAATTTTTTCACGTTTGAAGGAAATGTGTTATTTTGAAAATTTACTGGGTCATGACCGTCGAGTCATAGATGACGAACTTGAAAACGATTGATTAAAGCAAGCCCTGCGTTTCATTCAGACCAAACATCAGGTTCATATTCTGAATCGCCTGACCGGAAGCCCCCTTGACTAAATTATCTATGCTAGTTATGATCACCCAGTTCTTACCAGTTTGATCTGAATCAGTACCTATCATACAGCGATTTGAGTTTACGCTCATCTTTAAATCCGGTAAAACTCCTGCTCCCAAAAAGTGAATAAATTCCTGACTCTCTGCAAATTCTGAAAAACGTCCTCGTATTTCACCTGGACTTACCACTTTTTTAAAATGCAGATAAATTGTTGATAGAATTCCACGATTTAGCGGAAGTAGATGCGGCGTAAAAACAACTTCACCTGTGTTAGCTGAACGATACAAACTCAGGTCTTCTAAGTATTGTTGAATTTCAGGCTGGTGCTGGTGGGAAAATGTCTTGTAAGCTTTAAAATTTTCGTTGACGCTGACATAATTCGTCACATCATCTTCAACTCTTCCACCTGCACCGCTCACCCCGGATTTTGCGTCAATGATTGGTGGCCGATCTAAATCACCAAGCAACTCACCCAGTGGCAAAAGTCCCAACAAAGCCCCTGTGGCATAACAACCAGGATTAGCAACCATTTTTGCTGCTGAAATTTTCTCCCTGAAAAATTCCGGCAAACCGAAAGCTGATTCTTCCAGCAATTCAGGAGCAGAGTGTGTAAGCTGATAATACTTGGAGAAGACCTCTGTATCCCGCAGACGAAATGCTCCGGAAAGATCAATTACCCTTAATCCCTGATTCAGCAATTTCGGAACCCGCTCCAGGCTGGCCTGATTTGGGATAGCGAGAAAAACAAGATCACATCCGGAAACATCAGTTTCGTTCGGCTGAAAAATCTGGGTGTAACTATTCAGTTCTGGAAAAACATCATTAACCTTCTGTCCCTGATACTTGCTGGATGTTACTAATTCAACAGATATTTCTTCATGATGCTGTAGTAAATACAACAGCTCCCGTCCGGACAAACCGGCAGCCCCAATAATTCCAATTCTGACCATCTAACTAAAAACCTCTTCATAAAGTTCCGGGTTAAAACCCACCACGAACTCATTGCCTATTCTCCAGGTTGGAGCACGCAGGTTTCCGCTGGGACCAATTACATCTTTCAGAATATCCGCTTTTACATCTGAAGCTGGATTCCACTCCTGCCGTTTTTTACCTTTACCGGTTCTAATAAGACTTGCATTCTGCAGCATTTCCCAAGCTGCCTGGCTGTTTATCTTTTCCTTGTTTGCAAAAACACGTGTTTCTACTAAAATATTTTTTGCGTCAAGAACCTCTTGCGCTCGTTTACAGGATGTTCAACCATTCCTGAAATATCCCCAATTTATATGTTTACTCATTTTTCCTTTTGATGTTTTTTAAATCTATAATGTTTAATGCCCCAAAGAAACTTAAATCCTTAGTGTTTTTAATCAGGAGAGCTTATCATCTCGAACGCAGAGAGAGATCTTGATGATCCATGAGTGGCTTTAATCTCTATTGAGAGACGTTAAAATTGATGAATCTCTAAACCAGTAAAACACCTTTTAGTTTCAAGTCTAGTTTGTGTAAGTCACACAATCAAATTCTTTCCAATTTTTCCTCTGAAACGGCAAACAGCCTTTTCAGCGGATGCTGCCAACACGAATTGAAAGATCCCACCTAACCTCTTTCATTTCCTGCGGGTCACCCCAAGCCTTGTTTAACCGCTCCAATATTTCCGAAATTGGATCGTGACCTTCTCGCTTTTTATAATGTGAAACTGCAGACCAACTGCTAAGTAAACCCAGCATATTTTCGAAATCCCAGCTTGCCTTCATTTCAAAACACGGAGCTCTAAATTCACGAAATGGAAAAGACAAGGTGCGGTATGCTGTATCGACTAGACGGCGTTCAGGGTCCCAATAATTACCTAGAATATCTTTATACAGACAGTCTATCTCCCGGTCAACATCCTGATTAATCCTGAACAACTTGTATGACCAGCAGGCAAGCACACCATATTTTTTTAAGACCCTCTCTGCTTCTGAATAAAACACGTCGAGATCAAACCAGTGAAGTGCCTGTGCAGCGGTAATTAAATCAACTGATCTTGACTTGAGTACAGGTGCCTGTTCATTTGCAATAGCATAAGTAATGTTTAACTGGGGAACTGCGTTAATAATTTGGGAGGAGCTGGCATCAGTGGCATAAACTTTTTCAAAGTGCAAAGCAAGATTCTGCGCCGCTTGTCCATTTCCCGTACCCGCATCCCAAGCTAGTTTGTGTTCCCTGCATTCACCTGACAAGTAGCGGAAAAGCTTATCAGGATAAAGAGGACGATTAGTGGCATATGCTTCGGATTGGGTTGAGAAATTATCTTTGAAAGCTTTTGGGTTTTTATGAAAATTGGCTTTGAATCTCATTTTTGAAAATTTTTCATTAATTCAATAATTTCCCTGTCTTATTAATTTTCTAAATCTCAGCTGAGATCCGCTATAACACGTTTTAAATTGTAGTCTTACTAAACCTCACTTTGCAATTCTGAGAGAATTGTTTGCCCCATTGCCGTATCTGCCAAGGGACGTGTCAGGTCTCCAAGCATATCAAGCTCTGCTTTCAAGGCTTGGGAATCCTGTCCTTTCATACTTTGTCTGACTACCTCAATTTGTTTTTGGATCTTCTCACGATCCGCTGCCCCTAAAGCCTTTTCTGCAATATCCCAGGTTTGTTCAATTCCTCTAAAAACCCTCTCTGCAGTCTGCCGAAATTCTATCAACTGTCGATCATTAAAATCATCTATCGCATGCTCAAAAGAATCATCCATGATTCTTTCAATTTCAAACTGAGTCAAACCATGAAATGGAATAACCTCAATTTCTGCTTTTTTTCCACTACGTTTTTCTTTAGCAGAAACAGTGAGAATTCCATTTGCATCCACACGAAACATGACTTCAACCAGAGGGAACCCTGCTTTCATTGCTGGAATACCCTTTAATTTAAATTGACCGAGTGCACGGCAGTCTTTGATTAATTCACGTTCACCTTGAAAAATATTTACATCAATCGAAGTTTGATCATCCACATTTGTTGTAAAAGTTTCACTTTCTTCAATTGGAATCGTAGAATTACCAGTGATGATTTTACTGAATGTTCCACCCAGAGTCTCTATTCCTAAAGCAAGTGGAATCACGTCAAGCAGCAGAAAATCACGACGACCACCGGCCAGTAAATGTCCTTGAATTCCTGCACCAATGGCCACAACTTTGTATGGGTCAATCGCAACGTGTGGTGGCCTTCCAAAAAAAGATTCTATCTGTTTACGCACACTTGTAACAACTGTTGAACCTCCAACCAGAACAACCTCACCAATTTCTTTCAGAGTTAGTTTTGCTTCATGCAAAACATGTCTACAGCTTTCAAGAGTCTGTTCAACCATTGGTGCTATCAAAGATTCAAACTCCTCGATATTAAATGAGCCTTCAATTAGCAACCCCAGCTTAGGCAAAGCAAATGAATAAGAAGTTTCAGTTGTAAGGCTTAGATCTATCTTGATCGTCTCAGCAGTTTTTTTCAATATCTGCATTGTTTCCGGATCATTAAACTCTGCATCCGGATGCTTCTGCTTAATCCGTGCTTTCAAAGTATCCACTACAGCCCGATCAAAGTCATCTCCACCAAGCTGTGTGTTTCCGTGAGTAGCCACAACTTTAAATATTTTTCCGGTAAGCTTGAGAATCGAAATATCAAAAGTTCCTCCACCTAAATCATAAACAGCAACATAGCCGTCTTTTTTTTCATCAAGCCCATAAGCAATTGCTGCTGCAGTTGGTTCATTGACGATCCGAACCACATCCAAGCCTGCAATTCTGGCAGCATCACGAGTTGACTGCCGTTGTGCATCATCAAAATATGCTGGTACGGTGACAACAGCTTTTCCTATGCTTTCACCCAAAATTGCTTCCGCCTTCAGTTTAACTTTTTTCAGGATTTCTGCAGATAATTCCTGAGGAGTAAATTCTCTTGAACCAACCCGAACTTTTACCAACTGTCTCTGGGCTTCAACAATTTTGTATGGCAGATCTTTAACTATTGTACCCAATTCCGCCATATCCCTTCCCATCAAACGTTTGACGGAATAAACTGTATTTTCCGGATTACTAATTCTGCGATCTTTTGCTTCCCGGCCAACCAACCAACCTGAATCAGTCCAGGAAAGTACCGAAGGTGTGACTGAAGCCTCATCATCAAGGCCGATCACTTCGGGGCCATCTTCAAAGACGGTAGCGGACAAACTATTTGTTGTCCCCAAATCAATACCGATAATGCGTTCCATTGTTTATTGGATAGTAGTTGATAGTAAGGTTAAGTGGATGGTTCGTTAAGAATCGCTAAACATTGATTTTCAGACGCTGTTTAACTAATTTTGCAGCAACCCATTTTCCGGAATACGATCTACTAAGCGGCGTAGATAACGATCAGCATTCAAGTAAGTCTGCAGTTGCTGGAGCTTTTCCAAATCCTCAGGTGAGTCTTCAATAATTTTGAACAACGACACAAAACTTGTTTCTATCTTCTTGTGTCTGTCTTGTAAATCCTTACTCATCCGTATAAGTGCAGCTGTGTCATCAGAGTTCAAAAGTTCATCCAGAGCTTCCTGCATATTAAACATTTGCTGCAAAAAACCGACTGGCAATGTACGTTCGTCCAGTTTTTTGTCTTTGGCAAGTAAAAACAACAAATATCCAGCCCGTAAAGTTGAATCTCTCAAAGTGTTGTAGGCCCTGTTCAATATCACCAATGCTGTCTCACTCAAGCGTTTTTCCGCCTCAGGTGCAGTTTCAAAAAAATCAGGATGCAGTTCCAGAGATAAACGCTGGTAGAGTTCTTCCAGTTCCTCAGAATCAATTTCAAAGGCAATGGGCAGACCCATCACTTCAAATAAATCTATTTCTCTCGGGAGAGGCTGGAATGCATTACAGGAGAAGCAGAAAAGGCGCGAAATTAATGTCGATTCACACGTCTGGCAAGCTGGTTGTTCAAAAGCCATAGCTTGTTATTAAGAAAAATTTGCTATAGCTCAATCTTCGTTTCTACTTTTGTAATCAGAAATTGCCGCTTTGATGGCGTCTTCTGCTAAAACAGAACAATGAATTTTAACAGGCGGCAACGAAAGTTCTTCGACAATCTCGGTATTTTGGATAGACATTGCTTCATCAATACTTTTACCCTTAACCCATTCTGTTGCCAAGCTGGAGCTTGCAATAGCAGATCCGCAACCAAAAGTTTTGAATTTTGCATCTATAATTTCTTTAGAAACAGGATCAACCTGAATTTGAAGTTTCATCACATCACCACATTCCGGTGCTCCAACTAATCCAGTACCAACATTTTCGTCACTTTTATCCAAACTGCCAACATTTCTTGGATCACTATAATGATCAATAACTTTTTCGCTGTATGCCATGTTTCTCCTTTACTTTAATAATAATTTATAGACTCAATGGGATGACCATTGTACAGTTGACAAATCTACGCCTTCCTTCACCATTTCATAAAGTGGTGACATTTCTCGAAGTCGTTGAACTGCGATTACAATTTGATCGGCTGCGTAATCAACTTCTTCAACAGTAGTGTAACGTCCCATACCAAAACGAATTGACGAATGTGCTAAATCGTCTCCTACTCCCAAGGCCCGTAAAACATAAGATGGTTCCAAGCTGGAAGAAGTACAGGCAGATCCTGAAGAGACAGCTAAATCGCTGACGCCCATCATCAAACTTTCACCTTCAACATAGCCAAAACTAATATTTAGATTATTCGGCAAACGCTCCGTAGGATGACCGTTGAGAAATATATAATCCAATTCTGAATCCAAACGATCAAAAAGTCTTTGGCGCATTCCGGTTAGTCGCTCCGCTTCCGATGCCATTTCATCCATCGACAGTTCCAGTGCTTTAGCAAAACCAACAATTCCTGTAACATTTAGTGTTCCTGAACGCATACCCCGCTCATGACCTCCGCCAAACATGATTGGTGACAAACGGACACGAGGTTTTTTACGGCGTACGTACAAAGCACCCATGCCTTTTGGGCCATAAATCTTATGTGCGGACATTGAAAGCAGGTCGATATTCATTTCATCCACATCAATTGGGATTTTACCTACCCCCTGAGTTGCATCTGTATGAAACAGTACTCCCTTGGCACGTGTGATTTTACCAATTTCTTTAAGAGGGTTCAGAGTGCCAATTTCATTATTTCCGGCCATTAACGAAACCAAAATAGTATCTTCCCTGATGCTTTCTTCCAATTGTTTGAGATCGATAGAACCGTCTTTATCAACATCAAGAAAAGTAATTTCGTAGCCACGTTGCTCTAAGGCATGGCAGGGATCAATTACAGCTTTATGCTCAATAGGACTGGAAATAATGTGTCTACCTTTTTTTTGATAAAAATCGGCTACACCTAAAATAGCAAGATTGTCTGACTCTGTTGCTCCACTGGTAAATACAATTTCCTTCCCGCCGGCACCAATTGACTGTCCGATAAAATCTCGTGCATCCTCCACTACTTTTTCAACCTGCCAACCAAATGAATGGTTGCGACTTGCAGCATTCCCAAATGACTCCGTAAAATAGGGCATCATGACTTCCACCACTTTTGGATCTACCGGAGTTGTAGCATTGTAATCAAGATAAATAGGCAGTTTCATTTTATAAGTCCTCAAATCACAAGTTATTCAATTGTGCGTCACCAATGACCGCAGCTAAAGTCGTTCCTTCTACAAATTGCCGAATTTTATGATGCAAAGCCATCAGGGGGCGTCGAGTAGGACAATTCTGATGTACTTTGCACAAACAATCACCATCTGCACATTCCACCAAATTGAACGGGCTGTCAGTAACCTGGATAATCTCTGACAAGTTAATCTCATCAGCCGATCTGGCTAAAACATAGCCTCCGAGCTGGCCTCGAATTGACTCAATTAATCCGGACGATACCAGTTGTTTGAGTATATTTGCCACCATGGGATAAGGCAATTGATAATGCTTTGCTACTTCCTGTGCACTTACTGGATCATCTGCTTCCCCCAAATGAGTCAGCAATATTATTGCGTAATCAGTTTTTTTCGATAATTTCAACATATGTCTTTTTTTATCAGTTTCCTTAAAATAGCACCTAGTTAGTACTAATTCAAGTAATTTTTCAAAAACAGAGAAAATAATTATTTCAGATTATCAAAAAGAAGAAATTATCAGACTTGTAGAAATTAAAAAAGAAAGGAGTTATTTTATAAGTCTGTGATAGGAATTTCACCAACCTGGTGAAGTGTTGGTACTGATTTTCCAACATCCCAGAGACGGAAATCTAAACGGATACTGCTGGAATGTACAACTGGTAGGATTCTGACATCTATACTTGACTCTATCTGAGCACCTGCAGGAATCCAGTAATATCTCTCGGGCATATTTTCCTGCAAACGAGTTCTCCAAAAATGTACTCCTACTCTAATTAAGCGGGCAACAGATGCAGGATTGTCGATACTGAAACTCAAACTGGCAGTCTTCATGGTATCATTTTGATCTTCCGCTGCTTTTTTTGGAAAAATCACTGAGAGACTTGTCAGTTTTGGAGGAAGAGTAGCAGGCAAATAATTTTTCCTGTACAGACGCCGAACTGCACCCAGCCAAACGGTTTTGTGTTCTATATTTTTCAGTTCACGCCATTTTTCCAGCAAAACAGGAATATCAGCTGAATCACCCAGCATGCCAATCAGCATTGCTGTTTGCCAATTCTCACCGGTAGAATCAGAATTCTTCAAAGACTTTCGTAAAACGGGCAGACCCCAGTTTGGGAATGTTAAAAAAGCCTGCATTGCCTGAAAACGTTTTTCTGCTTCACTATCAACCAGCATTGGCAGCCAGCGTTGCTCAAAAGCATACTTTGCCTGATTTTCAAAAAAAGCCTGAGCTGGTGAAACTATCAGCATCATAAACATTAACAGGAAGATCGAACTGCTAAAAAGATGCTGTAAATATAATTTCATAGCTTTGTTTTCCATAGTCTATATCCATCTTCAATGGCTACAGCCATTTCTTTTTTGTACTGTTTCCGACCAAAGCTGCTGGTCTGCTGTTGAAATGCTGCCGGCACATAATATTTCCAGTTGCACTCCATTTTTTCTACAGCCTCACAAAGCGCGGCTACTTTTTGTTCAGTAAAAAACAAGCCTGTTTGATCAGTAACTGTTTCTTTTGCACCACCGGAGGCATAAGCAATAACCGGTGTATTGCAGGCCTGTGCTTCCAGTGGAGTAATGCCAAAATCATCTTCTCCTGGAAACACAAAAGCACGAGCACTCTGATACAATGCTAACAGTTTCTCACTCGAAAGAGCACCTAGAAATTCAATATTCTCACCTGCAATGGACCTACAGTGCTCCTCATCCTGACCACTGCCAACAATTTTTAAAGGCAGCTTGAGCTGATTGAAAGCTTCTACCGCCAAATCAACCCTTTTGTTTGGTGCAAATGCTCCAACCATCAGGTAATAATTTTCTTTAGTACCTCCTGGTCTGAAGTGTGACAGGTCAACCGGTGGATAAATAATTTGTGAATCGCGTTGATAATAATCAAATATTTTTTGGCTGATATTCTGGCTGTTACAGAGAAAGGTGTCGACGCGTTTCGCTGTTTTACGATCCCAGCGCTGCAGATATGGTCTCATTAGTTCTGCACCAATTCTAATAGGCAATGAAGTTCGCGGCTGCCTGAAATAGGTATCAAACTGATCCCATACATACCGCATTGGAGCATGAACGTACGAAAGATGATAAACGGATTCATCATGCTTCGCACCTTTGGCAACACAATGACTGGAGCTGATGATAATATCATAGCTGCTGAAATCAAACTGCTCTATAGCCAGTGGGAACAGAGGGAGATAGTGACGGTATTTGCTTAAACCGAAAGGCATCTGCTGGATAAATGATGTCCTGATCGACATTGATTCAATTCTATTTGAAAGTGAACCTTTCTTATGAATTAAAGTATATAGATCTGCCTCAGGAAACAACTCACAAAGCACCTCCAGACATTTTTCTCCGCCTCGCATTCCGTTCAGCCAATCATGAACCAGTGCAACCTTAAGTCCCTCAAGCAACTGTACAGTCATCCTTTTTCCAAAATCAGATTCGGAAGTAAACCAATATGCTGCAGTTCTGAATAGTGATCTGAATCCACATGAGGATGATCCTGTTCATGCTCCCAGGTAGAAGAGTAGGGGATATGAACCGCATGGGCCCCAATTTGAACAAGTGGTACAATGTCAGAGCGCATTGAATTTCCAATCATTATAAAGCGAACAGGCTCAATTCTATGTTGAGTCAAAATTTTGGTGTACGTCACAATAGTTTTATCACTAACAATCTCCACATTTGAAAAATAATCTGCTAATCCTGATCTGGCAATTTTTGTTTCTTGATCTATCAAATCTCCCTTGGTGATCAGCCATAAATGATAATTTTGTGATAGTTCTTCAACAACTTCACGTACATGCGGTAGCAATTCAATTGGAGCTGCCAGCATTTCTCGACCAAAATCCAGAATTTGCTGTATTTCATTACCGCTGACATCTCCGTTAGTCAACTCAATTGATGTCTCAATCATGGAAAGTATGAAGCCTTTCACTCCATATCCAAAGTGCTTGAGATTTTTTATTTGAGTTGAAGATAAAGTCTGTTCAACCACTTCCGGCCCATGGGACGAGAGCATTTCACGAAATTTATTTTGAGTCATTGTAAAAATAGACTCATTATGCCAAAGAGTATCGTCGGCATCAAAGGCTATTACATCAAACATAGCGTAAGTTTGCTGTAGTCGGATAGCAGGTAAAAGCAGGAGAGTATTTTTGGCAGGATGCCAATTTCGATATAATCGAAGATACTGGAAGAAGTGTTACTTAATGTATATTTGCAGTCAGGCTGCTTTGGGTGAAATTTTTCAACTCACCCAAGCGGCTTCACTATGATTGGCACTGGTGCTCCTCAACTAACATTTCTGTTAAAGAATCTCGCATGACGTTAATCATAATAACATCTTTGCGAGACTTAGCCGATGCCTCCAAAAGGTCAAGTCCCAGACCAATTGAAATGTCTTGCTGAGTCAAATCTTCCAACTGCAAAACTATATGTTTAAGCGAAGAGTTCATCTTCCTCCTTACGGCTTCAATTTAACCGGAACTATTGGCTCAATTCACTAAAAAATGAGCCATTACTGAATTGTTTTTCCGGCATACCGTGTCTGCGATGCAGTTACTGTGCCTCCGATATTTGTTTTAAAAGACGTGCCATCTCAATTGCGCAATCTGTTGCGTCACGGCCCTGGTTACCAGCTTTAGTTCCAGAGCGTTCAATGGCTTGTTCAATGGTATCCGTGGTCAGGAGACCAAAACTAACCGGAGTACCGGTTTCCAGTGAAGCTGAAGCAATCCCACTTGAAGCATTTGCACATACATAATCGTAATGTGATGTCTCTCCACGAATTACAGCTCCCAAACAAACTACTGCATCATATTTTCCACTGGTGGCAATTTTTTTTGCAGCCAAAGGAAGCTCAAAGGCCCCCGGAACTCGTAACAGGGCAACATTATCTTTATTACCGCCGTGTCTTACGAATGTATCCAGTGCTCCCTCCAGCAAACGTTCGCTGACAAACTCATTAAATCTTGCTACCACAAATGCTATTTTCAGCTCAGCAGCCAGCAAATCACCTTCAAGTTGAACCATGTTTCCCCTGTTTTATTTTTAATTATTTTAGAATTTTTGTATAAATTTATTGCTGTTTCTCAAAATCACGGAGCATTTTGTAATGAAAAATACCTGTATCATGTCCATCACTCCAGTAAACACGTAATGCATAATTACCGACGTATTCACTTTTTAAGGGTTTAATATCTTCAGGAATACTATTTGAATCCAAAGTCTTTTCTCCGCTGAGTTCATCTATACAACTGGCACACGGACAAGAATCCCGCAAATCAAAAAAACTTATCCGGCTTTCTTTGCCATCCTGCCAGAGGATGTAAACTTCTTCACCTAAAAGAATTTTTTCTGGTTTGGCTTTTTTCTTTACTTTAAGCATAATAGGCACACTCTTTAATTCAGTAACTTTTTAATTATAGCTATAATTTCATAAAATTTAATTTTCCTGATAATCTACAGCAATTGTGAGAACAACTCAAGCATTCCTTAGCGGAACAATGTTTGCTTACTTGAAGGAGAAAGACCTTTTTTCTATTAAATATTTGAGATAAACCATGGCGGAAGCAGAGGGAAACGCAGAAGCAGGAAAATTCGGTAAAGCTGCCGATGAGTCTCCGGACATTGTAAATAAGGCGCCGGATGAAACACAACAGAAATACCGTTCTGTCTCGTCTAAAGGTGATTCCTTGAAATTAGTAGGTGCAGAAGTACTTAAAAGCAGTTCCAAAGATGATTTAAAATCCTGCTTGCCCAGAGCAATTGTTGTTAAAAAAAATCTCAAAAATGATGTGGCTATTCTATTTGCCAGTTATAAAGAATTTGAGAAGACTCACAATAATCCTGAAGAAATAAAAGAATTCAAGCTGGCCTGCAACAATATGATTCGTGCTGCACAAAAATCACATACTGAAATAAAAGACAAAGTTTATACAATTTACGAAAAAAAGAAATAATCCCCCTTCCTTTAGATTGTTCACTTCTCAATTCATGCATTCCGGAAAACTAATCACTTTTGAGGGCCTTGACGGCTGTGGAAAGAGCACGCAGCTGGATAAAACAAAAAAATGGCTGACAAGACAAGGTTACGATGTTTTTACGACCCGTGAACCTGGAGGCACAAAAATTGGCCAGCAGATTAGAAAAATCCTGCTCAACCCGGAGCACAAGGAACTCCAGGCGGAAAGTGAGTTACTGCTCTATTTAGCAGACCGTATTCAACACATTCACGAAGTAATTATTCCTGCAAAAGCTGCCGGAAAAATTGTACTGTGTGATCGTTTTCATGATTCAACAGTGGCTTATCAGGGTTTCGGAAGAGGCTTGGATCTGAAGAGTTTAGAATCAATTGTCACACATTCGATAAAACCATTTGCTCCGGAAATAACTATTCTACTAACAATTTCTCCGGAAACTGTCGCTCTTCGCCTTGAGCAGCGCCGAGAGCAGATTACCAAGGACCGGCTTGATTCAGAATCTTTGAATTTTTTTAAACGTACATCCCAAGGATTTCAAACTTTGGCTTCTTCAGAACCCGAACGTTACCTCAGCATTGATGGTGAACAAGAGATAGATGTAATCCATCAAGAAATAATTACTGCTCTACAGAAACGGTTTCAGTTCTATCTTCAGCAAAAATAATGGACTGTCTTAAAAACAATCCGGAATTTTCAAAACATATCAGAGAAATATATTGATGCCAGCAACAAATCTAATCCATCATTTTTTTAGGCTTTTTTCAGCCACAAAACGACCTCAAGAAGGAGTTGCATGAGAAGCTCATTTTTTCAGCAACCACTGGAGCATCAAATAGAAGTTGAAGGTGAAACCTGGAATCAGGGTGAAGCACTCAAAGGACGGCTTCGGGTAAGAAATATGAGCAGCACAGTAGTAGATGTTAAAACAACTCAGCTCATACTTGCACACGGCCTCAAAAAAGATTTGAAGAAAGGTGGAGTTGTTCCTTGGGAAGTGAAAGACAAATTGATTCTAACTAAAAACATTTCACTGTCTGCTGCTGAAGAACATACCTGTGAATGGGAGTTTGATCTGCCTTCGGACTGCCCGATTACTGATAAACAAGGGGGACTGTTTTTACTTTTTGGTGGAGAAGATGCACTAAGCAAAGGCGGACTGTTGGATTTGCAAATCAGTCTGCATCCAATCCTGCAGAATTTTCTACAAACATTCACAACACAGTTTCGCTTTTTGCTAAAACATCAAAAACGCAAATTAGAATGGACTGAAGTCAAGCTTGTACCACCGGAATCACGGGAATTTCCCAATATGGACTACGTAATGTGTTTTCTCAGAATTCACGAGGAACAACTTACAGTACAGTATCGTTTCAAGATGAGTGGGCTTGGGCGCACCGGAGAAATAATGACTGTCACAAAAAAGAACCGTGAAGTGGAACAGATTATCTCTTCTGAAAATTACCTCCTGCCAGGAGGATACCCCAATCGAACCTTTTTTCGTGAAAATATAGACCAAGCTTTGGACATAGCCAGACCGGAAGTCATGTTTTGATTTGGGCTTTTTGCAAGGTCTGTTAGAATTTATTTTTCAATACAACAAACAGATTCACAAAATTGAATTTTGCAGGCCCCGGATTATGAAAAACAGGCAGATCAGCGATTATACGGTTGATCCAGTACAAACTCCAAATTGTCAATTCCAAGGGGAATCAGGTTCTCGGATCGACCTATTATTTCTCCTGGAACAGCTTGAAATGGCTGATTATTTTTATCTGTAAGAATTCTGAGTGAATATTTTCCTCTCAGAACCTGTTCTCCCATTGCATTCGACTGACCAATGCTGAAATTTTGCGGCACACTAAAATTTGCTAAAATTTTAATGGCGACCGGCCTGCCTTTTACAGGATCAAAAAGCATAATCACCATCCTATCTGTAGAACTCACATCTTTATTAAAATCAGGATGGACAGAAACAGTGCCTCGGATACTTGTTTCAGGAGAATCAGTTTTAGCTGAAAGAAGTTCCTTTGGGAAACTTTGAAATGGACTATCGACAGTGTATTCCAGACCTTCTGTTCCCAAGAGAATTGGTTGGGTAAGCGGCCCAATGACTTCACCGGGAGATGGACGGCTGGGATCACCATCCTTATCCGTGAGCACCAGCATACGATAATAACCGCTTAAAGGTCGACTGGTGTCCGCTTGTCCGACACTGAAAGTAATGGGCGGTAAAAATGGATTGTGAATATGAGTAGCCACTAGTTCAAGTGTTTCCGGATCAAAAAGCAAAACGTAGGCATTGTCGGTTTTGATTATCCCCCGTGCGCCTGGACCGGCAAGTATTACACCACTGATACTGGTTTTTAGTTTAGAAGTTTCCCGGTTTAACTCACTCCATAAAGCAGAGACAGTCAAACTGATAAAAACGACTAAAGCCGCCCAAAAAATGAGTTTATTTTTGCTCACAGCAATCACACAATTTTAATATTCAGGCCAGTGTTTCAGCTTGAGGTAAGGTCATCAGTTGGCTGCTACCCATTAAATATTGGTCGATACAACGTGCAGCTTCTCGACCTTCCCAAATAGCCCAAACTACAAGCGATGCACCTCGGTTAGCGTCGCCGGCAACAAAAACACCTTGCTCACTTGTCATATAATTTTGATCAGAATAGACTGCAAACACAGGCTGTCCTTTTGTGGCCAAGACTTCATCTGGCAGCAACAGTTCTCTAACCTCTGCAGGTGAACTCAGTTTTTCTTTTCCACGTACATCGAGTTCCACTCCGAGTTCACTTAGTAAACCATCAACTTTCGGACCCAAAAAGCCAAGAGCCAAAAACACCAAATCGGTAGATACTGTAAACTCTGAACCTGGAATTCGTTCCATTGAAAAATGACCATTCTTGTCTTTCCATTGGACACGAACTGCCTGCAAACCTGTAACCTCTCCACTTTCGTTACAGATTATTTTGTCTGTCATTATATTTGCCCGGCAATCCGGATTCGCCTCTTCGTGCACGGGAGTCGGACGAGGCTCCATATCGACCAGTTCAAACTGATGTATTCTTGGATTTGCTCCCTGCCGATTTAAATTGCCTAGACAATCTGCTCCAGTAAAGCCTCCTCCAAGAATCACGGCTGTTTTTTCTGCAGCTTCAATTTTTTTTTCTGCTGGAATAATGTCACCAGCAACTTCACGATTCCGTTGCGGCAGATAATCCATTGCGTAATGAACACCCTTTAAATGATTATCTTCAGTTTTACCAACTTCTGGTAAAAATTTGCGTGCATGTTGTGCTCCGACTGCCAACAAAACTGCGTCATAGTTGCTACGTAGTTCAGCTACTGAATAATCTTCTCCTACGTTTACACCCGTCCGGAACTCAACTCCCTCTGATCTTAACTGTTCTACACGCCGTGAAACCACTTTTTTGTCCAACTTGAAATCCGGAATTCCATAAACCAGCAGGCCACCAATCCGGTCGTCCTTTTCAAAAACTGTCACTGCATGTCCAGCACGTCTCAGTTGTTGTGCCGCAGCCAGTCCTGATGGTCCGGAGCCAACAACTGCAATATTTTTTCCAGTCAACTTTTCGGGAGGCTGAGGTATAATCCATCCCTCTTGCCAACCCCGCTCAACAATGTGTTTCTCAATTTCCTCAATTGTCACAACATTTACTTTATTCTGCTTGTCTGTCCTGTCTAATGTGTAATGTTCATTTAAAACACAAGAGTCTTCGCATGGAGCAGGACAAACCCGACCGGTAAATTCAGGAAAATTATTTGTACTATGAAGAGTGATCAAGGCTTCTTGCCAGCGTCCATGGTAAACCAGTTCATTCCAATCCGGAATCATATTACCCAGTGGACAACCCATGTGACAAAACGGAATACCGCAATCCATGCAGCGCGATGCCTGACGCTGCATTTTTTCAGTAGACAAAAAAGTGTCATACTCTTCAAAATCATGCACTCTTTCCCCAACTGGACGCAGTGGTGGACTCTCTTTTTTGAATTCTAAAAAACCAGTGTCTTTTCCCATTATAAGATGCTAAAAACTAGTTGTCTGAGGCTGTTTTTTCATTTTTGCCAGAACTGTTCGATACTCAATCGGCATCACTTTGATAAACTTAGTTAACGTTTTTTCCCAGTTTTCCAATAATTGAGCAGCACGAACACTACCTGTATATTCCTTGTGGCGTTCAATAGACGAACGGAGAAATTTTTGTTCCTGAGATTCACACACTGTTTCCAATTCGACCATTTCGGTGTTACAGCACGAGTCAAATGTATTTTTCTGATCATAAACATAGGCTATTCCACCACTCATTCCTGCAGCAAAATTCTTCCCTGTCTCACCAAGTATTATTACTTTTCCTCCTGTCATATATTCACAGCCGTGGTCACCTGTGCCCTCAACTACTGCCGTTGCTCCACTGTTACGTACAGCAAAACGTTCTCCGGCAATGCCTGAGAAATATACCTCACCACCAGTTGCACCATATAGGACAGTGTTGCCTATCAAAATATTTTCTGCTGCACAAAATGAGGAACTTTTGGGAGGATAAATAACCAGCCGTCCGCCACTCAAGCCTTTTCCAGTGTAATCATTGGCATCTCCCTCCAATTCTAAAGTAACTCCATGTGCCAAAAATGCACCGAAACTCTGACCGGCAGAGCCATTTAATTTGCAATGAATAGTTTCGTCCGGCAATCCTTTTGCTCCATATTTTCTGGCTATTTGACTACTCAACATGGTGCCGACTGAACGATTAATATTAAATATTGGCAATGAAAATTCAACCGCTTTTTTGTTTTCCAGAGCTTCTTTAGCTTTTGCAATCAACTGATGATCCAATTGCTTTTCCAAGCCGTGGTCCTGCTGCTGAGTACAAAAAGTCGAATCACCTTCTCCAACCGGAATTTGATGCAATATTGCAGAAAGATCGACTTTGCTTGCTTTCCAGTGCTCAATATCCGTACGCTGCCTCAACATCTCAGTCCGGCCGATCATATCCTCAACTTTTCGAAAGCCTAATTCAGCCATAATTTTACGAAGTTCTTCTGCCACAAAAAAGAAATAATTGATAACATGCTCCGGCTGTCCACTAAACTTTTCACGTAATTCCGGATTCTGTGTAGCAATTCCAACCGGACATGTATTCAGGTGACATTTCCTCATCATAATACAACCGATAGCAACCAGCGGAATTGTGGCAAATCCAAACTCCTCTGCACCAAGCAGCGCAGCTACTGCTACATCACGTCCTGTTTTAAGCTGACCATCGGTTTGCAACCTTACCCGTCCACGTAATTGATTCAAAATCAAAGTTTGATGTGCCTCAGAGAGACCTAGTTCCCATGGTACTCCAGCATGTTTTATTGAAGTCAACGGTGAAGCTCCAGTGCCGCCATCATGTCCGGCAATGGTAATAATATCCGCATGTGCTTTTGCCACTCCAGCAGCAATCGTACCTACTCCCGCTTCTGCAACCAGTTTGACATTTATTTTTGCCTCCGGATTGGCATTTTTAAGATCGAAGATCAACTGTGCTAAATCTTCAATAGAATAAATATCGTGATGCGGAGGTGGTGAAATCAGGGTTACACCTGGTGTTGAGTTGCGAATTTTTGCTATTTCTTGACTTACTTTTTTACCTGGCAGCTGGCCGCCTTCCCCAGGCTTGGCACCTTGAGCAACTTTAATTTGAATTTCTGTACAGTTGACCAGATAGTTAATCGTCACACCGAAACGTCCGGAAGCAACTTGCTTGATTGCGCTGACAGGCAAGTCGCCGTTTTCCCGTTTTTCAAAGCGAGCTGAGTCCTCACCACCCTCACCACTATTGCTGCGTCCGCCGATACGGTTCATAGCAATCGCCAAAGTTTCATGGGATTCAGAACTGATTGAGCCCAGTGACATTGCTCCAGTAACAAAACGTTTAACTATTTCCGCAGCAGGCTCTACTTCATTCAGCGGGACAGGAGTTCCTTCAGTAAACTCTAATAAACTTCTCGGTGTTGAAAAGCGCTGAGTTTGTCCATTTACCAGACGAGCGAATTCATCATAAGCTGATTGACTGTTTTTGCGGACAGCTCTCTGCAAAATGTTTGTCATTAGAGGATTAATTTGATGGTATTCTCCGCCTCTACGCCAATTATATGATCCTCCTCCAGGCAATATATCTTTTATCTCCGGAGATTCAATTAATGCTGAATCATGTCTCAACAAAGTCTCCAAGGCAATCTCTCTCAGACCAATTCCACCTATTCTAGACGGTGTGCCAGTAAAATGATCTTGAACTAACTCATCATTCAAACCAATTGCCTCAAATATTTGTGCTCCGCGATAGCTCTGGATCGTTGAAATACCCATTTTTGAAAAAACTTTAAACATCCCTTTTCGAATGGACTTATAATAATTCTCATTTGCTGCTTTCAGTGTTATCTCAGACGGCAATTCTTGTTGCTGGTGCATTTGCTCAATAGTTTCAAATGCCAAATATGGGTTAACAGCACCTGCACCATAACTTACAAGTAAACAAAAATGTGCAATTTCTCTTGCTTCACCTGTTTCGACTATGATTCCAGTTTTGTAACGCACTCTTTTCAGGTTCAAATAGTGATGAACAGCACTTACAGCCAATAAGGCTGGAATAGCGACATTTTGCTTATCAATTCCACGATCACTCAAAACCACCAACACTGAACCAGAATTGACTGCACTTTCTGCCGCATTACAGAGTTTTTTTAGTGCTTTTGAAAAACCTTCAACCCCTGATTCCTTATCAAAAAGCATACTCAACGTTGTCGCACTAAAATCCTTTTTGTTGAGATCTTTTATTTGTGCAAATTCTTCATTGCTCAGAATTGGATGATGAAGTTTAAGCATCCTGGCGTGACTTGCTCCAGGCTCAAGAATATTTTTTTCTGCACCCAGCCTGCTGGTGAGTGACATCACCAATTCTTCTCTGATTGCATCAACAGGGGGATTGCTCACCTGTGCAAATATTTGCTTAAAATAATCGTAAAGCAACCTTGGTTTTTCCGAAAGCACTGCCAAAGGAGTATCATTCCCCATCGAACCTGAAGCTTCTACTCCGTCTACTACCATTGGAGTAAGTAACAATCTAACATCTTCAGTTGTGTAACCAAAAATTTTCTGACGCAGCAACAGTGTTTCAAAATCAGTCCCTGGTACAATTGCTGGTGCCGGCAAATGAGACAACTCAAGAACATTTTCTTTTAGCCACTGTTCATAAGGCTGACTACTGCAAATATTAGCTTTCAGTTCTGCATCGTCAATAATCCTGCCTTCTTTGGTATCAACAAGAAACATTTTACCGGGCTGCAAACGTCCCTTGAGTTTTATATTTTCCGCCTCAACCTGCACTGCCCCCACTTCCGACCCCATGATTACTAAATCATCTTTGGTGACTATATATCGTGATGGTCGCAATCCGTTTCTGTCCAAAGTCGCACCGATTTGAACACCGTCAGTAAATGTAAGAGAAGCCGGGCCGTCCCAGGCTTCCATCAAGTGTTCGTGAAATTCGTAAAAAGCTTTTTTTTCTGCAGTCATTTCTGAATTATGTTCCCATGCTTCTGGGACCATCATCATCATTGCATGCGGTAGAGAATAACCGGATTGGATCAGAAACTCAAAAACATTGTCCATGCAGGCAGAATCACTGCCTCGGGGAATAATAATGGGCTGCAATTCGCTGATATTTTCATATTGTTCAGACTTTAATGTTGCACGTCTGCCCAACATCCAATTAATATTTCCGCGTAAGGTGTTGATTTCACCATTATGGGCCAAATTGCGGAAAGGTTGAGCCAAATCCCAGCGGGGAAAAGTGTTTGTAGGGAACCGTGTATGCACTAAAGCCAGGGCACTACTCAAACGATGATCTGACAGGTCTGGAAAAAAGTGTTCCATCTGATGTGGAATCAGCATGCCTTTGTAAATAACTGTTCTTGAAGACATACTGGTTATCATGAAGCCTTCAACATCCTGCAGGGAAGAGCGGATGGCTTTCCTGGTCACATACAATTTGTTTTCAAATCTATCCTGATCATAATTATCTAATCTCCTATGGCCCATGAACAGTTGACGAATAGCAGGCATTGCCGCCAGAGCCTGTTTACCAACGAAATTACGATCTATGGGCACATCACGCCAGCCAAGCAAATCCATCCCTTTTTCCACAATATGACTCTCAATTACCTCTCCGCAATGTCTCCTGGCATAAGGATCCTGAGGCAGAAAGATAGAGGCAATTCCGTATTCACCTGCTTCAGGCAAATAAAATCCGGACCTTTGGCATTCTTCAAGAAAAAATTGATGGGGAATTTGAATCAATATACCGGAACCATCACCTGTCTTCGGATCTGCACCCAGTGCTCCCCGATGATCTAGATTGCAAAGTAAACGCAGCCCCTGCTCAACTATTTGATGAGATTCTTTATTATTAATCTGCACCACAAATCCAACACCACAGTTGTCGTGTTCAAATTGGGGATCGTAAAGCCCTTGTTTTTCAGGATATTGATACTTCATGGAAACTAAGACTATTCTTTACCGTGAGATTAATTATTCAAATTTGTGAGATTTAGATTTGGTTTATTGAGTTTGACTGAAGAAACTTAGCAGTCTAATTGTGTCTAGAGCTGACACAGTTTTTTCTCACCTTGGCAACTCTTGTTTTTACACAACAGCCCACAAAGTAGAACAGAAAAAACACTCAAAATCAAGTTTTTCGACTAAAAAAGGATAATCGAATGTGCTGTGCAGGATCTCTGGACAACTTCCAGTCAGTCCTGCATCTCAGGAGTTTTAATTCGGTTGATGATTTGCTGTTGGGCAATTGAAAGGATATTGCTCGTTACCCAATACAAGGTCAACCCGGATGGAAAGGTAAAAGTAAAGATGGTAAAAATAAACGGCAGCATTTGCATGATTTTCGCCTGAGCAGAATCCATCATAGCAGTTTGCGGAGTCATTTTTTGTTGAATGAACATTGAAGCTCCCATCAGCAAAGGAGTGATTCCTAAACCGTCTGGTTGCGACAAGTCACTGATCCAAAATATGAAGGGAGCATGACGTAATTCAACTGCACTTGAAAGTGAACTGTAAAGTGCAAAAAAAACAGGAATCTGAAGCAGCATCGGTAAACATCCACCAAGCGGATTAACCCGGTTTTTGCGATAAAGCTCCATCATTTCCTTATTTAGTTTCTCTTTGTTGTTCTTATACTTTTCCTGCAGTTTTTTCATTCTGGGTGACAACTGCTGCATACGCTTCATACTTTTCATACCCTTGAAAGTAAGCGGGAACAACACTAAACGTACAATGATAGTCAAGATAATGATGGCAACGCCATAGTTACCAACATAGCCGTAAATCAGACGCAATAACTCAAGTAGCGGACCAGCAAGTATTTCCAAAGTCATGTCATGTGACATCACGAGGTTATGACCAAATTTCAGCAACTCCTCATCTTCTTTGGGACCATAATACATTCTAAAATTTGACTCAACAAAAAGATTCGGCTGCAAATTTGTTAACGGAAGAGCCACTCCAAAATATGGAGACAGCATCCGCTCACCCTGCTGATTAGGTTGAGGCTCTGACAAATATGCACCTGCACGGAAAAAACCGTTTCTTACCGGTGTCATTGGAACTGCAGCACCAATAAAATACTGATCTTCCACACCCAGCCATTTCATTCGTGTCACAGGAAGCTCATTTTCAATATTGTCAGTACTTTCTGTCTGCAGACTTTCATCAAAAAAGAAAACTGGACCTTCGTGAGAAACCTGCTGCATTCCACCGTTACTATCTGAAAGACGCTGTTCGCCAAAAAAGTAGAGTACTTCAAGAGGAAGTGTTTCATTGGAACGATTGATCAACTGTGCACTATAATTCAAGATATAACTATCCGGAGTTGCCTCGAAGACCTTAATCATTTGCAACCCGTTTACGACAGGAGATGTTAAAGTTAACTTAACATTTCCGTCTCCCTCTTCCAGCACAACATGGTCTTCACTGGCAGCAAAGACTGTCTTACGGAACAACTCTGTTGTTTTTGCGTTGCCTCTAAATTCTTGTGTAAAAGCAGGAACTGCACTCAGGTGGTTGCCAAACATTTGCACACGGTTGGCTTCAGTGACTTCCTCACTATAATCAGGACCAATAAAACTGGTAAGAAAAGGGAACCACGTACTTAAAGTCAAACGAGGTTTTGTGTGTTTAAAATGCTTTAACTGCAGGCTTGTTCCTATTCCACCTTTAGTATCTAAAACAAGTTTGTAATTTTCGGTTTCAATAATTACTTCTTTTGAAGGCAGACTGCTGTCAACTTCTGCTATTGTAGCTGGTGCTACCGCAGTAAGACTGCTGTCTTCGTATTTCAGTTCTGCAGAATCTGACACTTCTGAACTATTGCTTTTGTCAGAATATTCCTGATTTACATTATTGACGACTTCAGGTGGAACTGGTTCCGGTGGAGGAAAAATAGCATACCAACCAACCATGATGGCACCGGAGAGAACTACAGCAAGTAGAGTGTTTTTATCCATAACTTTAATTATTGTCAGTTTCTTTCAGAAAGATCAGAAAAATTAGGAGATCCTGAAGCAGTATAGTCTGGTACTGGGTCCACTCCGCCCGGATGAAGAGGATTACACCTCAAGATCCGCCACAAGCTCAAATATATTCCTCTCCACAAACCTAATGTTTGAAAAGACTCCATAGCATATTCTGAACAAGTTGGATAAAATCTACAGGAAGCAGGTAAAAAGGGTGACACCCAGTTTCGATAAACTTTTATTAAGCTCACAAGTGAGTTTAATAAAATATTACTCTTTTCATTATATTGAGTGTTATTACAGCAATTCTTTAGTGCCTGATCTACCGCACCTTGCGTTGCTTGTCCCGAGTCAATCACAGGAATCATTATTTAAATTGTTGAAAAACCGGCTGACTTGACATAGGACATAAGATGAGTCTAGAGGACGTTTTGGGGGCCTGCTTACAAAAAAACAAATATCGTATCCTGACTTTAAACAAGAGCGCTTTACGCGCACTGCCTCTCTTAACAAACGTTTGATGTGATTACGACAAGGTGCATTTCCAACCTTTTTTTTAACCGAGATTGAAAATCGACTGAATTCTGACTCCGTAAGTTTATACTTGGCACCAATTGGGCCCAAAGATTGATATGAGCCCTGTTCAAAGACTTCCCGAATAAGACGGCTGTGATGAAGCCTGACTGCTTTCGGAAAAGTTTTTATCATGCACTGAGGCGTTTTCTTCCTTTGGCACGTCGACGTTTTATGACCCTGCGGCCTCCGGGAGTCGCCATTCGAGCCCGGAATCCATGTTTTTTCTTGCGTCGTCGATTATTCGGTTGGAAAGTACGTTTCATGATTCGTAATGAAATTAATTGTGATCACTCTTTTTTGAAGTGATAATCTGGTCGAAAATAATATTAATTCAACCCTGACTTGTAAATCTTATTGAGGATATTACATTTTTTTTAGCAAGACAAGCTTTTTAATATTCAGCAAGAAAAAGCACTTTTTTCAAAAGAGACCCATAACTTAAATAATAGGTGTTCTCAGGAATATTATCAAGATGGCCATTTCTTTTTCAATCATTCTCATCTAATTCTGCTTCTTTTTCAATCATTCTCATCTAATTCTGCAAACCTGCCCCAATCGACACTTCTTAATCCCAAGATTTCAGATTAACTAATTACAAAGCACATTTAGTTCTCATTGTTTGACTATTTTGCACGTCATAGGCCGGGTAATACCGTACTTACTAAAAAATAATTACCTTCTATGATCGGCTCTTAAGTTTGAGACATAGTGCTTACCATCATTTATGATAGTTAAAATTTGCGTTAAAGAAATAAATCAGGATACCGATGTAGGACAGAACCACATAAAAATCATTATATATTTGTGGGACAGAACTGTTTTTAGCTAAAGGAAAATAATTTTGTTCCGATAAGAGGACATGAGAATCTTTATGATAGGACACTTGAGATAAGAATTATGGCATTGCGAGTCAATTCAAATATTGCAGCATTGAACGCGCTGAGGCACCTGCAGCAGACTGAGCGTGAGTTGGGTAAAAATCTGGAGCGACTGTCTTCAGGTCGTAAACTCAATCATGCAGCAGATGGCCCTGCTTCACTGGTGATTTCAGAACAAATGAAATCACAGATTTCAGGCCTTGGACAAGCAATTCGTAACTCCGAGTCATCTATTTCAATGATTCAAACTACAGAGGGTGCATTAAATGAAGTCAGTAATATTTTAATCAATTTACGCCAATTGGCAGTACATGCTTCTAATGAAGGTACAAATGACGAAAAAATGCTGCAGGCTGATCAAAATGAAATTGAAAACTTACTTTCTACTCTAAAAAATATTTCTAAAAACACTCAATTTGGAACACGAACCCTGCTGGACGGAAGTAATTCTGCAACAGGTGTTGCAGTTGGAGATGGACTGGAATTTGTTTTTGCTTCAGAAGAGACCATGTCTACCCCAGCAAGCGGATTTAAAGTTGACATCACTCAGGTAGCAACCCGCTCAATGATGGTTGGTATGCGGAGATTAAGTCTCGAGGATGTTTCATCTTCAGACCCAAACAATGCAATATCATTTGTAATAAATGAAGGTGGCCGTACCATTTCTGTTGATTTAAAGAACAATAATGATTTGCGTCAGACAATTGAAAAGTTGACTTCATCTGCAATACAAAATGGTACTCCTGAGGCCAAAGTTAGAACAGAACGAGCCATTCAACAGTTGATTGCTCATGAAATGCAAAGATTGGCAAATGAGGCAAACATGGATCTGGATGTTTTTATTTATCGTCCTGCAGAAAATTTAGGCCCCTTTCTTGACAACTTTGACACCCTGAATGACGCCTTAACAGAAATATCCAGAACACCCGGAGAAATCAATGAGTTCGTGACTGGCATAGATGAAGTGATCGTCTTACGGCATCGTCAATTTGGGAGTGAGCCAAACTTCACTGTTTCTTCAACACTAGACAATTATTTTGGTGAGAATATTAAATCAAATGAAGTGGTTTTTTCTATTTCCGGTCGTGATGTGGAGGGTACGATAGGCGGTTCACCTGAAATCAATGGTGGTGGGGCTGCAATGGGCAGAGGACAATTTCTCACAGGTGCACCTGGTGCAGAAGCTCAGGGTCTTACTTTAAAATACGGAAAAACAACAGATGATATTATTTACGAAATTTTTAATCGTTCAGAAAACAGAGTTGCAGGACTACTGAAGCGTGAACGAAACAATGAGTTTTTGGTTGGTCAAGATGTCGATGGAAATGTTCATGTCTCACAAAACTCACTTGTTTTCCAAATCGGTCCAAATCATGGACAACTCCGACGTATTTCTGTGGACAGTATTAACCCAGAACAATTGTCGGTTGGAGTTGAAAATAACAACAAATTTCGCAGTTTGGCAGAAATTGATGTCTTGGACGCTGAGGCAGCACAGGATGCACTACTATTGATTGATCAAGCAATTGATGATGTTTCTACCATGCGAGGAAATCTGGGTTCTTTCCAGAGAAATGCACTGGAAACAAATTTACACGGTTTACGTGTTGCAAAAGAAAATATGACTGTTTCAGAATCATTACTGGCTGATACAGATATGGCGCAAGAGATGAGTTCACTGGTAAAAAATCAAATCTTGCTTTCTTCAGGTACAGCTATGTTGGCACAAGCCAACCAAGTTCCACAGTCCGTTTTACAACTGCTAAATTCAAACGGCTGATTGGAATGTTTTTTGAAATGATTTCATGTTGCTTGTTTACTTTGAATAGGCAAAATGAAAATCTATTTTATATCAGTTAGTTGACTAAAACCACTAGGCAAAGATGTGCCTTTTTTCCGGTGGATTATTCGGAGTCAACTAGAACTGATTGCTTCAAAAAACGGAACAGACTTGGCAGAACTAAATCCGAATGCGATTACCGGCTTGGGATCAAAGCTGAATACAAGGGAGATCGTCGATCGCTTTATGGCAATCGAGCAGCGGCGTATTAAACCTGTGGAGGCCAGAAAAGAACAGAAGGTAAGTGAGTTGGAGGCTTGGGAAGCCGTCAAAATGGAACTTAGCAAGCTCCAAGGAGTTACCGAGGCTCTGGACAAATTTGAAATATGGGAAGCTCGAAAAGTTGAGACCAGTGATCCGGATGTTGTGGAACCGCAGGCCAGGAAAGACTCTGTTCCAGGCAGACACACCATTATTGTCGAATCTGTAGCCCTCTCGCACCAGATAACGTCACAAGGATTTGAACGGGATGACGTCAGGATCGGTACGGGAAGAATCCAGATCAAAACTGGAGACAACGAAGAGGATTCGCCTGTAACTATTAACCTTGCTGAAGGCAAGGATACGCTCTTGGATTTAAAGCGGGCAATCAACAACTCTGATGCTGCTGTAGAAGCATATATTGCCAAAACACATGGAGATACTCCTTATCGACTGCTCTTGACCAGCAACGTCAATGGAGAAAAAGGACGAATAAATATCGATGTAAACCTTAATGGTGGAGAAGTCAGCGGACCGAGTTATCAAAACACATTTGATAAAACATCCACCTGGAAAGGTCTCGAGACGAAAGTAATAAAAGCCGCTGCTGGTGCAGGGTTTGGTGGTTCAACAAATATTGTTGAAGTTGGCGGAACATATAACGGAGAAGATGACAATGTCTTTACCTTTCGTGTAGTTCGCTCCGGAATAATTCCCTCAGAGGCCGGAGTACTTATCGGCTGGAAAGACAAAAATGGCAGGGAGGGTGAAATTGAGATCAACAAGTTTAATTATGTTCCAGGCTCACCAATTGACGTAACTGACGGCCTGAAACTGCTGATAAGTGACGGTGAAGTTATTGATGGTGACACATTCACTGTTGATGTGTCTGCAGAGAAATCCGATATGCTGTGGTGGCTGAGTGCAGCAGACCGAGCTCCTCAAATATCGCAGCCCTCTGACTGGAGTAGTAAAGCATCAGAAGGTGGTGTAAGAGTTACAGGTACATACGATGGAACAGAGGACGACACTGTTGTTTTTCGTATTGAGGGTAATGGTCAGGTTGGTGGCCCAAGCACTTTAAAACTACATTATGAATACTCTGAAACTGGAGAAAAAGGGTCTGTTAACATCGGGCATCCATATTTGGGAGATGTCGGAAAAAACGACGGACCTTTCGATAAAGCAACTGCTTTTGATTCAGAAGATGGAGAAGAACTCTTTGATTTAGAGTTCAGTAAAAAAGGACGGCGGGACCCAAAGCGCCTGCCCATTGGACACGGATTGTTTGTTGAGGTGAACCCTAGCGTTTTGCGAGATGGTGATACAACTGATGTAGATGTCATTGCTCCTACTTCTGAAGATATGTGGTGGAGTGATGAGGAGCATCGTGGAGTCTCTGACAAAGTTGACATCAAAGCTAAATGGCAGTCCTATGAAGAGTATGAGGGATTAGATGAAAACAAAAAAAGAAGTGCTCTCGATGTATCAGACGGTATTAGGGGATTTTCCGGTGGACTCAGTAATGCGCCCATAGAAATTTCCGGTAATTATGAGCCGGATATTGCGAAATCATATACTTTTAGAGTTGAGAAGCGGGGAACTGTAGGTATCACTCGATCTCTGCAGGTAGGTTGGGAAGATACCTTTGGAGGAAGTGGTTCAATTGAAGTAGGAGAGGGGTATATTCCTGGTACTCCAATTATATTTGATGAGGGTTTAAAACTGGCTTTGGGCAAAGGAGATTTATATAAAGATGACTCTTTTACTATCTCAACAGAAACCTCAACGGTCAGACTGGCACAAGATCTGGTTCTGCGCATTGGTGCAACTAGAAGTGGAGAGGGCTTGGAGGTGAGACGCTCTGAAAATGTAGCAAATGATGTTATTCCAGGACTTAATCTGGAGTTTTTTACACCAAGTGAAGGTCCTGTAACTGTTTCTGTATTAGGTGATACTGAAGTCGCCAAAGAACGAATTCATGACTTTGTTGATGCTTATAACACTTTTCAGGCAACAGCAAAAGAAGTGTCCAAGTTCAACAAAGCAACAAATACTGCGGCACCTTTATTAAGTGACAGGAACTTGGCCCAGCTAGTAAATGAGATTGCGACTACTACAATTGGAACAGTGAGTGGTCTGCCGCAATCGACAAATATGCTTTTTTCCTTAGGATTGAAAATAGACGACAGAGGACAAATGTCTATTGATGAGAAAAAGCTCAACGATAAAATTGTGGAGACTTTCTCTGATGTAGCTAACTTGTTTCGCAGTCATGGAAGCACAGACAATCCAGGAATCAGTTTTTTGGGAATGACCGAAAAAACCCGAGTCAGTCCCAGTGGTTACCGGGTGGATATTACAAATGTACCAAAACGTGGTTTTTATTTGGGTACGCCATTACCTGGTATAGTGAGAATTGATGACTCAAACAATGTATTAATAGTAAAATATAACGGCAGAGTTTCAGATCCGATTGAATTACGCAAGGATAGCTACACACCTGCAAGTCTAGCTAAATCTATTCAGAACCGTTTGCTCGAAGACAAAGTTTTGGGACGTCGGGGAATTCAGGTTCGAGAAGAAGAGGGACGATTGAAAATAGTCTCCAGCACTTATGGTGAAAACAGTTCTATTGAAGTAGAAGCGGGCCCTGACAAAGATCTCAATAGCTTAGGTCTGGCCGAGGGTGTCAGCACACCCGGAGAGAATGTTGCGGGGACAATTGGAAATGTTGAAGCTACAGGTAGAGGGCAGTTACTTGTGGGGGCTGCAGATTCAAATAGTGAAGACCTGAGACTATTTGTAACTCTTGATGAAAAAGACCTGGCTGATGGTGCGGAAGCAACCGTGAAAATTTCCAAAGGTGTTGCAGTAAAGTTAGGAGATAAACTAGACAAATTAAATGATCCTCTGGATGGCAATGTCAAACGGGCCACAGATGATATTACAGGGCAAATGAGCAGTTTCGACGAGCAAATAAAACGCCTAAACAAGCGTGCCGAAAGCAAGCGAACAAGGCTGCAGAATAAATTTGCAAAACTAGACAGTACTATGGGCAGATTAAAATCTCAACAGAGCTATATCAGCCAGCAACTATCCGCTATGAACGGAGCTAAGAAAAACCAATAATCAAAAGGATAATACATGAGTACCTACGGAAACTATCAGAATGCCTACAAGAAGGCTTCTGTCAATACACTGGATCAGAACAAATTGATTATTATGCTCTATGACGGAGCTATTAAAAATGCCAGTTTTGCTGTTCAATACATGGATTCAGGTGAAATTGAGAAAGTTCACAATTGTTTAATCAAAACAAAAAACATTGTGACCGAACTGATGGCTACTTTGAACATGGAACAGGGAGGCGACATCGCAAAAAACCTGCAGTCTCTTTATAGTTATATGTTTAGTCAACTGATAGAGGCAAACATAGAAAAAAAATCTGAGCCTGTTGTAATTGTCATAGATTTGCTCAAAGAATTACGGGCAGCCTGGGTGCAGATTAATACAAAAAATAAGGCTGGAACAAAAACACAACCTGCTTCATCACAGACGATGATGCAGCAAAATAAGGAAAATGCTGAGAAACGAATTCGGGTGATGGGCTGAGCATAAATTGAAGTTCAGGTTGCTTTTTAATAATGAGACCATAGCATGAGCATGAATTCAGTTGCGTGAAAATCATAACTTTCTTAATCCTGTTCAGCAAACCTGAACAAGATAAAGGGCAAAATGATTACGATCAGCTGAGTGCATAGGGAGTTGCAGCAAATGTTGAGGAAGTCGTGAAATAAGAATAAATAAGAAATAGAGCCAAAAAACAGCAGGAGTTATTTTTTGGCTCTAATTTTATCAAAAACTATTCCGCCGTAATTGCCCGGCTACGAACTGCACATGTAGGCCGTAACAGTCAATTGAGTTACTGGTGTTTCTGAGGCATGTACTGTTTGGTAGCCGGGTTTTACACGGAAAATTTAATATTGGTTTGATTTATCTGTAGCACAACATGGGTTTAACTTTTTTAGCTTAAGGCAATAACTCTGAAGACTTAGCTAATAAAACATATCAGAAGATGGACAATTGGCACGAGGCCGAGAAATATTTATGCCAGGCGGACTCTCGAATTGCCGGAATAATTGAACTGGCCGGAAACTGCGATTTAAAACCGCATCAAGGTGGATTTGCCGGTTTGTCGGAATCCATAATTGGTCAGCAATTGTCCAACCATGTAGCAAATATAATCCGGAACCGTTTCCGGAAGCTCTTTGAAAATGAATTTCCTGATCCACAGCACTTGCTCGAAATGAACGACTCTGTGCTCAGAGAAGTGGGATTATCCTTTCAAAAAATCAAATACCTGCGTGGTTTAGCACAAAGGGTGGTTAGTGGTGAACTGGATTTTTTTGCGTTGGCAGAAATGGAGCAGGAAAAAGCAATACAGACACTGGTGGAGGTGAATGGAATCGGCCGCTGGACTGCAGAAATGTATTTAATGTTTTCTTTGAATCACCCAGACCTGCTGCCACTCGGAGATGCTGCTCTTGAAACAGCAATGAAACAACTCTATGATCTTCCTGAAAAAAAATGGCAGGAAGTTATCACAAAAATTGCTGAAAAATGGAAGCCTTGGAGAACTGTGGCCTGCTGGTATCTCTATCAGTATCACAAAATGCTAAAAGACGGTATTGCACCGTTTTGAAGGAACTTAAAGAACTGGACAAGTAAAAGTTGAAGTCCAATAGCTCTTAGAAAATTGAATAACGACAATTCAGCATGCGATTCATCCTCTAAAAATAGGATGATTTGCAGAAAGATAATACCGGAATCAAGGTTTAGTTTTTACGAAACAAAATTATACGGATAAATGTGTCTGAACTTCGACAAGAGATCCTCAGACAAGATTTAGGATAATTAAGTGTCTGTACTTCTCTGACCGTAAAGTACAACACAACCTGATTGGAATACGGGAAATATTTCTTGATTTGAAGCGCCCTGAAATGGATTAGTGCCTGAACTTTAGCTGAAATAACATTAAGAGAGCCAAAGAATAGCGATATGCTATTTTTTGGCTTTGTTGTTTAAAACTAATTTCTAAAGATATTTCCCGGCTGTGGGCTGCACATGTTGGCCGCAACTGTATTGAGTGGCTGCTTTTTCTGAGGCATGTGCTGTCTTACAGCCGGGTCTATCTGTAGCACTTGGAAACTGTAATACCAAAAACTCTTATTGGAGGACAGAAAAGAACAGAAGGTAAGTGAGTTGGAGGCTTGGGAAGCCGTCAAAATGGAACTTAGCAAGCTCCAAGGAGTTACCGAGGCTCTGGACAAATTTGAAATATGGGAAGCTCGAAAAGTTGAGACCAGTGATCCGGATGTTGTGGAACCGCAGGCCAGGAAAGACTCTGTTCCAGGCAGACACACCATTATTGTCGAATCTGTAGCCCTCTCGCACCAGATAACGTCACAAGGATTTGAACGGGATGACGTCAGGATCGGTACGGGAAGAATCCAGATCAAAACTGGAGACAACGAAGAGGATTCGCCTGTAACTATTAACCTTGCTGAAGGCAAGGATACGCTCTTGGATTTAAAGCGGGCAATCAACAACTCTGATGCTGCTGTAGAAGCATATATTGCCAAAACACATGGAGATACTCCTTATCGACTGCTCTTGACCAGCAACGTCAATGGAGAAAAAGGACGAATAAATATCGATGTAAACCTTAATGGTGGAGAAGTCAGCGGACCGAGTTATCAAAACACATTTGATAAAACATCCACCTGGAAAGGTCTCGAGACGAAAGTAATAAAAGCCGCTGCTGGTGCAGGGTTTGGTGGTTCAACAAATATTGTTGAAGTTGGCGGAACATATAACGGAGAAGATGACAATGTCTTTACCTTTCGTGTAGTTCGCTCCGGAATAATTCCCTCAGAGGCCGGAGTACTTATCGGCTGGAAAGACAAAAATGGCAGGGAGGGTGAAATTGAGATCAACAAGTTTAATTATGTTCCAGGCTCACCAATTGACGTAACTGACGGCCTGAAACTGCTGATAAGTGACGGTGAAGTTATTGATGGTGACACATTCACTGTTGATGTGTCTGCAGAGAAATCCGATATGCTGTGGTGGCTGAGTGCAGCAGACCGAGCTCCTCAAATATCGCAGCCCTCTGACTGGAGTAGTAAAGCATCAGAAGGTGGTGTAAGAGTTACAGGTACATACGATGGAACAGAGGACGACACTGTTGTTTTTCGTATTGAGGGTAATGGTCAGGTTGGTGGCCCAAGCACTTTAAAACTACATTATGAATACTCTGAAACTGGAGAAAAAGGGTCTGTTAACATCGGGCATCCATATTTGGGAGATGTCGGAAAAAACGACGGACCTTTCGATAAAGCAACTGCTTTTGATTCAGAAGATGGAGAAGAACTCTTTGATTTAGAGTTCAGTAAAAAAGGACGGCGGGACCCAAAGCGCCTGCCCATTGGACACGGATTGTTTGTTGAGGTGAACCCTAGCGTTTTGCGAGATGGTGATACAACTGATGTAGATGTCATTGCTCCTACTTCTGAAGATATGTGGTGGAGTGATGAGGAGCATCGTGGAGTCTCTGACAAAGTTGACATCAAAGCTAAATGGCAGTCCTATGAAGAGTATGAGGGATTAGATGAAAACAAAAAAAGAAGTGCTCTCGATGTATCAGACGGTATTAGGGGATTTTCCGGTGGACTCAGTAATGCGCCCATAGAAATTTCCGGTAATTATGAGCCGGATATTGCGAAATCATATACTTTTAGAGTTGAGAAGCGGGGAACTGTAGGTATCACTCGATCTCTGCAGGTAGGTTGGGAAGATACCTTTGGAGGAAGTGGTTCAATTGAAGTAGGAGAGGGGTATATTCCTGGTACTCCAATTATATTTGATGAGGGTTTAAAACTGGCTTTGGGCAAAGGAGATTTATATAAAGATGACTCTTTTACTATCTCAACAGAAACCTCAACGGTCAGACTGGCACAAGATCTGGTTCTGCGCATTGGTGCAACTAGAAGTGGAGAGGGCTTGGAGGTGAGACGCTCTGAAAATGTAGCAAATGATGTTATTCCAGGACTTAATCTGGAGTTTTTTACACCAAGTGAAGGTCCTGTAACTGTTTCTGTATTAGGTGATACTGAAGTCGCCAAAGAACGAATTCATGACTTTGTTGATGCTTATAACACTTTTCAGGCAACAGCAAAAGAAGTGTCCAAGTTCAACAAAGCAACAAATACTGCGGCACCTTTATTAAGTGACAGGAACTTGGCCCAGCTAGTAAATGAGATTGCGACTACTACAATTGGAACAGTGAGTGGTCTGCCGCAATCGACAAATATGCTTTTTTCCTTAGGATTGAAAATAGACGACAGAGGACAAATGTCTATTGATGAGAAAAAGCTCAACGATAAAATTGTGGAGACTTTCTCTGATGTAGCTAACTTGTTTCGCAGTCATGGAAGCACAGACAATCCAGGAATCAGTTTTTTGGGAATGACCGAAAAAACCCGAGTCAGTCCCAGTGGTTACCGGGTGGATATTACAAATGTACCAAAACGTGGTTTTTATTTGGGTACGCCATTACCTGGTATAGTGAGAATTGATGACTCAAACAATGTATTAATAGTAAAATATAACGGCAGAGTTTCAGATCCGATTGAATTACGCAAGGATAGCTACACACCTGCAAGTCTAGCTAAATCTATTCAGAACCGTTTGCTCGAAGACAAAGTTTTGGGACGTCGGGGAATTCAGGTTCGAGAAGAAGAGGGACGATTGAAAATAGTCTCCAGCACTTATGGTGAAAACAGTTCTATTGAAGTAGAAGCGGGCCCTGACAAAGATCTCAATAGCTTAGGTCTGGCCGAGGGTGTCAGCACACCCGGAGAGAATGTTGCGGGGACAATTGGAAATGTTGAAGCTACAGGTAGAGGGCAGTTACTTGTGGGGGCTGCAGATTCAAATAGTGAAGACCTGAGACTATTTGTAACTCTTGATGAAAAAGACCTGGCTGATGGTGCGGAAGCAACCGTGAAAATTTCCAAAGGTGTTGCAGTAAAGTTAGGAGATAAACTAGACAAATTAAATGATCCTCTGGATGGCAATGTCAAACGGGCCACAGATGATATTACAGGGCAAATGAGCAGTTTCGACGAGCAAATAAAACGCCTAAACAAGCGTGCCGAAAGCAAGCGAACAAGGCTGCAGAATAAATTTGCAAAACTAGACAGTACTATGGGCAGATTAAAATCTCAACAGAGCTATATCAGCCAGCAACTATCCGCTATGAACGGAGCTAAGAAAAACCAATAATCAAAAGGATAATACATGAGTACCTACGGAAACTATCAGAATGCCTACAAGAAGGCTTCTGTCAATACACTGGATCAGAACAAATTGATTATTATGCTCTATGACGGAGCTATTAAAAATGCCAGTTTTGCTGTTCAATACATGGATTCAGGTGAAATTGAGAAAGTTCACAATTGTTTAATCAAAACAAAAAACATTGTGACCGAACTGATGGCTACTTTGAACATGGAACAGGGAGGCGACATCGCAAAAAACCTGCAGTCTCTTTATAGTTATATGTTTAGTCAACTGATAGAGGCAAACATAGAAAAAAAATCTGAGCCTGTTGTAATTGTCATAGATTTGCTCAAAGAATTACGGGCAGCCTGGGTGCAGATTAATACAAAAAATAAGGCTGGAACAAAAACACAACCTGCTTCATCACAGACGATGATGCAGCAAAATAAGGAAAATGCTGAGAAACGAATTCGGGTGATGGGCTGAGCATAAATTGAAGTTCAGGTTGCTTTTTAATAATGAGACCATAGCATGAGCATGAATTCAGTTGCGTGAAAATCATAACTTTCTTAATCCTGTTCAGCAAACCTGAACAAGATAAAGGGCAAAATGATTACGATCAGCTGAGTGCATAGGGAGTTGCAGCAAATGTTGAGGAAGTCGTGAAATAAGAATAAATAAGAAATAGAGCCAAAAAACAGCAGGAGTTATTTTTTGGCTCTAATTTTATCAAAAACTATTCCGCCGTAATTGCCCGGCTACGAACTGCACATGTAGGCCGTAACAGTCAATTGAGTTACTGGTGTTTCTGAGGCATGTACTGTTTGGTAGCCGGGTTTTACACGGAAAATTTAATATTGGTTTGATTTATCTGTAGCACAACATGGGTTTAACTTTTTTAGCTTAAGGCAATAACTCTGAAGACTTAGCTAATAAAACATATCAGAAGATGGACAATTGGCACGAGGCCGAGAAATATTTATGCCAGGCGGACTCTCGAATTGCCGGAATAATTGAACTGGCCGGAAACTGCGATTTAAAACCGCATCAAGGTGGATTTGCCGGTTTGTCGGAATCCATAATTGGTCAGCAATTGTCCAACCATGTAGCAAATATAATCCGGAACCGTTTCCGGAAGCTCTTTGAAAATGAATTTCCTGATCCACAGCACTTGCTCGAAATGAACGACTCTGTGCTCAGAGAAGTGGGATTATCCTTTCAAAAAATCAAATACCTGCGTGGTTTAGCACAAAGGGTGGTTAGTGGTGAACTGGATTTTTTTGCGTTGGCAGAAATGGAGCAGGAAAAAGCAATACAGACACTGGTGGAGGTGAATGGAATCGGCCGCTGGACTGCAGAAATGTATTTAATGTTTTCTTTGAATCACCCAGACCTGCTGCCACTCGGAGATGCTGCTCTTGAAACAGCAATGAAACAACTCTATGATCTTCCTGAAAAAAAATGGCAGGAAGTTATCACAAAAATTGCTGAAAAATGGAAGCCTTGGAGAACTGTGGCCTGCTGGTATCTCTATCAGTATCACAAAATGCTAAAAGACGGTATTGCACCGTTTTGAAGGAACTTAAAGAACTGGACAAGTAAAAGTTGAAGTCCAATAGCTCTTAGAAAATTGAATAACGACAATTCAGCATGCGATTCATCCTCTAAAAATAGGATGATTTGCAGAAAGATAATACCGGAATCAAGGTTTAGTTTTTACGAAACAAAATTATACGGATAAATGTGTCTGAACTTCGACAAGAGATCCTCAGACAAGATTTAGGATAATTAAGTGTCTGTACTTCTCTGACCGTAAAGTACAACACAACCTGATTGGAATACGGGAAATATTTCTTGATTTGAAGCGCCCTGAAATGGATTAGTGCCTGAACTTTAGCTGAAATAACATTAAGAGAGCCAAAGAATAGCGATATGCTATTTTTTGGCTTTGTTGTTTAAAACTAATTTCTAAAGATATTTCCCGGCTGTGGGCTGCACATGTTGGCCGCAACTGTATTGAGTGGCTGCTTTTTCTGAGGCATGTGCTGTCTTACAGCCGGGTCTATCTGTAGCACTTGGAAACTGTAATACCAAAAACTCTTATTGGAGGACATGGTCCAGAATCACTTCTTGTTAATACTTGTACTGAGTCAGTATTTAGTACTCAAACACTGATATATTTTTTGCAAAATGAATTATTTCCTCTAATAAAGCTAGTATTAGAAGGTTCTCATGTTACATATAGTGAACGGTGATTGTGCAATTGAAGCATTAAAGGACTCTGAAATAGAAGGGGATTATCTTTCCTGGCTGGATGTCCTTCACGATGGGCCAGTACCAGGAGGATTGAGTCTAGAGGAACTGTCTGAAGTTCGTGCTCAATTCATTGTGGATTGTAATTGGTCAACACAAAAAAAAGCAAAGGATGCTTTTAAGAAAAGGGACCTTGTGTTCCGCGAATGTCACAAATACGATGAAGTTGTACTTTGGAATAGTTTTGAGCTATTTGATCAGTTGCATATCCTCCAGTTGTTAGACGGATTTGCGCAAAGAAGGGTAAAGTTTAAATGTTTGAGTATCATTTTTATTGATGACTATCTGGGACGGATATGCATTAATTCCCTGCCGAGGTGGTTTAAAAATAGAGAGCCTGTAACTGAAAAACAACTAGATCTTGGACAACTTGGCTGGAGAGCTTTTTTGGCTCAAACACCTGAATTGATGTTTGAGCTGTGGCAGCAGGACTCTTCTGCTATACCGTTTTTGCAGAGCGGATTGTTACGTCTTTTTGAGGAATTTCCTGCAGCGGAAAATGGACTCTCCCGGACAGAGAACTGCATTTTAGAACAAGTAAGAGGAGGAGTTTCACAATTGGTCTGTTTGTTTTCTGCAGTGCAAGCAAACGAGCCGATTCACTTTATGGGTGACTGGTCTTTTTGGAAACGTGTCCGTGGACTGGTGGAGGCACCTCAACCATTGTTAAAAGTGGAGGGTGATATCCCTTTTTATGAACCTCCGAAAATTCCGTATCCTGATCCGGTTTTTCGGAATTTTGAAGTGGCTTTAACAGATTTAGGGATTGATGTTCTTGATAATGGAGTGGATTGGCATGCTCATAACCAAAGAAATTTTTGGATTGGAGGAGTTCATCTTCATTCAGCAAATGATTGGAGATGGAATGCGGAGAATTTAATTTTTTCAAAATGATCAGGATCTAATAACTTTAATTGCTAACTTGCTTTTGACAGCATAATATTTGAGCAGGAGAAAGAGTGAATATTCAGATTGATGAACTGGAAACGATTTGGCATCTGGAAATGTTAAGCTCGGATGAATTAAATAAAAAAACACTGCCTGCAGGGACTCAACTGCAAAAGCTGGGAATCCCTCTGCCAGCCTTGAACCGTTTTTTTTACCTTGAGGTAGGCAAGTTCTGGCAGTGGACAACACGTCTCCAGTGGACTGGAGAACAATGGAGAGATTGGGTGGAACGCGATGTTCTTCAGACTTGGATGTTGATTTTTAGTGGCACACCCGCAGGTTATTTCGAGTTAGAAACTCAGGATGAAGCAGTTGAAATTGCTTATTTTGGCCTGTTGCCTCAGTTTGTAGGAAAAGGATTGGGTGGCGGAATGTTATCTGCCGCAATTGAAAAAGCATGGGAGTTGAAGAGAGGACGTGTGTGGGTACATACGTGCAGCTTCGACCATCCCCATGCCTTAAAAAATTATCAGGCCCGAGGCTTTCATATTTTCCGTGAAAGTCAGGCTTAATAATACTAAACCGCTGTTTTTATGACACCGTGTGGGTGTTTGACCACACACAGAAATTGAAACAGAATGGAAGATCTTTGAAAATTTAATCTGGCGACACCTTATAATGAGGAGTATATCCCTTATTCTGAAGTGTCGGCTAAAGAGTACCACGATGAGGAACAGGATAGATCCCTGTGTTTCTACTTTAGAAACCCTGGCTAAATGTATCCTGTATAATCTAAATCGAGGTTACATTCATACGCCGGTTCTTTCAGAAATAGTACTGGGGATAACTCCGTAATTTTAATGTTTCAATCATGAGTACATTCATTCGAATATACTTTCTGAATTGTTAGCTGGACGATTATTTCCTCATTGGATAATACACTGCGATTGGTATTCGTAAGCTGGCTAGAACCAGCTTACTGTATCCCATTGGATGTGGAGTTCTTTCTGAAGTGTAAGCTCATTTCAGTGGAGGAGTCCCATTTGATGCTAATACATGTTTCTGATATTAGAACACTGTTGGACTGGAGTGGTAGTACTGACATCTGTGGAGTAGACTAGAGAAAATGTAAAGAGTTTCGGCAGAAAGGCGTATGTGAAATATATAATAGAGGGGGAGTGAACTCAATTTTGTAATAAAAATATTATTTTTATGGCAAATTGCGACTATCCAAGCCCCTAAAGTAGGGAGTAGTCCGTCTTATTATGTGAAAGATAATAAGAGGGGATAATTCCATTTTTTAATGTGTCTTGTTCTTGTCTAGGGAGCCGTTCATTTTTTAATGTGAATAATATATTTAGGAGAGGGTAGTATCATTTTTTTCAGCTGGATGCACTTGAATAAAATTAGTAGTTCCAATATAGAAAAAACAATATGACTCAACATTTTGACAAAAAAGAATTTGTTAAAAGACAGGATCATTTGCTTAAGTTGATGGCCGAAAATGAACTGGATGGGATGCTGTTGTTCCGACAGGAAAGTATGTATTACTTATCTGGATATGACACTTTCGGCTACGTTTTCTTTCAATGCCTTTATTTTGGTCGTGAAGGGAAATCTATATTACTTACGCGTGCACCTGATTTAAGGCAGGCACAGCAAACATCCAATGTGCAGGATATTAGAATTTGGGTTGACGGACCGGAAGTAAACCCGGCATTACAACTCAAAGAGATTTTGAAAGAATGCGGATGTAAAGGAAAGCGTTTAGGAGTGGAATACGATTCTTACGGTCTAACCGCCAAAAATGGCAAGATGCTGGATGAAGCATTGGCAGGTTATTGCTATTTGATTGACGCTTCTCATTTAGTAAACAGACTCAGAGTTGTCAAAAGTCAGTCCGAATTAGTGTATGTCAGAAAGGCCGCTGAGTTGGCAGATGAGGCTCTCGATGAAGCACATAAGCTGGTGCAGGATGGATGCGATGAAGGTGAATTACTGGCCGCCATGCAAGGAGCAATTTTTCGTGGTGGAGGTGACTATCCCGCAAACGAATTTATTATTGGATCCGGAGAAAATGCTTTGCTTTGCCGCTATTATTCCGGGAGAAGAAAACTAAGTTCCCAAGACCAGCTTACTTTGGAATGGGCCGGAGTATACCGTCACTATCACGCTGCAATGATGCGTACAATTCCAATTGGCAGAGTGACTTTGCAGCAGCAAACAATGCATGATATTTGTCTGCAGTCAATGGAGGCTTGTGAGTCCGTTTTACGTCCGGGAACGGCTATCGGTGAGATTTTTGATGCTTATGCGCAGACTTGCGACAAAGCTGGTATGAAAGCACATCGACTGAATGCGACAGGTTATAGTCTGGGAACAACATTTTCGCCGAACTGGATGGATTGGCCGATGTTATATCACGGCAATCAAGAACTTGCTGAGATGAACATGGTGTTTTTTATTCACATAATTTTGATGGATAGTGACTCTGGAAATGCCATGTGCTTTGGACATACCGTCCTGGTAACGGACTCAGGATGTGAACGTCTTTCGCGTCACCCTTTGGATTTGGTGGTGCGCTAACCGATCCTCCTTGGTCGCTTTCCGGTGAGACAGCACGGATGATAAAACTGTCAAACCGGAAAGCACCATTCAGGTGCGGATAGATTATTTTAAATAAAGGAAATAGTTTCATAGATACTTTAAATATTAATGAAAGGATAAGGCTGAAAATGGAAGACAAATCAACTCTCTTGAAAGAAATGCGTAAACACGCACAATCATTTTCTGCTGCAATGACTCCCCCAAAAGTGGTTGATGTTGCAAACTTGAAACATGCTTTAGCTTTGGTTGATATGACAACAAAAGATTCCATTCTGGGAGCTTTCCGTAAAATGTCTCTGAAAATACCTCCGTTATTGTTGGGGTTACGTTTGGTAAACAATATGAGTAATTTACGTACAGAAATAAATACAATAAATCCGCAAAGCCAATTGGTTGGCGCCAGCTTAACTGAAGAACAAAGGAAGAAAGAGTTTAAAAAAATTAAACTTGCTGAGCAAAGGCTTCGTAAGCTGCTTGATATAAAAAGTTGCTGAGTTGAAAAGACGTTAAGAACTTCGTAAATATTGAATCTGGCTCACGCATAAAAACTTAACGTTATTATTAATATAAATATTATTTTTATTAAATAGAATTCCCGGAATATTAACTTTTTCCGGTAATGAGAGGGGGCCCCTCCGAGTTTAGCTTGGAGTAATCGGTCTGGAGATAAGCATATTGAGGCTCTTAATTTAGACAAGGGAACTCGTGACTTGTCTGCAGGAATGCCCCTGAACACCGCTGGCTGTCGGCCCTCGGAGTTTAAACAGCCCTTCACGTGCCGTGCATGTTGGAGAGCCCAAGGATGGACTTTGCTTTCGTGGTGAAAGCTGTCCTCTGTAAATAGGAGCGGATAGAACCGGACTTATTTACTCATAGTATTCTATTGGAAAGGAATACAATTCTTCCATGGTCGGAATTAACTTTATCACTTAAATGTTAAGGAGATAAAATGTCACTAAGAATCAATAATAATATTGAATCTATGGTTGCACACCGCAACCTCTTGCAAAATGACCGAGCACTATCGAAGTCACTTGAAAGACTGGCTTCGGGACAGAAAATTAATCGGGCAGCTGACGATCCGGCTGCTTTGGTGATTTCTGAACATATGCGTGCTCAGGTGAGCGGGATGGAACAGGCAATTAGAAATAACGAAGTTGCTATTTCACTGGTCCAAACGGCTGAAGGCTCAATGAATGAAATTTCGAGCTTATTGGTAAGTCTTCGCCAACGTGCTATTTCTGCGGCTAACGTAGGAGCCAGCGATGAAGCCATGATTGATGCCAATCAATCTGAGATTGAAAATTCACTTGCTTCAATCGACCGCATTGTGTCAAGCACTCAGTTCGGCCACTATAAACTTTTGGACGGAACTAATGCTGAACAAACCCTTGAAGACGGAAGCACTCGAGAGGGGCTACGTTTCCACGTTGGACCCAATGCTGATCATATGGCTGCAGTTTCTATTAGAGACATGAACACAAGTCAGCTTGGTCGAGTTGAAGAAGGACAAGTACCAAACAAAAGCAATTTTGTTTCGCTTGCTGATATCGATGTGCGTAATGAGCAAGGTGCTCAAGACGCATTAAATATCATTGATAAAGCGATAACAGAGGTTGCTACTGTTCGTGGTGAATTAGGTGCTTTCCAGAAACACACCCTGGAATCAAATCTCACCAGCCTGCAGGTTGCAGCAGAAAATATGACTGCTGCTGAGTCCACTCTACGTGATACTGATATGGCTAAAGAACTGGCTACTTTTACTCGTAACCAGATCATGAGTCAGTCAGCAACTGCACAGTTGGCTCAGGCTAATGCAATGCCGCAGCACATTTTGCGGTTGTTAAACGGTTAGTAAGGTTCAGTTGGGGATTCCCCCAATGCCTTGCGTAATTCCGGGCTCCAATGTTTGGAGTTCGGAATTGCTGTTTTGATAAGTTATAAAAGGCTGTAAATCAATAATCAAGGACAGATTACTTATTACCGGCTGGAATTAATAACCAGACTAATAAATATAAACACAAATTATAAGAGGAATTATGCCGTTGGAGATGAAACACAACATCGCATCGCTCAACGCAATTAATCATCTGGAAGTTGCACAAAACGAACTTTCCACTTCACTGAGTCGATTATCTTCAGGACAAAGGATCAATGGTGGTGCAGATGACCCGTCAGGACTTGTCATTTCAGAGGGGTTGCGTGCTCAGATTGCCAGCGTAGAGCAAGCTCTGCAAAATTCAGAGTTTTCCCTGTCACTGGTACAGACTGCTGAAGGTGCTTTAGTTGAAGTAAACAATTTACTGATTGAAATGCGCCAGTTAGCAACAACTGCAGCAAATGAAGGTGCCACTGATTTCAGTGCACTGCTTGCACTGCAGTTTCAAATCCGCAACGCTATCGAAGGCATTGACAGAGTCTCACAATTTACGCGCTTCGGGAATAAAAATCTATTGGATGGTAGTCAGGGTGCCACAGGAACAGCTGGGAATGAGGAACTGGTATTTCTAAAAGCATCTTCAAAAACAATTGCTTCGCCAATCAGTGGTTATGACGTAGATATTAATGAACTACCATTAAGAGCAAGTCTCACAGAAGATCTAGATGACGATGATGCTGCAGGCCTGCAAATCACACTGGAAGAAGAAGATGGAGCAACAATCAGGGTCAGGAATCCTGAAGGAGCTACCGCAGCTGGATTTGCAAACCGTCTGCAAAAATCGGCACTGGCTGCAAACATGAATTTAGATATTCGTTATGATATTGATGATGAAGAACTTACAATAGAACATCGGGAATACGGCCTTGCTAAAGGTTTTACGGTCGTCAGTACTAAAGACGGTGTCATTGTGGACGATGCATACGAACCAGAATTGTTTCTGGGACAAGACATTGAGGGAACAATCGGCGACGAGCCGGCAGATGGAGATGGTGCAATTCTGACAGGAGATTTTAATAACAAAAAAACAAGTGGTTTGAGCATCGCGTTTTTAGGTGATAGTACAGGTGGTGCCGGCTCAGTGACTGTTGCTCAAAATGCACTCAAGTTCCAATCAGGCCCAAGTGCGGATGAAAATATTTTAATTGCATTGAATAGTACTCACTCTACAGTCCTGGGAAGAGGTGTAGACAATACGAGTGGATTTGAAAATCTATCACAAATCCGGTTGACATCAACTCAAGAAGCCATCGACGCAATTCGCCTTGTGGATGAGGCTCTTGATCAATTATTATCAATGAGAGGCCAACTCGGATCATTGCAAAAACACACCTTGGAAACTAATATTTCGGTACTCCGCAATACTGCAGAGAACTTAACTGCTGCTGAGTCCAGTATTCGAGATACAGACATGGCATTAGAGATGGCAAATTTTACTAAAAACCAGATAATTACAGAAACGGCCGCGGCAGCAGTAGCTCAATCAAATCAGACTGCGACTCGTGTTTTGCAGCTCTTGTTTAACAACAAAGCAAATGGTCACTGGTCATTTTATAGAGATAACTGATCACTGCTAAGATAATGTGCCTGGACGACACCATCGTTGCTATAGCAACTCCACTTCAGCCTTCCGGACTTGGGATTATCAGAGTCAGCGGAAATGAGTCAATTTCCTTGATTGAACCTCTTTTCAAGGCCGTGGGGAATAAACTAAAAGAAGCCAAGACCCATAAACTAATTCATGGTTGGATACATGAGGACGGCAAACTTCTGGATCAAGTCCTGATTGTAGTAATGCGAGCTCCGCATTCATACACAACAGAAGATGTGATAGAAATCCAGTGTCACGGCAGTCCCATTGTATTACGCAATATTTTATCTTTGCTGTTACGAAAAGGTGCTCGTTTGGCAAAGGCTGGTGAATTCACTCAAAGAGCTTTTTTACATGGACGTATAGATTTGACTCAAGCGGAAGCAGTTGCAGATCTGATCCACGCAAGTTCTGATGTTGCTGCGAATCTAGCCCTGCAGCAGTTACACGGCAAACTTTATGATGCTATAAATCAGGTAAAAAATCAGTTAATTTCTGTTGCTTCACTGGTTGAAGCCAACATAGAGTTTCCTGATGAAGAGACTGAATTCACTCAGCGAGATGCTTGCCTGCAAAGTTTGAATTGTGCTGCTGCAGACTTAGAAAATTTAGTATCTCATGCGGATCAGGGACGTAGGATGCGTGAGGGATTTTCAGTGGCACTGATAGGTCGTCCAAATGTTGGAAAATCATCTTTGCTCAATACTTTACTGTGCGAACAAAGGGCAATCGTGACTCCCCTTCCCGGGACCACCCGCGACTCGATCGAAGAATCAATTCAAATTCGCGGACTTGCTTTCAGATTAACTGACACAGCTGGTATTAGAGACACAGAAGATCTAATTGAAACGGCTGGTATTCAACGGACACACAATACCTGGCAGAGAGCAGATCTGGTTTTGCTGATTTTGGATGCAAGTGAGAAACTTGAGGAAGATGATCTGAGTTTAATTCACGAAGTTGATAAGAATCGGACTCTAGCAGTCTTAAACAAAAAAGATTTACTGTCGGAGGAATTACCACTCTGGCACGAAGAAATATCAGGATTGGAATCTGTTTTAATTTCGGCAAAGTCAGGAGCAGGACGAAACGAACTAGAAGCTATGTTATTTGCTAAAGCAACTCTTGAAGGCTTACCACAGCAAGACGACATTTGGCTCACAAACCTCAGACAGCAGGAAGCAGCCAAGCGGGCTTTAACTGCTTTGTCAAGAGCAAAAGAAGGTTTGGAGCAATTTAAGGGAGAAGAATTTCTTGCTGTAGATTTACGGTCCAGTTTAAATGCTTTGGGTGAAATAGTTGGTGAGACAACTGCAGACGATTTGCTTGGGCAAATTTTTTCAAAGTTTTGTATTGGTAAATAAAATCAATGACAGATAGTGAATTAAAACTACTGCTGGAAAAACAAGTATCTCTGTTACAGGAGCTGTTGGATTTGTCACAACGCCAACTTGCTGAATCAGATCAAGTTGGTATTGACGGAGTATTATCGCAAAAAGATGTCTGTTTCAAGGAACTGCAGCAAGTTGATTCTATGCTTATACTGTGGCACAAACAATATGAAAGAGATTTCAGTAAAGAAGAGGAGTTTATTTACGCAAATGTGGAAGTTTTACTGGAAAAGTTGTTACTTTCAGAGAAGGAATATGAAAAATTAGTCGGACGTGAAAAGAATGCTGTCTCTCTGCAAATCTCGCAGTTGAGCAGTCAAATGCAGTATCGAGAAGGGCCGAAGAAGAATCGGTCGCAAATAAAAAACATGACTACCTAAGTTTTACTTTTTTTAAGAAACACAGTATGAATTTTTCAGCTTACCAGATTGAGTCTTTGTTGGACGACTTCCAAGAGAATATTTTTCCCATAGCTAAATCTGCCAGCGAAACACTGAACCTCTCCGAGGGTGCACTCCAAGACGCCCGTGAATACTTTAGGCCACAGACAGTTCCAACTTTAGACTGGATTTTACCCAAAGATATGGTTGAGTTGGTTGAAGATCAAACTGATTTTGAACCTGTGGTCGATTTTGTGCAGCAAAGCCGAGCTGGTCGATTTGTGGTACCGGCGTATATTCCTGAAAATCCGGCACCTGCATTTACTCTGGTAAGTGACTATTCTCAGTCTGAATTGAACCGTGATACTGAAGAAATGGAGTTACAGCAAGTTTTTCCCCTGGAAAAAGATGATTTGTCACCAGATCTGGAAGTTGAAAGTGATGAGTCGGAAGATGATTTTTCAGTTGCAGTTGAAGAAACATTTGTGACAGAAGGTGAAGAGCTGCAACTTGAAACTGAAATATCAGTTTCAGAATACGATTTAGAAGACGAAAACACGAAGCTCAAATCAACAGAGTATCAGGAAGAAATTGAGGCCACTGACGTAACAGGTGAAACAGCACCGGAACCGGAAGATTCAGTAGCATCTACAAAAGAGGAATCCGCAGATGGTGAACCTGAAGTTTCTGCAGCAGCTTTATTTGAAGGCCTTGATGAGGATGATGCTGAGGATGATTTTGAAATTGATGAAGGAGGTTTACAGGGAGAAATTGATGATAATACAGATGTGGTTTTTGGAGACGGACGTATTGATTTAAAATCTATGAGTAAATTTGTTGGAAAATATCCTGATAGTACTATTAAATTTTTGTTACGAAAAAACCTGGACGGGCGGCCTCTGCCAACAGGTTATGAGGAGATTTACCTACTATGGGAAGACCGTGGACTGACTCGTGGACGCTTAAAAAAATATTTATTTCAGCTGATGGAATGGAATGACTTTCCTGATATCCCTGTACATGATGTGGTAAAAAAAATCAGGGAACGCCAATTTGAACTAAAAATGGACTCCTGATGAAACTGAACAAGTTTAGAGCAAATGTGGCTGCAGTGATTCTGCATCCAACAAAAAATGAAATTTTAATGTTCAGGAGGATTGCCAAAAAGAATGTAAAAGCAGAATTAGAATCCGATGGTGGACAGCTGAGGTGGAATTGGCAGTTCCCACAGGGAGGTGTTGACCCTGGAGAAACCGAAGAAGAAACTCTCTACCGTGAACTGGAAGAGGAGATTGGTACCAGTGACGTCACAATTATCCGGACTGCAGTAAAAAGAGTGCGTTACTATTATCCACGAAAAATGCTGTACATCCTACGTCAACAACCTGAATGGGAACCATGCAGGGGCCAACAACAACGCTGGTTTCTTCTAAGACTTAACTGTGAAACAGATCAAATTTCCTTCAAACATCAGCCAATAGAATTTGATGCATTTCAGTGGATTTCACCACGTAAAGGGATGAAGAAAGTGGTTCCTTTTAAACGTAAGGCTTACCGCAAAGGGTTACGCTATCTGGGAATATTGTGATTTGTTTTGCATTGCTTCCAAAAACAACAGATAATCTACAACAAATCCAAAATTAATATTTATTGTATTGAGTAAATTTACTTTACTCAAAGCTCAACCTGATTGGAACTCCTAACAACAATCTGCGGTTTTAATTTCTAACATGGAAACTCTATGCTGATGCTGATTTCACCGGCTAAAACGCTGGATTATGAAACCACACCTACTACTGATAGCTTTAGCGTACCTGACTACTTGGGGCAATCTGCAGAACTTATTAAAGTTGTCAAGCACAAGTCTGAACAGGACTTGATGAAACTAATGCATGTAAGTCAAAAAATTGCTGAATTAAATGCTAACCGTTTCCGTCAGTGGAGATTGCCATTCACAGCCGATAATGCTAAACAAGCAATATTAGCTTTTAAAGGTGATGTCTATAACGGACTGGAGGCCTCCGGACTTTCAGAAAAACAAATGACTTACGCACAGTCACATTTGAGGATTATTTCCGGTCTCTACGGACTTTTAAGACCGCTTGACTTGATGCAACCCTACAGACTGGAAATGGGACTCCAACTGAAGACTCAGAAAGGTGATTCTCTCTACCAGTTCTGGGGAGAGCTGATAACTGATGGAGTAAATTCTTTACTAGCAAAACAAGATGATCCGGTTCTAATCAACCTTGCCTCAAAAGAATACTTTAAAGCAGTGCAGCAGGATAACTTGGACGGCCGTTTGATTACTCCGGTATTTAAAGACTGGAAAAACGGGAAATATAAAATCATCAGTTTTTTTGCCAAAAAAGCCCGCGGCATGATGGTGCGCTATGCCATCGATCACAATGTCCGGGAACCAGAAGAATTGCAAAATTTTGATTATGCTGGTTACAATTTTAGCTCTGAGCTGAGTCAGTCTGATACATGGGTTTTTTGCAGAGATTGACTCTGTGTGAATCAGATAAATTACACCAGCTTGAAAAACTTATTCCTCTACTATTTCAAATACTTTCATTACAATCCAGCTAAGCTCATTCTATCAGCCTCCACAAGCCCACCTATACGTTGAATTCAAAGATTGAGACTATTAATTTGTTTTTCAACTTTGAAAATGATAGCCACAATCTGAAGAATGGGTGATTTTTTGCTTGTATAAACTCATAAATCATTATATTGATATATAATGATTTAATAGAAACAGCAGTATCTTCCACCCTTTTTTTGCAAAATTATTATGTCAAGTATTGCTCAAGTTCTAAGATTGCTGGGAGACGATACACGTCTCAGAATTTTGATTCTAGTCTCTCAAACCCCTTTAAACGTCAGTGAACTCACTACAATTTTAGGAATGGCTCAATCCGGAATTTCGCGGCATTTGAGTCACCTAAGAAAAATGAAACTACTGCAGGAACGTAAAGAAGGAATCTGGACTTATTATCAACTTGCACAAAAAGAATCACTTGAAAGTGAGCTCCACTTACTCTGGAACTATCTCCAGGAACAGCTTTCAAACATGAAAGATCCTAACAATGACCGTGTCCGTTTGCATGAGGTGTTACGTCAAAGAGGAATCAGCGGAGGGGGTTTAAATGAAAAACTTCTCGAACCGGGACAATCCTGGTTTGCCTGGTCTTGTCTTCTTGGCATACTGCTGGGACAGAATGACGAGCGAAAATCAGGATTTGACTCCGGCACATCCGAACTGGAAATCATCGATCTCGGCTGTGGAGACGGGACTTTAACCGTCGAAATGGCTAAATTTGCAAAACAGGTAGTCGGAGTAGACTTTAATCCGGATATTCTGGCTTCTGCTCGACAGCGTATAGATCGGCTTGGTTTGCAAAATGTTAGATTATTGTCTGAAGATGTCAGTAACTTGTCTTTAGTTTCAGAGTCTATGGATGTCGTCTTTTTTTCACAATCTCTGCATCACCTTGATGATCCACAAAGAGGTTTTCAGGAAGCTGCCCGTATACTGCGTCCCGGAGGACTGGTACTGGTAATGGAACTTGCCGCACATACTGAAGACTGGGTCCTGGAAAAACTTGGCCACAAGTGGCTTGGATTTGAAAAAAAGACCTTACTGGATTACATGGAGACGGCCAAATTTAATAATCTACACTCAGAAAAATTACCATTAAGGCGGGAAGAATTATTTCAAATCATCCTCTCTGCGGGAAGAAAAACCTGATTAAAATTCTCTATAATTTGCCTTAAACGAAGTTCAATTATTTTTTCATAAAATGAATAACTTTTTTTGATGATAAATATTTTATTGGAAATAAACAGTTCTAATTAAAATAATTTTTCAGCAGCATAAAAACAAAACCGAATGATATATACCAACCCTAGTGCCGCCAGACTGCTCACTTTAATGGAGCAAAAAATTGTAATTCTTGATGGTGCAATGGGTACCATGATTCAAAATCGTGGTCTTACTGAAGTAGATTTCAAAGGTCAGTCATTTTTTGAACATCAGTCTCCACTCAATGGTAACAACGACCTGCTTTCCATCACACGTCCGGAAGTAATTGAGGAAATTCATTTAGAATTTTTGAGAGCTGGTGCAAACATTCTTGAAACAAACACCTTTAACGCCAACCGGATTTCTCAAGCAGATTATAATTTGGAGGACCACGTTCGCGAAATCAATTTAGCTGCAGCTGAAGTAGCCCGCAGGGCTGTTGATAGTTTCCAGTCGGAATGTCGAAATGCAATACCAGCAATAGATCAGCCGGTTTTTGTGGCAGGTTCAATTGGCCCTACAAACAGAACATGTTCGCTGTCACCTGACGTAAATGACCCTGCCTATCGTGCAGTTACTTTTGATGACGTTGCCAGTGCCTACCGGGAACAAGCTGAAGCTTTAGTCGAAGGTGGGGTTGATATGCTGCTACTGGAAACAAGTTTCGACACTCTCAACATGAAGGCCGGAATTTATGCTCTTGAGAGTTTTTTTGCGGATACAGGAATTCGGCTTCCGGTTTTTCTTTCCGTAACAATCACGGATGCTTCCGGACGTACGTTATCCGGACAAACTTTATCTGCTTTCTACAATTCAATTCATCACGCAAAGCCTCTGTTTTTAGGTATCAACTGTGCACTTGGGGCCCGGGAAATGAGACCTTACATTGAAGAGTTGGCACACATTTCAGAATTTGCTGTTGCCGTTTATCCAAATGCAGGCTTACCGAATGAGATGGGCGAATATGAGCAAACACCAAAAGAATTTGCAGAAATCACAGCAGAATTTGCAGAAGAAGGTTGGTTGAATCTGGTCGGAGGTTGTTGCGGAACCACTCCTGAACACATCACTGCACTGGCCAATAAAATAAATCTTTCAAAACCGCGGCCACTTAAAAACCAAACCTTTGGAGAGGCTGTTATGCTAAAACAAAAGACTCCATTTTATTCAGGTTTGGAACCACTGAATGTCACTAAAGATACTGGATTTTTAATGATCGGTGAACGTACTAATGTGATGGGTTCTCCTAAATTCAGGAAATTAATACTGAATGATGATTTTGATGCTGCATTGGCAATTGCCCGCCAGCAGGTTGAATCAGGAGCCAATATCATCGACATTAATTTTGATGAAGGTTTGCTGGACGGTGAGACTTCAATGACGCATTTTCTGAATTTAATTGCGGCTGAACCGGACATTGCACGGGTACCAATCATGATCGACAGTTCAAAATGGTCTGTCATTGAAGCCGGTTTAAAATGCATTCAAGGCAAAGGGGTCGTCAACTCTATCAGTCTCAAAGAAGGCGAAGAAATCTTCTTGCACCATGCGCGGGAAATTCTTAAATACGGTGCCGCAACTGTCGTGATGGCCTTCGATGAGCAGGGACAGGCAACAACATTGAAGCACAAAGTTGATGTCTGTGAACGTGCCTTCAAACTACTAACTGAGGAAGTAGGTTTTGCACCTTGCGACATTATTTTTGATCCGAATGTTCTAACAGTCGCCACCGGAATTGCAGAACATAACGATTATGGAGTAGCCTTCATTGAGGCAACACGTCAGATCAAAAAACGCTGTCCTGGAGCCCTCGTCAGTGGTGGTGTGAGTAATGTTTCATTTTCATTTCGCGGTAACAATCCGATTCGGGAAGCCATGCACTCGGCATTTTTGTATCATACAATTAAGGCCGGTCTAGACATGGCGATTGTCAATGCTGGTATGCTGGATGTTTACGAAGAAATAGATAATAATTTACTCAAACACGTAGAAGATGTGCTGCTCAATCGTCTTGATTCAAATAGCACCGAAACCGATGCTACAGAACGGCTAACTGATTTTGCAGAAAATTACAAAGCCTCGCAAGAAGCCGACTCAGGCAACAAGGATAAAAATCTAAAAGAGAAAAAATGGCGTGAAGAAACCGCACAGCAGAGGATCTCTCATGCCCTGGTCCGAGGCATTACTGATCACATTGTTGCTGACACTGAAGAACTGCGAATCCAATTCGACACCGCTCTGGAAGTAATCGAAGGTCCATTGATGGCGGGTATGAAAATAGTTGGTGATTTATTTGGTGACGGCAAAATGTTTTTACCACAAGTAGTAAAAAGCGCCCGTGTGATGAAACAGGCAGTGGCTTATCTGGAACCATTTATTGAAGAAGAAAAAAAACAGAGTGGGGCTTCCAGCAAGCTTCCCAAAGTAGTTTTGGCGACCGTAAAAGGAGACGTACACGATATTGGTAAAAACATTGTGGGTGTAGTTTTGGGTTGTAACAATTATGAAGTTATTGATTTAGGAGTAATGGTTCCCTGCGAAAAAATTATTGCTGCCGCAAAAGAACATGAGGCTGATATTGTTGGGTTGTCCGGGTTGATTACACCATCACTGGATGAGATGGTCCACGTCTCCAGTGAAATGAAACGTGAAGGCTTCACACTTCCGCTTCTAATTGGAGGCGCCACTACAAGTCCTGCACACACTGCTGTCAAAATTGCCCCAAAATACGATCACCCTGTGGCTTATGTTTCGGATGCCTCAAGAGCAGCCGGAGTGATTTCAAAACTGCTCAATCCCAACACAAAAGAAGAGACAGCACAAGAATTAGCAAAAGATCAGGAAAAGCGTAGACTTGCTTACGAAAATCGAAATGCCGAGCGAAAATTATTGCCCCTTGAAAAAGCCCGCGTAAACTGTACACCCATCAACTGGGATAACTGCAGGATTGACAAACCATCTTTTCTGGGATTACGGGACTACTCGGTTGATGTGGAAACTCTATTGGATTACATCGACTGGACTCCGTTTTTTTATACGTGGGAGTTAAAAGGACGCTATCCGAAAATATTGAAAGATGATAAATTTGGAACAGCAGCAACAAAACTTTTCGCTGATGCACAAGCGCTGTTAGAGGATATTGTTAAAAATAAAAGATTCCAGCCTCAGGCAGTAGTTGGGTTTTTTCCAGCAAACAGTGACGGTGACGACATTATTGTATATTCCGATGACTCTAGAAAATCTGTACAAACAATTTTCCACACTTTGCGCCAGCAAAGCATTAAAGCAGACGGTAAACCAAATCAAGCTTTATCCGATTTTATTTCACCAAAGGAATGTCTACGTCCGGACTATCTTGGAGGGTTTGCTGTGACTTCCGGTGTGGAAGTTGAGTCGTTTGCCAGAAGTTTTGAAGAAAAACATGATGCTTACAACTCTATTCTTGTTAAGGCACTTGGTGACCGTCTGGCAGAAGCTTTTGCAGAATACATGCATCAGGAAATGCGCAAAGAATGGGGTTACGGTCAGGCAGAAAATTTAGCAAAAGAAGATATGATTAACGAGAAATACCGGGGGATTCGACCTGCTCCAGGATATCCTGCACAGCCTGACCATACTGAAAAACGAGTTTTATTTGAATTGCTGGAAGTTGAAAAACGGACAAATATTAAACTCACAGAAAGCTATGCCATGACTCCGGCTAGTTCTGTTTCAGGTATTTATTATGGACATCCGGAATCCCGATATTTTGCAGTTGGCAAAATAGACCGGGATCAGGTGGAAGACTATGCTGTCCGTAAAAACATGTCTGTTTCAGAAGTCGAACGCTGGCTCGCACCGGTTTTGGGCTACACTGCAGATTAATTTTATATCAGGATTTTTTACACATCAGGACTGAACCATTTATGTCTTGCTGAGTTTATTGGGGCGCAAGAAATAATAATATTACAACTCAAATTTTAATGCATTTAATCGATTTATACCAAAAACAGGATTTCGTTTTTTCGATTGAGATATTTCCACCCAAAACAGATCCGGGTATGTTAAAACTCAAATCAATTTTAGAAGCTTTCAAATCCTGTACTCCGGATTACATTTCAGTAACTTATGGAGCAGGCGGAACCTCCAGAGAAAACACGCATGAGTTGGCCGCACACATTCATCATGAACTTGATGTTCCGGCGATGGCACATTTAACCTGTGTTGCACACACAGCCGAAGAAATTGATTCAGTTTTGAGTAAACTCAAAAACAGTGAAATCACTAACGTAATGGCCCTGCGTGGAGATCCAACCGTTGGAACAAACCATTTTATACAACCTAAAGGAGGTTATCATTTTGCGAGTGAATTAATTACCGCAATTCGGGAACACAGTGATTTTGGCATTGGTGCTGCAGGTTATCCGGAAGGACATCTGGAAAACCCGGACAAAGATGATGATCGAAAACATCTGCATGAAAAAATTGCTGCTGGAGCAGATTTTGTGGTAACTCAATTTTTTCTGGATAATACATTTTTTTTACGCTGGCGTGATAAACTACGGCAGGAAGGCGCAAACATCCCGCTGGTTGCCGGAATTCTGCCACCTGCAAATTTGAATGCACTGGAGCGGATTGCTGGAATTTGCGGAGTTTCGGTTCCGGAAAAATTGAGGGAGTCCTTGAGCAAATATCAACATGATCAGGAAGCTTCACGTGAAATTGGGCTGCTCCATTCAGAGCGGCAAATTGAAGGCTTGCTTGCTGAGGGCGTAGAGGGAATACATCTTTATGCACTCAATCGTCTTGAAACTGTTATGCGTCTGGGGCCAGGCTTAAAAAAATCTGCTCTGACATCTGTTGTTTGACGAACTGCCTGATTACAGTTTACTCAAGGAAAATCAGTAATTAGTTCAATACTACTTCCTGTGCAACACAATTCAGCCGACACTGCACAAACCTGCTAAAACCTGCCTTTTCATTTGCGATTTTTCTCTACAACACGCAAAATATACTTATATTTTTTTCAATTTAATTTCAATTATCTCCACCAAAACAAATTAAAATAAAGAGATGCAGGAGTACATTCCGCAAACAATTGAAGCCAAATGGCAACGCTTCTGGGAAGAAGATGGCTTACTGGATTATAATCCAAATTCAGAGAATCCAAAATTTTACATGCTGACCATGCTGCCTTATCCGTCTGGAGATCTGCACATTGGACACTGGTATGCGATGGCGCCTCCTGACTGTTATGCGCGCTTTATGAAAATGAAGGGGCACGAAGTGTTTTTCCCAATTGGCTTTGATGCTTTTGGACTACCTGCAGAAAATGCTGCAATCAAAAACAATCTCCATCCAAAATCCTGGACTTATGAAAATATAGAACGGATGCGAAAACAACTGCGTTCGATGGGCAACATGTTTGCCTGGAAAAACGAAGTTGTAACCTGTGACCCTGAGTATTACAAGTGGAGTCAATGGTTTTTTCTGCGTATGCTGGAAGAAGGGTTAGCATATCGCGAAGATGCACCTGTGGATTTTTGTAACCACTGTCAAACCACTCTTGCGCGGGAACAGGTTTGGGGTGAGGACAAGGTATGTGAACGCTGCGGAACCCCTGTAATAAAAAAGAAGTTGAATCAGTGGAAGTTGCGGATCACAAAATATGCGGAAGAGTTATTGGATTTTGATGGACTAGACTGGCCGGAACGAGTCCAGTCGATGCAGAAGCACTGGATTGGACGCAGTGAAGGAGTTGAGTTTTCACTCAAGATTGCAGACTCAGCTGATTTGAGTTTCCGTGTATTTACTACTCGGCCGGACACCGTTTTTGGGATGACTTTCTGTGTCCTGTCTCCAGAACATGCTTTAGTAGATCAGGTTACGACGCCAGAACAAAAAGAGGCCGTTGAAAACTATAAAGAAGCGGCACAACGTAAAGACGAAATAGAACGAACAGCAGAGGGAAAGGAAAAAGACGGTGTCTTCACTGGTGCCTTTGCCATCAATCCGATGAGCAATGAGTTGGTTCCAATTTGGATTGCGGATTATGTGCTGGCCACATATGGAACAGGCGCAATTATGGCGGTTCCTGGACACGATGAGCGAGATTTCCTTTTTGCACGCAAATACAAATTGCCGACACCGGTGGTAATTGTGAATTCTGAAGAGCAGAACTCAGTTCCGGATGGTGCAGAATTAAGTGAAGCCATTCTGCAAAAAGAACATTCTGTCATGGTCAACAGTCCAGGTTTCGATGGAGCAGTCTGGCCGGATAGTTTTAACCGTGTTGCAGACCAGATGGAAAAGGAAGGTTTTGGGGAACGGCAGATCAATTATCGTTTGCACGATTGGCTCATCAGTCGACAGCGAATGTGGGGTACACCCTTTCCAATAGTATATTGTAACAGTTGCGGAATGCAGCCAGTGCCTTATGAGGATTTACCTGTGGTGCTTCCGGATGATGCGGAATTCAAACCAACTGGAGAAAGTCCCCTAAAATATCATCAGGGATTTTTGAAAACTACCTGTCCCAAATGTGGTGGCGAAGCAGAAAGAGAAACTGACACAATGGATACTTTTATCTGTTCCTCCTGGTATTACTATGCTTATGTTTCACCTTACCGTAAAAAAGGAGAACCTTTAGCCAGAACAGACTTACCCTGGGATTTAGCAACAATTAAGACCTTATGTCCGGTTGATCATTACACAGGTGGTATCGAACATGCGACCATGCATCTCCTATATTTTCGATTCTTCACAAAAGCCCTCGCGGATCTCGGTGTCCTGAATTTTCGAGAACCAGCAAAACGATTATTCAATCAGGGCATGATCCTGGGTGAGGACCACGAAAAGATGTCCAAAAGCCGCGGCAACGTGATCAATCCTGATGATTTGGTGAAAAAATATGGTGCAGATACAGTGCGGGCTTACCTGATGTTTTTGGGTCCCTGGGATGCCGGAGCCCCCTGGAACCCTCATGGAATTGAAGGACTAGCCAGATTTTTTAAAGGCGTCTGGGCACTTTGCCATTTGGAAACGCCAGCAGCAACAGCAATCACAACAGAAACAGAAAAAAAGCTCAGCAAAACACTGCATCAAACACTAAAAAAAGTAAGTGGAGAACTCGAAGGATTTCGTTTCAACACTGCAATTGCCGCTCTTATGGCTTTCCGCAACGTGCTAAAATCTACACCTGAAGCACACGGCAGTACAGTTTGGCAGGAATGTCTGCAGAAATTGTTATTGATGCTGGCTCCAATAGCACCACACATTAGTGAGGAATTGTGGCAAAAGCTCAGTCCCGGAAGCGGCAGTATCCATCAGCAAGCGTGGCCTGATTATGATGAGTCTCTGTTGGCTGAAGAGATGCTGACGCTGGTTGTCCAAGTCAATGGGAAAGTCCGAGACAGGCTGGAAATGCAGGCGGGAACCGACAAAGCAGAAACTGAACGCCTCGCCCTGGCCGCTCCAAAAGTGCAAGATTACCTTGAAGGCAAACAAATCCGCAAAGTTATTGTTGTTCCGGAACGTCTCGTTAATATTGTCTGTTGATAAAAAGAGCTGACTAGCGGCAAACCCTACTGCCCAAACTTTACTCACAAATTGTTGCCGAATTGAGAGTAAATAATTTTGTAAATAAACCCGATTAATTAGCCGGTTGGATTGCATTCCATAGACAGTATAGGATCTTTTTGTATCCCATGCTGCAATATCGATAAAAATTCCATCGTACCTGCCGGAGACTTGCTGTACTCACTGAACATTTCAGTGTTATCCGCAACATTGCGTCTGAGCATTGAACCGAATTCTTTTCGTACATTTAGAGAACACCCATGAAGAGATGCAAGAGCTTCCACATGCGGACCTATTCCACGTGGTGCCTCTTTCAAGATTGATGAATGATTATAGACCACATAGATTACCTGTTCCTGATTAAGAGCTGTCATTTTGCTCCACCATCCACAAAACATGAATCCCGAAGTTACACTACTGGCAGCTGTACTGATCAGCAGAGACCCATTCGTAGAAGCTGCTGCTCCTGCCACAGTCAAACCGCCTGCAGCATAATGCAGCCAGCCACAAGATGATGATTCTTCCGCCTGAGCACTTGCAGGAACAATCAAAACTAAGAGCGCTATTCCAAGTAATGTTTTTATCATATTCGATTCTCCAGTTTCTATAATTTTAAAAACCATCCGAAACCATTTCCGAATGATGCCATCTGCGCCTGGATTAAAACGGCGCCCAAGAGACCTAAATGCCCTTTTTAGCATCCCGGATTTGCTACCATCTGCCAAATCCGCAACAATCTGGAAGAGCCTCTGGACAGCATTGTCGGCCAGTGTATAGGGTTCAAGAGGTAGAGGCAAATCGCTTCCCTGTCAAAGTCTGCGTCTTTCTGTCATGACCTGTCAATTACAGTCAGCTTCTGTCAAAACCTGTATAAACAGGACTTTCTGCTTGTCAGAAAGTAGTGAGTGGAGTATAAAACTCTGAGATCAGAGATTTATCAAAGCAAAGTATAGCTATTACAATTTAGAATATTCTCCTTGTCATTCCGGGCGCAGCACTGCGTGGACCCGGAATCCATGGTAAGTACCTCAACTCTTGTACTAAACTTGATTTGAAATCTGGATCCCGGATCAAGTCCGGGATGACAAACGAAAAATATTTTCAGGAAGCCCTAAACACAATGGCGAATTTACTGATAGTTGATGATAACGAACAGAACGTGCAACAGATGCAGCACTTTATCAGTACTATGGGACATGACAGTCAATTCACAATGACTGCAGAGTTTGTCTTTGACATTCTGCAAAGTGAGAGGGTTGATTTGATTTTACTTGACGTCCATTTGCCAAAAATAAACGGTTTACAGTTGCTTCAGCGGATTAAAGGTCATCCGGAATATGAAAGTTTGCCGGTAGTAATGATCACCGCGGACGAATCGGACCAACTGCTTTCAGACTGTCTTAGCGCGGGGGCAGTTGATTTTATTCACAAGCCTTTCCGGGACATTACTTTCAAAGCACGGGTACAATCGGTGCTAAAAGCCGGTGAATACCAACATCAACTCCTGCTCGAGATTCTGGGACACAAACGCACATCCTCCAGTTTGCGTGCTTCACGTCAACGTTTAACGCGGATTCTGGATACGATGGAAGAAGGAATGCTGGCGCTGGATGAAGAGAAGAATGTGATTTATCTCAATCAAAAGGCAAACCGGCTCTTGAGTCACATTTCCGGTAAATTACTGCATTGCTCCCTGGGTGACGTTTTGCCAGAACTGGAACCATTCTGCAACAACCTTCAATCTGCTCACGGAGCTTCTCTTTCCGGCAAAAATATTTTCAATATGCAGTTACGGATTGCTCAAGAAGATGGTGCAGCTATTCCGTGTCAGGCAACGCTAACTCCCTTAGTTTTTCCGGATGAAAAAGGCTGGATGGTGCGTCTTGTAGCGGATACTTTGACTTCTACACCATACTCCGAAACCATGCCGGTATCGTCACTGTCAACGGAACTGCCGGATCAGCAAAATCGCTTGCGCCAATTAGAGTGGATGATTACCGGCATGTGGCAACTGCTCAAAGAGGAGGGAGCTCCGCAACTGCAGCTACTAAATACTTTGCCTGCAGACATGGATGAAATGCAGGAAGAATTGCCCGCGTATATCCGGGAAAAAGAATTGCGTCCCGCACTGGTGGAAACTCTGCGTTTGGCAATTCGGACCTGGGAGCAAACATCCGGAGAAACCGCAGAGGATTTGGCTGAAAAAAGCGGTTTGTGGTCAGTATATCATGATCCTGACGGCGGTGCTTACGCAAGGACGCTAGTCAAATATTTAAGCCTTGATCGCTTGCCGAAGCAGCCAAGATGGCGAAAAGTATTGCAGACCTCCTATTATGTGCTTCAGCATACAACTGCAGATTCTGAACTTCATCCACGGCTGAGCAGGCAAATTGAGAAACTGGAAGAAATGCTGCGCCAAGTTTCTTTTTGAAAATTCTCCTTATTTGTTTTCTATCTTTTTTTATTAGCCTTGATGACCCTGTAATAAGTCTAAAGGGTACACTTGTTTGTCATTCCCAGGTCAGGTCGGGGACAAGCATTTCAGACACTTACAAGTTCCTGGATTCCCGCTTTCGCGGGAATGACAACTGTTTACGAATGCCTCAGCCTTTATTTAATCTGTGATCTCTATAAAAATTGTGCTAGATTTAAGTCTGTTTTCAATTCCAAAGAGGAAAGATGTCTGAATCAATTCCGGACACAACGGAAAAACATCTCGACTGGAACGAGGTAACGCTTGAGAAGCTTGGTCTTTGCCAGGAAGAACTGAGTTACACTCATCCGGATGGACGTTACTCGACACATTACGAGCATTTGGAGGGCGGGATTTTTCGCACTGAAATCAGTGGAGTTGCTGATATGGAAACAGTTGTGGGAGAATTTTCCGTTGAAGACATAGTCATTGATCAGCTCTTACGGCATGGTTTGCTCTATTATCAATTATGCGTGCTCAAACCGGATTTCCGTATTACTCCGGAACTGCGTTACGCATTGAAGGAGCGTGCTCCAGAAATGGAAGGTAAAAACGGAGGAATGGCTTTTATCGGCACTCCGGGATTGATCAGGGGAGTAGGCCATTTCGTCTCATTTTTTTTCCCAAAGCTGCGTTTTTCTTTTCACCACAGTGAAGAACAGGGGCTGGCGCAGATTCGACAATGGGTGCGCAAAGATTTTGCAAAAATAGGAATGACTTCTCCATATCCAACCTCAGAAAGTTCCGGAGAGCAAAAGCCCTCTCGCCGGACACACTTTAAACAATTATTTTTCCCAGCAAAAAGCAAGTTACCCAAAAGTTTATCCACTGAAGTTCTGTTTAATAATGAGTTGAACGGTATAGTATTGCTCTCAGCAAAACGCTGTTTTGTACGTCTCAGTCCGGCCTTTGAAAATTTATTGGGTTACAAGACTGAGGAATTAAAAGGGAAACCGGACCGCACGGTTTTTCATCAGGAAGATCATGAAGCATTGAAACAAGAATTTGTGGAGGTCGATCAGTATCGGAAACCACGAGGTGACATTCCGCTGCGACTGCTTTGCCGAAACGGTGATGTGGCTCCAGTTCGTTGTGTGATTTCAACACTAAAAAGTGAAACAGATAAAAAAGAAGGTTATTTGCTTTACTTTCAGGATTTACGCGAAGTTGAGGAATTACGCAGAGAATTTGTGGTGGAAATAGAAAATCGTCAACGCTTGACGGAAGAACTCCGTAAAGCCAAAGAAAGTGCAGAACAGGCGAATAAAGCCAAAAGCCGTTTCCTAGCCAACATGAGCCATGAATTTCGTACTCCTCTCAATTCAATCAGCGGATTCGCCCAGATTTTGCTGGAGGACGCACACAAGTTACACCTGCCTGAAACAATGGTAAAAAATCTTCAACATGTGCAGGCAAGCAGCGAGACAATGGCCGAATTGATTAATCACGCTCTTGATTTTTCAAAAATTGATGCAGGCAAAATGGAGGTTCAAGAGGATGTTTTTGATCCAACTCAACTACTCCGTATCATCTACCATATCCACCAACCGACTGCCGGCGAAAAAGGAGTTAATTTCAATTACGACGCACATCCGGAGTTGCCATGTGCAATCCGCAGTGACAGGATGAAACTGCATCAGATCGCTTCCAATCTTGTCAGCAACGCCATCAAGTTCACACCAAAAGAAAAAACCGTTTTGCTGAAAATGGAACGTCAGCAGGAGAAGCTGATAATCCAGGTTATCGATCAGGGAATTGGGATTCCAGAAGAAAGACTGGCTGCAATTTTTGAAGCCTTCGCTCAGGCGGATGATTCAACCACGCGGCGTTATGGTGGTACAGGGCTTGGATTGGCCATTACCAAAGAATTGACACAACTGCTTAAAGGGACTTTGTCTGTAAAAAGCACAGTCGGTGAGGGTTCCGTTTTTACTGTTACTTTGCCCTTGACTGAAGTTCAGGAAACAGAAATGCAACTCATGGACGCGGATTTGTCAAAAGTGCAGTTCGCTCAAGGCAGTCGTGTACTTGTGGTGGAGGATATTCAGAAAAATCGTGAAATGATTCAGCAAATTCTGGAAAGGCTTGGACTTGTAGTTACACTTGCTTGCGATGGAGAAGAGGGTGTGGAACAAACAAACAAAAAGCGTCCCGAACTGATTTTGATGGATTTGCATCTACCGGGAATTGACGGTCTGGAAGCTATCCGAAGAATCCGAAAATTACCAAAATGCGGGAAAATTCCGATCATCAGTTTCTCTGCCGACGCGTTTCACGAACAACAGCAACAAGCCCTGAAAGCAGGAGCAAATGAGACTCTTACAAAACCGCTGAATACGCAAAAATTATATCCGCTTTTGCGTAAATATTTAAAAGAAAGAAAAAGTTCTGAATTTGCCATTCCGGAAGTATTACCTTTGCCTTCCTCGTTGGAAACAGAAGTCAGGCAGGAATTTGAAACCATCGCACAAACTCCTCCCTATAAATCTGTGCAAATTGTTCGAATGGCAGAGAAAATCTTAGAACATTGCCGAGGTTACGACACTCCATACCGGGAAGTTGCCGAACAGGTAAGACAGCTAGTCTACTCCAATCATACGCTAAATATTCCTGCGTTAATTGAAGAGGTTTTGGGAAATTAGCAGTTTAAGTTTTTTGAAAAATATAATTTTCAATTTTCGGACGTCCCGGTAAATTTAGCTCTGCCTGAAGGGGTGCAGATCGAGAAATAACCTCTCCCCTGCGTATTACAAAGAGCCGGTTTGCTTTTAACCTCAGTGCTTCGACCGGATCTGTTGCCTGTAGAATTACTAAATCCGCATTACAGCCTTTTTCCAGACCGTAGCCTTCCAAGCCTAGAATTGCAGCAGGAACTTCGGTGACAGCACGGAAACAGGATTTCATCTGTTCAACACCTGTCATTTGTGCGATGTGCAGCCCCATGGAGGCAACTTCCAGCATATCGGCAGAACCAAGTGAATACCATGGATCCATCACACAATCGTGACCAAACGCCACTTTTACCCCGGCATTCAGCAGTTCCGGAACACGAGTCATTCCGCGTTTTTTGGGATAAGTTTCGTGACGTCCCTGGAGGGTAATGTTAATCAAGGGATTGGCCACTACATTCATCTCAGCTTCCGCCATCAGCGGCAACAATTTACTGACGTAATAATTATCCATTGAATGCATTGAAGTCAGATGCGATCCTGTTACCCGGCCCTGCAAACCATGTTTCACAGTTTCCGCGGTCAAAGTTTCGATGTGTCGTGAAAGCGGATCATCGCTTTCGTCGCAATGCATATCAACCCGCAAACCGCGCTCGGCTGCAAGCCTGCATAAGACTTCCACCGATTTTTTGCCGTCCTCCATCGTCCGTTCAAAATGCGGAATCCCACCGACAACATCCACTCCGCGGTCAAGTGCTGTTTCCAGAAGTTTTGCCGCCTTTGGGTCTCGGAAATATCCATCCTGTGGGAAGGCTACCAACTGCAAATCCAGATAAGGTGCAACTTCTTTTTTGACTTCAAGGAGAGCATCCGCTGCTAATAAACGCGGATCACAAATATCCACATGACTCCGGATGGCCAGCAAACCACGTGCTACTGCCAAGTCGCAAAATTTAAGGGCCCGCTCCTTGATTGCTTCCACCGTCAAATGCGGTTTCAATTCTCCCCACAAGGCAATTCCTTCCAACAAAGTTCCAGACTGATTCAAACGGGGTTGCCCCAAACTAAGTGTTGCATCCATATGAAAATGCGCGTCAACAAACGGCGGACTTACCAAATATCCGCAAGCATCTATTTCTTCCGTGGCTTTTGCAGACAAAGCTGATTCAAGCAACTCTATTTTTCCAGCCTTGATCCCAATATCAATCCCAATTCTTCCGTCAGGAAGATTTGCATTTCTAATAATTAAGTCCATTTTTTCTCTTCTAAAATAGTTGCGACGATTAAAATAGTTAAAACCACATTCCGAACGAATTATGTAACTTTATAATTACTCTCTGCGTTCAAGATGACAACAAGCATATTCGAGATGACAACAACTACAGTCAGGATGACACAACAAATTCGAGACTGTCTAATTTGTTCTTAAATCCGGCTATTAGTTCCGTCCTTGACATTTAATACCGTACTGTAAAAACGCTCCATCAGGTGCCGTCCTGAAGTAATCACGGGATATTTTTCTTTTGCTCCAGGATTGAGGCAGGTAGGAAGACATTTAATACGTGCATCCCAGTCCGGTTGCTGAAAAAATGCCAATGACATTCGTGACTTATTTTGCGAACTTTTAAAATCCGGAATATTTACACGATGTATTGTGGAAACCCAGCGTCCATTTGTCCAGCGTTCCATTAGATCACCAAGATTAACAATAACGTACGGTTTGCAGGGTTTAACCGGAATCCATTTTTTTTGGTGATTAAATATTTCCAGTCCTGATAGACCTTTTTCCTGTACGAGCAAAGTCAGGCTGCCATAATCACTGTGAGCACCAGCACGTAACTGTCCCGGCAGTGGAGCTTTTTTCAAAGCCGGATAATTATTGGAACGCAATGCGCTGATCGGCTGCTGCAGGAATTGCTCAAAATAATTTCTGGGCAACTTTAGTGCAAGGGCAAAGAGCGTCATTAATCGTCCGGACAACAGCGTCATTGCCTCATAATAATTTTCCCATGCAAGTTGAAAATACTCTGGCTTTTGTGGCCACTGATTCTTAGAAAAAACAAAAACTGCTTCATCCGCTGTAATCTCTTTTGGCGGAGAAATATTTGGTCCTGCAGAAAAATTTTCCTTTAAATCCGGTGGAGCCTGCTCTCCTCTTGAACGCGAAAGAATTTCTTCCTCCATTGCTGAAAACCCGTATGGATATCCGGCAAAGGGCATTTTTACCTTAAGTTTTTCTGCATTTGAAAGTGCAAAAAATTCCTGACTTGCATGCCAGCATTTTTCAAGAACTTCATCCTGAATTCCATGTCCGTTAACAGCAAAAAAACCGAATCTCGTACAGGCATCGTCAATCTGCTCTGCGATTCTTGTTTCTGCAGCAGGACTATCAAATTGGGTACCAAGATCAATCACGGGAATGTCTGACATCACAACTTCTTTTGCCTGACAACTAGTTTATCTTCAAAACTTGGATCTTCAATGAAAGACTTAACTTTTGACTTAAAAAAGTATCGTTTGAATTGTCGATCTGAAAGCAGTGAGAGCAGTCGAACAAGAATCCAAACTGCCAGCAAAGCAAAAATCATCCTGCCAATTAAATAACCCCACAAACTTCCTCCAAGCAACATCATCAACAGTGTATCTTCGACAAGACTGTGAAATAGACCCATCAAAACCAGGGAGAAAAATATATCACGAGGACGAATTGAGCCCTTTTGTGATTCACGAATAATCAATCCTCCACCATAGGCAATTCCCAGTGTGATACCAATGACGGTGATATTAGTAGCCTCTTTTCCAATTCCTAGATTTCGGAGAAGAGGATGTAAGATACGCTGCAAAAAATTTGTAAAACCCACAATATCCAACAATTTCATCAACTGCACCAACACAACCAAAATCACAAACATTATTATCAACCCCGCCACTTGATTCCAAGCCCATGTTTGCAGATCAACCGGACCTGATTTTGGTTGCCAAAGCAAAATACTGCTTTCCGAAAGCCAATTTCCCCAAAGCAAAATCTGATTCAAAATCATCCCATAAAGCAATGCTCCTCCAACCCGCAGAATCCCCATACTTAACCAGCGCGGTCCGGCTTTATCGGCAATTTGCAGTTCAATCGGCAGTGAGTGTGCAATCAGCATCAATGAGGTCAAAACGGTAACTTGACCTACTGTCAGCATTTCTGTTGCAGCAAGATCTGCAAAAATAAAAATCCCAGGATAAAATCCTCCAACTAGAGTTGCAGCCCAGACTAAGCCCATGCTCCCCGGAAGCCCTACCAGTCCCATCAGTGGTGACAGCCAATGTCCCAGAATTTCAATAGCACCAATTTCCTTTAAAATCTTGACCACAATTATCATCGGAATCATGATTCGATACAGCGGTAAAGCCAGACTCATTGACTCTTGAAATATTTTTTTTAATTTCAACATAAGGACTTGAAAAATGTTTGTCACAGAGGAATCATTTTGCCGGGATTCATTAAATTTTCCGGATCCAGTGCTTTTTTTATTTGGCGCATGAGTTCTAAAGAATCACCATGTTCCGCTTCCATATATTTTATTTTCCCATAGCCGATTCCATGCTCTCCTGTACAAGTTCCTCCCATACGTAATGCACGTTCAACCAGTCTGTCACTCAAAGGCTGGAAAAGGGGCAATTCTTCAGCTTCATTTTCAGGATCCACCAAAAAAACCAGATGAAAATTTCCATCACCCACATGTCCCACCATCGGTACGATTAGTCCTGATTCTTCAATATCACGCCGAGTTTCCAGAATACATTCAGCAAGTCTGGAAATTGGTACACAGACATCCGTCGGCCAACCTTTTGATCCCGGCCGTAAAGCCAAGGCTGCATAAAGTGCATTATGGCGTGCTTCCCATAGTTTTTGCCGCTCCTGTTCTCGAGTTGCCCAGCGAAAATCACTTCCCCCCTCTTCCGATGAAATTTCTTTGACCATTTCAGCCTGTTCCTTGACCCAGGATTCTGTTCCATGAAATTCAAAAAACAAAGTCGGTTTAACTGCATAATCAAAACCTGCATGATGATTAATTGCATCAATCTGAACTTCATCCAGCAATTCAATTCTTGCGACAGGAATACCCATTTGAATCGTTGTAATGCTGGTGTTAACTGCACCTTCTAATGAGTCGAATGCACAAACTGCTGCAGAAATTGCTTCCGGAACGCCATAAAGCCGAAGCTGAACTTCCGTTATGATTCCCAAAGTTCCTTCCGAACCGACAAAGAGGCGCGTCAAATCATAACCTGCAGAAGATTTGCGGGCACGTGTTCCTGTACGGATTATCCGTCCGTCTGCGGTGACTACTGTCAGGCCAAGTACATTTTCGCGCATGGTTCCGTAACGTACCGCATTTGTGCCGGAGGCCCGAGTTGCAGTCATTCCTCCCAGTGAAGCATCTGCTCCCGGATCAATTGGAAAAAAGAGCCCTGAATTTCGCAAATGCTGATTGAGTTGCTTGCGGGTCACTCCTGCCTGTACACGGCAATCCAGATCATTTTCGTTAACTTCCAATACCTTGTTCATTCCGGAAACATCAAGGCAAACTCCTCCGTGCAGCGCTGCTACATGACCCTCCAAAGAAGTTCCTGTACCAAATGGAATAATCGGCTTTTTGTACTTCACACAAATCTTTACTATCTCTGCAACCTCTTCACTGCTTTCTGCAAAGACAACTGCCTCAGGTGGCGCTGGTGCATGAAACGACTCGTCACGACCGTGTTGTTCTCGCACCGATTCCGACATCGAGAATCTTGATCCTAACAATTTATGGAGATCCTGCAGACATGCGTCTTGACTGGAATTTAAAGCAGCAGAAGAAATTGAGTTATCCATATTATTTCTAAAATGTATAATATTTGATGTTGTAAATAATCTAAACGAACAAATCACATCCGCAAAAACAGTTTGCCGCCTGTGTCCATTCTTGAACAAAATTCAAGTCTACAACAAAGCAGTATTTACTCTAAGGATTTGTGAGAAATATGCAAAGCAAAACATACTCCTTTTTAGTGGATCCTGTTTACATGAATGCATTAAAAAATACAAGTTTTGACTCCGGAGGGACTATAAATGAAGAATTATGTGTTCACAAAATTTTTCACCTCTAAAAAACTGGACATTGTTCGAAATGAAGTGCTTCAGGATCTGAATTTTTTAAAAGCTGAGTTATTATGTGGAGACATCAAATCACCTTGATTTCCTGAATTCCAAAACCTTGAAATAGTTCCCGGATTTCATCCAGACGTTCCGGAGTTGCTTCCAGAAAATCAGAATATTCAGGACGAACTCCGTGATTACGAAACCCTATGAGTTTTATCCTGATATTGTTGCTTAATTGACAGAGCCAGTTTGCTGTTTGCTGCAGCATCAAATCATGATCATTTAAATCCGGAATTATCAAAAGCCGAACCTCAAACAATCTTTCAGCTTTCTGGAGGTGTTGAATTGACTGCAGAACCTGTGAATTGCTGTTTCCTGTCAGTTTTTGATGGATTTGGTTGTCAAAGGCTTTCAGGTCAACCATCGCACCGTCTGTGAACGGCAACAAGCTTTTCCAGATTGAGATCTCTGCAGAACCGTTTGTGTCAATCATGGTAGAAAGGTGATTCAGGGCAGAATCTGTTTTGATACTATGAAAAAGTTCCCGGAGGAATTCCGGTTGTTGCGTCGCTTCTCCACCGGAAACTGTTACTCCGGAAAGAAACGATGCAGAACGGCGGATTTTTTCTAACACAAAATCTACATCCAGCCATTGGCTGTGGGGGTTACTGTCTGATGGACAGACCTTAATGCAGTTATCGCAGCGGAGACAGCGGCTTTTATTCCATTCAATTTCAGTTCCGGATGCCTTAATCTGCAAAGCCTCACCCGGACATTCTTCAACACAAATGCCGCACACATCACAAACCCCAATTGTCTGAGGATTGTGACAGTTCACACAGTTAAAATTGCAGCCCTGCAAAAATATCACAAATCGATTCCCAGGCCCGTCAACTGCACTAAAGGGTAGGATACGGTTAACCAAGCCGAGGGGTTTGCTCATGGCTCATCACTCGCTTTAAGTTACGTTTTGTAACACCCTGATTTTTCTCTGATCCAGCACCCAGAACGGTACTGTTGTAACGAGAACTTTCTTTCTCCAGCCGGACGACATCAGATTTTCGTACAAGATAGCCTGTTATCCGAATAAAATCGTTACTGGCTAAGTTAAAAGTAAAATCACGCATACCCTGAGCCAATCCTCCCTTGATAACATCCACCACTGCCTGCGGATTTCGTTTGACCGTATCGTCAAAGTGGAATATATCACTCACACCTGAACTGAATTTATGATGGTGTGGAGCTACTGCAAAGATGTGTTCGTAAAGTTCCGGTTCCTCGCCTATGGGAATCCTCGTTCCTGCTGTTACATCAAGATCAAGATCAATTCCTGATTGTGAATGTAGAAAGGCAAAACCGTCGTTACCTTCGCAATAAGGCAGGGGAATTTCTTTCACTAGGGCAGCGATACGGTCAGTGATTTGGTATGAGAGCTGATTTGCCTCCGCATCGTGACCGTATTTTGCTAAACTGCCCTGGGCTTCCATTAACAGTTTTACTGCTTCCGCTAATCCATAAATTCCAAACATGGCTGAAAAACGATCCAGTGATACCAATCCTTCCTGTGCCAAGAAATTATGTTCAAAGAAACATGAGTCTTCCACGAGATAGCGTATACGGGCTTCCATCAACTCCAGAGTCAGACGTACATATTTTTCCAGTGTTTCGTTAATAAATGATGAAGAATTGCCTTGATGCTGCTTTACTGCTTCCTTCAGATTTAATCTCACCAATGTGTGTGATCCTCCGCCGGCTTTGAGCGAGTTGTAACAACTAACGACACCGTATTGTTCCCCTAAATCGGCACACATCATCGGGTGATTGACAAAGTGCGGTTTGGCGACGACAAAAACTGTTTTTACTGCTTCTTCAAGAAAAGAATTTGGTGTAATTTGAGGATCTACTTTAAGTGTAATGTTGGGTACTGTTTGATTCAGCTCGCGTTCCAGCTGAAAAATTGCCCGTCCAATCCGAGTATCCTCTGGTCCCAAATTTGTGTGCACAAAAGCATCCGGAAGCACCCTGTCAATCATTTGCCAAAAAAGCCGCAACTGCAGGTTCAATTGAGCATCTGAGACCTCATCTACAAACGGAGCTAGAACTTTGTCCAAGTCGCCAAGATAAACAGGATAACCGGTAATGGAAGGTGTTTGAGTATAGAGAATCATCAGAAAATTTAAAGCCTCTACCAAATTATTTGGTGGATCCAGCTCAAGATAATCGGAACCTTGTTTAATTGCTTTTGGATAATCTGGTAACAGATAACGCGGACGATGAGGAGCGGGACCTTCATGCATGTCGCAAATCACCTGCTGTTCAATTGCAATTTGAAGAGAGTCACTGATTGGAGGTGGCTCCAGCAAACTCTCAGCCTGTGCAGCAAGATAATGCATCCGCTGCCGGTAACTCAGCTGTGGGTTGTTGATTATCTGTCGTATTTTTTGTTGAATTTGCTTGAGAGACATAATCCTCCGCAGTTGAAAATGTACTTCACTTACTGACAATGCAGTGCATAACTTGCTAAAAAACACTGCAGGCCAAGTCTTATTTTTGGAATGAAATATTTCATTACCGTATTCCTGTACCAAGATACAGATTTTCGACAATCCTGACAAGGAATATCAGTTCAAAAGGTTTCAGTTATATTTTCACAATCAATTTGTGTTCTGTGATAACGGGAATGATTCTTACTAACTTTATTTTTTATCCTGCATGACGATCATGCTATTTTGATGCTTTAATTTATCGTTCCCGTGCCTTCCAATGAAATTCCAAGTTTTTGATCAGTTGCGAACTAAGGTGACAAAAGGCTTGTTCATATGCATACTGTGCCATGTAATTTCGAAATGATTCAATAGTTTCAGCGCCGGAACGTAAAGTTTTTCGGTTACCTGATGCAGATACTAATCCGGAACCTGTTACTCGGTCCAGTACAAGATGCAGCTGATGATCAATTTCCTGACTGCTGCAAACCTCATTGACCAGCATTCTGCTTTCTGGTGCCTCTACAGGAAACTGACGATCAAAAAGAATTGCTTCATAAGCAATCCGGTCACCAACCATTCTTGGTAGACGCAAATTCGCACAGCCGGGAATGATGCCTTCTTTTCGTGCAGGAAGATTCAGGTAAGAACCGGATTCCGCAAGGACATAGTCCATCACCAGTAAATATTGACAACCTCCTCCAATGGCAAAACCTTCAACAACGGCAATCCAGGGAATTTCCTTGCCATGTTCAAGCTCGTCTCCCAACCATTCAGGACCGCAAAAACCTCTGAATAATTTGTTAACCAAACCAAGTTCCCGTGTCAGATAAAACAAATAAGACTGAGTACCCTGATACAATTTTGTTAGATTAATTCCTGCTGAGAAAATCCTTCTGCCGGCATACTTTGGATGCGCAACTTTTTCTCCTCTCAAGACTCCCACCTTGACTTCTGGATGAAGCAGAGCAAGATCTACTGCAGTCTCAGTTGCTCCTAAAGTACTATCGTCTTCGGCATTGAGATAATTGGCATTCTTCAAAAATATCGTAGCCACTTCACCATAAATCTCGATGCGTGCATACTCAAGATCAAGGACATTGGTTTTTAGCAATTCATCCACTCTATCGAGAGACTCCGGCAAGGGCTGACGCATATCCCTGATCAATATGTTTCCAATTTCTTCATCGGAGAACCATTGAGAAAAAAGCATTCCCTGGTGGAGTTCCAAGCCGTCTTTGTCACGCAGGAAAAGGCTTTGCTCTGCTCCCAACTCAACCAAACTTGGATAAACACCAGGACACAATTCTGCTGCAGATTCAGCCAGTGCCTCCAGCCGAAAGGGACGCTTACATGATTTTCGTGCTTCAGCAAAAATTCTGCTGCGATGAGTCCGTGTGAATTTCCAACAGAGTCCGGCCATTGCATTCACCAGCAACTTTCCAGCCTGCAGTTGCTTCTCATTCCGCTCAGATTTTAGCGGCAATCTGTTTAACCATTTTCTGGCTGTTTCACACATTTCTCCACTATCAGCTGCTGCCTTAAAAAATCTTGTTTCAGTTTTTGATAATAAAGAGGTCTGAAGACGTTCCAACCATGCATTTGTTTTTTGTACTTCAGGTATTACTTCCTGAAGTACCTCTTTAGCTGATTTAAAATTGATTTGTTCCAACATAGTAATAATTATTGTAAAATTGAATGTGTTAGACTGGATCCAGGAGATCTCCCAGAGATTGTAGACTAACTGTTAGGGATTAAAATACAAGTTTTTGTTATTTCAAAAACGGGCAAAGAGATGTTCCATTGCTATGCAGAAGAGTTCTTCTCCTCGGTAGTATCAAAATTGAATGGAAGCAAATCTTGAAGATGCAGGGCGCGGCCCGGACGATTACCGGTGTGAGCGCCTTTTTCCCAGACTACACGACCATTGACCATGACTTGTTCAATGCCCCTTGCTGGACAAATAGGATCATCAAATGTCGCACTGTCTTCAATGGTATTCGGATCAAAAACAACCAAATCGGCATAGTTTCCGAGCTTGAGAATGCCACGATCCTTTAGACCAAAACAGGCTGCCGGTAGTGATGTCATCTTGCGAACAGCCTCTTCCAGACTGAACAGTTTGACATCCCGGACATAGTGCCCCAAAACGCGTGGGAAAGTTCCCCAGAGACGCGGATGGGGGAAGGTGTCCGAAGGCAAACCGTCTGAGCCGATCATTGTCTGTGGGAAAGCCAGGATTCTGCGGACATCGTCTTCATCCATCATAAAAAATATTCCTCCTCCTGGACTCAGAGCATCAACTGCATCTTTCTCACTAACTCCAAGTTCCAACGCGATTTTCGAGAGTTCCTTTCCAGCATATTCAGGATGTGGCTCAGACCATGAGATCAACACCTTTTCTGACTGAATATTACGATGTGCAGAAAGAACGGTAGAGCCGGCTGTGTAAGGATATGCGTCAAGGCCTACTGGCTGCCCCTTACTCGCCTGAGCAATCAGGGCCAGGGTTTCCGTAGAGCGTCCGTGGTTGGGGGCACCGCTGCATTTGTGATGCGAAATAACCACCGGAATTTGCGTTTCCGTTCCAATAGCAAAAGTTTCACGCAAAGATTCTGCTATCCTTTCACCTTCGTCGCGCATGTGAGTTGTGTGCAAAGCACCATGTTCATGAAGAGCATGTGCGAGTTCAATAACCTCCGAAGTCGGTGCGGCGTTTGCGGGTGCATAAAAAAGTCCAGTACTCATGCCGCAAGCACCAGCTTCCAGAGAAGCTTCCAGTAATTTTCGCATCTTCCGGATTTCTTCTGCAGTTGCCGGACGATCATACGAATCCAAAACTGCTGCACGGAGAGTGGTATGACCGACCTGGAAAACTGCGTTGAGAGATGGGGGATTTTCAGTTAATGCCTGAAGATATTGCCCAAAATCTGCGAAAAATTGATCCTCGCGCTCAACCAGTATATCGAGTGGAGGAGGTGGACGTTGGTCAATTTGCAAAGGTGCGAGGCTGATTCCGCAGTTTCCTGTAACCACAGTAGTTACGCCCTGACTTACTTTACAACTCATCAAGGGATCTGTGAGTAACAAACGATCATCATGGGTGTGGGTATCAATAAAACCCGGACAAACAACCTTCCCTGCCACATCAAGTTCACGACTTGCCTCAAGATCACCAATTTTGCCCACTGCCAAAAGACGATCATCCAGGATCGCGACGTCTCCAGATTGTGAGGGGCCACCTGTACCGTCGATAAGTCTTGCATTGCGCAGAATGTAGTCAGCTTTTTTTGTCTTTGACATCTGAGACTTTTCGTACTGTAGTTTAAATTTTGTTATAAATACTGAGAAAATTTCGCATAAAACTCTACTGATCTACTTTTACAAAAAAGCAGGCTCCATTATCAGTGTTGATGGTTGCAACTTAAACATGTAGCAAACAGAACGTGAAAAATTTTACTTTTTTAAATCTTCAAGATAGGCAATAATTTCTTTTCTCTCATCCAAGCCTACCAGGAGCAACAGGTCACCAGCCTGAACTTTTTCTATTGCAAGTTGAACAGCCTCCAGACAAGTTTCTGTAGTACCAAGTTTTTCTACTGTAAATCCTAACTGCAGCAATTCATCAAAAACCAGTTTAGAAATTTCTCCTGAATGTCGTCCACGCAAATATTCCTGCATTTCAGGAACAAAAAAATATTCCGGCTTAATTTGGGCAACAACACGTGTCATCTCCCGAATCTCCTTGTCGCTGTGACTGCCTACATGACCTGCTACAACTAACCTCCGTTTTGCCTGCAGGTTGGTAAGCGTATCACATACTGCACTCAGCCCGTGTTCGTTATGTGCAAAATCAATCAGCACCTGAAATGTCTGTTCTGCAGTCGAATTTTGAGAACGATTTAACTGGGGAATTGGAAGAGTCAGATAATTACCTCGTCCAGGATTATCCTGTAGATCACCTTTAAATTTTCTGAGTGCAGTCGCAATTATTTTGTTTGAGAATCCCAGATTTTTTGCCAGGGCAATCACACCCAGAGCGTTGGCTGTATTATAGCGGGCCGCACCATTTAACGTGATTGGTATTTCATTCACATTCAGGATGAATTGAACAGAATTTTGCTGCTGATAATATATTTTTCCTTGATCAGCATAACAAACCGGACCTCCTATTTTTCGGTGATCACGCAGGATCGACGAGTCTGTATCAAGGCTGAACCAGCAGAGAGGATGCTTCAAATTGTTGGCATACTCCACCAGACCAGTATCGTCAGCGTTAAGTACTAGTGTACCTCCTGATTCTTCAAGAGGACGCAGGATTGTAAATTTTACAGCTATGAGATCGTCCAGACTCCAGACACCATATTCCCCCAGATGCTCTTCGGCAACATTGGTGATAATTCCGGCCTGGGCCTTCGTCACTCCAAGTCCTCGACGCAGCATCCCGCCACGTGCTGATTCCAAAACACCAAAATCTACTCTTTTATCCCTCAGAATCGCTCTTGCACCGCCAGGTCCGGAATAATCTCCAACATCCAGAATTTCATCACCAACCTGAATTCCATCGGTAGAGGTCAGTCCGGGAATTTTCCCTGCTGCCCTGACTATAGCAGCCAGCATTCTTCCAGTCGTTGATTTACCGTTTGTACCGGTGATCAATGCAACAGGAACGTCATAAAGCCCCTTCCAATCCAAATCTTCCGGCAGCGGAAGTTGGGCTGCAGACCAACTTTGAGAACCTGTACCCAGTCCAAGAGTAAGCACCTCATCATCGTACAACAATTGAATATCATGCTCCCTGGCAGTTTCAATTAATTTGAGCAGAGCAGGATCACTTTCCAGTTTTATCTTTACTTTGAGTTTAGCAACAACTTTGGCGAAACCCTCTACGTCTTCTCCGGAAAGACGGTTGACTGTGTGTTTCCAGGCTGTAGTGTTAAGTTCGGTTGCTGATAAAACTGCATCCAGAGGCGCCTCAAAAGCCATACTAGCAGCACAGGAGCTGGTTTTTCGGATGTGCAATTGTGTTCTTTGCCAACCAACCGCCGTGCGAAGTTTATTTACTTCTACCTGCCAGCAGGTTACAACCTCCTCTACAGTAATTCCGGAAAAAGACACATCCAGAACTGTCCCTGGTAAGTGAAAATATAAACTTGGGCCAGTTAAATGACGGCAACTTTCGAGTGTTAATTCCATCGTGCCTGTTCAATAAGCATCATGACCTCTTTTAATCGGCTTCTTCTTCACTCGCAAGACGTACTCCCCGTTCATCCTGAATCAATCTTTGTCCGGCACGAACAGTAAACGGTTCAACAAAAGATTCTGCTGCATCTTCCTCTTCAGGCTGCGGTTTTGGTGAAAAGCTTGGAATTTCTCCATCTTCATTAAAATGAACAATCTGTTTCCAACTGCGTGTTACATTATCACCAAATACCATTAGTAAATCTCCAGGTTCTGCCAGACTCAATCCTCGCTGAATTGATTCAACTTCATCCGGAACCACCTCAATACAGCCTTCAGAAACTCCATTTTCAATTAAGATTTTTTTGAGCATTTTCGGAATTTCATCATAACCCCGCTTGCGACGATCATCATCTGCCTTACAGATAAAATAATCAAAAACTCCTGAGACAGTTTTTCCAACTTCCAGAATATCCTCATCACGTCGATCACCCGGCATGGAAATAACACAAATATTCTTTCCAGGAGTTTCCAAACGGGTTACCAGGTGGCACATTCCCTTGAAAGCTGCCGGATTGTGAGCATAGTCCAGAATAACCTTGAAGGGGAGGTCGTCAAATACATTCATACGTCCAGGAGCCTGGAAAAAAGTAGTATTAAAGGTGCGCAGACCGTGCCTTATGTCATCCAATGGCACACTCAGGCTAAAGGCAAGTGCTGCAGCAAACATCGCGTTTTGAACGTTGTGAACTGCTTTACCTTCCAGAGTTGCCGGAATGAGATGTGTCCAGAGCAAGGGGATATGTGCTCCTTTATCATAAAGTGTTATCATGTCTCCATTAAGACCTTTTTCCAACACCACCGCTCTTCCTTCTGCACGAATGTGCTGACGTACCAGTGGGTGATTATCGGCCAATGTTACATAACAAATATTTTCAGCCTTTGTGTAATTTGCCATATCAAGGCAAAGGGCGTCATCTGCATTTAGAACTGCAGTATTGGTAGTAATCTCAATCAGTATACGTTTGACTCTTGCCAACTGTTCCACAGTGTCTATTCCCCTGAGCCCAAGGTGGTCTGCAGAGACATTGAGGCAGGCAGCCACATCACAGCTGGGAAAACCAATTCCTTTTTTCAGCATTCCTCCCCGGGCAACTTCCATTACTGCCACGTCTACCGATGGGTCTCGAAGAACCATTTGAGAAGAAACAGGACCAGTCATATCTCCTTTGACAGTCAGGTGACCGTCAATGTAAACTCCGTCTGTCGAAGTCATGCCAACTGTATTACCGCTGGTTTTCAATATATATGCGAGCATCCTGGAAGTAGTAGTTTTACCGTTGGTTCCGGTTATTCCAGCGATGGGAATGCAGCTTGGAGATCCCGATGGAAAGAGCATGTCCATCACTGAGGATGCCACATCTCGCGGTTTACCTTCACTTGGGGCAACGTGCATTCGGAACCCTGGTGCAGCATTTACTTCAACAATTGCACCCCCGATATCCTTATAGGATTGTGTGATATCATCCGTCAAAAAATCGACTCCGCCCACATCCAATCCGATTGACTTAACTGCCCTGACGGCCATCTCACGGTTGTCAGGATGCACAACATCCGTCAGGTCAATTGCGGTACCTCCTGTGGATAAATTTCCAGTTGAACGCAGGTAAAACACTTCATCTCCTGGCAGCACGGTTTCAATGTTGTAGCCAGATTCGTTCATCAGACGATCAGCCTGCTCATCAAATTTGAGGCGGGTCAAAACTTTTTCATGTCCAATTCCACGGCGCGGATCACTATTTACAATTTCCACTAACTCCTCAATTGTTTTTTCTCCATCACCAACAACATGACCTGGAACGCGCTTGGATACTGCAACTAACTCTCCGTTGACCACCAACATTCGATGATCAAAACCACTGACATAATTTTCAATGATGATCGCCTGACTTTTACTTTGGGTTCTTGCTTCCAGAAATCCTGAGATAACTTGTTCAGCATTGCTGAGATTAATCGAAACACCTCGTCCATGATTACCATCAAGCGGTTTTACTACCACTGGGAAACCAAGATTTTCTGCCTGTTTGACTGCTTCTTCTTCACTGTATGCAAGGCGCTGCAGAGTGGTGGGCAGGCCAAGATCGTAGAGGATAGTGTGAGTTTCCTCTTTATCACCGGCAATTCCAACAGCAATTTGTCGGGTTTCACTAGTTATAGTAGCCTGAATTCTACGTTGGTATTTTCCATGTCCAAACTGTACCAAACTGTAACGGTTCAGGCGCAGGAATGGTATTCCCCGTTCTTTTGCAGCATTAACTAATGAGCCAGTGCTGGGCCCAAATTCATGACGTTGTGCAAAACGGATGAAAGTATCACGCTCCTCTTCAAAATTAAAATCAGCCGCAGGTGGAGTAGATAATTGTTTTTTTAGTGAGTCAGGAAGCAGACACAGCAGTAAAGTAAGTGCCAGTTCACTGGCTTTCAACCCAACATCACGCTGCATGTACTGAAAGACCATGTTATATTCACCATGGTTTCCGGTAGAGCGTGTACGTCCGAAAGTTACATCAGAACCTGCTATTCCCTGCAGTTCCAGTGCAACATGCTCCATGATGTGACCCATCCATGTACCATCATCTTCTCTTAATCGACGAATAAAACCTCCTGGAGTACGGTAAGAACAACCATGTTCTTCCAGTCCCGGCAGGATCTCCAACAAGCGATCAATGTAGTCCTGTCCAATACGTGCAGACGGCCATTCTTCAAGTACACCTAGCTCCAGCACATGCCTGATTACTGGAAAATGAGCATATAAATTTGGCCCCTGATAGACGTTGGTTGAGATAATTTTCATACAACCTCATTTGAAAAAATTGATAATTTCTGGTCAAAATTCATCAGAGAAAAACCTGTCTTGAGTGAATATCAAATTTTGCACCGTTCGTTAAAAGATGTAAACGTATATTTGTCAAATTTATTGCTGTTCTTCTTTTTTCGGAACCCATCGATGAATGAGAAAGTTCACTAGGGTCAACAACTGTTATTGCTCCTGTACCAATAACCTCCAGCAATCCGTCAGGATCAATAAAGGCCGCAGTATTTTCATCAATACCGATTCCTGTTGCAAAAGGATTGTAGGCTACTGCAGAAAGCAGCCTGCCCAAACGGTCCCTTTGGCGAAAATGCTGATCCACAACTATCTTGTTTGTCAAACCAAGTCCCGGCGCAAAAGTAACTCCACCTTCACGCGGAATTGGACCTGATTTTCCTCCGGCAATCATGTGTTCAGGAATAATCGCAGCACCTGCCGAGGTTCCGGCAAAGTGTACTCCATCGGCATTTCTACGCCGGATAGCCTGTGCGACAGAAGTTCCGCCCATGATTGTTGACAAACGCAGTTGATTTCCTCCAGTTACAAAGATACCACTAGCTTTATTTAATTCGTGCAGATAGTCTTTACGTTCGCTGTCAGTCCGTTTTTCAATCGGTAAACAAACACAGTCGTCCACTCCAATTTCACGAAAAATATCAATGTAATGCTGGCCAGTTTCTTTTAGCCTGGAAGCTGTGGGGATAATAGCCAAGCGAGCACTACTACCGCCACACAGTTTTACAAATTTTTCTAAAATTACAGGTTCCCTCTTTTTTTCTTCTGAACCTCCTATCGGTACAATATATCCTCTTTGAAGTCCCTTAGTTCCTGGAGATGCCACAAATTTTCCTTTAATAATGAAAATCGTTATATTGAGAATTCGAAAAATTTTCTCAGTTTTAAAACACTTACTTTAGCAAAATGAAGGAGCAACTCGCCAGCGGTTTCAAGGCAAATCACCAAATTCAGACAGTAAAAGAGGGCTTCAATAAGATTTGCACTATTTTGTGTGCCATAAACTTTGATTCATAAATATCATCAAATCAATAGTTTGCGCAACTCTGCTACTGTATGTACAGGCAACTGACAACTTTGGTTATGACAGACATAAACCGTTGCCTTTCCATTCAGCATTTTTCTTCCGGAAACCAGTGGAATATTTTTTTCTGTTTCCAGACTTGCACCAGCTTCAACAAAGGCCACTACTAGATTTGGATAATATCCTGTGCGCAGTTCAGTCAGTAATGCTTCTGTCTCAGAAGTTCCGCGTTTTCCGCAAATCACAACTTCTTTTACTGTAGAAAGGCTAAAATGCAGCGCACTTAACAGTGCAGAAAAACTAACTCCTGCTTGTTCCAGTTGGGGAGAAAAACTTCTAAATATCCGCTGAGAATCATTGAAGTATTCTGGAGACAAACCATAGGCCCCTAAGCGTAGAAAAGCCATTGCTGTGCTGCTGTTACCAGAAGGCTCAACACCATCATAACCTTCCGCATTACGTGTTAACAGGGTTTCAGCGTCAATTCCAGTATCATAATATGGACCATTTTCATTACGGAACAGGCGGTTGATTTCATTGACCAGTTCAGTTGCTTTGCAAAACCATTCCGGATCATAGGTGGTTTCATAAAGATCCAGGCAGGCTACTGCCAATTGTGCATGATCGCAGAGGTAAGCCGGGAAACGTTCCTCACCGTCGCGCCAGCGTCTGAGCAATCGACCCGATTTGTTACGCAGATTATTAAAAATAAAGTCTGCCGCATCCACAGCCATTTTTTCAAATTCCTGTTCGTTGAAAACACGGGCTGCTTTGGCAAAAGCTGAAATCATTAAGGCATTCCATGAAGTCAACACCTTGTCATCCAGCAAAGGTCGGATACGCCTTGAACGTGCATCCATGAGTTTTTCCCGTGCAGTTTGCAGCTTTAGCTCCATTTCATCAAGAGTGATCCGGAATTGATCTGCTACATCTTCTGCAGTTCGTCTACGATTTGGAATGTTGTTTCCCTCGAAATTACCTGACTCCGTAATGTCCCAGAAAGCACAGGCCAGCTCTCCACATTCAGGGCCTGTGATCTCCAGAACTTCTGCTTTTGTCCAGACATAAAATTTCCCTTCAACTCCCTCACTGTCCGCATCTTCCGCAGAATAGAATCCCCCCTCCTGAGATGTCATATCCCTTGCAATATAGGTTAGAACATCCCGAACTGCTTTTTCGTAAAGTGAATTTTTTGTAACTTGAAAAGCCTCAATCAAAACCCAGACAAACAGAGAATTATCGTAGAGCATTTTCTCAAAATGCGGAACCAGCCATTCAAAATCGGTGCTATAGCGACTCAAACCACCTCCAAGCTGATCATAAATTCCACCTGCAAGCATTTTCTGTAAGGTCTTTTCTACCATTTCAAGGGAGTTTGTGTTTCCAGTGCGCTGAAAGTTACGCAGCAAGAGCATCAAGCCCATGTTTGGAGGAAATTTGTTTTGAAGCTGTTGATTGAAACCACCGTGCACTGCATCAAATGATTCCTGAAATTGTAAAACAGTCTGCTCCTCTACTTCCCAGTTTAGCTCAGAATGAGCACGGCTTACTGGAACTGCTTTTTGCTGCAAATGAAAAGTAATTTCATTTGCAGTGGAGTAAATCTTTTCCCGTTCGTTGTTCCACAAATTGACTATAGTTTCCAGTAATTCTCTAAAAGATCTGCGCCCATACATGGGTCTTGTGGGGAAATAAGTACCACCAGTCACCGGTTTGGATTCCGGTGTCACAAACATATTCAACGGCCAGCCACCCTGTTGTCCCAGCGCATGCAACGCATCCATGTATATCTTATCAACATCAGGTCTTTCCTCCCTGTCCACTTTCACCGATACAAAATGTCTGTTCAGGTAATCTGCTAACTCCGAATCCTCAAACGATTCCCTTTCCATGACATGACACCAGTGACAGGTAGCATAACCGATGCTGATTAACAGTAGTTTGTCTTCTTTCTCTGCTTTTGCAAATGCTTCTTTGCCCCAGGGATGCCAGTCAACTGGATTGTGAGCATGCTGTAAAAGATAAGGACTTTTTTCTAGAATCAGCTTGTTAGTGAAAGTATATTTTGTCATATTGATTAGTGAATTATTTTAAATTAGTACCAGCTTAGTGCTATTTAATGTTAACTAATAAACTGTGCAAAACAAAGTTTAATTGCTTTCAATTTAAATACTAGCCGTATATTTGGAATAGCAATTAAAGATATCTGTAGTAAAGAGTTTAGGCTTTTTTAAAAAATATCAATTTAGGTGTTGACGAATTATCTCATCAATGGTAAATTAGCGGATTGATTATTCAAATATCTGTTTAAGCACAAGACGAACGTTTCAGAAATATGCCGACATTAAGTCAGTTAGTCCGAAAAGGACGCAAAAGTAAAATTTCAAAGAATGACACTCCTGCGCTGCAGGCCTGTCCACAACGCAGAGGAGTTTGCGTGCGAGTTTATACTTCCACACCAAAGAAGCCAAACTCCGCCTTACGTAAGGTAGCCCGCGTACGTTTAACAAACGGAATTGAAGTCACAAGCTATATCCCAGGAATTGGCCACAACCTTCAGGAACACTCGGTTGTACTGATTCGAGGTGGTCGTATCAAAGACCTGCCCGGTGTTCGTTACCATGTTGTCAGAGGCGCACTAGACACTGTAGGTGTGAATGAGCGCAAACAATCCCGCTCCAAATACGGCGTCAAAAAAGATTTGTAAAGAAAAGTTATGCCTAGAAGAAGAGCCGCAATAAAAAGAAGCATTTTACCTGATCCTAAATTTAAAGATCTTTTGGTCAGCAAGTTTATTAATTCATTAATGAAACACGGGAAGAAAAGCATTGCCGAAAGGATTTTTTACGGGGCATTGGATGAGGTCGCTGAAAACGAGTCCGAAATGTCACCCCTGGAGACTTTCAAAGCTGCAATCGAGAATGTGATGCCATCCGTTGAAGTTAAATCCAGGCGTGTTGGAGGTTCAACATACCAGGTGCCGATGGAAGTCCGTCACAGCAGAAGCCAATCATTAGCAATCCGCTGGTTGATTGAAAATGCAAATTCCAGAAGCGGCTTATCAATGCGCACAAAACTGGCGGCAGAAATTATGGATGCCTCAAACAGCAAAGGCAGTGCAATTAAGAAGAAAGAAGACACGCATAAAATGGCTGAGGCTAACAAAGCATTTGCACACTACCGTTGGTAAATAAACTGGCTGTAACTGAAATTAATCAGTGTCTCAACCAATAAACCAGCGTGGCAAAAACAGTTCCACTTAAACTGCGGCGAAATCTTGGCATCATGGCCCACATTGATGCCGGCAAGACTACAACCACCGAGCGCATCTTATATTATACCGGGCGCATACACAAGATCGGTGAGGTTAATAACGGTTCCGCCACAATGGACTGGATGGAACAGGAACAGGAGCGCGGAATAACAATAACCTCCGCCGCAACAACTTGTTCATGGGAGGTTGATCAGCAACAATTTGAGCTGAATATTATTGACACTCCCGGGCATGTGGATTTTACCGCAGAAGTCGAAAGATCACTACGGGTACTCGACGGTGCTGTAATGGTTCTTTGCGCTGTGGCGGGTGTGCAACCACAGTCAGAAACAGTTTGGCAACAGGCAAAACGTTACAATGTGCCTTGTATTGCCTTTGTCAATAAAATGGACCGTGTTGGTGCAGACTATGAGAAGGCGGTCATCTCGATTGATGATCAGCTGTCAGCAAATCCGGTTGCAGTTCAAATTCCGATTGGCGCTGAAGAGGAATTTGTAGGAGTAATTGACCTGGTGTCAATGCAGGAACTCCGCTTTAAAAATGAAGATTTCGGCGCAGAGTATGAAATTAGAGAGATTACTGAAGAATTAAAACCACAAGCCTTGGACTGGCGGAGACAAATGCTGGATCATTTGTCGTTGTTTGATGATAATCTGCTCGAAAAACTGATTGAAGAACAAGATATAGACCAGAATGAGATTAACAGTGTTATACGTAAAGCAACACTGAGTTGTCAGATTATTCCAGTCTTGTGCGGAAGCGCTTTTAAGAATAAGGGTGTTCAGCAACTACTTGACGCAGTAGTTCATTTTCTTCCATCTCCGCTTGATATTCCTTCGGTTCAGGGTGATCATCCGGTTACGAAAAAACTGGTCAGCAGAGAATCTTCAGATTCAGAAGCCCTCTGTGCACTTGCTTTTAAAGTGGCAAGCGACCCGTTTGCAGGCCAATTAACATTTGTCCGCGTTTATTCAGGAAGGTTTGAGACTGGTAAATCAGCTTTCAATCCACGTAAACGAAAGCACGAGCGAATTGGCAATTTGGTTAAACTTCACGCTAACAAACGTGAAGAGGTCACAACGATAAACGCCGGTGACATTGGGGCAGTGATCGGAATGGACTTGATTACGGGCGATACACTTTGCCCAAAAGATCAGCAGATTGTATTGGAGAAGACACAGTTTCCGGAACCGGTGATCGATCAGGCTCTGGAACCTAAGACTAAGCCGGATCAGGAAAAACTGGAAGAGGCTCTGAAGCGTCTGATGCAGGAGGACCCTTCTTTCAGAAGCAGAATTGATGCAGAAACCGGACAAAACATTATCTCCGGAATGGGTGAACTGCATTTGGAAGTAATGGTAGACCGCCTTCAGCGTGAATTTAGGGTAGACTGCAAAGCAGGAACACCAAGGGTAGCTTATCGCGAAACGATTACTCAAGCTGCTGTTTCTGAAATGCGTTTTGAGCAGCAACTCGAAGGCAAAGAGCAGTTTGCATTCTGTAAAATAAGTTTGGAACCCTTAAAGGCTGGAGGAGGTGTAGAGTTTGAGAACCAACTCGCTGCAGATCAACTGCCAGAAAAGTTTGTTGAGGCAATTGAGCAAGGAATCCGTGATGCAATGAGCAACGGCGTGCTAGCCGGATTTTCAATAATAGACTTGAAAATTTGCCTCATTGCAGGAGAATATTTGGAGGAATCTTCTACAGAGATCGCATTCTCAATTGCAGGTGCGAATGTACTCCGAGAGGGTGTGAGGAGAGCAGAACCTGCCTTGCTTGAACCTTCGATGAAGATAGAAGTAGTTACGCCTGTAGCTTTTACAGGAGATGTAATTGGAGACCTGAATGCTCATAACGGACGTATACGCGGAATGGAAGAGCAAGGTGGAGTTCAGGTTGTTTCGGCTGAAGCACCTTTAGCAAGGATGTTCGGCTACTCCACCAGGTTGCGTTCGCTCACACAGGGGCGTGCGTCTTACACCATGCGTTTCAGTCACTACACTTCAGTAACTGAATCAACTAGAAAGGCTCTCGTAGGTGAGCCGGCCAGCTTAGGCTGAGCGTAATTTTAAATTAGTCACAACAGGAAAAGAAACAGGAGACGAGATGGCAAGAGAAAAATTTGACCGCTCAAAACCACACGTTAATGTTGGCACAATCGGCCACGTTGACCATGGTAAAACAACTTTGACAGCAGCAATTACAAAGGTATTGGCTCTGGATGGTTTAGCAGACGCAAAAGGCTTTGATGAGATCGACGGAGCTCCGGAAGAAAAGGAACGTGGTATCACCATTGCGACTTCGCACATTGAGTATCAAACAGATAATCGACACTATGCACACGTCGACTGTCCTGGTCACGCTGATTATGTTAAAAACATGATCACAGGCGCAGCACAGATGGACGGAGCAATATTAGTCGTTTCTGCAGCTGACGGTCCAATGCCTCAAACACGAGAACATATTTTGCTGGCTCGACAGGTTAACGTCCCGCACCTTGTGGTATTCCTTAACAAAGTAGATCAGGTAGATGATGAAGAACTGCTTGAATTAGTTGAAATGGAAATCCGGGAACTACTTGATTCCTATGATTTCCCAGGAGATGATACTCCAATCATTAAAGGTTCTGCACTAGCAGTTATGGAAAGTTCATCTACTGACGCAAGTGCAGCAGAGTACGCTCCCATCAAAGAACTGATGGCAGCAGTTGACAGTTATATTCCACAACCGACTCGAGATCTTGACAAAGACTTACTAATGTCAGTTGAAGATGTCTTCACAATTTCCGGACGTGGTACAGTTGCTACCGGACAAATCGAACGTGGTATTGTAAAAGTTGGTGAAGAAATTGAAATCACAGGAATTCGAGACACCCAGACCACAACGGTTACTGGTGTTGAAATGTTCCGCAAATCTCTTGATCAAGGACAAGCCGGAGACAATGTTGGAATCCTGCTGAGAGGAGTCAAGCGCGAAGACATTGAACGTGGACAGGTTATTTGTAAGCCTGGTTCAATTACACCGCATACTAAATTTAAAGGACAAGTGTACGTGCTTGATAAGGATGAAGGCGGCAGACACACACCGTTCTTCACCAATTACCGCCCTCAGTTTTATTTCCGCACAACAGACGTAACGGGTGTTGTTAACTTACCTGACGGTGTTGAAATGGTGATGCCGGGCGACAATGTGGAAGTCACCATTGAGCTGATTTGCCCTATTGCAATGGAAAAAGAAGTCCGTTTTGCAATTCGTGAAGGTGGTCGGACCATTGGTTCCGGAGTTGTCACCGAAGTTATTGAATAAACATACTTAGTGATATGATGGATCAAAAAATAAAAGTCCGTTTTAAGGCATATGACGATAAGTTACTGGACAAAACCATTAGCGAAATCGTTCATACGGTAAAACGATCAGGGGCTGAAATAGTCGGTCCCATTCCGCTTCCAACGCGCAGAAATCGCTACACCGTTTTGCGCTCCCCTCATGTGGATAAAAAATCAAGGGAGCAGTTCGAAATTCGTACCCACAAACGGATATTATATATTTTGGAAACTACTCCGCAGACTATGGACGCTTTGATGCGCCTGGATATCTCTGCTGGAGTTGATATCGCTATTAAGCAAGAAGGATAGGTCTGCAGAGACTATAGTAAAAATATGGCAACACTAAACACCGTTGATTTAAAAAACAAAGCTACTGGTGAGATTGAAATTGATGACTCAATTTTAGCTACTCCATACCACAAGAGAGCAGTCTCTGACGTGGTCCGTCAGTTTTTAGCTGCAAATCAACAGGGAACACATGCAACTAAAAACAGGGCTCTTGTAGCTTACAGCACACGTAAACTCTACCGTCAGAAAGGTACAGGAAGTGCCCGCGCAGGTAGCGCAAAATCACCAATCCGACGGCACGGTGGAACAATATTTGGTCCACAAATGCGTAGTCATTCTTTCAGATTGAATAAAAAAGCAAAGAAGCTGGCCACAAGATCTGCATTTGCAGAAAAAGTCCGGATGGAAGGTGTTTTGGTTCTTGATGAACTTAAATTAACAGACAACAAGACTAAAAACCTGAAAGCACTGCTGAACAAGCTGGAACTTCCTGCAAAGGTCTTAATTGTTGTAGATCAAGTGTCAGAAAATCTGAGACTTGCTTCTAGAAATCTACCCAACGTACATGTGCTTAGTTTCAGAAGTTTGAATGTTTATGAAATGATGAACTACACCAAGGTTGTTTTCATTAAAGATGCTCTTGAGGCATACAAGGAAAGGCTAATCTGATGAATATCTTTGATGTGCTGAGAGCACCAATAATGTCTGAAAAGACTATGACACTTAAGGAAGAAGCAAATCAATTTGCTTTTGAAGTAGATCCGAGAGCAAACAAAATTCAAATCAAAGAAAGTATAGAAAAAGCTTTCAAGGTCTCGGTTTTAAAAATAAGGACAATGAATGTCCGTGGAAAGAAAAAACGTCTTGGTCGTTATCAAGGATATAAATCAAGTTGGAAGAAAGCTTTAGTAACTCTTAAACAAGGGGATACTATTGAGTTTTTTGAAGGTGCATAAAATTAACAGCAGAATCTAATGGGAATTAAATTCCACAAACCTACATCACCTGGCAGACGGGGAATGAGTGGTTTCGTTTTTGAAGAAATCACAACATCCACACCAGAAAAAAGTCTTCTGGCACCTTTGAAAAAAAAGGGCGGAAGGAACAATAACGGAAGAATCACTGTCAGACACCGTGGTGGCGGGCATAAGCGAAGGTATCGGATTATCGATTTTAACCGGAACAAAGCAGAAGTACCTGCAAAAGTTGCCAGTATTGAATATGATCCGAACCGCAGTGCAAGAATCAGCCTGTTGAATTATCTTGACGGGGAAAAACGCTATATCCTTACTCCTGCTGGTTTAAAAGTCGGTGATATTATTTATTCCGGAGAAAATGCTGATATTAAACCTGGAAATGCTCTGCCTTTAAAGAACATTCCTGTAGGCACTATGCTTCACTGCATTGAAATGAGACCCGGAAAGGGCGCTCAATTAGGCCGCAGTGCAGGTGCTGCAATACAATTGATGGCTAAAAGCGATGATTATGCACAACTCAAACTTCGCTCAGGTGAAATTAGAAAAGTAAGAATTGAGTGCATGGCTACTATTGGGACTGTAGGCAACTCAGAACACATGAATATCAAAAAGGGTAAAGCTGGCCGTAACCGTTGGTTAGGCTGGAGACCTACTGTACGCGGAGTTGTCATGAATCCTGTTGATCACCCGCATGGTGGTGGTGAAGGAAAGACTTCCGGTGGACGACATCCTGTCACTCCTTGGGGGAAACCCACCAAAGGAGCAAGGACCAGGAAACGCAAGGATACTGACAAATATATTTTAAAAAGGAGATAAACAGTGCCAAGATCATTAAAAAAAGGGCCGTTCGTTGATGGGCATCTCGAAAAGAAGGTGCTGGCAGCAAAGGAGAGCAACGATCGACGTTTGATAAAAACATGGTCTCGTCGTTCCGTTATTTTACCGGAATTTATAGGTACTAATATCGCAGTACATAACGGAAACAAATTTATCCCCGTTTTCATTACCGAAGAAATGGTTGGTTACAAATTAGGAGAATTTGCACCAACAAGAACATACCGGGGACATATTGGTAAAAACGATAAAAGGACAAAACGATAATGACTGCTCAAGCAACCGCAAGAAATGTCAGAGTTTCACCAAGAAAAGCCCGTTTGGTGGTTGATCTGATTAGAGGACAAAATGTTGTTCGTGCAATGGCACAGCTGAGTACTTTACGCAATAGAGCTGCTGAGCCTGTCATGAAAGTACTGCAGTCTGCACTGGCAAATGCAGATCAGCATCAGTCTGATGCTGATGTAGATAGCTTTCGTGTAATCACTGCCTTTGTTGATGAAGCACGAGCACTCAAACGCTTCCGCCCTCGAGCAATGGGCAGAGCATCTGGTATAAAAAAACGTTCCAGCCATATCACACTGATAGTTGGAACATAAATTAATTTAATCCTTTGTAATTTTCCAAAGGTAATTCACGTTATTCAAGGTAAACTGTGGGTCAAAAAGCAAATCCGATCGGTCTAAGACTTGGAATTTCCAGGACATGGAACTCAAAGTGGTTCGCAGAAAAAGATTATGCAAGTCTGCTAAAACAAGACTTGGATATTCAAAAATTTGTGAAAGCACGTCTTAAGCATGCAGCTATTTCTAAGATAGAAGTTGAGCGTACAGCAAAAAAGACTAAAGTTAATATTTTTTCTGCACGACCGGGTATTATTATTGGCAGAAAAGGAGATGAGGTAGAGCGTTTAAAAAACGAACTCAGTAAGCGTGGTCCGCATGATGTTACGATCAATATAAAAGAAATCAAAAGACCGGAAATTGATGCAACTTTAGTAGCCGAAAATATTGCCAGTCAACTGGAGCGAAGAATTGCTTACAGGCGTGCTGTCAAGCGTTCGATTCAAGCTGCAATGCGTATGAACATCGCAGGTTGCAAAGTAATGGTTGGTGGAAGATTAAACGGTGCTGAGATTGCCCGCTCAGAATGGGTTAGAGAAGGTCAGGTACGCTTACATACCTTGCGGGTAGATATCGACTACGGAGTCGCCGAAGCAAACACTACATATGGCATTATTGGAGTCAAAGTGTGGGTATATCGCGGAGAAGAATATGGAAAATCTCGAACACGCCGAACACGCAGTTAAGGAGTTATAGCTATGTTAATGCCAAAGAAAACAAAATTCCGCAAGCAAATGCGTGGGAGAATGCAGGGAAATGCACAGACAGGAAATAAAATCAGTTTCGGTTCAATTGGACTGCAGGCAACCAGTCGAGGTTACGTTACAACCAGACAAATTGAAGCTGCACGCCGAGTTATCACTCGCACATTAAAACGTGGTGGAAAAACTTGGATTAGAATCTTTCCGGATAAACCTATCACAAAAAGACCTGCTGAAACAAGGATGGGAAAAGGGAAAGGTGCTGTTGATACTTGGGTTGCTTCTGTACATCCTGGACGGATACTCTATGAAATTGACGGTGTGCCTGAAGAGGTAGCAACTGAAGCATTACGTTTAGCTGCTTACAAATTAGCAATAAATACAAAAATCATAAAAAGGGCGGCAGTATTATGAAGGTTTCGGAACTAAGGGCACTTCCGGTAAATGAACTGGAAGCAAAAATGACTGACCTGAAAGAGGAATATCTACGTCTGCGATGCGGTCATGTATCACGACAATTAGCAGATGTTACCATGATCAAAAAAACACGACGAATTATAGCTCGTTTGAAGACAGTGTTAACTGAAAAACAAGCACAACAATAACGATTATTAAGACAGATATGAGCACACTGAAGCTACAAAATGGAGTCGTTGTAAGTAACAATATGGATAAATCCATTGTTGTTAAAGTTGAAAGGAAAATAAAACATCCGCTATACAAAAAAACTATTAAACGCTCTAAAAAGTACATTGCTCATGACGAGCAGAACGAATGCCAAATTGGTGATTTTGTTCAAATTGCTGAATGCAGGCCTTTGAGCAGGCGTAAGCGTTACCGATTATATAAACGGACACAATGATACAAACACAAAGTATCCTGGAAGTTGCTGATAATTCCGGAGCAAAAAGCCTGATGTGCATCAAAGTTCTTGGTGGATCTAAGAGACGTTACGCACGAGTAGGTGATATTATCGTGGCATCTATCAAAGATTGCCTGCCACACTCTAAAGTAAAATCAGGAGATGTGGTTAAAGCAGTGATAGTCCGCACCAAAAAAGAATTCCGTCGTCCAGACGGTAGTTATATTAAATTTGATAAAAACTCTGCTGTTGTAATTGACGGTAAAAGAGAGCCGGTAGGCACTCGAATATTCGGACCAGTAGCCAGGGAATTGCGTGCAGGAAAATTCATGCGAATTCTGTCACTTGCCCCAGAAGTATTGTAGAATTTTGATTTATGAAAGTTAACCAGCGAAAAAAGAGTCGACCCACAATTCGTCGCGAAGATACAGTAATAGTTATTTCCGGGAAAGAAAAAGGTCGCACCGGAAGAGTATTGACAGTGGATTGGAAGCGGGAACGCTTGCTGATTGAAGGTGTAAACATGGTTACACGCCATACTAAACCCAATGCAACAAACCAACAGGGTGGTATGATTAAAGTAGAAGCACCAATCCATTATTCAAACGTTCAACTCTACAACCCTACTTTAAAAAGGGGGGTACGTACAAAAATGCAGACAAGCGATGCTGGTGTAAAAAATAGAGTCTGTGTCAAATCTGGAGAGGTATTAGGATAATGTCAGAAAGTCATTTGCAGCAAACCTACAACTCAAAGGTTGTGCCGCTTTTACAAGAGAAGTTCAAGTATAAGAACAAACATCAAATACCAGAAATTGTAAAGGTCACCTTAAACATTGGTCTTGGTGAAGCAGTTCAGAATCCTAAAGTTGTTGAAGCTGCGAGTAGTCAGTTAGCTTTGATTTCCGGACAAAAACCAGTAATAACTCGTGCCAAGAAATCCATTGCAGGATTCAAGCTGCGTGAAGATATGCCCATTGGTTGTATGGTTACACTGCGTAATCAGCAGATGTGGACATTTCTGGATAAACTTTTACATGTAGCGATGCCGCGGATACGTGATTTTCGTGGAATTTCACCTAAAGCTTTCGATGGTACAGGGAATTATACAATTGGGATTAAAGAACAATTAATTTTTCCTGAAATAGAATTTGATGATGTAGATCATGTCCGTGGAATGAATATTTCCATTGTGACAAGTGCATCTACAGATGAAGAAAGTTTTGCAATGTTGCAGGACTTGGGATTTCCTTTTAGAAAATAGGTCAAATGGCAAAAAAATCAATGATCGCCAAAAGCGAGCGCACCCAAAAATACAAAGTGCGTCAATACAACAGATGTGGATATTGCGGACGACCAAGAGGATATTTAAGGAAATTTGGAATGTGCAGGATTTGCTTTAGAAAAAATGCCAATTCTGGACTCCTTCCAGGAGTTACTAAATCCAGTTGGTAATAATTTTTATAGAAACTCAGAGTGAAATAGTATTATGTCAATGAGTGACCCGGTTGCGGATTTATTAACGCGTATCCGCAATGCAAATATGAGAAATAAAGAAAGTCTGGAGATGTTGTCTTCCAAGGTGAAAGTGAACATCGTCAAGGTTTTGAAAGACGAAGGTTTCATCGTAAACTGGGAACTAGACGAAAAAGGGAAATTCCCTTTGCTTCGGATATGGTTGAAATATGTGGACAATCTGCCAGTTATCCGCAAAATTACTCGAATCAGTAAGCCTGGTTTACGCCTCTACAGTAAAGGTAAGGAATGTAAACCTGTACTGAATGGACAGGGCATTTCAATACTGACCACCTCAAAAGGTATCATGAGTGATCGTCAGTGTCGTGCCGACAATATTGGCGGCGAAGTCCTTTGTACTGTCTGGTAGACTCGATTCAAACAGGATAAATAATGTCAAGAATAGGTAAAAGACCCATCAAACTTTCCCAGGCAATTGAGGTCTCGTATAATGAGCGCCTGCTTACCGTCAAAGGGCCAAAGGGAACATTAGAACTCAAAGCACATCCAGCAATTGAGTTAAATATTGATGCAGAAAATATTTTAGTAACTGTGGCCGACCTGAATGCTCCAATGACTCCAATGCTTGGTACGACCTGGGCCTTGATCAGTAATATGATCCATGGCGTTACAGAAGGTTTCCAAAGACAACTCAACTTAGTCGGAGTTGGTTATAAGGCAACTGTTAACCAGAAGAACTTGGAAATGAGTTTGGGATATTCCCATCCTATCAAATACGCTCTTCCGGATGGAATAAAAGCTACTGTTAATGGAAACACCAAAATTGTGCTTGAGAGTACTGACAAGCAGCTCTTAGGTCAAGTATCGGCGGTAATTCAAAAATTTAGACCGCCAGAGCCATACAAGGGTAAAGGTATTTTATTTGAAGGCGAAAAAATTCAACGCAAAGCCGGAAAAAGCGGCAAAACCTAATACTTAAATAATTGTTTGAAATGAATAATGCTGCAAAACGTCTGAAGGCAAGAACAATCCGACACAGACGTTTAAGAAAAAAAATATCAGGGACTGAGGCACGCCCACGGCTTGCGGTATTCAGATCTGCGCGCCATATTTATGTGCAGGCAGTTGATGATATCGCAGGAAATACATTGGCTGCAACATCAACTGTAGCTCTTCAAAAGACTTTGAAAAAGACCTACACCGGAAATAAAGATGCAGCGAAAGCTGTCGGTACCGAAGTAGCAAAAATACTCTTAGATAAGTCCATTTCCAGCGTTGTCTTTGACCGCGGTGGTTTTATTTATCATGGACGCGTACAGGCCTTGGCTGAAGGAGCCAGGGAAGCTGGCTTAAAATTCTGACAACCGGTAAAACCGGATACAATGGAAAAACAGTGGCAGAAAAGAATTCAGAAAAAAAAGAACTAATAGAAAAAGTAATTCGCGTAAACCGTGTCGCCAAAGTAGTAAAAGGTGGTCGCAGATTTAGCTTCAGTGCACTGATTGTTGTCGGTGATGGTAGAGGTCAAGTTGGACTTGGACTCGGTAAAGCAAATGAGGTTGTCGAGGCTATTCGAAAAGCTGTTGAACAGGCTTCAGTTAATATGAAAAAGATTAATGTGGAAGGTACAACCATTCCACATATGGCCACTGGTAGATTTGGTTCAGGTAAAGTTTTGATGAAACCTGCAGCTAAAGGCCATGGAATTATTGCTGCTGGAGCTGTGAGAGCAGTTATGGAAGCAGCAGGAATCATGGATATCAGTGTTAAGTGTCTCGGCTCACGTAATCCAAATAATCTGGTACGTTCGACTCTGGAAGGATTGTACAATTTAAGGAGTAATGAATGGATTGCACGTGCACGAGGTAAAGACATCAACTATATAAACCCATCGTAAACATGGCCCAGAAAATTAAAGTGACACAAATTCGAAGCGGAATCGGTGCACGCACAAAACAGAAAGCCTGCTTAAGTGGACTCGGGTTAAGAAAAATTAACAGTTTTGCGATCCTTGAAAACACACCTGCAGTACGCGGGATGATTCGCAAGGTAAATCATTTAGTCCGAATTGAGACAACAGCATAAAATATAACGGTAACAAATGTATCTCCACGAACTTGAATCCAGTAAAAATAACCGCCGAAAACGTGTAGGACGAGGTCCTGGAAGTGGTAGCGGTAAGAACTGCGGCCGAGGACAAAACGGTGCAAAATCACGGTCCGGTTATAAACGGAAGCGAGGTTTTGAAGGTGGACAGAATCCGCTCAGCAGAAGATTACCGAAATTTGGTTTTACAAGTCCTAACAAGGTTTATGCACAACTGATTAATCTCCAGAATCTGGAAGATGCTGTAACCATTGAAACTGGAAGCAGCCTTGACAAGGCAAAATTAAAAGCACTAGGCCTTATCAAAAAAGAAGATAAACCAGTTAAGCTTTTAGGTAAAGGAAAACTGAGTAAAAAACTGAGTATCGAAGTTGACATGGCCAGCTTAAGTGCAGTAGAAGCTGTAAAAAGTGCTGGTGGTAATGTGCTAACATTGAGCTGATAATATTGATGTTAAACATTATTGTAAATATATTTCGGATTGAAGAACTTAGACAGCGGATTTTCTTCACTTTGGCAATGCTGTTCATATTTCGATTGGGTGCACATATTCCAACACCAGGAATTGATGGTTCTGCACTGACAGCATTTTTTGAAGCACAGCAAGGTTCAATTTTGCGGTTTTTTGATATGTTTACCGGAGGAGCCTTAGCCCGTTTGACGGTGTTTGCGCTCGGCGTGATGCCATATATTAGTGCATCTATTATAATTCAACTTTTGACTGCTGTATTCCCTTATCTGGAAAGACTGTCAAAAGAGGGAGATGCCGGTCGTAAAAAAATTACAGGTTATACCAGGTACGGTACAATCGTGCTTAGTATCGTTCAAGGTTTTGCGATTGCAGTTGGCTTGGAAAGTATGGCAGCACCAAGTGGTCAGCCAATAGTAATTTCGACACTTAGTCCATGGGCCTTCAGGGCACTAACTGTGATCACATTAACTGCCGGCACAGCTTTTCTCATGTGGGTTGGTGAACAGATTAGTGAACGTGGAATTGGGAATGGGATTTCATTATTGATATTTGCAGGAATTGTAGTTGGTATTCCTGGTGCTATTATTAACTCAATACGTTTAGTGCAGGATAATGTTTTATCACCCATAGTACTTGTTGTTGTTGGTTTATTAATGGTGGTAGTAGTTTTCCTTGTGATCTTTGCAGAAACAGCATACAGAAAAATTCCCGTACAGTACGCAAAAAGAATGCAAGGGAATAAAATGTTTGGAGGACAGTCTTCACACCTTCCACTGAAAATCAATACAGCAGGAGTTATACCACCAATTTTTGCATCCTCGATTCTTGCTTTTCCAGCAACAATTACAGGATTTATTTCAGTTCCATGGGTTCAGGCTGTTGGAAGCCAATTGCTACCGGGCAGAATGTTATATAATTTCTTGTTTGCACTGATGATCTTCTTTTTTGCTTTCTTTTATACTGCAATCACATTCAATCCGGTCAAAATTGCAGAAGAGATGAAAAAGCACGGAGGTTATATCCCAGGTATACGACCAGGCAAAAAAACTGCTGAATATGTAAATTTGGTGCTGACAAGATTGACTTTTGGAGGTGCAGCTTATTTGGCAGTAGTATGTCTATTTCCATACATTTTATTCGATCTTTTTGATATACCCTTCTATTTTGGAGGAACAGCTCTCTTAATTGTGGTTGGAGTTGGACTTGATCTTGTAAATCAAATTGAAGCTTTTCTGCTTAACCAGAATTATGATGGCTTCATGAAAAAAACTAAACGACGACAACTGAAATCTGGTGCGTTGCGTTTGTGAAACGTTCATAAATAAGAAAATGAAAGTACGATCATCTGTAAAAAGAATCTGTGATAAGTGCAGAATAATTAAAAGGAAAGGTGTCTTGCGAGTTATTTGCGAGAACCCAAAACATAAACAGCGTCAGGGATAAGAAGGAGTTGGATGGCAAGAATTTCTGGTATTGACCTACCAAATACTAAGAGAGTGGAAATTGGACTGACCTACATTTTTGGAGTTGGTAAAAAGATTTCCTGTGACATTTTACTCAAAGCAAAAATTGATAAAGATGTACGCGTACGAGATCTCAGTGATGAACAGGTAAATAAGATTCGTACTATTATTGAGCAGGAATATCAGGTAGAGGGCGATCTTCGCCGGGAAGTAAGTTTGAATATCAAACGGCTTATGGATTTAGGTAACTACCGGGGATTACGGCATCGCAAACATATGCCGGTCAGAGGACAAAGGACAAAGACGAATGCCAGAACAAGAAAAGGTCCTCGAAGATTAGCAGTCAGTAAGAAAAAATAATTCATTCTAACATTGAATAGAGCCCTAAATAATGGCACAGGCAAAAAAGAAAAAAGAAAAAAGAATCGTAGAGCAGGGACGTATATATATTAAGGCTACGTTCAATAATACTATAGTCACTATTACTGATGCTCAAGGCAATGCTATTGCTTGGTCCAGTACTGGTGTGCACGGCTTTAAAGGGTCTCGTAAGAGTACACCTTTTGCAGCAAGAGTTGCTGCAGATGAAGCCTTGAAAAAAGCAGTTGAGTGTGGAATGAAAAGTGTTGATGTTTTCGTCAAAGGGCCAGGTTCAGGACGAGAATCTGCACTCCGAGCAATCTCTGCAATTGAAGAGTTGCGAATTACCTCAATCAACGATATCACACCGGTTCCACATAACGGATGCCGGCCTCCGAAACAACGGCGGATCTGATTATATTGTCATAAATCATAAACTGTCTGGATTAAATAAATCTGCTGCAGTTTTACCCATTTGGGATGAATAAAAACCAGAATACTAAACTGGGATACAGATGTCTGAAATGAATGAAACAACTGAAATAGCTGAAACGGAGACAGAAACTGTCGTTCCGGATGAAAATGCAACATCTGCTGCAGACGAGAAGTCTGGAGCTGAAGATGCTACCACCGAAGATAATCCTTTCTTTGCAAAAAACTGGATGTCAATTGCAAAACCTAAGAAAATGCAATTTGAGCCAGATAGTTTAAAAGCCGATTATGGAAAGTTTACACTGGATCCTCTAGAACCTGGATTCGGAATGACAATTGGACATTCCCTGAGACGTGTACTGCTTTCTTCAATAAGAGGATCTGCTGTTTTTGCAGTACAAATTGACGGTGTTACGCATGAATTCAGCAACATACCGGGTATTGTAGAAGACATGGTTCAAGTTATCCTCAATATCAAAGAACTTCAGATAGAACAGTTTGTGGATGAGATTGTTGAGCTTGAACTGATTGGAGAAGGACCTTGCGTTTTAACAGCAGGCGATATTTCCACTTTTGACAAAGCAGAAATTTTGAATCCTGATCTTGTGCTGGCCACTTTGCAAAAAGGAGCAACAGTCAGTATGACAATGTATTCCCGTTTCAACAAAGGTTATGTTACCTCCGAAGAGAATCAAAAGACAGAATTACCAGTTGGAACTATCTGTCTGGACTCAAACCATTCTCCAATCAGTCGCATTAATTACGAAATTGTAAATTCAAGGGTTGATCAGAAAACAGACTATGACCGTTTAATTTTTGAGATGTGGACAAATGGTTCAGTCAAACCAACAGACAGTTTGGCTTATGCAGCAAAAATCATCAAAGAGCATATGGACGTCTTTATCAATTTTGATGAAAGCAGCATCAAGGATGAACCGGAAGAAGAAATTGAAGATGAGCCACTTAATGAGAATTTGTATCGCAGCGTGAGTGAACTTGAGCTTTCAGTACGTTCAATTAACTGTCTGCAAAATGCAAATATTGAAACAATTGGAGATCTTGTCCAGAAGACAGAACAGGAGATGCTAAAAACCAAGAACTTTGGACGCAAATCTCTGAACGAAATCAAAGTAATCCTGACAGATATGGGATTGTCCCTGGGAACCACCCTGGATAATTTTGATCCAATGGATAATCCACACGAAAAATAATTTTAAGATAAAAATACGATGCGACATTTAAAAGCTGGAAACCGTTTAGGAGTAACTACGGCGCATCGCCGTGCAATGATGCGGAACATGGTTACGTCTATTCTGGAACATGGACAAATTACCTGCACGCTTGCACGAGCAAAAGAGGTTCGCAAACCACTTGAAAAAATGATCAGCTGGGGTAAACAAGGTGATTTACACGCTCGTCGCCAGGCTTTACGATTTATAAAAAGTAAAGAGGCAATGGCTCAACTCTTCGAGGGCTTGGCTGAACGCTATAAAGATCGACAAGGTGGATATTGCAGAATTATTAAGTTGGGTAAAAACAGGCTTGGAGATAACTCTGAAATGGCAATAGTACAATTGCTTGGTTCTGAAGGAGATCAGTTAAGTGGACTGAAAACAAAGTCAGCCAAAAAGAAAAAATCGCAGAAAAAGACCGGCAGTGTTCTCAAAGAAGTCAGTGAGGAAATCCAGATTGAGACTGTAGCTGCAGAACAAACTGAAACCGAATCAGCAACGACTGACGAGAAATCTGAGACAGATAATAAAGCAGAATTAGCTGCAGATACTGCACCAGTTCAGCAGCCTGTAGAGGACAAACCGGCAGGAAATGTAAAAGTTGAAGTTGATAGCGCAAATAATGAAGAAGTAAAGACTGAGGCTGAAGCAACAAAAGCTGAAGTCGAGCCTGTTACAGAACCTAATCCTGCTGCTGTTCAAGATAACAGAAGTACACAAGCCACTGAACAAGAGGAGCCTGAAGTAAAAAAAGCTACGAACAGTTCCAGTAACTAACAGCTGTTCCCCCCTCTGATGGCTCCCTTTTCTCAGGGAGCCTGAACACCTTCCATTTCCTACTGATCAATAAATATTTATGGTCAATCATGTTTCTAATTCTAATGTTGCTGATCAGAAGCACATCTATTTAGAAACACTGGGTTGCTCTAAAAACCTTGTTGATTCAGAAATAATGCTGGCCAATCTGCAAAAGCAGGGCTTTACCTTAACAACAAATCCAACAGAAGCAGAAGTAATCATAGTTAATACTTGTGCCTTTTTGACAGAAGCCAGTGAGGAATCCATCAACAGGATCCTTGACCTCAGCGATTTTAAAAGCAAAGGAAACTGTGAAAAACTAATTGCAACCGGTTGTCTAACTCAACGTTATCAAGACAGCCTGTCTAAACAGATTCCGGAGTTGGATGGATTGCTTGGTTCTCACGGATTTGAACAAATTCCGGATTTGGTCCGTTCATTATATGCAGGAACTGATAATCAACATGTTTTCTTGCAGAAAAAACCGCACTACAAGCAGTTTGAAGAACAGTCCCGCCTACAAACGACACCTCAACATTATGCATACCTGAAAGTGGCAGAAGGTTGTTCCAACATGTGTTCGTTTTGCAATATTCCATCACTTCGAGGAAATTTCAGCAGCCGCACTATCAACTCCATAACCACTGAAATCCGCAATATCACTGTAAAGGGTGTGAAAGAAATAAATATAATCTCGCAGGACACATCATCTTATGGAGTAGATTTTAAAGACGGTACCGGGCTGGCAACACTTTTAAAAAAGATCAGTGAGATTGAGGGAGATTTCTGGATTCGTCTGTTTTATTGCTATCCAAATTCTTTTAGTGAGGAAGTGATGGAAGTGATTGCAGGTGATCAGAGGTTTTGCCGCTACCTTGACATGCCGTTTCAACACATCAATGATGGCGTATTGCAAGCGATGAACCGCAAAATAAACCGGGTCCAAATTGAAAATAAGATGCAGGAAATAAAGACTTATCTTCCTGAAATGGCTTGGCGTACTACTTTTATTGTAGGCTTTCCTACAGAAACAGAAGAGAATTTTCAGGAACTTCTAGAGTTTGTCAAAGCAGGACATTTTCAACATGCAGGTGTTTTTGTTTATTCCCATGAGGATAATATACGTTCTGCAAAATGGGGTGATCCTGTTCCAAATTCACTCAAACATGAAAGGCGAAAGCAACTGATGGCTGCCCAACAAACAATCAGCAGTAAAATTAATGAAAGCTGTATTGGCAAAAAAATAAAAGTACTGGTGGACGGGATCAGTGCAGAAAGTGAGTTATTGCTGCAGGGTCGCAGTCAATATCAAGGCCCGGAAGTTGATGGCCTAATTTATATCAATGAAGGAGAAGCTCGTCCAGGGACTTTCCATACTGTTGAAATTACTGAAGCTCACGAGTATGATTTAATTGGACGAATTGCTTGATTTAGTGTAGTCTGCATATTAAAAATATCATGTAAGAAAACATAGCAAAATTTTATTAATCTCATAAATTTAAACTGAAATGTCGGGACACAGTAAGTGGAGTACCATTAAGCACCGCAAGGCTGCTCAAGATGCAAAACGAGGTAAAGCCTTTACAAAAATAATTAAAGAACTAACTATTGCAGCAAGAATCGGCGGTAGTGATCTTGATGCAAATCCCCGTTTACGTACTGCAGTTGCAAATGCTAAAAGCCAAAGCATGCCAAAAGACAATATTGACAGGGCCATTAAAAAAGGCGCTGGGGAGTTGGATGGCGCAATTTACGAAGAAATTATTTATGAAGGTTATGGACCACACAATGTTGCAATCATTGTAGAAGTCATGACCGATAATCGGAACAGAACAATCGCATCCGTAAGACATGCATTCAGCAAATGCAATGGCAATTTGGGCTCGGCCAATTCAGTACAGTATATGTTTGACCGGCTTGGGTCAATCATGGTGGACAAAACTGTAATCGACGAAGACTCTTTGACTGAATTAATTTTAGAAGCAGGTGCAGAGGACATTTATGCTGATAATCCAGCTGCATTTCAAATTATAACTACACCTGCAGATTTTGATTCAGTTCGCTCCTATCTGGAAGAAAAGGAAGTTGCCATGCTTAGTGCAGAAGTGATTTGGAATCCTCAAAACCGTATTGAAATAGACGATCATAAAAAAGCTGAACAAGTAATAAAGCTGATTGACATCCTTGAAGATGATGATGACGTAAAGAGCGTTCATTCCAATTTTGATATAAGTGATAACGTGATGGCAGAACTTGGCTGATACTCTGCGCATTTTAGGAATAGACCCTGGAAGCAGGAAAACAGGTTACGGTTTAATTGAACATTCCGGAAACCGGACACGTTATCTGGCCAGTGGGTGCATCAAGTTAAATGCAAAAGAGACGCTTGCGGAGCGCTTGCTTGTACTCTCCACTAAACTCAATATACTGCTTGAAGAATTTAAACCAAGTTGTGGTGCAGTCGAAAAAATATTTTATGCAAAAAATGCACAGTCTGCACTTTCTTTAGGACATGCACGCGGTGTCATCCTGTTAAAATTTTCTGAACGCAATTTGCCTATTCATGAATACCAGGCACTTAAAATCAAAAAAACAGTCGTTGGTGTGGGCCGTGCTGGTAAAGATCAGGTACAGCACATGGTGAGAATACTTTTGAATCTGCAAAAAACACTTCAGGAAGATGAGGCAGATGCACTTGCCATTGCGATCACTCATGCACATTTAGGACTAATACAGCACTAACTGTTGAGACTGTTGAGCAGTCAAAGCAGAAAACCCTTTTTTCCACTTACCTCATGATCGCCTATCTTGAAGGACAAATTCTTCGTTCTGATGATAATTTAATTGTACTCCAGACAACTGGAGGAGTCGGTTATGCAGTTCACGTTACACAACACTTTGCAGCAAATACCTCTCCGGATGAGTTGATCACTTTACACATTTACACTAATGTTCGGGAAGATGATATTTCGTTGTATGGCTTCCATAAATTGGAGGAAAAAGAACTGTTTGAAATGTTAATTAAAACTTCCGGAGTTGGACCAAAATTGGGCTTAGCAGTACTTTCAGTACTGTCTCCGACTCAACTTGTAGATGCAATACATCAAAGTAGTGTAGAGAGTTTTAGTCAAGTACCAGGAATTGGTAAAAAAACAGCCGCAAAATTGTGCCTCGATTTGAAAGATCAACTTAAGCGGCATCCAATTTCTGGCTTTGAACTTGGAATGGAGGGGGCATCAACGACAGGAACCGCTTCAACTGGCGTAGAAATTGACGGAGTTTTTTCTGCCTTAAAAAATCTGGGTTATTCTGAAAAAGAAATTCTGGCGGTACTTCGAAAAACCGGCAGTACAGATTTAACATTTGAGGTTAGACTAAAAAAAGCACTTTCCTTATTGACTCCTTTACGTTAGAACAGAAGCACTTAGATAAATTCAAAAACAGGAGATAAAGATGGCCAATCTAAACAAAGTTATGTTAATCGGACGCCTAGGACAGGATCCGGAAATACGTTACACACAATCCGGAAGTGCTGTTGCTAATGCTACTATTGCAACTAACGATTACTGGACTGATAAACAAGGTGAAAAACAGGAACGGACAGAATGGCACAGTCTTGTTCTTTGGGGAAAACTTGCCGATTTGGCACAGTCGTATTTAAAGAAGGGTTCGCAAGTCTATGTTGAAGGTCGTTTGCAGACAAGAGACTGGGAAGATCAACAGGGGCAGAAACACTACAAAACAGAAGTAGTTGTAACCAACATGCAGTTTCTTGATACAAAAAGCTCGGAAGGGGTTGCTGCTCCAACCGGAAACCCCGGACCGGATCAAACTTCAAGATCTCCGTCAGGAACTGCAGTCAGCCAGGGAACTCCACCGGAAGATGATTACATCAAAGATGACATCCCCTTTTAGTTTTACCAGCAACAGTTTAAAGTAAAACGTTGAATTTATGGGCCTACAAAATCTTCAGTTGTATTTTGTGGACCCAAAATATATTATTCAGCCCTTGCAACTCACCATTTATAAGTGAGACCAGAACTGTTACTAACTGTAGCTGCTTCTTAGGCAAAAAGATTTATATAGTTTAAACTCGAAAATGCCACTAAAAATATTTTCACTCAACTCCCTTGTTCCGGCTGCAATTGTTGACAGTATTAAATTAAATTCTTTGTTGCCTGAAATGTTGAGACCAGTTAGAGTTAAACAAAAACTGAAGCACACAAATTTAATGTTGGCAGGTTTTGAAGTTGAAGTAACTCAAAAGAAAATCAAACATCTTCATCTTAAAGTTTGTCCTCCAAACGGAACTGTTCGTATATCTGCACCACTCCATCTGAGTCAGGAAAAAATTCACAAATTTGCACTCTCAAAACTGGCTTGGATCACAAAACAAAAAAAGAGGATGCAGATTCAACCGCAGTCAAAGCCGGTTGAATACACTAATGCTGAAACACACTATTTCAGAGGCCAAAGTTATTGCTTAAGGATCATCGAAAATAATAAGATACAGTTTGCTGAATTAAGAAATAATCAGCTTTATCTCCAGGTTCCTGAAGGCGCAGATACTGAAATAAAACGTGCTGTTTTAGATGCTTGGTATCGACTGCAGCTCATGGAGTTAATTCCTCCACTGATAAAAAAATGGGAACTAAAAATGAATGTTACCGTCAAACATTTCTCAATTCGTAGCATGAAAACCAGATGGGGTAGCTGCACTCCAAAAACCGGCAGAATTCGTTTCAATCTGGAGCTGGTCAAAAAATCACCTGAATGCCTGGAATACATTGTAGTTCATGAATTAGCACACCTGCTTGAAGCCAGTCACAACAACAGATTCAAAGAACTGATGGATCAGTATTATCCTGATTGGAAGCTCTATCGGAAAGAGTTGCGCAGTGTGTCGCTATAATCCTTATTCTTTATCTGAATATTCAACTAAAAAAAATAAAAGTTCCTGATATTTAATAAAACATCATTTAAAAATTAATTAAAAGATAGCCTTACCAAAAACTGTGAGAATCAAAAACATAAAAGTTTCAGGATTCAAATCATTCTGTCATCCTGTCAATCTGCAATTTAAGCAAAATGGAATTACTATCGTAGTAGGCCCAAATGGTTGTGGAAAAAGCAATGTCGTTGACGCTATTCGCTGGGTGCTGGGGGAACAGCGGGCAAAGCACCTGCGCGGTGGCTCAATGGAGGATGTTATTTTTTCAGGAAGTTCAATACACAAACCTTCAGGTATGGCTGAAGTTTCATTGACCTTTTCCAACCCGCAAGGGGACACCCTGCAACAATATGCTGATTACACCGAAATTAGTGTGACTCGTCGACTATACCGTTCAGGAGACAGTGTATACATGATCAATAAAACTCCAGTGCGTTTAAAGGATGTCAGGGAGTTGTTCATGGATACAGGCGTTGGCGGCACCGGTTACTCAATCATTGAGCAGGGCCGGGTTGGCGAAATTGTCAATGCTAAACCAATTGAACGCCGGACATTGATAGATGATGCTGCAGGAATCGTCAAGTTTCGCTTCAAACGTGAAACTGCTGAAAAACGGCTTGAAGAAACAACTCAAAACCTGCTTCGGGTAACAGATGTGCTCGGTGCGCTTGCCGAACAGGAAGATGGCTTACGAGAGCATGTTGAACGTGCTGAGAAGTATCTGCAACTACAGGAACAAACTGGACAGCTAGAACGGCAACATCTTTGTTTAAGTTGGCATCAGGCAGGTCTTAGCGAACAAAAGGCACAAGAAACGGTGCAAAGTCACCAACAACAGCAACAGGACCTGCAAAATGAAAAATCTGTTGTTGAAACTGAAATGGAACGGCTCAACTTGGAGCAAACTCAAAGAGGAATAAAGGTTGGTGAGCGTCGGGAAGAACTATTTCAAAAAGAACAAACGATACAGGATTCAGAAAATCAACGTGAACTGGAAAAGCAGAACCTGCAGAATGTCCGTGAGCAGCAGCAAAATCAGGAAACTGAACTCGAGAGTTTAAAACAAAGAAAAACTGAACGGGAAAGTGAAAGAACTGAAATAGAGTCCCGTCTGAAAGAAATGGCAGTGCGTTTGGGAGAAATGCAGGCCAAACTAGTAATTATTGAAGACGAGCGCACCAGAGAAATAGAAACCCTGCAAAAAACCACCGAAGAGGCTTCTGTACTTCAAAAAAGACTGCTGACTGTACACACTGAATTAACAAACCAAACTAATCAAAAGAATTTTCTCGAGGAACGTCTGGACAATCTTAGTGAGCGTCAACAACGTCTTCAAGATCAGGAACAATCACACAGGAACCTACTTCAGGAGTCTACCCTTCAAGTATCAGACAGTGAAGATCATCTGGAAAATCTACACTTGGAAAAAGAAAATTTGTCCGTTCTGTTGACAGGACTTGAAGTCCGGCTTGAAGAAAAAAATACGCAGTTAATTGAAAAAGAAAAAAACCTTGAGGATCTTCGCTATCAGCAAAGTACTGCACAATCCCGCCTTGAGTCTCTACAGCAAATCCAAACTCATTATGAAGGATTTAGTGACAGTGTAAAGATGTTCATGCAGTTAATGCATGATAATCCGGAAAAAAAGAAAAAATTTGGAGTTGCCGGACTTCTTGCAGATTTTATTGCTGTTTCAACAGACCTTTTAGATACAGTTTCTCCAGTAATGGCAGAGGTGCTGGACTGGGTGGTGCTTGAGCATGCGGATACTCTTCCACAGTTGGAATTATTCTGCAGAGAAAATGAACTGGGTCAACTTCATTTTGTGGCATTGGACCGACCAGCTACTTTTTCAAAAGCGTCTGTGAATAAAGGTAATAATCTTGATGACATCCTCCAAATTGAGGGACCGCTTCAAGAGTGGGGCCGTAAGTTTTTTTCGCGTTTTACTCTCCTGAAGAATGAGACAGATTTTTGGATTGAAGCTACAAAGTCATGGCCGGATGCTCCTTTCGAGCGGATCTCCAGCAACGGTATCCGTCTATCAAATTTTGCAATTAGTATTGGTAAAGTACAATCTGGATCATTGGGGTTTTTACAGCGACAACAGCAAATTCGCGACGTTGAGAATTATGCTGAAGGCTTGCAAAAGCAAATATCTATCTTGGATAGTGAGGTCATAACTGTACGCAAAGACTATGATTCTATCAAAGAAGAGCAGGAAACCAGTGACGAAAAATTTCGAAACATAGAATATGCTTTGCTCAGCCTCAAAAAAGAACTGGAACACCACCAGTTGGAAGAGCGACGAATGCAACAGACTGTCTCACAACTTTCTTTGGATTCAGCCAATATTTTAGAAGAAATGGATACGTCAAAGCTGAAGGAAAAAACTGCTTCTGAAAAAATCACCTCTCTTGAAAAAGAACGTTCTGAGCTAGAAAACAATACAAAAACAGTACAGGAAAGCATACAGGAGCAACAGAGCCGAACGGAGTTAATTGCTGAAGAACTGCTTTCTTCACGCGTCTCCTTGACAGAAGCCACTGAGCAGCAGAAAAATATGGAGGCAACTGCAGATCGTTTACGTAATGAATTTGAAGAAACAACTTCTCGGCTTGAACAGTTGGAAAATTCATATCGGGATGGAGATCTAAAACTTGAAATTAGCCGGAACCGTATTACAGAGATTGATGAGTCTTTTGAAGGTATGCTTGAAGACAGATCAGATATGAAGCGGGAACTGGATGAAGAAATCCAACTACATGAGCAAAAAAATGAAGAACAAACTGAACTCACTAAAAAATTACAGGAACGTCAGGGGCTTCTCGAAAACTCAGTTGGTGTCGCACACCAGGAGTCTCTCCGGCTGGCTGAATTTAGAATTCAGCGTGAACAGCTTGAAACTCAATTACAGGAATTAACTGCAGAGGAGCCTGAAGAGATACTTGCAGAAATTGATGTTAATACTTTGGACCAAAAAATAATGGGGCAGGAATTACGTGTCCTCAAAGCACGTTTGAATGCAATGGGTGCCGTTAACCTGGCCGCACCTGAAGAATATGCTGTTTTGACAGAACGAATAGATTTTCTAAAATCACAATCGGATGATTTGCAGAAAGCCGTCGAAGATTTAAAAGAAAGTATTAAGGATATCAATGTTGAATCTCGCCGGCGTTTCAAAAACATGTTTGATCAGATAAATGAGAACCTGCAAAGTGTTTTTAGCTCGTTGTTTGAAGGAGGTGTTGCTAAACTGGTCCTGACTGAAGCGGAAGACCTGTTGAGTGCAGGAGTTGATATTGTAGCACAACCTCCAGGCAAAAAACTGCAGAACCTCAATTTGCTTTCTGGAGGAGAAAAAGCCTTAACCGCAATTTCACTGATATTTGCTATTTTTCTGGTTAAACCAAGTCCGTTCTGTTTGTTGGACGAAGTTGATGCTCCACTCGATGATGTAAACGTTGTTCGTTTTAATCGGCTGATCACAAGCTTATCTTACGATTCACAATTCATTCTTATCACCCACAATAAAAAAACTATGGAAATCGGTGACCTTCTGTATGGGATTACTATGGAAGAACCGGGGATTTCGAAAACAGTTTCTGTGGAGTTTAAAGAAGCAGAACGCTTAATAATTTAGAAAATTCGATTTTCTGTTCGTTTACCATCATATTAATTGGATGATGATTTAAACTTTGGAGCAGAAACAATTTGCCGCTAGTACAATACACAAGTAATATGCAGGATAAGACAATGCAGGTTAAAATATATCATGGATTTGAGGGTTTTTTAAAAGCCTCTGAAACAGCAGAAGAAACAAACGTCTCCGCCAATGTGCTTGAAATTTTAGAGGCTGTCCTGAAAAAAGGAGATCGTGCTTTAGCTGAATATACTGAAAAATTTGACAACATCTTACCTGAATCCTGGCTTGTACCAAAATCTGCACTCCAAGAGGCGCTTGACGGGCTTGATCACGAACTTTACCATGTGTTGGAAGAAGCAGCTGATAACATCATGTTTTTTCACGAGCGGCAGAAAACCGACAGTCAGCTGGAATTCAGTCCCGATGGAACGGTGTTGGGTTGGAAAGTTACACCGGTTGACAGTGCAGGTATCTATATTCCAGGAGGTCGGGCAGTCTACCCTTCTACGCTACTGATGAATGTGATTCCTGCGCAGGTTGCGGGAGTCCCGCGAATTGCTATGGTTTCTCCACCAGGACCTTCGGGACTACCACACCCACTGGTAATGGCAAGTGCGGCCCTAATGGGTTTGGATGAACTTTATTCAGTTGGAGGTGCACAATCCATTGGTGCATTAGCTTATGGAACTGAATCCATACCAAAAGTAGTCAAGATTACAGGGCCCGGCAATGCATATGTTGCAGAAGCTAAACGACAGGTTTATGGTACAGTCGGGATTGATTCTTTTGCGGGACCAAGTGAAATAATGGTAGTCTGTGATCGTGAGGATATTCCAGTTGAATATCTAGTCCGGGATTTGCTTTCACAGGCTGAACACGATCCGGATGCTGCTGCTATCCTGGTAACAACATCGAAAAAACAGGCCGAAGAAGTAGTCCGACGTCTGAAAACATTAGTACCCACACTTCCTAGACGTGAAATTATAGAGGCTTCTTTTGCAAAGCGCTCGGCAATAATAGTCACTGAAGATTTGGAACAAATATTTGAAGTGATTAATGAACTTGCGCCGGAACATTTAGAGGTCCTGACCAAACAACCATTTGATGATTTACATAAAATTCGTAATGCAGGCGCCATTTTTCTTGGTCCAAATACTCCCGAACCGGTTGGTGATTATTTTGCGGGTCCAAATCACACACTGCCAACCTCAGGCTGTGCCAAGTTTTCCTCACCCCTAGGAGTACAGGATTTTGTCAAAACCAGTTCTGTCATCAGTTATTCTGCAGATCGTTTAGAACAACAGGGAAAACAAATTATTCGTTTTGCGGAAGAAGAAGGTTTATTAGCCCATGCAGCTGCTATTCAGGTCCGACTTGATAAGCATTAAGCAATAATGGTTGCAGCTTGTCTCTGCTAAGAATTTTTCTTTGCAAATAATTCTTTTTGTTGATTCCCATCCTGTTCATTACGGGCAATGCGAAGGCCGTCTTTTTTTCCTAAAGCATAGGCAAAGTTTGCCGTGATTCCAATCACAGCACTGATGGCAACAATATGAAGGGTTAAAAGCATCATCTTAATATATGCAGATAGAGACAGGATATGACAGAGTACTTCCGTAAAATCCTATTGGAGTTATAATGCTGGAGCTAAAGAGATAGAATAACAGTACGGCAACCACAGGTGACCAGTCAGTTCGGGTACGCGGAAGATAACGCTGAAGTGGAGTGATCAGAGGGTCAGCAAGAACATGAATGATTCTCACCAGTGGATTGCTCAACGATGGATTCACCATAGTCAGTACAAACCAGGCAATTAAGACAAAGATACAAAAGAACAACAGGCTCTGAAAAACAATACTCACTCCCTGTAGCAAATGCCCACCGCTTTGGAGTAATAAACCAGCGATATCAGTCTGCCCCTGAAAAAACAAATTCAGGGAGCGAATTTCAGCCGGTAAAATAATCTGTGCAAAGATAACAACCAAAATAGAGGCATAAGCACTAAAATGAGCCCACATTACGGGCATCCGCTGTTCACACCAAACCCATAAAGGTCGGGTAACCCTACCAATCCATTGAACCAGCTGATTATGAGGATCTGCACTGACCCAGGTTAATACAACTGCCGCAATAATAATCCACTTGTAAACAAATAATCCGAAGCAGCTTGCACCAGCCATCCACTCAAGAAAATGGGCCATTTTCAGTTCTGTTTTTCAAATCCTTAACCGGAGTAAAAGATTCTCCACAACCGCACTGATGCCCTGTTGTCAACTGTTCAAAAACAAATCCCTGTTCAACCATGTTTTTGTTAGAAAAATCAATTTTGAGTGGCCCCAGAACATCAATCAATGCCTCCCTGTCAACAACAACCGCCACCTCTCTGCTCATGATTTGAACATCATTCGGTCCAAGATCTTCTGCAGTATTTGATTCCAATTCATATTTCCAGCCGGAACAACCTCCCGGACGTGCACCAATACGCAAAAAAGTCTCAGTCAAATCAGAACCCTCTGCCTCACAGGCTTCCTTGAATACCTCTGCTGCTCGTTCAGTGAGAACAACAGCCGGAAGTGTATTTTCTGCTTCTGTATCCATTTTGCACTCTCTGAAAAACTAACTATCCTGATATTGCGGAATTGAAGAATCCACAGTACTTGACCACCCCTTTATTCCATCAGCCATATTGTATACTTGCTGAAACCCCTGAGAAGTAAAATACTGTGCGGCTTGTCTACTGCGTTCACCAATATGACAATAGAACATCAGTGGCGTCTGCTGATCCCATTTACTCAACATCTCTTCCACCAGTTCCTGATCCAGTAACACTGAATTCTCCAGACACGCTGTTTCTCTCTCTTGAGGAGTACGCACATCCAATAGATGAATATCCGGATTTTCTTTCAAAATTTTACTTGCTTCTACAGCCGGCACTTCCTGAACTTCTGCCGGAGGAGGAGGAGTAGTTATTTCACGGTCAGGAAAGGCTTCTTTCAATAAATCTCCAAGCTCACCATTATTTGACATTTCTTCTACTACATCCGAACCACCAACAAATTCTTTATTGATGTAAAGTTGAGGAATTGTCGGCCAGTTTGCAAAATCTTTGACCCCCTGCCTGATACCTTCGTCACTAAGCACGTTGAATGATTGGTAGGGGACCCCCCACGCATTCAAAATATCTGCAACTTTGTAAGAAAATCCACATTGAGGTGATTCAGGAGTTCCTTTCATGAATAAAAATACAGGGTTGCCTGCAAGCATTTGTTCAATCTGAGCCTGTGGATTTAAATTGGAATCACTGCTATTTTCCACATTTGGTGAGACAACTTTAAATTTCATAACGAAAACCTGATATATCGTTTAAGAATAATTAAGTGATAATAAATCGTGTATTCATGAAATCCATGCCACATTTAGAATTCTGCACGGCTTTCAAAGAATCAGCACCAATTTAGTCCTGATTAAAATATTCTACTGCAATATATCCTGTAAGTCAAATAGAACTTGTTGATTAAAATGTCCAGGCTTTGTCTGTGAATCACAATAAAGTATGAGTTTTGCAAAGCTCAACAAGTAATAATAATTGGAACTTTTTTCGTTTGTTGCAGAAACATGGACAATTTGAACATCAATCCCATATCAGGCGATCATTTTGAGGATTTTATGTACCTCACAAATCCTGAACACAAACCCTTCACAACAAAACAAGGTTGGCAGGCTCTGCGTCAGCAAACTCATGCACATGTTCCCAGTTTTAAAACGCTGGATTTAAACCGCATCTGTGTGGATACAATCAGGATGGAGTTACTGATTTTTCCGGTTGTAGAGCACTGGAAACGGCCCCTGACTAATGCTGAATGGAACCACATTAACAAGGAAACCGTACAACTGGAAAAGCAAATGGAGAAGATGAGAAAACTCTCCATTCTTGTCCGTAAAAGATATCCACATGCTTTCCCAGACATTGCACCACTTTTTCACAAATTATTTGAACACAATCAGGAGTTACGCAGCAATTGGAATTATTTTAAAAAAGATTGGTCTAACTATAAAAAAGACTGGGAACAATTCCAATCAAAGAAAAAAGAGTCCCTTAACAACAGACAAAAACCTTCGAAGAAGATATTTGGTCAGTCCGCAGCAAGCAGTTCTACTGATGAGAGTATTACTCCTCCAGTCTCACCGCCTATGTTTTCGCGTGACCGCTGGCATGCTTTGCGTGTCAGTTCAAAAGCACTGGAAGTAGAAGTACTTCATCAATGTCAACGTTTTCGTAATGAGTCAGAACACGATTCTGAGGAAGATCAGAATGAGACTCATCCAGGTGTCAGGTTTTTAGTAGAAGAACTACGTAAAATATATCTTAAAACACACGGTTTTGAATTAATAGAAAGAGTTAAACTGGTACAGGAACGTAATGATCAACTTATGCAGGAACTGCAGCCTTTTTTTCCTGAACCTATCATCTCCGCAGAAATGCAGGCGGAAACGAAACCTGCTTCCAGCCAACGGATAACAGTTACTGCAAAGAGTAAAAAAGAACAAAGTTCTGTTTCAAAATTATTTCGTAAAATATTATTATTTGCTTTGCTAATTTTTCTGGCAGCATTTTCCTTCTTTCTTGCACAAAAATATGGTTCGCCTCCTGGAAAAACTAAAGTAACACATCTAAAGTTTGTTCCAAAAGAAAAAACTGTCTCAGCAAAAAGTTCCAGTTCAAACAAACTGACAGAGTTCAATCTGGATGATATGCTCAGCAGTTTTAATTCAAACATACCTGTCCTGCAATCTAACGAACGCTTAAAAAAACTGCTGACTGCACCTCCTGAAATTATCGATAATATTGCAAATACTATTCTGCAGGAAATTGGTAAAAATGCCGTTTTTGTTTTTTCTGAAGCACAATCGTTAATCCTCTTTTGGAAAGGCAAACTGGAGAAATTTGCCTCTCCTCAAGATTTGCAAAAGAAGCTCGTTCAGTTAGACCGGCAGTACAAGAATGTGGAAGCACTTTGGAAAAAAATGGGCAACAATGCTCCGGATAATCTAAAAATTGTGCCGGATCTTTTGGATGGGAAACCAACATATGCCTTGGAAATGCTCGATGCAAATGGTGACCCCATGCAAGTTTACATGACTGAAGAGGGAGTACTGTTACGCCTCAGCAATGGTAAGTTGTTAGACAAAACACTAACTGCTGATCAGGTGAGTAATAAAATGGCAGAACTCTAAATCCAGGACGTGATAATAATTCAAGATTGCTTTAATATTCTATTGCGTTTTCACACCTTAGATTGTGCCTAGAGAGTTGAATTACAAACATTTATAATCTTATCTAAAACAATGGAATTCCTCAAATATCATGCTCTCGGCAATGATTATTTAGTCCTCACCTCCGGACATTCTACTTCAGTAGAGACCGCCTTGACTCCGCAAGAAATCCGCCTTATCTGTCACCGCAACTTTGGGCTTGGCTCAGACGGAATCCTGGTCGGAGGGCAAGTCGAATCAGGAAAAAGATTTACGCTGCAAATATATAATCCGGACGGGAGTGCCGCCGAAAAAAGCGGAAACGGGCTGCGCATTTTTGCCCGTTCTCTCTGGGATCGAGATCTGGTTGCTGAATCACAGTTTGATATCATGACACCCGGAGGATTAGTGAAAGCACAGCTAGACCATTCTGGAAAATCCGTGACTGTAGAAATGGGTTCTGTTAGTTTTCAAAGCAACATAATTCCAGTTAATGGAAATAAACGGGAAGTTTTAAAAGAAAGTCTGGATATTAACGGAGAACAATTATTGTTTTGTGCCGCCACCATTGGTAACCCGCACTGCGTGGTGCTGCAGCAAAATATATCTGCAGACGAAACAAGACGACTCGGTCCACTGATTGAAACTAATCCTCTTTTTCCAAATCGCACAAATGTGCAGTTTATGGAAGTACTGAATCGTAATACAATACAAATCGAAATATGGGAACGCGGTGCAGGTTACACTTTGGCTTCTGGCAGCAGCAGTAGTGCCGCGGCAGCAGTGGCCCATCGTCTTGGTTTGTGTGATGCTGAAATCGCGGTCATGATGCCTGGAGGACAAATCGATATTACAATCAGTGAAAATTTTAATATCACAATGAAAGGGCCTGTAACCCGTATTGGCAGAATGACACTTGATTTAGAGTGCCTGGATTTCGAGATTCCTGCATGATCGAAAGTTTTATCGGAATTTTTTCCATTGGCTTACTCCTTGGTGCTCCTTCTGGAATTGCTCCTGGACCAATGCTGGTCCTGATAATTTCTGAGACGCTTCGGCACGGCATTCGGGCAGGTGCAAAAGTTGCTTGTATACCCCTGTTGACAGATGCTCCTGTAGTACTAGTTTCAGGATTCTTGTTCACGCAGATCTCTGACATGAGTATCCTGCTTGGTGTCATTTCTCTGGTTGGATTCGTTTTTTTACTTTATTTAGGCAGCAAAAGTTTCAGGATCGCCAACGCAGAAATCCCGGATTACACTCCTCCACCTCTCCAACTGAAAGAAATAATGATTGCAAATCTGGTCAATCCCAACCCTTACCTGTTTTGGTTTACTGTTGGGGCGCCTCTGATGGTTCGCTCATTTCAACAGACATGGGGACTAGGCCTGGCCTTTCTTTTCAGTTTTTATCTTGGTTTGGTTGGTGTAAAAATACTACTTGCTGTAGCAACAGGAAAATCAAGAAATTTCCTGCATGGAGTGTTATATCGGCGTATAATGCAAATTCTCAGTTTGACCCTGATGGGTTTCGCTTTTTATCTGCTGCGTGACGGTTTGATTTATTTTGGCATTTTTTAAAGAAACTAAGATAAACTGTCTGAGCTAACGCAAACTTACCAGACATCCCTGCTGAAAGACAACAACTTTCTACGTAGAAAATAATTCATTTCAGAACAAAATAATAAATCCTACATGCGAACCCATATAAACAATTTACTTGAATCAAGAACTGCTTGCGAACAGGAAGATATTGCTGATCCTTTGTACCACTGGCAGGACGAATTCCAGTTACCGCAGGACCTCATTTATCTGGATGGAAATTCTTTGGGTCCACTTCCAAAAAGGGCATTAAAATATTTGGAGCAGGCCATCCAAAAAGAATGGGCTGAGGATCTCATAACCAGTTGGAACAGAGCCGGTTGGTGGAACTTGCCTGAAACACTTGGTGAGTTCATAGCACCGCTGATTGGCGCTGCTTCCGGACAAGTTATTGTTTCTGATTCTACTTCTCTTAACATCTATAAAGCAGTACATGCAGCGTTGAGATTGCGTCCAGAACGCACTGTTATTGTCTCAGAAGCAGACAGTTTCCCAACTGACCTCTACATCATGGAGGGAGTTGCTTCAACTCGGCAAAACATGCAAAGAAGACTGTTAGGCACAGATGGAAATTCATTGGCAGAGTTACTTGACGATCAGGTCGCAGTTGTTTCCTTATCACATGTAAATTACCGCACAGGTGAGTTGTTGCCAATAGCTGAACTTGTTAAACAGACACATGCAGCTGGTGCTTTATTTGTGCTGGACACCTGTCACAGCGCCGGAATATTACCTGTTGAACTTGACCGGTGGGGAGTCGACTTTGCTGTTGGCTGCACCTATAAATACTTAAATGGAGGCCCCGGATCTCCTGCCTTTATTTATGTCGCAAAGCAACACCAACAGGAGGCAGTAAATCCCCTTTCCGGATGGTGGGGCCACGCACGTCCATTTGCCTTTGAAGAGAATTACCAGGCTGCTGAGGGCATTCTACGTTTCCGCACCGGAACCCAGCCGATTTTAGCCTTCAGAGGACTGCAGGCTGGACTTGAAATAGCACAGGAAGCAGACATCCATCAAGTACGAATAAAGAGTCAACGCCTGACTCAACTTTTTATTGAACTTGTAAAAATGCGCTGTGGCAATTTTGGAATTACTCTTCAAAGCCCAACTGACCCGGAAAAAAGAGGTTCACAGGTAGCTCTTCATTGTTTAAATGGATTTGCCGTCATACAAGCTCTGAGTGCCCGAAAAATAATTGCCGATTTCAGAGCACCAGGAACTATGCGTTTTGGTTTTGCGCCACTTTATTTGCGCTATACCGATGTCTGGGATGCTGCTGAAGCGTTGTTTGAAGTTCTTGAGACAGAAGAATGGCGGAAAGAATGTTTCCAACAGAAAGCTGCTGTTACCTGAGCACAACAACCGAAAACTCTCCTGTTTAACATCTCTATCCAAGTACACTTCAGCTCCAGACAATCTGCAAAAAGGCCATAGAGTCTGCTCCGTCAAGTTGATCATCTTCAGCAATTGAAACAAAGCTTGAATACCACCTGCTTTACTTCAATTATTGCCTACATTTCTTCTAAAATAAGCCCCTCATTAAAATTATTTCAGAATTATATTCACAATTTTATTGATTATGATTACAATAATTTGTTATTTAAGATTATCTTGTTTATGAATTGATATTTTTAGGAGTAAAATGTCTAATAATATAAAGCAGATTGATGATTTAGATTCAGCAGATCAGGCGATTTTGGCTGAGTTGCAAAAAGATGGGCGGCTCTCAAATGTGGAACTGGCAAAGAGGATCCATCTTTCACCACCGGCAGCACATGTGCGCCGTAAGCGTTTGGAGGATGAAGGATACTTGGAGCAGTATTCGGCAGTTTTGAACCGCAAAAAGATGGGCTACGATATGCTTTGTTTCATCCATCTTCATTTGCAAATGCACCAGCCCGAAAATGTGGCACGTATACCAGAGGAAGCAAAGAAGCTTCCGGAGATTTTGGAATGCCACCACGTCACAGGAGAGTACGATTATTTGCTTAAAGTGATTGTACGGGATCGTGAAGATTTGGAGGATTTTATCGTCAACCGTTTGATGCCCATACCGGGAATAGCCCGCATCCGAACTAGTTTAGTTTTGCGGGAGATCAAATCAACTACCAGTCTACCACTGGAATAAATGGAGTAGGACCATGACAGAAACTCAACTCAGTCCAGAAGTACTGGCCTTCGTCAAACGTGGTGAACAAATGCAGGCCAGTGCTTCCGCCTCCCGTAAAACAATGCAAAAGAAGAAATTTGATACAATTGCCGTGCATGGTATCTACAATATGGAAGCTGCTTTAGCAAATCAGGGCAGTATCCTTGAACCCGCCTATCTTAGTCCTGCACAGCATTTTGAAAACAGCGATCACATGGAAGCCGCTCTGGCCTATTTGATGCCTGCATGGGCTTACAGTCGTATCGCCAATCCTACAATCGGTTATTTGGAAGAAACTTTGGCCTTGCTGGAAGGTTACGGCTATCCCGGGGAAACCTCCGCTTGCGTCACAGCTTCCGGGATGTCTGCTATTTTCATGGCGACCAATCCATTCTTGAGCGGTAGTGGCCCCAAAAACATTGTGGCTTCAGCCAAATGTTACGGTGGCACGTTCATGCTTTTTCAGGAACGTTTTGCTAATGAACGTGGTGTGGAAGTCCGCTGGGTCTCAAATCCACAGGATTTGGAGGAATGGGAAAAATATATAGACAAAAATACCCGCTTTGTTTTTGGCGAAATGCCGAGTAACCCAGGCTTGTCGATGATGGATATCGAAGGTGTTGCCAAATTGGCGCATCAAAAAGCAGGAATGTCCGGAGCAGAATGTCCGCTAATAATAGATTCCACAGTAGCAACTCCGGCCCTGATGCGCCCGCTCTGTCTGGGGGCAGACATTGTGGTGCATTCGCTCAGCAAAAGTATCACCAGCAGCGGAATGGCAATTGCCGGAGCATTGATTGCCCGTCACAATCTAAGCACAAAAATTGGTCCGGATGAATTGCGGGAAAACTTTGCACTGTATGTAAAACTACTACCCTTTCGTGATCATGGTCCTTCACTCAGTCCTTTTAGTGCTTTGATGATCCTCAATGATTTGCGTACACTGCGTTCCAGAATGGATTTTTTCAGTAAAAACACAATGATAGTTGCCAAATTTCTGGCAGCCCAACCGCAAGTTGAAGATGTACGTTATCCTGGCCTGGAAAATTTTTCCGGTTACGAACTGGCAACCAAAACTATGTGGTTGGTTGACGGCGAAGATGCAGCTTCCGTTAAAGACAAAAAGCCCGTTAACCGCTACGGTCACATGCTGGGTTTCACCGTGAAAGGCGGTGCAAAGCAGACCCGGAAAGTGTTTGATGCTTTCCGGATGATCTGGCGGGCTACTGATTTAGGGCGTGTAAAAAGCGTGGCCACGATTCCAGCTATTTCAACTCATCAGCAACAAGGCGATGCCGGACGCGAATTGGCTCAGGTTCCGGAAAATTTAATTCGCCTCTGCGTTGGAGGAGAACATCCCGATGACGTGATTGCAGATTTAGAACAAGCCCTGCAGGCTTGAATAGAATTGTTCGCTCATTATAGTTTAATAACAAAACAACAGTTCTTGAAAGGAAAACGCTTTTAGATTTGATGAGAGTTATATCCAAAAATATAACGAGACCATTTAGAAAATGCCTTTCAGGCTTCGAATTATGAAAGCATTTTCTAAAACTAACACAGAGCTGAAAATCTGTTAGTCTTCAATCCTTCTGACTTCCAATATATCTTCAAAATACTATCCCTAAGCGCCCTTTTTCATATTTTATTAAATATTGTTGTCTCTGTAATTTTACAAATTCTCAAATAAAAGTATGTATTATACCTAAATATCGTCGTTATCTTATTGATAATACTTAATATATAATTTATTTTGCAATCTACGTAAATTTACTAATATGAATTTAATCAAGCGCATGGCAAAGTATTAACCACTGGAAGAAGATTTTGATTTATGGTTGCGGGGTTTTGAAAATAGAGCATATTCGGCCTCCTCTTGCTTTGTCGATTGACTCCGCATCCAAGCTTTTTTAGCAATCCAGTTTTTCAAAGGAAGTGGCAGACAGAAAGATCAATTGTTTACAGCCTCCTAGCAAGGATCACCTGTTTGTCACTTCCATTGTTTCTGCCTTATATCCCTCTTATTTTTCAACAATTACCACTTTCTAACTGAATAGAAGATTGTCTTATTGATTATAATTTTGTTATCATGACCTGATTACAAATCACAATCAGAGACCTTAGATGATCAAATCCCTGTTTGCCAGAATCGACTCTAAACGTGAAGAGTTGGTTTCGTTTACACAAGAATTAGTCCGTATCCCAACTATCAATCCTCCGGGAGAAGACTATTTAAAATGTGCCGAACTGCTCGGAAACCGTTTAGCAAAAAGCGGTTTTTCCCTCCTTTATGAACGCGCGAAAAACACTCCCGGAGATTCCGAACGTTACCCTCGTCACAACGTTATCGCCCGCAAAGAAGGCAAAACACAGTCAGGACCTTGTGTTCATTTCAACGGCCACCTCGATGTAGTAGTGCCGGGCAACGGTTGGACTATTGACCCTTTCGAGGGACTGGTTAATGACGGAAAAATTTATGGACGAGGCACCTGTGACATGAAGGGTGGTCTCGCAACAGCAGTAATTGCGATGGAGGCAATCCTGGAGGAAGGCATTGACTTCCCGGGGGTAATCGAAATTTCCGGAACTGTTGATGAAGAAACCGGAGGATACGGCGGAGTTGCGTTTTTGGCAGAAAAGGGGGTTTTTTCCAAACCGCGGGTCGATCATGTGATTATTCCGGAGCCTTTGAATGTTGACCGTGTCTGTCTCGGACACCGCGGGGCATGGTGGGCGGAAGTGGAAACATTTGGTCGTATCGCACACGGCTCAATGCCATTTCTCGGCGATTCAGCTATCCGGCACATGAGTGCATTTTTGGAACTTCTTGAGTCACAACTCTTTCCGGCGCTGGAGAAAAAACATACCCGTATGCCGGTTGTTCCGGAAGGAGCCAGAAAATCCAGCTTGAATCTGCAGGCGGTTCACGGAGGTGAAGCAGAATCGTATGATGGCTTGCCAAGTCCTTGTGTGGCCGACTCCTGCCGACTGATCATGGACAGGCGTTTTTTGATTGAGGAAGATATTGAAGAAGTCAAAGCAGAAGTCACAGATTTGTTAGATGAGCTTGCTGATTCGCGCTCAAATTTTCGTTATCAAATTCGTGACATTATGGAGTTTTTACCAACCATGACCGATGCAGACGCACCCGTGGTAAAAGCTGTCAGCGCATCTATTCTCAACATATTAGGAAAAACTCCGGAACATGTCATTTCTCCCGGAACCTATGATCAAAAGCACATTGCCAGAATTGGACATCTTCACGACTGCATTGCTTACGGTCCGGGGATTCTTGATCTTGCTCATCAACCGGACGAATACATCGTGATTGATGACATGGTTGCGGCAGCCAAAGTCATGGCTGCATCAACGCTGAAATTATTGGGTGTTAATATTTAGCAAATGGTTTTTCAATTTCAGTGCCTGTTCTTCTCTAAAAACTAACAGTAATAATCCATACAGCAAAGCTGAACCAAGCAGTAAACCGGCAAAAACCAGCCAGTTGTGAATAAGAAAAGGCCCGTTTTGCCATAAACCAAATTCTCCGGAATTCCAGGCAAAAACTCCCATTCCTGCAGAAGCCAGCACATACAACAGAACCGAACGCAGCGGCCACCAGTTTTTACGTAATTCGTTTTGTCTGAGCAAAAACAGCGTCAACAAAATCCACTGAAACCAGGTTCCTGCAGCAAGTCCCAGAGCCAAACCGAATATTTCAAGACTTTGACTCCACCACCAGCCCAGAAGTCCTGTCAGCAAAATACTGAATAAAGAAACTTTAACCGGAGTGCGCGTATCTTTAAGTGAAAAAAATACTGAAGTCTGCAACCGAATCATGGCCACTGCAGGAATGCTCAAGGCAAAGGCCTGAAGTGTAAGAGCAGTATTTTGAACGTCACTCCAGGCATAAGCACCATGCAGATAGAGCATTGACACAATCGCTTCTGCGGCGACTGCCAAACCCATGCAGGCCGGAACAACAACCATTAAAGTTGTGGACATGCTAAAGCGCAGCGTACTGCGGATTTTCTCCCAGTTTTCGCTTGCAGTGTGTTGACTTAATTCAGGAAAACTCGCCGACGTGATTGCAAAAGCAAAGACCCCCAAAGTCAGTTCCGAAAGCCGGCTTGCATTGTAATAGTGTGTAACTTGTCCTGTGGGCATGAAACTGGCGAGGTTTCGCAGCACAATGATATTGATTTGATAAACCGCCACTCCCAGCAAAGACGGACCGAGCAGTTTCAGCAGGCGTTGAATATTCTCATCGTTGAGAAAATTTTTCGGTTTAAAGGATTGTCCTACTTTTCGCAGAGAGGGGATTTGAATTAATATTTGTGCGATTCCGCCCAGAAGCACACCGACACCGATACCGATAATGGGTTCATCCAGCAAAGGTGAAATTCCGAAAGCAGCCCCGATAATTCCGATGTTTAACAAGATCGGCGCAGCTGCCGGCGCCGCAAAACGTCCTTCAGCATTGAGCACGCCCATCGCCCACGCAACGAGCGAAACAAAAATCAAATACGGAAACATGACCCGAGTCAACAGCACCGTCAGTTCGTACTTTTCCGGACTAGAAGCAAAACCTGCCGCAAAAAGGAAAACAAGTTGAGAGCTAAAAATAATTCCCAAGCCGGTCAGCATAGTAGTTGCAGCCAGGACGAGTCCTAAAGTTTTTGCCGCAAATTTCCTGGCTGCTTCCGGATTTTTTCGTTCACGGATTTCTGTGTAGAGAGGCAGGAATGCCAGAGTCATTGAACCCTCGGCAGTCAGACGACGCAGAACATTTGGAATGGTGAACGCCTGTACGAAAGCATCCGTAATCCATCCGGCCCCGAAAACATGCGCAATCACCAGGTCCCGGGTTGCTCCCAGAATTCGTGATAACAAGGTAAAAATTGTAACTGTCCGCGCGTGTTTCAGGATGCGTCCGGACTCCTCGGTATTATTTTTAAAAGGACTGGATGTCACAGTTCAACGTTGACAGATTTGACTCAGGAAAACCCACTGGAATTATTCCGCTCAGCTTCCGAAAATTGCAGATTTTCCGAGTTCTGCTTCAATTTCAAGTAGTCGGTTGTATTTGGCAATACGCTCGCTGCGGGATGCCGAACCGGTTTTTATTTGTCCGCCGGCCATGGCCACTGCAAAATCTGCCATAAACGTATCCTCAGTTTCGCCGCTGCGGTGAGAAATAATATAATTCCAGCCTGCTTTTTGGCAAAGCTGAATAGTCGCAACAGTTTCAGAAACTGTCCCAATTTGATTGAGTTTGATCAAAACTGCGTTTGCAGCGTTTTTGCTTACTCCTTTTTTGACAAATTCAGTGTTCGTCACAAACAAATCATCACCAACTATTTGTACTTTTTTACCAAGTTTTTTGGTGATTGCAGCAAAACCATCCCAATCATGCTCATCCATTGGATCTTCAATCGAAACAATCGGATATTTTTCAACCATGCTGCTGTAAAACTCCAGCATTTCCTTTGAGTTCTTTGTACCCTGGCCGGATTTAAAAAAGTCATAGTTTCCGTTTTTACAAAAAGACGACGCAGCGGCATCCATGGCCAGCGAAATATCTTTCCCAGACACAAATCCCGCTGTCTGAATTGCTTCAAGAATTACTTCGCAGGCTTCTTCATTGCTTTTAAGATTTGGCGCAAAACCACCTTCGTCACCTACACTTGTGGCATAGCCTTTTTTAAGTAAAATCTTTTTCAGCGCATGAAAAGTTTCTGCTCCATAACGCAGTGCTTCGCGGAATGTTGGTGCGCCAATCGGCATGACCATGAATTCCTGCAAATCTACGCTGTTGTCTGCATGTTCTCCGCCATTAATTATATTCATCATCGGCATCGGCAAACGGAATCCTCCCACACCACCAAGATAAGCATAAAGCGGAAGATTGTGTGCATTGGCTGCCGTAACCGCAACTGCCATTGAAACACTGAGAATCGCGTTTGCGCCTAAATTATTTTTGGTCGCTGTTCCGTCCAGTTTGAGCATCATCCTGTCAATTTCCGCCTGTCTATCCGCTGTCATGCCCAGCAGTTCCGACGCAATTTCCATATTTACGTTTTCTACTGCTTTGAG